>JABISG010000055.1 GCA_018699955.1 Planctomycetaceae bacterium | reverse complement strand
CGTCAGCACGACGCAACTTGGCAATGATCTGGTCCACCGTGTGTCGGTTCTGTTTCATCTCAAAGAATCCTTTCCGGGTGTTCAGCCCGGTCAAGATTCTCTCACTCGCTGTGGATCAATTAAAGGGGGGAAGGCCAGCGGAGTGATTGTGGGGAGGGTGCTTGAGGCGTGTCTTTGAGGCGTGATCGTGGGGCGGGTCTGTGGGAATTACCTGCAGATATGAAGAACCTAGCTCCCGCAAAGAGCCATTGGCTTTCCTTGCCTGAAATCTGAGGGGTATGCGGGGGAATCCTTTTTCGCTGCGTTGACAGCGAAAAACGCTGACGGAAGTCATTTCCGTCAGCGTTTTCTTGTCGTAAGTCATTCTGGAACCGATAGCGACGATTCAGCGCTGTCGGGAGAGGAGTGAAATCGCAAATTCCCACCGATTCCCTCTGGGTTAGTGGGCCACTTCCAATTCTTCGATTCCAGACTCTGAACAGTCTGAATAACTGACACGACGAGCAGAATGCTTACTCAATACTTGGAATTCATGAGTTCGATTCCTCGCGCCAAAACGTATCGCCAGGCTTCCTCCGCACCTGCCTCGTATTTGGGATCGAACTCTTGTACGGCTTCCAGCAACGAATCGACCCACATTTCGTACATTTCGGGCTTAATCGCGAGATGATCCCGGTCGTGCCGCTCTCCCAATTCCTCAAGTTTTCGTTTGGCGATCCCTTTGCCTTTGGCATAGGAAATGAGATGAGCAATTCCCGTCCGCAAGACGATTTTTTGGGCCGTCATGTCGGTGTGGGCGAACATCTCCGCAATCGCCGGCGATTTGCCCATGAAAGTCTCATAGAACAGATCGAAGAATTCTTTTTGAACGCAACAGCGTCCGTAGCTGCTGTTCACAAGAAGAACAGCTTGAGCCTCTTGCTGTCGCGTGATCAGTTGGGGGGAAGATAGCATCGTATTGGTCTCTCTTTTTTTGGGTTGGCCTCAACGAACAAACCCAAATGGGTTGCTGTCTGTTCTTGAGTCTTCTACGCGAAGATTCTTCCTCAATAGCCACCAAACCGTTAGACTGCGGATACCGACCTGTCACGTCAGACAACATAGCTTGCCAATGGCCGCTGAGCAGTCGAAGGCCATTGTGTCTCGTGAATCGAAGTGATCGGTAGCGGCGCGATTGCGTGACCGTCGGACTTGCCTGAGGGGTTTACCGTGGGTATGAGGGATTTTCCTGTAGCTACAGAGAACGTAGCTCCCGATGGAGCCGCTGGGACTCCTTGACAGGGAAATGAGGAGAAGTCCTTTTTGACTGATGTGATAGCAAGAAACGCTGACGGAATTCATTTCAGTCAGCGTTTCTTCTGTTGTGAGTCTCTCAAAAGCCGATCGCGCGAAACAGATCGCTGCCGGGATTGGGGTGAAATCACTATTTCCCATCGAACCCACAGGATCAGTTGTCCCTACTGATCACATCGGTTTTTGGGGTCTTAGCGAGTTTTCACTCGCCACTGCTGACGGCCCGTCCTGGCGTCAGCACATGATCGTGCCGATGGCCGCGAAGCCGGGCAGGATGGCGGTCGTCCTACCGCAGGCACGCCGGTGATCTTCGTGGCGAAAAAGCGAACAAGTCCTTTTCGATTCCAATACACACCGGTTCATTTTCCGTGGCAGGTTCTCCCCCCACGTTGAGTCGCGGCGCACACCGTCGCAATTATTTCCTGCCGAGATCGTTGTCGCGAACGGCTTTCATCTTGGCGGCGAACTTTGCCTTAAACGCATCGACGACTGGCTTGAACCTGGGCAGGCCGGCGAGGTTGCTGTATTGCTTGGGGTCGTCCTTCATGTCGAACAACTCAATCCCGCGAGCCGCATTCTCGCCGTATTGAATGTAGGCCCAGCGGTCTTCTCGCAGTAGGAATCCGCGGCCATTCACACAGAAGGCCGCATCGCGAACCGTGTGAGTCGGATTGTCGAGCATCGCTGAAATATTCTTGCCCTGCAGACGAGCCGGGACTTCCAGTCCACAGAGACTACTGATGGTCGGATACAGATCGAGCAGTTCGGCAAACGAATGACAGACGGCGGGCTGTTTATCCGGAACGCTGATGATAAGCGGCACAGCAGCCGATTCATCGTGCAGGCTGACCTTAGCCCAGAAATCGTGTTCGCCAAGATGGTAGCCGTGATCGCTGGTGAAGATGACAATCGTCTTGTCATCAAGTTTAGCTTCCTTGAGTACATTCAACACTTTGCCGACTTGTGCATCCATGTAGGCGACCGAGGCATAGTATCCGCCGACGGCTTTCTTTTGCCGCCTGACGTCCATCTTCATATTCAGGCTGGTTTTGTAATTGATGCCGGCACGGGGAATGTCGTCCCAATCACCGGCGACCTTTTCGGGCAGCAACATGCTGCTGTAGGGCAGGAACGATTTGTAGTAGGGCTTTGGCGCGACAAACGGCACGTGCGGTCGCACGAAGCCGACACCGAGGAAGAACGTGTCGTCTTTGTGGCGTTGAATCAACTCGCATGCTTTGGCGGCCGTTTTGCCATCGGAATGGACGAGGTCGTCGCCGTCGGCCTCGACGACGACAAATGTGTTACCACCGACCACCGGTTTCTTCCCATCGGGATTGCCTTCCAGTGTCTCACCGATTCCCGGCGCTTTCCATTCCGGCCCCTGACTGTTGAATTTCTCGGTCCACGATGCGGGGTCGTCGGCGCCGTCGGTTCCCTTTTCAATTCCCCCCGGCACGCCCATGTGAAAAATCTTGCTGACGCGCGCGGTGTAATAGCCGGCGTTCTTGAAATGCTGCGACCACGTCTCACGGTCGCCGATTGCCTTCCTTGGGCTGATGTATCCCAGCACGCCGGTCGCATGGGGATAATAGCCCGACATAAACGATGCCCGTGACGGTCCACAGAACGTTCCCTGACAATACGCCCGCGTGAAGCGTGTGCCTCGCGCAGCCAGCCGGTCGATGTTCGGAGTGCTGCAGACCTTGTTCCCGTAGCAGGACAAAGCCGTCGCCGTCAGATCATCCGAGATGATAAACAGCACATTGTATTTGGACTTTGCCGTCGGCGTCTCGGCAGCAGCGGATGCCTCGGGAACAGCGGATGATAGTCCGGCTGTCAAAAAGAGGACCGCAATAGAGAATCGGATTTTCATGTTGTGAACTCGCGATGCAAATTGGTGTTTCGTTTGTTTGTCTGCAGGACCTTCATCGATAAGAACCATTCGCGGATCTCATGTGACTACTTGTCTTTCTTCCTCTTGGCTTTCCCATTTCCACTCGGTGCAAATCCTTTGCTGGTGTCTTTGCGGAAGTTGAGCGGTTTGACATTCTTTCCGGCCGGAGCCAGACCACGCCCTTTGAGACGGTCCACATTTTCAGCCAGCTGAAACCACTCATTCGCCATCTTCGCGACGCGCTGGGGATGCTGCTCTGAAATGTCGTGCAGTTCGGTGCGGTCATCATCCAGATTGTAGAGTTCCCACTTGCCTAACTTGGCGGAGACGAGTTTCCACGGACCTTGCCGCAAGGCACGGTCGGTGCCGAAATGGAAGTAAAGCGACTCGTGCGGCTGTCGCTGCTTCCCCTGAAATATTGGCAGCAGCGATTTGCCCTGCAACGGATCGATGCGGCGATCGCCTATCTGTTTCGGATATTTCACATCGGCAAGATCGACGAAGGTGGCCATAAAGTCGATGAGATGCCCAGGCTGATCGGTGATGGAACCGGGCTCGGTCTTCAGATGATCGGGCCAGTGGACGATCAATGGCGAAGAGATGCCGCCCTCGTGCTGGTTTTGCTTGTAGAGACGAAACGGGGTGTTGCCGGCATGTGCCCAACTGGCATCGTAAGTCCAATACGATTTTGGATCCCACGGTTTCAGATAGCGCCCTCGGGTCCGTTCAAAGGGACAGGCACCGTTGTCCGAACAGAAGAGAATCAATGTGTCGTCGTAGAGACCTTTTTGCTTGAGAAAGTCCACCAGCCGGCCGACGTTCTGGTCGAGCAAATCGACCATTGCCGCGAATACCTCCATGCGGTCGGCTTCCCACTGGCGATCCTTTTTGCTGAGACTGTTCCATGCGGGAACGTGATCCGGTCGCGGGCTGAGTTCCCACTTCGCCGACAACAGCCCCGACTTGATTTGGCGACGGTGCCGTTCTTCGCGAAGTTTGTCCCAGCCGCCATCGTATCGGCCGTCGTATTTGCGAACCGCACTCTCGGGAGCTTGAAGCGGGTAATGCGGCGCATTGAAGGCCGTGTATAGCAGAAACGGTTCCTTCCCTTTGGTGGCTTCTTCGAGAAACTGCAGTGCGAAGTCGGCAATGGCATGCGTTGTGTAAAACGGGCGTCCGTTGAGGGTCTTGGGAACTTTCCACTTCTCTCCGTTGAGCCGAAAGGTGTCGTCGCCGGTGAAGAAGTTGGTTGCACCGGAGAGGTGCCCAAAATAACGGTCGAACCCGAAATCGGTCGGTTGTTGATTGAGGTGCCACTTGCCCGACATGGCAGTGAAATACCCAGCGTCGGCCAGCACTTCGGCAATAGTGGCCCCACGATTGAGTCGCGCGCTGCCCGCCTGATCGCAATAGAGTCCGGTCAGCAACGAGACCCGCGATGAATGGCATTTGGCCGTGTTATAGAATTGCGAGAAACGCAGTCCTCCGTCCGCCAGGGCATCGAGATTCGGCGTCTCGATCTCCGAGCCGTAACACCCCAAATCTGCAAAGCCAAGATCGTCGGCCATGATGAGGACGATGTTGGGACGCTCGCCTGCACTGGCAGAAACGAGAGATGTCTGTGCCAACAGGAGGGCGATTACCGTGACGATGCTCTTCAACATGAGTGGATTCCTCGACACCGAATATGTCAGCAACTCTTCATTCGCAAGTGTGATCTGCCAGCGTCCATCCATTCTATTCAATTTCGCGTTCAATTTCCCATTCTTGTCCAGATCCCTGTAATTCGTCATCGCTGCGGCTTCATTCTCCCCCGCCGGATACACCGTGGAAGCAGCTTGCGAAGGTTTTCAATCCGCCCGATGGCTGCTACGATTCCGAAGGAGAGCCGGGACCGAGTGGCTCGTCTTACGGTGAGCATCGATTGGTTCCGAAAACAGACGCTAATGCCAGCGTCTCGCGCAATCATTCGCGGCAGCACAACGCAAAGGAGTCACCGATGGAACGTCGATTTGCAGTGGTTGGTTGGGGATTGGTGGCACTCGTTCTAGCAACGGCTCAGCCGGCTGCGGCGCAGAATGAAGAGGCTCCCGCACCGAAGAAGATCACCACGGTGGAGGGAATCACCGAGTACCGACTCGAAAATGGCCTCAAGGTGTTGCTGTTTCCCGATGCGTCGAACCCCAGCGTGACGGTCAATTTGACGGTGTTTGTTGGCTCGCGGCACGAAGGTTACGGCGAAGCTGGCATGGCGCATTTGCTCGAACACATGCTGTTCAAAGGCACGCCCGACCATCCGTCGATTCCCAAAGCGCTGACCGCACACGGGGCCGCCTTCAATGGCACGACCTGGCTCGACCGCACCAACTACTACGAGACTCTGCCGGCCAAAGGCGAGAATCTGAAATTCGCGCTGGAACTGGAAGCGGACCGGATGATGAATAGTAACATCAAGGCGGAAGACCTCGCCTCGGAGATGTCGGTCGTTCGCAACGAGTTCGAGCGCGGCGAAAACAATGCACTCTACGTGTTGAACCAGCGGATGATGGCCGTCGCTTACGAGTGGCACAATTATGGCAAATCGACCATCGGCAACCGTGCCGACATCGAACGCGTTCCGGTTGAAAACCTGCGTGCCTTTTATCGCACGTATTATCAGCCCGATAACGCCATGCTGGTGGTCGCCGGAAAATTCGATCCGGACAACGCGATGGCGCTGATTACCGAAAACTTTGGGAAGATCCCACGCCCTAAACGAAAACTGAAAAACACTTACACGGAAGAACCTGCGCAGGACGGCCAGCGGCTTGTCACTCTTCGCCGCGTCGGCGATTCGGCAGCGGTCGGTGTTGTGTACCACATTCCCGCCGGTCCTCACCCCGACTTTTCTGCCGTCACCGTGCTGGAAAACATTCTCACTGCCAAACCCGCCGGGCGGTTGTACAAATCGCTGGTCGAGTCGAAGAAAGCGGCGGCCGTGTTCGGGACGGCTATTGCGTTACACGATCCCGGTGTGATGCGAATTATGGCACAGGTCACAAAGGGCAACGAACCGCAGGTTGTTCTCGATACCATGCAGGACAGTCTGTTGCTGGTTGGCGAAAAAGGCGTCACCGACGAGGAAGTCGATCGGTCGAAACGACAACTTCTGACCTATTTCGAGCGGTCGGTCGCCGATAGTCGGCAGGTTGCCATTCAACTGAGCGAATGGGCCGCCCAAGGCGACTGGCGATTGCTTTTCCTGTACCGCGACAACATCGAAAAGGTGACCACTGAGAGTGTCAATCTGGCGGCAGCCAAATACTTGCGTTCCAACAATAGCACCGTCGGCATGTTCATTCCAACCGAAAAAGCCGATCGAACAGCGATTCCGCCAACGCCGACCCTGGCCAGCATTGTGGGCGATTACAAGGGACGCAAGGCGGCCGCCGTCGGTGAGGCGTTTGACGTCTCGCCCGCAAATATCGATCGCCGTACGAAGCACGTCGCTTTGCCCTCGGGAATTCACGCCTCTCTTCTCGAAAAGAAAACTCGCGGTGGAATCGTTCAGGTTCGGCTGACGCTACGGTACGGCGACGAGCAAAATCTGCAGAACCTTGCGACGGCGTGTGAGTTTCTACCGGTCGTCATGTCACGCGGAACCAAGAAGTACAACCGTCAGCAACTGCAGGATGAATTCGACAAGTATCAAACCCGACTCAGCCCCAGCGGCGATGCCGGCAAGATGACATTCAGCCTGCAAGTGAAACGTAAGAACCTCATCCCTGTGTTGAAACTGCTGGCCGAAGTGCTCCGCAACCCAACGCTGCCTGCAAAGGAACTGGACGTTCTCAAAAGCTCGCAGGTGTCCTCGATCGAACAGAAACTCACCGACCCGCAAACACTTGCTTCGGTCACCGTTCGCCGCACGCTCAACAATTATCCCAAAACCGATCCACGGTACGTTCCCACCAACGAAGAAGATATTGCCCGCGTGAAACAGGTTGACCGCGATCTGCTCAAACGGCTGTACGATCAGTATGTCGGTTCCAACCACGGCCAACTGACGATTGTCGGCGATTTCGACGCTGACGAAACCCTGGACCTGCTTGATGACGTATTTGCTAACTGGAAGTCGACGGAATCGTATGGCAGGCTGAAACGGCTGAACTCCAAAATCAAAGGGGGCGTTACAACAATTGAAACGCCTGACAAGGAAAGCGCGTTTTACTTCGCCGCCACCGCGTTCCCGCTGCGCGACGACCACCCCGATTATCCAGCGTTGGTCATCGGCAATTTCATTCTCGGCGGCGGTTCGCTGTCGTCGCGATTAGCCGACCGCGTCCGACAGAAAGACGGTCTGTCATACGGCATCGGTTCGGGCCTGCAAACGATGTCGCTGGACCACCGCACTGCGTTTTACATCTACGCCAGTTGCAAGCCGGAAAACATGCCGAAGCTGCAAACCGCAGTCCGTCAGGAAATCGACCGGCTGCTCAAAGACGGAGTGACCGAAAAGGAACTCGACATCGCCAAACGGGGTTACATTCAGCGCCAGCAGGTTTCCCGCACCAACGACGCCCAGTTGGCCGCGCTACTGGAAGCCAACATGCTGGCCGACCGCGACATGTCGTTCGCTGCCACGATTGAAAAGAAGATTGGCCAACTGACGGCAAAACAAGTTGCCGAGGCGATGAGAAAGCACATCAAACCCGATGGCTTGTTTATCGTCGAAGCAGGTGACTTCTCAAAGAAGCCGGCGACAAAGACCGGTGCCGCCCCGCCAAAGACCCCAAAGAAATAGCAGCCACTGAATAATCTTTTCGGGGTGGCCGGAGCTATACCGAAGGGAAGCCCGATCCGCTCGTTCCCACGCAGGGCGTGGGAACGAGCGATGGTACTTGCGCTTCAGGCTCCTATGCCTTTGCAATCGTGTCGGGGGACTGTTCCAATGGTCGTGTCCGCCCCATTCGCTTTGAGGAGCAACTGCGCGTGCCGCTCAGCCTCGATCAGTTTGTGCAACAACTGACCGATTCCGGTCTGATGAGCGCAGAGGATATCGCAGCCTTTTCCGGTGGTCTCTCCGAACCGCCCGCCGACGCTGAAGCTCTTGCGCGGCAGTTGGTCGATGCCGGCAGGCTCACTCCCTTCCAGGCCAAGCTTGTTTGGCAGGGCAGGGGCGGCGGATTGGTCATCGGCAACTATGCCGTCCTCGACAAACTCGGCCAAGGCGGTATGGGCGTGGTATTTCATGCCGAGCATCGCCGCATGGGCCGCAAGGTCGCGCTGAAGGTTCTCTCACCCAAGTTGACGAAAGACAAAGATGCCGTCAGACGGTTTCATCGCGAAGTACAAGCGGCCGCCCGACTATCACATCCCAACATTGTCGCGGCGTTCGATGCCGACAAATCAAAGGGAGTTCACTTCCTGGTGATGGAATACGTCGATGGACGCGATTTGTCGGTCATCGTCAAGAAGCAGGGACCGCTCGAGATCGACCAGGCCGTCAGTTGTATTGTGCAGGCGGCGCGCGGCCTCGAGTACGCTCACAAGAATGGCGTCATTCATCGCGATATCAAGCCGGCTAATTTGTTGCTCGACAAGCGGGGCAACGTCAAGGTACTCGATATGGGGTTGGCCCGCATCGAGTCGACCGGAGTTGGCCAGGAGACACAGACCGAACTGACGGTGACGGGCGCCGTGATGGGGACCGTCGACTACATGTCGCCCGAACAGGCCGAGGATACCAAAGCAGCCGATGCCCGCAGCGACATCTACAGCCTGGGATGTGCCTTGTATTTTCTGCTCAATGGTAAGCCAGTCTACAAAGCGCACACGCTGATCAAGAAAATTCTCGCCCACCGCGGCGACCCCATTCCCTCGCTGTTTTCCAACCGGCCTACAGACGCAAACGTCGCGGCCATCGATGCGGTCTTTCGCAAGATGGTCGCCAAGCGGCCGGAAAATCGTCAGCAGAGCATGACCGAAGTCATCGCCGATCTCGAAGCGACTCGCAGCAGCGGACAGGAGACCGTCCAGGCACTGGAACCGATGGCGGCCGCGATGCCCGGTGAGTCGGCTTACCAGAGTTTCCTGGCGGGTCTGGCGGGTGAGAAGCCGACTGTACCCAACACAGCCAAACCAGCAATCGATGCCCGCGAAGAGACACTAGCGGATCCAAACCCGCCGGCCAACAGCCCACCATTGCCGGCTGTGTCCGCCGGTCAACGAGCATCCGCCCCGACGAAGCGAAACTACATTGTGGGCGGTGTGGTGGCTGCCATTCTGATTGTTGGTGCGGTCATCTGGAGCTTCATGGGTGGCAGAGATGACAAGCCCCAAACGGATTCCACCCAAGAGAAGATTGACGTAAAGGCAAATGCACCGCCGTTTGCCGTAGTACCTTTCGACGACGCACAAGCCAGGAAACACCAACAGGCGTGGGCCAAATTCCTGGACGTGCCGGTGGAGAAAGAGATCCACGTCGGCGACGGTGTGAAGTTAACGATGGTACTCATTCCTCCCGGCGAATTTCAGATGGGTAGCTCGCAAGAGGAAACCGACGAACTGCACAAATCGATTGAGTATGAACTCCTGCCTGACGCTTTTCGTGACGAGGCCCCGCAACATCGCGTGCGAATTACAAAACCGTTTTATCTGGCCGCGCATGAGGTCACGCAAGAGCAGTATGAGAACGTCACTGGCGAAAATCCCAGTCACCACTCCAGCTCGGGAGCAGGCAAGGAGGCAGTGGCCGGGCAGACGACCAAACGACTTCCAGTGGAAATGGTGTCGTGGCTGGATGCGGTCAGCTTCTGTAACAAGCTGAGTGAGCGGAAAAAACGGAGCCCCGGCTACGAAATATTTGGAGCGATCATCACGCCGGTCAACGGCAACGGGTTCCGCCTGCCGAGTGAGGCCGAGTGGGAATTCGCTTGCCGGGCCGGCAGTGCCGGGAAGTACGGGTTCGCCGATGAGTCGCGTCTGGGCGACTACGTCTGGTACTCAGGGAATTCGAAAGGAATAACTCACCCCGTGGGCGAGAAACTTCCCAACGCATTCGGTGTTCACAGTATGCACGGCAATGTTATGGAATGGTGCCAGGACTACTACGACGCAAGGTACTATGAGCAACTAATTGGAGAAATCTCAAGTGACCCGCCCGGCCCTCTCGCTGGCTCGAATCGCACCGTTCGCGGTGGCTACACCAGAAGTGGTGGGGAGAACTGCCGGTCGGCTGCTCGGTACCACCACAAGTCGATGTCAGGCAACAAGAATATCGGCTTCCGGCTGGCGATGACGATCGACGCGACAAGTCCCAAGATACCGGCATCTGATTCGCGTAGAGCAAACTACGCCCTCAGCTTCGACGGCGTGGACGACTACGTCGATATTCCAATGGATGGTGTCGATTTCGGCGACGAGTTCACAATCGAGGCCTGGATCGACTTCGAGGAACTGAATTCCCCAGATTATCGCGGCTCTATTGCCCTCTGGAGTGGAGACCCAACCATCCAACTAGCGGAGAGCGGAACCAATAATACCGAGGGCGGAAACCTCGGCGCCAGCGCTCAGGAGGCAAGCGGTCGCTGGCAGCACTCGTATTCGACATGGCAAGTTGTAGCGCGACGGCACGTGGCAATGGTGTGGGCGGGCGGCTTACTGAATCTATACATCGACGGACGCCTCGCCAAACAACCCGGGCCGACATCGGGAACGCCCGGTCAACCCGACCACCGACGCCTCCTGCGACTCGGAGCGACACTCAATTCCGAGGGCAATCCAATACGGTTCTTCCCCGGCCGATTGGACGAGATCCGAATCTCACGAATCGCCCGCTACAAGAAGGCAGGTTTCACGCCAGTCAAACGCTTTGAGCCAGATGACGACACGATCGCGCTCTACCACTGCGACAAACTAACCGGCGATTTCCTGCAGGACGCCACCGGCAACGGCCATCACGGAACAATCGTGGGGGCGACATGGGTAAAAGTTGGCTCCGGAAATTCATCCAGTCCGTCGCCAACTCCCAATACGCCCGAATGACTGAGTGGTATCGGCACACGATGAAACCGATCAGTGTTTCATCTGCCATCATGTCGCGGGACATCTACTCTTTAACAACCGGTGCCGTCTGTTCCTTGGTGGTAATTCCCGGGGGAAGTTCCATGATTCGAATGTTGCGGAAGTGGATTTCGGCCCCTTCGGACTCCAGGCAGAGATACCCCTTCTTCACCGATGCGCCGCGAACGCCGTTGACGAATTTGCCGTTGACCGACAACTTCACAACACCATCAACACAGACGACGTCGTAAACATTCCACTGCCCCTTGCCTTTGCAGCGGTTCTCGAACGACTTGCTGCGACTGCCGCGGGGGTTATCGGGAATAGTTTTCAGGCCGTTCGCACCGAACAGTTCACCATGCACGTAGGCAATGGGCTGCGGTTTGCCGGTTTTCTTGTCCTTGTGAATGTTGACCCAGTCGAGTTCGAGCATCTGGATTTCCATTCCCTTGGGTAACCGTCGGCCTTTCGGCACGCTGCCTTCGCTCCACGCAAACACGCCGGAATTGCCACCGGCTTCCATGTGTCGCCATTCAATGTGCAGAATAAAATTCTCGTACTGTTTTTCGCTGCGCATGACACCGATTGGATGTCCGCTGCAAACAAGCAATCCGTCGCGGACCGTCCAGGTCGTTTTGGATGTATTCACATCGACCCAGCCTGTGAGATCTTTGCCGTTAAACAGGTCGCGGAACTGCGGAACATCGCCGGCCTGCGACGAAACTGCTCCGCACATCAAAGCGACAACGCTAAAAATCATTCCAAAGGTGTATCTTCGCATGGTGTTGCTCCCATTCTTAATGGCGACAAGTCGAACCGGTGACGCTTGCCGAAACTATTTGTTCGCGGATTTCTTCTGTGACAGCAGGAAGGCAATCAGGTCGAGAAACTCCCGTTCGCTCAGGCGTTTCTCGACGTCCTCGGGCATTGTACTCTTTTCCTGTCGGCGGATGGCTTCGATTTCGCGGCGGACGATCTCGATGGTCTTTCCCTCGGTAGTTCCAAGCGTCATCACGTCGGCAGTTTCGCTCGTTTTTACGCCGGTATGCACTTGGCCGCCGGTCGTTACGACGACATACGTTCCATAACTGGGCGCGATCGCACGGCTTGGTTCCAGGATCGATTCGATGAGATGGACGCGAGAGAAGCGGCTGCCAACGCCGGTCAGGTCGGGTCCGATCTTCCCGCCCTTTTCACCCAGCCGATGGCATTTCATACACAAAGACTTTTCAACATTCACGAACACTTCCTGCCCGCGACGGACACTGCCGGTTCCCTTCAGTGCAAGTTGCATCAATCGTTCGCGGGCGACACTGGAACTCTTCTCGCGAAAACGCAATTGAAACCGCGCCGACCCGGAAGCTGCGCCGATGGCAACGGTGATTCGATGCAGACCGGCATCGATGTGCGTCTCGAAACGTTGGGAATCGGTCGCGAACTTCTGCTGTTTCGACTGTTCGTAGATTGGCTTTCCGTCGAGCGAAACCGAAAGTGTTCCGTTGACGGCTCCGAGAAACTGAAGCTGGCGTGGCTGATCGAAGAACACTTCGGCAAAGGCGAGCGCAATCGAGCCGGCGGCGGGTTTGGCATCGAGTGTGACCGCACCGGATGAGATTGGAATTGGCTCGCCCGTCGCACCGTCGCTCAAACGAGTCCAATTCAATAGCGTTCCTGTCTGTCCCTGAATCGCGGCAATCGCGATGTTTACCTTCTTCTGCACTTCGGGGTTCTTGGCCGACTTGTTGTTCCACGCCGCCAGGGTTTGCAACGCTCCCCGCAGAATCTCCGTTGATCGATTCTGTTTCGCGACTGCGGTGACTTCATTCAGTTGCAGTGGACTGCCGAATTCTCGCAGATACGCGAGCGCTGCCGGCTGCGTAAGGGGAAGCTGCAACGCGGCGACGGCGTCACCTTCGACACCAGTCACCTTAAGCAACCGCAACGAATTGAGGCACTCGCGGCGAACGAGCGGATCGGAATCGCGAACTCTGTTTTTCAGCGGCGCGATGGCAGCCTCAATCTGAAACTGGCCGGCTGCGTGCGCGGCAACGCGGCGCACGTTGGCATCGGCATCGTTCAGCAACGCGGAGACGCGAGGTGCCACCCGTTTGACCTCCATTTTTGTCAGTGATTCCAGCGCAGCGGCGCGGACGTGTTCCTCGATAGAAGACAGTCGCGCGAGCAACAACTCGCTGCTTGGAAGCTTGGGCCGCTTTCCCAGTTCGCGAAACACCGCAGCAGCCACGCTGTCGTCCTCGATCTCTTTCGCAACCGCCAACAATTCGCCTTCGGTTTTCTCATCGAGACCACGGCTGAAGAGTTCGAGTGCCGCCAACCGATTGTCCGTGTCGTAGTCACGGTCGAGAATCACGCGACGTATCAGCGGTCGAATATCGGCTGCTGATCGATCTTTCAGCGAATCAAGAATTGCCGTGACGCCCAAGGGTTGCCGTTCGGTACGAAGCCAGTTGTTCAAACTCGCGAGTCGCACGGAGATTTGCTCACGCTGCATGCGGCCGAGAATGCCGACTCGAATCCTTCCGTCGGCGAGGACGCCATCGAGTGCAATTTCGATTTGTGCCGTTCGATCCCAACTCACCGTGTTGGCTGGGCGAGGTGGCGGGCGGTAACCCCAATACGGCCGCTTTCCCAACCGCTTATGGACGCGCGTTAGCAAATCGGCGTACTCGCGACGTCGTTCGGGCTTGGCTTCCGACTTAAGCCGCAGCAACAGAGCATCGACAACATTCAGCTCCGCGCGTTCGGCAATTGCAATCAACGCGGCTTTGCGTGCGGCGTCGTTTGTGGGCCGATCAAGCAGCAAAAGCACTTGTGGCCAGTTGTCTGCACGACGCATCGTTTGCATCGCTGCGTGTGCCAACGCAGCATCGGGACGTTTCAGTCTGCCGGCAACCCAGCGAGGGGCTTCCCGCCAACGAAGCCTGCCCAATGTCACAACGACCTCCCGTAGGAATTGTGGATGAGCACCAACAGCCAATTTGGCCAATCGTTCGGCGACTCCGATATCGCCTCGGCCGGCATCGAGCTTGTGCTGTGACAACACGGGATCGGTTAAATCGGCCAACGCACGAACGGCTTGACAGCGGACGCTGAGGTCAAGGTCGAATTCTGCAAACTGAAACAACTCGCCGAGTGCTTTCGGCCCTCTGTTCGTTGCAATGATCCAGACGGCATGTCGGCGTGCCAGTGGGCCGAGCTTTCCGTCTTTCATCGCTCGTCGAACGGCATCCAATCCAACGGCGTCTCTGTGTTCCAACTGCCGCTGTGCTTCGGTTCTCGCAAAATAACCCGGTGAATCAAGACGAGCCAACCAGTGGTCAAGGCTTGCCGTTTCGCCCCGGTCTTTCTCTGTTTCGCTGCTTACCCTTGGCTTCGCCGCGCCAAACGTAATCCGGTAAACGCGACCGCGACCACGTTTGGGGCGTTGTCCGTCGGCCCAGTCGGAAACGAGCAACGAGCCATCGCGATCGACAATGACATCGGTCGGCTTGAGCCCGTAGGGATCACTCGGCGCAGCGGCTGAAAAGTCGTGTTCGCTCATCTTGGCAAACGTGCTGCCGGACCGTTTGCGGTCATATCTAACAACGGCGCGGCCCCATTCGCAGAAAAACAGGCTGCCGCGGTACTCAGCGGGAAACGCCGTTTCAAGATAGCACACCCCACCGGCCGACGAACCGCGCCCCAGATCGGCCAACGGCGGCAGCGCTTCGGTGGGTCGCTCGTAATAATGGTACGGATAACCGTGGTCGGCACCGAAGAAACTATGGCAGACACGGATCATGTAATCGCCGCCATCGTTCTCGTTATCGCGAACGAAAACGTTCAGGCCTTCGTCCAGCGCGACGTCGTAAATGTTCCGCAACCCAGTCGCAAAGATGTGCAGATCGCGGCCATCGAGTCGGCAGCGCAGTATCCCGCCACCGATCAAAATGAGTCGGTCACCTTCCGGCCGCTGCACGCTGCAGCCGCGATCACCAAGGGCCAGATACAGCCAACCATCGTGTCCTGCAACAACGCCGTTGGCACAATGCAGCAGGTTGGGATTTTCTTTCGGCGACAGTCCCAACCCACTCAACAGATCACGGCGTGTGTCGGCTTTTCCGTCGCCGTCTTCGTCGCGAAGTGATGTCAGCAGGGGCGAGTGCATGACATAGACGCTGCCGTCGTGCCACGTCACACCCTGAATCGAATTGAAGTCGCCGGCGAACAATGTCGAGCGGTCGGCATATCCGTCGCCGTCGGTGTCTTCGACGAGTTTGATTTCACTGCGGCGCGGGCTGTTGTATCCCAGGCCGCTCATGTAATCCTGTGCGACGAACATGCTGCCCGGTTTGGGACCGATGGCGATGACCGAGGGGTATTCGATCAGCGGATCGCAGGCAAACAGCGTCGCCTGAAATCCCGCAGGTAGCTGCAGTTTCGGAAAACGCTTTTCGGTTGCGGGACCGGTGGCCGATTTGTCCTGCGCAAACAGGGCGGACGGATGAAGTGATAGCAGCGCAGCAGTCACAACAACAACGGGCCAATAACTCGACACCGAAAATCGCATTCCGACCTCCGAATTCGTATGAGTCGCATGAAGAACGACGCGCGGGGCGATGCCCCGCCGCTAAACAAGCAGCCGTTTTAGTCGCTTGTCGATTGCTGTTCGATGAACTCCAGCGAACGCTCGATCACTTCGGGGGTGATGCCCATGTGGCCCATCGAGGGGTAGCGATGAAACTTGAAGTTCGCATCGGCCTTTTTGAGGGCATCGACCATCAAGAGCGCGTTGGCAATTGGCACCGAGCGATCATTGTCGGAATGCAGAATCAGCAGCGGCTTCGTTGTCTTGCTGATGTGATTGACAGGCGAAGCATAAGCGCGGGCTTTGACGAGGTCGCCACTTGCCGGCGCCCAGATGTTTCCCCAGCTGAGCGTGTTGTTTTCGTAATTGGCTGCCACGCTGATCACAGCCCGCACATCGTTGCTTGCCTTTTCCCAGCCTCCGGTACGCGGGAACCTGCCGTCACCCAAGGTTGCTGCCAGTGAGACCATGTGTCCGCCGGCCGACTGGCCGATGAGAAAGATGCGATCGGTGTCGATGTTGTGCTGCTTGGCATGCGCGTGAACGTAACGGATAGCGCACTGAAAATCCTGATAGCAGGCAGGTGCCGGAGTCGCACCGACGAGCCGATAGTCGATTGACATCGACCAGAATCCAAAGCCGGCCCACTGTTTCACCTTGATGGTCGAACCGTCGCGTTTGTGTCCACCGCGCCAACGGCCGCCGTGAACCGAGATGATTGCCGGCAGTGGCTTGTCCGATTCAGGGTAAGCAACGTCGGCGAGCAACCCCGCGCCATGCACCCGGCCGTAAACGAGGTCTTCCTGATAGACAATCTTCGTAGCAGGCTCCTCGTCTTTATCGTCGGCGGCAAGTGAGTTCGTCGTCAGCAACACGCCTGAAACAATGCACATCATAACCGCCAGACGGCTGGCACAGTTGGCAATCAACATGGAAGAGTCCTCGTTCACAACGGGCGCGGGGTTGGTCAATCGATACGATGCCAGCCTACCCGAAAATCGGCGGCCATGCACACCAACGGCGGCTTCACCCGAGTTGAGGGTGCCCCTCGCAAGCAACCTGCTTAGCGGTCAACGTCGATAAGGTACAGGTCGTGACGTCCGTCTCGCTCGGAGACAATGACGAGTTTCTTCCCATCGGGATGCCAGGCGGGATAGTCGTCGCGCTCCGGATGGTTGGTGAGCCGCTTCAGGCCGCTGCCATCGGTGTTGATGACATAAATCTCGTAGTTGCCGTCGCGGCTGCTGGTGAAGGCAATCCGTTTTCCGTCGGGAGAAATGTTGGGGCGAATGTCCTGGAACGGGTTCGTCGTCAATCGGCGAACGGCAGTGCCGTCGGCGTTCATCAGGTAGAGATCATAGTTGCCGTCGCGCGTTGATCCGAACACGATTTGTTTTCCATCGCGCGAGAAGCAGGGCCAATTGTTAACGCCGCCGCTGTTGGTGAGGGCATTGCGATCTTTGGCCTGCATGTTGACCGAATAAATCTGCTGGCGGCCATCTTCCGGGTAACAGTACAACACGCGTTTCATGTCGGGGGAAATTGCCGGACTTCGCAAACCGGAAAAGCCGCCCGATGGTCTGATTTCCGCATCGACGTTCTGTTTGGTGTCACGAATGACGAGCGCCAGGCTGAGGTTTCCGCGGCTCTGAACGAAGACTTCGTACCGTCCGTCCGGAGAAAAGTCCGGCTCGAATTCATTCTTCGAGACGTTGGCATGCAGGGGTGAAGTGGTCTTACCGGTCAACTTAAGCCGCATCAAGCGCAGCTGCACGGGACTTTCGAGCAGGGTGTAAACGATTTCCCGCCCGGACTGAATGAATATCGGATCGTGCTTCAGATGTCCGTCGGTTGTCAGACGAATCGGGTCGGCGGCCTGCAGAGACGCAAGGCTCGCCAACTGCGTCATGGCGAGGATCGCGACGTATCGTCGCCAATGTTTAGAACAGTTCATCGATAACCCTTCCACCGTCGAGAACTTTCATCTCGGCACGTTTGGCGGTATCGACACCGGCCAGTTCGGTGATTGTTGTTCCCACCATGAGCGGGGGAATCGGCCCCGTGGTGGGATCTTCGCCGAACTTGTCGCTTGCACCGATCACTCGTCCCGGTTCCACGCCGGCACCCGCCCAAATGGAGAAGTAACAGCGCGGCCAGTGATCGCGTGAGGCCCGTTTATTGATTCGCGGAGTTCGTCCGAATTCGCCCATCGCCACAACCAGTGTCTCGTCGAGCAAGCCGCGTTGATCCAGGTCATCGAGCAGGGCGGTAAAAGCGCGGTCGAAAATTGGACAGTGACGATCCTGCAGTAACTCGAAGTTGTAAATGTGTGTGTCCCAGCCGAAATCGCAGCCGGGCGACATTGCTTCGACGTATTCGCTCCAGTTGACCTGGATATAAGGGACGTGGTTCTCCACCAGTCGTCTTGCCAACAGGCAACTTTGGCCGAAGGTTGTTTGTCCGTAACTCGCTCGCGTTGTGGGCGATTCTTCGGTGAGGTCAAATGCTTTTCGCGATGATGGCGTTGTCAGCAGCCCATACGCCAATTGATACGTGCGGTCCCAGTCGGCAAAACCGGCGTTGTCGAGCGCGACGGGAACGCCGTCCAGTTGCGATAATAACGACTTGCGATCCGTTACACGGTTTGGCGTTAATCCATCGAGCAGTTTGAGAGCCGGAATTTCGACGCGGCCGACATCGGAACAACTAACCAAGAACGGATCGCTCGTCTTTCCCAGCGTGCCGCCTCCATATCCTTTTATGCGACGGGGCAAATCGCGTGGAATTCCTCGTCCAACATAAAAGAACGGCGGAAGCTTTCCCCGGTGGCCGCGCGACTTGGAGACAATCGAACCGAAGTTTGGTTGCACCGGCTCGGGAAATTCCTTGAAACCGGTCAGCCCAACCGTGCCGGCACCGGGATGCCCGCCATCCGACGAGACATTAGATCGAATCAAAGAGAACCGGTCACTCTGTTGTGCCATTCTCGGCATCAGTTCGGAGAACTGAACACCCGGCGTCCTGGTGGCGATGGGTGAGAACGGGCCGCGATATTCGGCGGGCGCTTTCGGTTTGGGATCGAACGTGTCGAGATGGCTGGGCGCTCCCCAAAGCCAGAGCAAGATGACCGACTTCGCCCGTCCCGCCTCGGCGGCCAGCACTTCGCTTCCCAGTCCAGAGAGTCCAAGGGCAACCGGTGCGGATGCTCCAAGTCTCAGAAACGAACGTCGCGACAGACCACCACAGTTCCTGGCACGAAAGCTCCCGATATCCAGCATTCACACACTCCCGGTCCAGATTCCGCGTCGCAAACAACCGACGTTCGATTCTCCTAGAATAGCCTGTCTTGTGGGCATTGACGATGGCAAGAACAGCGCGATGCGAAGTTTCCTGTATTGGAGTCGTAGCAAACACCCGATCGTAAATCGACACAAACCGTCCCGGCGTCAGTATCAACCGTAAATCACTCCAATCGCCCGCCCCCTTTCTCAATCGACGTACGGCATAAACGCGGACTAAGCAACATCCGAGTGGGTAGTTGCACTACCACTCTGGCCGACGGCGCAATTTTATTTGAGTAATGCCCCTCACAATGGCGAGACTCGCGGCCGGTTTTGGAGAATACTTCGGTTTCTTTGCGCCTGGATGTCGTCGTGGCGGGAGAAAGAGTTCCGGTTGTGCGGATTCGGCCGGTTCTCTGGCGCGACTCAGCGGTCGATTGGCTGTAATCGTATGCTTTCGAGGGGTGGTACCGATTATTCGGGCACGGCCAATGAACCGGAAACTGTGGATCGATTCCTTCCGATGAGAAATGAGAGAAGCGCCAGTTGATGGGGCGTTATATTCCAATTTTTGGGCGAAGCTGGAAAGGTCCGTACGATGAGGAAAATGAGAAGTCCGCGTGTAATGGTGCCAGTCGCCATCGTCTGCTTGGCTGTAGGCACTTTGATCAGCGCTCAGCTTTTCTCGTCGACCGGGAATGAGTTGCTTGCGAGTGGCGAAGCCGCCGAGACCGATGTGCAATTGAATCGCTTGCCAATTGAAGGTGAGACAAGTCCTCTGCCCGAAGTCACCCTGAAGGGAGTGGCAGAGTTGCCGGCGAAAGATCAGACTTTGGCCGCTGGCCCCGAGAATCCCTTCGACTTCACACCGGAAGAGGACAGGACAGATTCGGAAATTGGGTTTGAGGAAGCGGCCCCGATTGCCAATCCGTCGCCGATCTCAAGAGTCGCCGGTGGTGCTCCAATACGAACGGCCGCCGCAATCAGAGCGTTGGCAGAAGAGGCTCGCATCGATGCAGCGACAAAACCGCAGCCGCTGGGACGCGCCCATTCGTTCGGAACAAAGTCGGTGAACCTGACCCTGGATTGGGTGACGCCGGAAAGCATTCTCGTTGGCCAGGAAGGTGATTTTGAACTCGTACTGCGTAACCGTGGCCGGGTGGCTGTCGATCAGATTACGGTCCGACAGGTTCTGCCCGCGGGATTCCGTCTTGTGAAAGCGACACCGGCAGCCGTAGAAGCCGGCGACCAACCCTACTGGGAAATTGCCAAGATCGAACCCCAGGAAGAAGCCCGAATCTCGTTGCGGCTGATTCCCGACAAAGTGGGTACGGCCAACAGTTACGCTCGCGTCAACTTCAGTATCCCGGCCAGCTCCCGCTTTAAGGTTGTCGAGCCGAAACTGAAATTGATCGCCGAAGCATCGGATACCGTCCTGATTGGAAATCAAGTCGTCTACACGCTCACCGTGCAAAACCCCGGCACCGGCAAGGCGACGAACGTGAGTATCGAAGCCAAGTTTGAAAAGGGTCTCGATCGGGTTGAAAAGGCTTCCATTTATCGTTTGGGAGTTATCAATCCCGGCGAATCGCGATCGATCCAGGTTCACGCCAAAGCGGCCGACTTGGGCAAATACGCCAGTGAATTCATCGCCACGGCAGACCACGGTCTTCGTGACGAAGCAACCAAGGAAGTCACCGCACTCGGAGCACGACTTGACCTTGTCATCTCCGGACCCAAGTTCCGTTACGTGACCCGACCGGCCGCTTACACCGTTCGGATTAAGAACACCGGTACCGCTGCAGCCCAAAACGTGGGACTCCGCTGTGCCATTCCCAAAGCCTTCGCCTACCTGGAAGCCGGCCACGGCGGCCGATTCGACAGCACAAGCAAGACCGTCAACTGGTTTGTTGGAACGCTCGAAGTTGGCAAAGAGTTCGTGGGGACATTTAAGCTGCGGGCACAAGAGCCGGGCGAATACCCGATCTTCGCTCAAGCAGTCGCCGAACGCGGCCTCAAGGCCAGAGCACAACAATCGACCAAGGTGGACGGCATCGCCGCCATCCTGCTTGAAGTTGTCGATGTTGCCGATCCGGTCGAAGTTGGTGCTGAGACGGTGTACGAAATCCTGGTCACGAACCAGGGAACAGACTTCGCCAAGTCGGTGAATATTAAGGCAACCGTTCCGGAAGGGATGAAGATCATTAGTGCCGATGGCCCGACTGGCAACAAGATCGACGGACGTACGATTCGCTTCGGTGAACTGTCGAAGCTGGCTCCGCGAGCCGACGCCATCTATCGCCTCAAAGTGCGAGCGTCCAAGGCTGGCGATGCCCGCGTGGAAGTTCAAGTGACAACCGATAGCCTGAAGACGCCTGTCACAGAGTTGGAAAGTACGCAAGTCTATCGTGACTAGTCGCTTCGTGAGTGAAGCCAGGAACTCTAACGAGTATGACTCCACTCGTCGGTGCGGCCCGGATCGAAAAGACTCCAGCCCACCGACGAGCGGCATTGAAATGCCGAAACTAATCGAGGGAATTCCCGATCATGTATAAATCTTTCTGTACCTTGGCACTTGTCGCCATTGCCGGAGCGGCGGGATGTCAATCTCATCCCAAGCAGTGCCAGCATTGTTCCAACGCAACCATCGGCACGGCTCACGTCCAATGTGATCCATCGACCGGTACCTGCCCCAGCCCCTGCGCTCCAATCGCGGTGCCCGTGGAGGTGGTCGAAGAAGAACCGGTCGTCGAGGAGACGGTCGTTCAGAAACGTCAAGAGCCGGTTGCTCCCGTCAGAGTCGCTGCATTGCCACAACCGCCGCTACCTCGTTCCGGTACCGTTTACGGTCGTGGTGACAACTATGTCTGGCTCGTCGGCAAACTGCACCGCGTCCATGTCCCCGGTGGCGACTGGAAAATCCGCTTCCTTGAGTTAGACCAGATCGACACTCACGGCGGCAGCATGGTTCTCGCTCCGGATATTCGGCTCGACGAATTCTCCGACGGCGACTGCGTCTATATCGAGGGTGAGATTCTGGCCGAGCGTCCGAGTTTGTACCTTTCCGGTCCGCTCTATCGGGTTCGCAAGGTTCGGACCGTCACCATTGCCGACCGGCGTCTCGTAGCCCGCACCCGACTCGCAAGCAACAAGGACCGCTAAGCAACGCTCGTCTTACGAAACGATTTCCGATGGCCGAACGATATGGCGGTCTCGGCGGCAGAAACAAAGATATAGGCCCCACCTGACATTTGGCAGGTGGGGTCTTTTTGTTTTGCCCACGCGGATTTCATTGTGTCTGTGGCTGCATTTTCGTTACAATTTATGCTGGTAATCCCGCCCGCTCATTGACCATCCGACAGTCAAAAGCGAACCGTCACACCTTCCTACCACCAGAACAGACACAATCATGCGACACCCCATCCGCGGCTCCATCGTTTGGCTGTTGTTGTGTGTCCCAACGATTGCGCTGGCGGAAGACGAACCAACGAAGCAACAAATTGAGTTTTTTGAAAAGAAGATCCGCCCCATTCTCGTCGATCATTGTTACGAATGCCATTCGGCAAAATCCGATGACATCGGGGGCAAGCTATTACTCGACAGCCGCGCTGCCATTCTCAAAGGAGGAGAATCCGGGCCGGCAGTTTCGATGGAGAAGGCCGAGCGTAGTCTGCTGGTCGATGCGATGGAGTACCGCGACGGGTTGGAAATGCCCCCGGATGATAAACTCCCCGATGATGTGATTGCCGATTTCCGCAAGTGGGTGGCGATGGGAGCGCCCGATCCACGTCGACCGAAGAAGGTCAACGACAAACTCGCACAACGGGCCGAGGCCTTGTGGTCGCTCAAGCCGGTCAAGAAGTCTGAGCTGCCCAAGGTGAAAGATGGCGCATGGCCTATCAATGACATTGACAGTTTCATCCTCGCACGCCTCGAAGAAAAAGGCATTGCCCCGGTTGCTGGCGCCGACGCATACACGTTGTGCCGCCGGATTCACTTCGATGTGATCGGCCTGCCACCCTCACCTGCTGCCGTCGAAGACTTTGTGAAGAACTACAATGCCGACGCGCAATCGGCAATCGAATCTCTCGTCGATCAATTACTCGAATCACCGCAGTTTGGCGCGCGTTGGGCGCGGCATTGGCTGGATGTCGCACGCTATGCGGAATCGAACGGCAAAAGCCGCGATGTGCTGTTTCCTTATGCCTGGCGGTATCGCAACTGGGCGATCGATGCATTCAATGCCGACATGCCCTTCAGTCAATTCGTGACAGAACAGATTGCCGGCGATCTGCTCGAAGCCGATTCGACGTCACGCCGCGATTCGCAGCGAGTCGCCACCGGTTTGTTGGCGGTTGGCTCGAAACCAATTTCCGGCGGCAATCTACAGTTCGATCTGATCGACGACCAAATCGATGTTGTCACACGCGGGTTTCTGGGAATGACGGCCAGCTGTGCGCGATGCCATGATCACAAGTTCGATCCCATTCCAACAGCCGACTACTATGCACTCGCGGGAATTTTCAACAGCACGAAGACGTTATACGGTGGTGGACTAAAGCGGCCGAAGAAGGCCAGTGATGCGGCGAAAGTGTGGATGGTTCTCGGCGACGACCCTAAGCAGAAACTGAAACGTGCCGAGGAGTTGCAGAAGGAATTCGCCAAGGTACAAAAGCAGCGCGGCACCGCACAGAAGAAACTCCAAAACCTGCAGCGAGGTAAGAAGAAGAACAAAGAGACGATCGCGGCAGCCAAACAGAGGTTTGACCTATTGGATGCGCAATTCAAGACGATACAACAACAGCAGGAACTACTCAAACTGCAGTTCGCGATGGGGGTGACCGATGCGCCGAAAACAGCCGACATGGCCGTTCTGATTCGCGGCGACAGAAAGAGTCGTGGCGACGTTGTTCCCCGAGGGTTTCTGTCATTCGTTTCATTCGACGGTGCACCAAGCGTGGACTCGAAGCAAAGTGGCCGGCTGCAGTTGGCGAAGTGGATCACCCATGCCGACAATCCGCTCGCGACGCGAGTCGCCGTCAACCGGATCTGGCAACACCTGTTCGGTCGCGGTCTTGTCGAAACGGTCGATAACTTCGGCGTCAACGGCAGCCCCCCCTCGCATCCGCAACTGTTGGATTGGCTGTCGAACCGCTTTGTTGAAAACGGGGGTTCGACGAAGAAACTGATTCGAGAGGTGATTCGCTCGCGGACGTATCGACTATCAACCGCGTTTGACGAAAAAGCATACGCCATCGATCCCGAGGACCGCATGCTCTGGCGGGCCAATCGTCGTCGGTTGGAAGCCGAGGCGATTCGTGACGGACTGCTCTCGTCAGCAGGAAAACTGGATCTGTCACGGCCGGAAACATCCGTCGTCGCGCGAATCGGCGATGGAGAAGTCGGTCGTGGAATCAACGAGAAACCGCTCAAGGAAAAGTTCTATCGCCGCGGCGTCTATCTGCCCATTCTCCGCACGGCGATGATCGATATTCTGAAGACGTTCGACTTCCCCGATCCGTCGAACTTGCAGGGACGCCGGGACGTAACCAACGTGCCGACGCAGTCGCTGTTTCTGATGAATAACTCGTTGGTGATCGAGATGTCCGAATCGCTGTCGGGCAAGGCGCTGCAACTCGACGGCAATGAGCGAGAACGAATTTCCTACGTCTTCTTAAGCTGTTTCGGACGTCATCCAACAAAGAAGGAATTCAAACAGTCGGCTGACTTCTTGCAGGCCGCGGTTGATGAAGGGCTAACAGGCGAAGCCGCCGAAAAACAACAACTGGAAGCATGGACCAGTTTCTGCCAGTCGCTATTCGCGGCGGCGGAGTTTCGGTATTTGAATTGAACCCGTTTTACATAGATTGTACTGAGCGCGGGTTGCGTGCACCCTTTTGATTGCGGCGAACGAGCCGCCCGGGAATGAATAAAATGGACGGCATGATCTCTCGACGCCAGATGCTTTCGGCTTCAACTTGCGGAATTGGCATGCTGGCCTTGGCCGACCTGTGTCAGGCGAACGCGGCCGAGGGCGGCAGTCGGTTGGCGTCGAAGCCGCCGCACTTCCCGACGCGTGCAAAACGGCTGATTTTCCTGCACATGCGCGGCGGGCCGGCGCACATGGATACCTTCGACTACAAGCCGGAACTCAACAAGCAGGACGGGAAGCCGGGGCGAAGCAAGAACCGCAAGCTGGTCGGTTCCCGCTGGAACTGGGAACAACGCGGCGAAAGCGGCCTCTGGGTTTCCGATCTCGTCCCCCACATGGCGAAGCACGCCGACGACATCTGCGTGTTGTCGGGATTGCACACCGATTCGGCCAACCACACACCGGCGATGCTGCAACTGCACACCGGCAACTTTGCGTTCACCCGACCATCATTGGGCGCATGGATGATGTACGGCTTGGGGACCGAAAACGCAAATCTCCCCGGGTTCGTCTCGATGTCTCCGCCAATCATCAACGGCGGAGCCAAGAACTACAGTTCCGCATTTCTGCCGGCCGTCTATCAGGGAACGGCGATCGGCGACATCAAGACGCCAATCAAAAATGCGCAAATCGGCAACCTGAAGAACCCGCGACTCTCATCAACCAAACAACGACGGCAACTCGACTTCATTCAGTCGCTGAATCGGAATCTGTCCGACAGCGATCCGGCCGACTCGCAACTCGAAGGCGTGATCGAATCGTACGAGTTAGCGTTTCGCATGCAGACCGAATTGCCGCGGGTGATGGATCTCACCAAGGAAACAGCGGCGACACAAACGGCCTACGGAATTGGCAACGGCAAACCGAGCGACAATTTCGGGCGGCAATGTCTGCTCGCGCGACGTATGGCCGAATCGGGCGTGCGGTACATCGAATTATGTGACGAGTTCTGGGATCAGCACGGCACCCTGAAGAAGGGGCATGGCGCACGGGCCGCAGCAACCGACCAACCAATTGGCGCGCTACTTGCCGATTTGAAACAGCGCGGCCTGCTGGACGAAACCCTGGTTCTGTGGGGCGGCGAATTCGGTCGCACTCCCGATACAGCCCGCAAGGACAACGACGGCCGCGATCACAACGCCAAAGGCTACTCGATGTATCTGGCCGGAGGCGGTGTCAAAGGCGGCTTCAAGTTCGGCGGCACCGACGAACTCGGTTACGAGGCGGTCGAAAACCGCATGCACCTGCACGATCTGCACGCAACGGTGCTGCATCTGCTCGGCCTCGATCACGAGCGACTCACCTACCGCTACGCCGGTCGCGACTTCCGCCTGACCGACGTCCACGGCAAGGTGGCGAAAGAAATTGTGGCTTAACGCCAGTCGGCGGCCCAGTTCGCCGCATTCACGCCGCTACGAATACGCCATTCGCGAAGTTCGTCAAGCATTTCGCGTCGGCTGTCGATGTGATCCGCATCGTTCCACAGGTTCCGGACTTCGTCCGGATCATTCTGCAAATCGAACAGTTGTCCCTCTGGCGAATCGAGGAAGTGTACCAGCTTCCAGTCGCGGCTGCGGACCATCGACATGAAATCGATCTCCTGCAGAATGCCGTCGCGGCCATGTTCGGCGTACACGTAATCGCGGGCGGCCCAATCTTTCCCTTCGATTGCCGGCAACAGCGACTTCGCTTCAATTTCGGTGGGAACTTCAATTCCCGCCAGTTCGAGAATCGCCGGGCCGATGTCCATCAATTGACACAGCCCGTCGATCTTTCGCCCGCCGCTGAATCGACCGGGGGCCCAGACGATGAGCGGCATCCGCATAATGGTGTCATACATCGTCCACTTCTGACTGTGACCGTGGTCGGTCAAGCAGTCACCGTGATCGGACGTAAAAATGACGACGGCATTTTCGAGATACCCCTTTTCTTCGAGGGCGTCCATAATCTCGCCGACCTTGATGTCGATCATCTCGACGTTGGCCATGTAATAGGCCCGCTGCCGATGCCGTTGCTCGTGAGTGGGGTTGAGCAAATGCACGACGGAATCGTGATCGACTTCGCTGTTGTGAACGCGCATCTTCTTGAACGGTTCGGGCTGTCCGTCCAACTCGTCCTGCGTGACATCCAACAGCGGAAATTCCCGCTTCATGTATTTCTCGGCAAAGTCCGGTGTGGGATCGTACGGCGGATGCGGCCCCGGAAAACCGACCTGCAAAAACAACGGCCGATCATCTTTCGGTTTGGTGCGAATGTACCAACTTGTCATGTCGCCGACAAAATTGTCCGACTGCGTATCGGCCGGCAGGTCCCAGGTGAATGCACCAAGACTCGTAGCATAATCGGCCCGCGCACGGTACAACTCGCGCTGCTGCTTGACGATCCCGCGCGCCCGCAGCGCCTTGTCCCATTCATCAAAGTAGAAACGCTCTTCGAGATAGCGATCCTTGTTTTCGACGACGTAACGTTCCTCAAACCCCAACGGCGTGTGATACGGGTAAGAATGCATCTTGCCCATGTTGATTGTGCGGTAACCGCTCTCTTGAATCAGTTTGATCCAGGACCGCGTCCACCGGTCGGCATTCCGCAGAATACCCGTCGTATGCGGGTAATGCCCGGTAAACAGACTCGCGCGCGAAGGGGCGCACGATGGAGCGGTGATGTGACAGTTGGTAAACGTCACACCCTCGTTAACCAGCCGGTCGAGGTTCGGCGTATCGACGTAGTCGTACCCCAGCGCACGAATCGTGTCGAATCTTTGTTGGTCGGTGATGATGAAAATAATATGCGGGCGGGTCATGTGCCAAAAACTCCATCTAGCTGCGAACCAACGGTTCGCAGTTTCAGCGGTGCGGTGCAACGCAACGAATTGAATCTCGTCTTACGGCGTCTTGGTCGCCTTCTGTTTTTCGAGCGTCGAGCGAAAAGCCTTCTCCTTCAGCGTAATGTAGTCCCGGTAACCGTCCGGGTCGATGAACGGGTTCGTTTTACCGTCGCGTTTGAAGCGTTCAAACTTCGCCGGCAACCCGTAATACGCGCCGTGCGCGCCGAGGAAGACATCGCATTCGAGCGCCTTCGACAGGTTGAAGGTTTTGGCAAAGTCCTTGGCAATTTCCGGGTAGTCCTTATTGCCCACCAACTGGTAGCCGGGATTAACGTTGGGGCTGCCGACCACGACGACATCGTATTTCTTGCCGCCGTCTTTCACCTGACAGGTCCAGGTGGTGCAACCGCGCGTGTGACCGGGTGTGCTACGGGCAACCAGCGTGACTCCGCCGAGTGTGATCTTTTCGCCATCCTTCAACACGCGATCAACCGCGCATGGTTTCCAACGGCTGGTGGTGTAAAGGTATTGCCCTTTCCCGCCCGATGAAATCACGCCGTCGTCGCCGCGCATCACGTAGACTTTGGCGCCGGTCAATTCCTTCGCCAACGCATGGCCGGCAACGTGATCGGAATGCGCGTGACTCGCCAGCAGGTATTTCACGTCGCGCATTTTGAATCCGAGCGACTCGACCGACGCCCGGATCAACGGCACCGTCTCTTCAAAACCGCTGTTGAGCAGAAAGTGCCCTTTGGGTGTGGTGATGAGAAAGCTCGAAATGTCTTTTGAGCCAACATAGTAGACGCTCCCAATCACCCGATGTGGCGGAAAGGCGGCGTCGGACGATTGACCCATCACAGCTGCCGCCATGGCCATCGAAAAAACTGTTGCGCTCAGCATTTGGTGAATCCTCTGTTCAATCAGGTCGCGAAATCGATTTCCTCTCGCACGACTTCCTTGTACCACAGCATTCTTCCGGAAAAAAGAGTATTGCCTTCTTGACAAATCGTTAGCATCGCCGGATACTTATTCGCGCTGGCCGAAGAAAGGACAGCGAATTCAATGGTTCTGAATGCCTGTTGGGCGGTCTCCGCTCAACGGGCTTTTTTTATGCCGATTTTCAGCCGATTGCGGGCATTGTTGCGACTGCACTCGTTTCGGCGTGGTTACGCTCCAGCGGATATCCGGCCTGTGGCCATCGTGGTGGATTTGAAGCCAACTGTTCACGATTTAAAATTTCAGGGAGGTGTGCTGTGAATGTACGGCAATTCCGATGGATGTTTGCGACCCCTGTTCTGCTGGCCCTGTTGACCACACTCGCATCCGCTCAAGAGGCGCTCTGGCAAACGCACAACAGCGCGGGCTGGAAGGCTTTAAAGGTGCGAGAGTTTGCCGAGGCCCAAAAACAGTTCAACTTGGCGATTCGTCAGACAGAGCAGTTTGCCCCGGGTGATATTCGTCAGGCCATCAGCCTGACCGGATTGGCGGCCAGCTATCAGGCGCAGGGCGAACTCCCACAGGCGGAAGCGCTCTACGAGGGAGCGCTCGCGATTGCAGAGAAAGCGATGGGACCCGAGGATGACGGCGTGGCGGCTATCCTCGACAAGTTGGCCGCCGTCTGCCATGCGCAGCGCCAATACGCCAAGGCGGAGCCATTGTACAAGCGGGCGCTCGCGATTCGAGAAAAGCAGTTGGACGAGAAGCACCCTCTGATTGCCATCAACCTCAACGAACTGGCTTCTCACTACGCAGATCGGGCTCTTTACGAGCAGTCCCTGCCCTTGTTTCAACGCGCCATGAAAACTTTCCTGGAGACGCAGGGCGACGCGCATCCACTCACAGCGGCCGCGTTTCAGAACATCGCGCTATTGCACGAGAAACGAGGTGACCTTACCGAAGCTGACGAGTTTTTCCGCGCGGCGTTTGCAACCTGGGAACGGGCCGGCGGTGCCGAATACCCCGGCACGGCGATATGTCTTCACGGCTTGGCCCGGCTGCACGCCTCTCGGGGTGAACACGCCAAGGCAGTTCCCCTATTGGAGCAGGCATTGACAATTCGTCAGGCCCGTCTGGGAGAGGAGCATCCGCTGGTGGCCGAAACGCTACACGCGTTGGCTCAGTCGCAGCAGTTGCAGGAGAAGCTTGCCGAGGCCGAATCGCTTTATCAGCGCTCCCTGGGAGTCTACGAGAAAGCGCTGGGAGCGAACCACTCGCAGCTGGCCGAGGTAACCCACAACTACGCAACGCTGCTGGAAAAGAGCGAGCGCAGCGATGAGGCGCGTACGGTGCGAGAACGGCACGCCGGTGCGTTCTATGCGCGTGCCAAGGAACGATTCGTTGCCGGTGATGGCGCTGCGGGCGACGACGCCGCGACGTTTCTGGACTCGCGGGGCTGGTCGCATCCGGATTCGCTGCAAGCGGCACTGATTGGATACTTCGGTTACCGCTTCGCCGGTCGCGACGATGAAGCCGAGCAAATGCTGGAAAAAGCGGCCTCGCAGGCCGATCGCAATATCTGGCCGTACCCCGTCATCAGTCATCTGAAGAAAGAGCTACCGGCCGAGCGGTTGTACAGCCTTGCGCGTGACGACGCAAGAATGTCCTTGGCGCAGATCTGCTTCGGACTGCGGCTATCGCAGAGCGGGGACCACGATGGTGCGCTGAGCCATCTGCGCTGGGTGCGCGAACACGCCGAGCCGCAGACAGTGGAGTACGGGATGGCGACCGCTGAAATCGACCGCATCCAGCTTCAGCAGCAGGCGCCGAAGCCGAGAAAAGCAGCGCCCGATGCCGTCACATCTGCAAAGGAGGCAACACGATGAAACGCCCGTTCAAATGTCTGATTCTTGCCGTCTTCGCATCTTTCACCGCGGCCGACACGGCCGATGCGCAGGTCCGTTTTGGCGTCAGTCCGGGCGGGATCTCCATTGGAGGAAGACGCTCCGACAGCAGGCGCTCCAGCGAAAGTCGGTCGCGTAGCAGGTCGAATGGATTTCGGTTTGGAATAACCATCCCAGTGGACGGACTGCGTCGCGGTCAGCCTGACCGTCGATCCGCCGCTCCCACCGCAGAAACCGCTCCTCGAATCCAGCCCCTGTCCGCAACAGAAAGGAAAAAGCACGCCGTGCAGTTGGTACAACTTGTCTGGCTGGACATGGACGCCTCGAATACCAATTCCGATTTCTTCAATCGCCGGAGAAGCTCCGAGAGTTCCGATTCCGCGAAGTGGAAGAAAATGAAAAAGGATTTTGCCGAAGCAGCGGCGGCCGCACGGGCGGTTATAGAGCGAGGGAGGCCGCAGCCGCCAGGATTTCTGATTCCTTCTAAGACCGGAGAGGAAGAAGGAGAAGGACCGGCAGAACCTCCTGGGGAAAAATGCAACGTCGAGTTGAGGAACAGCTCGCTCGTAGAGGTGTTCAAGACGAAGCGCTTTCTCGACGGTACTGTCCTCTTTTACGAGCCTAAAAAGTCCGGACCGCCGCAAAATGAAGAATGGGACTACGAAGCACACTTCTTCAATAATAGTCCAGGAGAGGTGGAGGTGTGGGTGGACATCGAGACTACGGTTCCCCCAGGTAGTGATGCGAATTGGACCGCCTTTCCCCTTACCTCTAGACATTCTTTCAACGATATCTCGAAAACAACTCGTTTTGGACCGGGAAAAGAATTCACCATTCGTTTTTCTGCCCGTCCGAGTTTTGAGCACAGACTTATTGACTTTGGCGTGAAACGTTACTTGGGCGGAAAAATAGTTCAGTCCTGCCGCTCAGTACTTTCCAAGAGCGATTCCCCGGATTGAGCTTGCTCTTGGATTGTGTTCGCCGGCGGAAGCTTCGTTCACGGTTACACCAAAGGCTGCGGCTGCTCCGACAGCGACCGAGGCCTGTAGCAAATCACGACGGGTCACACTGGGACCGGGGTTCGTCATGAGTAGTTCCTCTGTTTACTCGTTACCAAGCTCCAGCTTGGTAACGCCGATCTACCATGTCGCTGCCGAGCCGGAGAGACCGGTTGCGCGTCGAGCGAAGCAGAGCTTCGCGGTTGCCGGCTCCCAAGCCGGAGCTTGGGAACCAGTTGGTGTTCTCTCTTACGGTTCGATGATCTGAATTTCCGAGTCAGTCAGCAGCGCCGTCGTGGGGGTGCCGCGGCCTGCTTCCATGTGTTCGTAATTCTTCTCGGCCACCACGGCTGCCGCTTCGATGACGCGAATCACTTCGCGCTGGCTGGCGGCGGTGGGATAGGATTCGTCGAGTTCATCCAACGATTCACCGAGAATGCGGCGGCGGATGATTGCCAGCAGTCCGGCGGCGATCGATGCTTTGCCGTAGCCGAAGATTTCCAGATGTCCGCCGTGATGCTGGATGCGACCGCCGAATGAGGGGTTCCGCGTCCGCGAGCCGTCGCCGATAATCGCTTCCCGGTAACCGCGATCCTGCTGATCGACGAGGCCGCGGCCGTAGATGCCGTACAGTTCAATCTCCTGATTGACTGCGCCCTCAAACTCGGCCGGGTTGATCCAGTTGTTGTTGTAGTCGCCGCGCATGCCGTTGTCGTAGGTGACGGCGACATCGATGCTGTCCCACGTTTTGATGGCGTGCTGCCGTTTGAACGACGACGGATCGACACCGCGACGTCGGGCGATTTCCTGGTGATGTTCGTCCCAGTTCAGCAGCAGGTTTTTCTGCCCCGTCGCATACACGGCCACCGGCTGCACGTCCATGTAGTGATGCACCACATCGAGCCAATGGCAGCCGACGTAGGTGAAGGGGTTGCTTTCTTCGACCCAAGCGAAGATTTCCGAACTGACTTCCAGCGGCTCTTCGAGCACAGTCCGCACGCGATTGATGGGGCCGTACTGCTCGGGGGCTTTCAGCATCATCTCGCGCACAAACGGATCGTATCGCTTGTGCATATCGACGGCGACAACGCGTCCCACTTCGCGGGCCTTGGCGATAATCTGGTCGGCTTCGCTGGTGGTCAGGCAGAGCGGCTTTTCCGTAATCACGTCGCAGCCCGCATCGAGGGCGTCGAGAATCGGCTGCGTATGCACGTGATCGGGCGTGGCCACAAACAGCACATCGGGCTTGTGCGTCGCCAACATGTCCTGCCATACGGCGTCACCGTAACAGGCATCGATTTTGTGATCGGGAAACTCTTCGGCAAACCACTCAACAATCTTGCCGGCGGTCCCGCTTTTTTCGCTCCGCGTCCCCACCGCACAAACGCGAATCTCAACATCGGCCACCGCCGAAGCCAGATGGCTCATCCCAATGCTCGTCAAAGCCCCGGCAATCCCGCCGCGCATGAAGTCCTTGAAACTCTGCCCGATAATGTCATCAAAAAACATCCCCCCACCAATAATGGCGACGTTAATCGTGCGGGCGTTGTCCGTCATGGGTTGGCTTTCTCTGTGTGGCGATGTCGTTGTTGTTCGAGGTGAATCCTGAAGGTCGCGGGAGAGGAGCGATTGTATGGAATACCGTATCGATTCGCCACCAGCGGTTCGCGTCGGCGCTGCCAGTGCATTTTGCGAGGAGTGAATTGATTGATTCGCTGTTGGACTTGCTATTGAACTTTGCGACAATAATCAACACGTTCCTTCTCTTTGCGACACCTCGCCGTCTAAACAACCATTGGCCGCAACAACCATCGCATCATAAATGGAGTGCATACAATGACACGCTTCCCATTCCTCGTCACCGTCCTCTGCGCTTCCGCAATTCTTATCGGAGTCGCCGGTGCTGAGAAAGCGTCGCAGAAGTCTGTTGACACTCTCGAAGGAGTGTTACGGGTCCATTCGAAGTTCCACTATCGATATTTCATCGATGGCTTTGGCGATGGCCAGCAATGCGCATTGTATCAGGCAGACAAGCACCTGAAGCAGATCAAGCCGGGCAGTCTAATCCGAGTTCGAGGTGACTTGGCGAGCAAGCGATTTGGTGGAGATCCAAGAGACAAGAGATCCGCCTTGGTTCGAACCTGGATTATTTATATGGATGTCAGCCAAGTAGAAGTCCTACGGGGACCAGCAAATGGAAAGCCTTCAGGGAAGTAGGGCCGACTAACGCCGGCCGCCGATTCACAATTGACGTCGCACCCACATCATGGCCGGCACAGCCGGGCCCTACGCCACTTACCAGACCTTGGGCAGGCGACACAGCCGGGCGATTCCAACCGACCTCAATACGAAACGCCGATGCGGAGCATGGCGGTGTCGTCGGGGTCGAAGTCGCCGCGGCCGGAGTCGTATTCGAGTTGACGTTGGAAGACGTAGCCGGCCTCGAAGAACATCGTCATCGCATCGCTGGTTTTGCGTTCCAGTCCCAATATCAGCCGCCAGTCGCGGTAGGCAATCTGGTCGTTGCGGCGGCCACCGGGAAGCACGCCGGGAACGCGTTCGACGGCCCACGATCCGCCGCCGAATTCGCCGGACAGATACGCCCACCACTCATCGTTCATCATCCCCTGCCGAACCCGCATCGAAACTTTCGGAGCGGGGAAGACGAGGTTCAGTTTGATGTCTTCGCGCGGAGAATGGATCAGGCCGAAGATCGGCAGGTAGTTAATGTCGAAGCGGTCGAGATAATACAGGCCGGCAACAACCTGTGTTTCTACCGAGAACGCGAAGAACGCCAACCCCTGCGCTTTCAAGCGAAACGCATCGCTGCCGGCTCCTTCGAAGTCGCTGTAGAAGCCCGGCGTCAGCGCGGCCTCAATCCAGAACGGACGTGAGATCTGCTGTTTCCATCTCAGTTCGAGTTGTGTGCCGTACAAGTTTTCCGGCAGATCGGTCCGCGTGGGGCCGTCGATAAAATGCAACTGAAATGCCGGTTGTACCGTCAGGTTTTCCAACGCGCCGAATCCCAGTTTCGTCCGAACGTCCAAGTCGGTCCAGCCGATGTCATTGTCACCGGCCGGCAACCATGTTGCACTCAGCTTGGTCGATTTTCGCGTGATCCACGGACTTGGCTGGCTGGAGCAACCGGGGCAGTCGGGATTCAAGTCAGCGCCGGGCGTCCAATCGGATTCGACATACGGTTGGAGTTCTTCATCGAACGGTTGGAATGTAAGCGGACTTTCAATCGGCGCGACTTCCGACGACTGGGCCGCCTGCTGAATGCCACCGCCCAACGCGGTTTCGTCATCTTGATACACAACCTGGATCGCTTCAAACGCCGGCGCACCGATCGTCGGCTGATCGAGAGCTGTGGGATCTTCGGCAACCGGTTGCAATTGCTCTGCTTCCGGTATCGGCTGGAGCTGACTGCGATCGATGGTCGAATGCTGACGACTGGGCCGCCAACCGGAGTCCTGAGCATCAACGCGGCTCGAAAAAGTCGCCGCCGCCGAAAGCACAAGCAGAATCACAGATGTGTTGAAGAATCCGCGCACGGCAACCGTGCTCCTGTAGCAGGAGGGGAAGGACAGAGATTGGCTATTGGGAGAATTTCTGCGAGGTGAGTCGTGAGAAGACATCAAATACCAGAGATGTGAAATTGCGTCAACTGCGGATCGGGCTTCTATTCGCCTCGTTGTTTTCCTTTCTTCTTTGCGAACCTCAGCGGTCCTTTGCACCTTTGCGTTAAAATCGAACCTGTAAACCGCTCCATACGCTCCCTTTGGCATATTCAGTCGGTTCGCGCCGCACGAGATTGCTCATTGAACAGATAAGCATCTGTCGATAGAATTCATAGACGATTGCGAAAAACCCGCACGGATAACGAGCCAGGAAAGGCGTTTTGATGCTGAAGATTTTTTCCAGTCCTCAAAGTGGCCGACGGTTCTGCGATGGCGTTAGCCGGCGAAGCTTCCTGCAGGTTGGCGGTCTGGCGATGGGGGGCGCGACGTTGCCTCAATTGTTGGCGGCCGAAGAGAAAGCTGGCGTCGGCAAGTCGCACAAGGCAGTCATCATGATCTACCTGTGTGGCGGGCCGCCGCCTCAGGACATGTATGACATTCGCGTGGATGCACCGAAGGAAGTTCGCGGCGAGTTCAATCCGATCCCAACAGCCGTGCCGGGAATCGAGATTTCCGAACATCTGCCGATGATGGCCGGCATGATGGACAAGCTGGTGCCGATCCGCTCGATTGCCGATGCGGAGGGTGCTCACGCGTCGCATCAATGTTTAACCGGACATCGGTTGCGACCTGTGCCAGGTGGTGGTTGGCCCGAAATTGGCGCGGTGGCCTCGAAGTTTCAAGGCCCGGTCGAACAGGGGATGCCGCCGTCGGTCAGCCTCTGCTACACCACACAACACAAACCGTATAACGAACCAGGTCCCGGATTCCTGGGGCTGGGGAACTCGTCGTTCCGTCCGAAAGGACCGGGGCGCGACGATCTGATTCTTCAAGGCATCACGCTCGATCGGCTGAGTGACCGCAAACAATTGTTGCGATCGGTCGATCGCCTTCGCCGTGAAGTCGATACAACCGGCGCGATGGACGGCATGGACATCTTCAGCCAGCGTGCTTTCGGTATTCTGACGTCGAGCGGCCTGTTCGATGCCCTCGACCTGTCGAAACAAGATCCCAAGGTTCTCAAGCGTTACGGCACCGGCGACGAAAAACGGCCGAAGGGCGACGGTGCCCCACGCGTGCCACAGAACTTTCTGCTGGCGCGCCGACTGGTCGAGGCGGGCGCTCGGGTGGTGACGATCAACTACAGCTTCTGGGACTTTCACGGCCAGAATTTTAAGAATGCGAAATCGGAATTGCCCGTGTTCGATCAGGCGCTGTCGGCATTGGTCGAAGACCTGCACGAACGGGGAATGGATAAGGATGTGACCGTGGTGGCGTGGGGCGAATTCGGTCGCACGCCAAAGATCAACAAGAACGCCGGTCGCGATCACTGGAACCGCGTGTCGTGTGCTTTGCTGGCGGGTGGTGGAATGCGTACCGGCCAGGTCATTGGAGCAACCGACCGCTTGGGCGGGGAACCGGTCGAGCGTCCGGTCAAGATTCAGGAAGTCTACGCGACGATTTACAAGAACCTGGGAATCGACCTCGGTTCACAGCGTCTGTTCGACTTCCGCGGCCGCCCACAAAATCTGATCGAACCGGGAACCCAGCCGCTGCACGAACTCATCTGAGCAGTGAATTTTCAAGTCCTTTCAGGGTTTGTAGTGACCGCATGAATGCGGTCACTACAAACCTCCCCTCGACATTCAGCTAATCAACGCTGACCGAGATCGGTTCGCTGATGACGAACGAGCCATCGTCGCCTGGGTACATCACGCTGATCGTGAAATTCGCGTCGCCCGCCTTGAGTGCTTTCGCCCCGATGCGAAACTCGAGCGTCGAACCGGCGGGCAACTCAGCGATGCGGCCGAAGGTAAGTCGGCCCTTGTCCAGATTCGCAGCGACATTGATCTCGCGCCCATCGCGGCGGACTGTCGTCGAAGCAACGCTGAATTCCCCTGGGACGAGTGCAGTCAATCGAATCCCTGTCACCATCCGTGCCGATCGATTGTGAATTGTCACAACGTGTTCCGTCGTTTCACCAAGGGCAATCGGGTCGCGTGTGTCGCGCAGTTCCACTTGCAAGGGGCCACTCAGTTCGACAACTTCCAGGCATTGGGCTTTGCGTTCATCGGGCAATTCCCGGCTCGTCACATCGGCCACAACGCAGGTGTTATTGATTGCTGTGAGGCATTCAAATTCCACTTGAACCTGGACGGTTTCCCCCGGTTGCAAAGTTCTCAAATCCCAACTCAAACTCTGTTTTTCAAACCTGGCCCCGGTGGAACCTTCGCGCGGTTCGAGTGACTCGTCGTAGGTCACGGCCAATTGAACGTCGCTCAGTTGCCGCGGCGCACGATTCTGCAATTTGATGGTGAATTCCGCCCGGCTACCCACCGTTCTCGTCTTGGGACCGATCACGCTGATTTCGAGATCGTTGGCGACGTACTCAACGCAGACCTCTTTTGAATCGGCATCGATCTCATCGACGGTTGCTGTGAACCGAACGCAGTGACGTCCCGTCGCCTTGCTGGTGAGCATGACTGCAAAATCGCGTGTTTCGCCGGCGGCCAATGTTCCAATGCTGCGACGGACCCGCTTTTCCGGGTGTCCCGGAAACGTTAACGCCTCGTCGAAATCGGCAACAACAACGACGTCGGTCACCGGATAATCGTTCGGGTTCCGAGCAACAATGTTGAACGTCACACCGTTGCCAATTTGTGCGGTTTTAGCGGCGTCGATTGACAAAACAACCGATCTCACCGGGGACGGTTCGACAGGAGCAAGCTGCGGCCCGTTCGCCCGCTCGATCCTGTCGATCCGTTCCGGAGCCCGGCGGATCGGTTTGTTTGTAATTCGCGGCCGGTAACCATAGACGGCAATGCCGCGGCTTCGATCAGCTAACGGATCGTTCAACGGCATGAGGTTGGGTGATAGCTGCACGGGATCGTCAACCTGCACCGGCATCATCGATGTGGTCGTTAAGCTTGTGCATCCACTTGCGCAGAGAAACGCCGGGACAGCAATCAAGACGAGTTGTCGAATGGTTGCAAGTGGGGACATCGTATTCCTCACAGTTTCTGTTGACATGACGACACCAAAACGCGGCACGGTTTTCCGTCTGAAGAGAATCGCGAGACAAGCGACTCGAAGCGGCTCTCCGCGTCAAAAGTCTATCACGCCGTGAGACACGCGACGGCGATGAGGCCGCAGTTTTCGGGCGTCACGGCGTGCGGACGGCGGTCCGATGACTTTGACGGTTGTGCGACGGTTCGCGTTGCAACGTCTGCACAAGATTGACCGGGCCGCTGCGATGTTTGCGCGGTCTCTGACGTTCCGGTCGGCTAAACTGCGGGCTTCGGCGCAGACATTCAGATTCTCATGCCGGAAGCAAGAAAGATCTGCGCGAAATCTGCTTCACTGCGAACTCGAGTGAATTTCACGCGAATCGAATAGTCGGACCACCCCCGATTTGATTCGGGAGTTGTTTGCCGATTTGCGCGAAGTTGTGAACTGGAGAAACCTACGCGGCGCGTGAGGCGTCCGTCTCTTCCGTTTTCGCGACGGCAATGGGGTGGGCGACAACGTACCACATGGGCGAGAGGCCCCACATGACAGGAATCGTCGCATCAATTTCGAGGCCGGCTGCACGCACATCGACGGCGAAGTCGTTCATCGGAATCGGGATGCGGTCCTGCGGCGGAGTGCCTCGCAACCAATGTTTCAAGCGGAAACGGACAGCATCGACCGCGAACGAATTGAAGAATGAGACAACAACGCTCGTCTTCGTGATCCGTTGCAGTTCCTTGAGGGCCGCCACGCGTGTGCCGGAATCGTTGAAGTGATGGAATAACCGATTGCAGAAGACGGCGTCGAATTGATTGTCGTCGTAGCCGGTGTCCATCACGTCGCGAACTTCAAATTTCACGCCGTGATCGAAGCTTGGCGTTTTTGCACACAGGTTTCGCCAGTTCTGCTGCGCATTTTCAACCATGTGGGGTGAGCTATCGGCCCCCGTCACCTGCATGCCGGCTTCGACCAGCAAACGCGTCAGCCGGCCGGCACCGCATGGCAAATCCAGAACCTGACTCCCGTCAGTGATCCCCTGCAATGCCCTCAACAGGGCGGCTTTCTCGCGGCGTTCGCGGAAGGAGTTTCCGTATGCAGCCGGATACTTGCCCGCCACCTGCGGTTGATCAAACCGGTCGATCGTACGTCCGTGCGACCAGAATTCCGGTTGTTCCGTGTCTGGATTTTCTGTGACAATTGACGGCTGGGGCATTCAGCGCTCCCGGTGTTCTATGGACTTTCAATGCCGAGCCGAGGGCCTGCTTGGCAGTGTGAATTGGCTGTGATGATGACCTCAAAGATAGAGGCATCTCACATTGTGTCTTCGGATGTCAAGCTGGGTAGGCTTTAGCGATTGTACGGATTTTCCGGGGTTGTTTGCCCCACACCTTGGCGCCGACGCGCGGGATCATCTAGGAATCGGCCGACCAGAGCAATCCCAAGTTTCCCAGCCCGTAGAAGGTGTATTCGACGTCGGCGTGAGTGTCCCAGGCGGCGCCTCGAAATCCCCCGGTGGGAAGTTCGAGACCATGTTTCTCGTCGGTCACGAATCGCTCGATCTTCGTGGCAGAAATGACGTCTTCCAGTTCCAGGTCCTGCACGGTCAGCAGCGCGGTGAATGTTGAAAGGCCGTCGGCAAACGGAATACGAGAATTCGCCTGAAATCCCCCTTCACTGCTACGGACGTCGCGCAGAAAATCTCGCAAGTCGTCCCGGATCTCGTCGTCAACTCGGCCAAACTTCTGTAACAGCGCGGCAGCTGCGGCGGTGGGGTTGGTACCGCTGCGTCGCATCGGCGCAATCTCCACAAACCCCCCATCATCACGCTGGCGGTCGTACAGGAACTGAATCAACCGATTCGGCTCGGGAACTTCGCGGCCGATGAGTTCGTAAATCAATGCCACCAGAAACGAATGATACGTGCTGCCGGCGGCCCCTTCGGTTGTTTTCGCGTAGCCGCCGTCGGCTGTGCGAACACCTTCGAGAGTCGCAGCGATCTGATCGGTCCAGTCGGGCGCGGCATCGGCAAAGGCGTCTTCTCCCCCCGAAAGCTGCACGACCAAACCCGTATACAGCCAACTGACTAGATCGATCACACTGAGCCGGCTCTGCGACTGCCGTTTGACGTAACCGCCCACTGACTGGCATTCGTCGGGTGACAGGCCGCCAAGTATCGCCAAACTCCGCACGGCGAAGCCGGTGTAATACAGATCCGAGTCGCCCTCGCGCCCACGAAAGCCACCGTCCGGCATCTGGCAGGAGAGGATGAATTGGCGATGCCGATCACGGCGTTCAGCATCCATACGGGCGAGACCGCGTGCCAGACGGTCGGCCAACCGCATCAAATAAGTTTCCTGCGACATGTGGGGCAAGCAATGCAAGAGGTCGGAGTGGGGCGGATTCTCAAGCCGAGAGCCGCAGTTTGTCCCCTTACCATACCAAGAATTGGCGAAAGACGCTGTCAACCGGCGGATATCAGGCGGCATCGGCGTTCCGGTCGCCATCTGCCAGAATGTGGGACTATGCTGCAGACGCGCCCTGCTGCACCTGCGCCTGGAAAAGTCGCTGATACACTGGGCAACTGTCGATCAACTCTTCGTGCGTGCCAACGGCAATGAGGTGTCCTTCATCCATGACGGCAATTCGCGAAACGAAGTCGAGAATGCTGGGGCTAACCGAGTGGGTGATGAGGAACGTGGTGCGCCCTGCGACAAAATCGCGCAGGGCTTCGTGAATCAGCCGTTCGCTGCTGGCATCGATGGCCGAGGTTGCTTCGTCGAGAATCAAGATCGACGGATCGCGCAACATGGCGCGGGCCAACGCCACACGCTGCCGCTGTCCGCCCGAAAGTCGTTGTCCCTTTTCACCGACCGGCGTGTCGAAGCCCGCAGAAAGTTGCTCGATGAACGGCAAGGCATTGGCGCGGCGGGCCGCCTCTTCGATTTCCTCGCGGCTGGCGTTCAGTTTCCCATAGCTGATGTTGCTGAGAATCGTGTCGTCGAACAGTAATGTTTCCTGCGTCACAATACTGATTTGACTGCGCAGCGCCCGTAGGCGAACATCGGTGATATCGACGTCGTCGATCAGCACCTGCCCGCTGTCGGCGTCGAAGAAGCGGGGCAGCAGATTGACCAGTGTCGATTTGCCCGACCCATTGCCACCCACAACGACGATGACTTCTCCCGCGTTAACCTTGAGGCTGACGCCGTCGAGAACCGACGGCCGATTGTCGTCGTCGGCCGTCGAATTGGACATGCTTCGGCCGTTGGCATACGCAAAACAGATGTTGCGAAACTCGACAGACTCCCGGTGCCTGGGCATCGCCTTCGGCTTCTTCGGCTGCGTGACCAGAGTTTCGCGATCAAGGAATTGAAAAATTCGATCGGCGGCTGCCGTGGCCCGTTTCAGCTTGGCATAAGTTGTCGAGAGCTTCCGCGCCGGATCGATCATTCCGGCCAAGAACACATACAACAACGTCAGTTCGGCGACATCCATCGCGCTACCCGAGACAAGACGGATTCCCCAGATGCTGTTAGTACTACGGAGGACGAGATAGGCACCGGGCAGTAGCGCGATCATCGCGGCCAGCATTCCAAGCACTTCGGTCGAAGGGCTGGTCAGTGCATCGACTTTGACGATGCGCATCGCCTTTGCGTAGTAACTTTCGTTCTCGCTGCGGAATCGCTTCTTGTGCCGACCGGCGGCATTGAATGCAATGACGATTTTGAAGGCGTCGAGTGTTTCTTCCAGCGTCTTGTAGATGCGGGACATGCTTTCCATCATGCGATGGCTCGCCTGTTTCAGTTTGCGGCCGATGCGATAAAAGACCAACCCCGCCAACGGGACGAACAGCATCGAAAGTAGCGTCAATTGCCAACTCACGTAAAACGCGCCGCACAGGCAGGCCGCCGCCTTCAACGGTTCGCGAATAACCTTGCCTCCCAGCAGCTTCAGGCCCGTTCCCAGAATGGTCAGGTCGTAGGTGAAACGCGACATCAACTCCGATGTGCCGTCCAGGGCAATTGTCTGGTAGTCGAGTTCGAGTACTTTGCGGAAACAGCGTCTGCGAATCCCCATCACCGTCAATTCGACAACGCTGCCAACCAGCGATTCCTGAACGAAAACACTCAACCCCTTGAGAATGGTTGCGACAACCAGAAACGCCAGGATGCCGACCAACATGTCGAAGCTGTCCTTTGGTAGCAGCGGAAGCACCTTGGACTTCAACCACCTCATCATCATCAGCTGATTTGACGCGGAACTCAGCTTGTCCTGCTGTCGCGAACGGTCTTTCAGTATACGAATGCGTTCATTGGCGGCCCGTGAATCGGTGCGGTCGCCGAGCTTCTCGAGTTGCTCGTCAAGACTTTTCAGCTTCGCAGTCTTGGTGTTTGTCTCGTCTTTTGCCAACGCGATTTCCGCATCGACGTATTCGTTCAGCCCCTGCCCTTGCAGCAGCACCTTGACGACGGGAAAAACCGCTGAGAGGTTCAGGCCCCAAAACAACGCCACCAGGAACGCGAACACCGTCGAAATTAGAACCTTACGGCGGTGCGGCCAGACAAAGGGGAAAACTCGCCAAAAACTGTCCACAGTTATTACTCACCCCGACGAGAGTTGGCAAAACGAACCGGGTCAATTCACAGCCCGGTTTTCCTCGAATGAAAAAGGCCGATGTATTAACCGGGAAACACAGCGCATAGTGAGCGCAGGAATGGGGCGGAATTAGACAGGGAAACGCGTTTGCCGTCCAGACGAAACCGAAATGGACACCGGGGCAAACTGGGCAATGTGGGCGGGTCGTGATTCCTCGATGTCTGCAGCGACGGGAGGCTGACTACCGATCAGACCGCTGCCGAAACCGCTGCCGATAATACTTCAATCCGGGAAAGAAAAAGCAGGCGGCTGAAACAATGCCGAACAGCGAAATCTCCAGGTTAACCATTCCCGTCGCCTGGCTGACCGACTGCAGCCACGCCATTGCGGCGGCCGTCGCAAATAATGCCAATGCCTGCACGTAGAAAGTCCCGGAAAGAATGCCTCCTTTGACCAGAAACACCATCCCGCTGACAAGCCCCAGCACAGGTGAGAGTTGCAACACAGGCAGACCGAGAATCCACTCGACACAATACAGCCCCGTGCTGACGATCATGCTGCCTGCCCAGACGTGGGCAATTTGCCGTTCGACGAATGTGACCGGCCCCGCACGATGCCGCAGATTCCAGAAGATGAGCGCCCAGGTCCCCAAACCAACACCCCACAATGCAAGGTAAGGCAACCGTGACGTCACCTCCTGCCATTGGAACCAGTTGGTCACCAGACACAACACAACCAACACCAGGCTGTGCAACATCCACAGCAGACCCCAATTCTCCAGCACGGCCGCATGATGCGTCTCTCGAAATGCCCGCGTGATGACTTGTGAAAAATGCGATGACCGGGCTGCGATTGGCTCGCCGGCAAGATAGGAACGCAGATCCGCAGCCAGGTCGATCGCCGAGGCGTAACGTAGTTCGGTCGGTTTTTGCAAACACTTCAGCGCGATCATTTCCAAATCGGAATCGACGCGCCGATTGAGAACTCGCGGCGGTAGCGGGTCCTGCTCCAGCACCAGCATGACGGCATCGAGCGGTGAGGCCGCCTGAAACGGGGCGCGGCCGGTGAGCATGGCATACAGCAATGCTCCCAGTCCATAAATATCGGTTGCCGGCGTCACCTTACCGCGTCGGCCGGCCGCCTGTTCGGGCGACATGTAACCCGGTGTTCCCAAAATCGCACCGGTCGCGGTGACACCGGAGAACGCCGCTTGCTCACTGCCCTCTGCATCGGTCGCGATTCGCTTCGCCAGTCCGAAGTCCGTGACGTAAGAGCGTCCTTCCGGATCGACCAGAATGTTCGAGGGCTTCACGTCGCGATGCAGCACGCCTTGCCGGTGGGCCTCGGCAATCGCCTCGGCAACGGGCAGCAACAGTTCGGCAATCTCGCGGGGCGGCAGCGGACCGTCGGAAAGCCGCTTGGCCAGCGTTGTCCCTTCAATGTATTTCATGCTGAAGTACGGTTGACCGGAAATCTCGCCAACCTCGTATACCGGGACGATATTCGGATGACTCAGCCGAGCGGCCGACTCCGCTTCCGCTCGAAATCGCGCCACGTCCGCGGCCGACGCCAACTCACCGCCGAGGATCATCTTGATCGCGACAATCCGATCGAGACTCACCTGCCTTGCGCGAAAGACGACGCCCATTCCCCCGCGTCCAATTTCTTCCAGCAATTCGTAGTCGCCGAACTGTTTGGAGTGATCAAAATCGGCTGTGTCTCGAATCTCACCTCCATCGAGTACAGCCCCGTCAAGTACCACTGTCGGCGCAATGGGGTCGCTGGAAAACTGCACAAAATCTTCCGCAATCATCGCGGTCGCCCATAGCTCGCGGAGCTCGCGGGCAAGCTCGGGGTGTTTGTGTGTGACACTTTCCAGGTCGGCCATGCAACCATCCTGCGACTGCAGGATCAGCTGCTCCAGCAGCTCCGCTAACAGTTCCTCGCGATCTGCGTCCGACATGAAATAGCTTCCCCAGCTGCGACAAATGGGAGGGCGAATCTCCCGCTGAGCCGCGTCTCCAAATGATGCTCTGCCTCGCGGCTCGGCAGGAGCCTCGCCCTCCCAAGGACACATCACGACAACGACGGGTGATCGCCCAGAATGTCGCGTAGTTTTCTCAGCGCCCGCAAATGCCGCATGCCGGCCGCTGCCGACGATATATCTAATGCAGCCGCGACTTCGCTGTTGCCCAGATGTTCGTAGTGTCGCATGAGTACGATGTCGCGATCATCGTCGTCGAGTTCGTCCAGCGCCGTGAGAAACCGCCGCTCGAGTTCCCGCCGAATGTTCTCGGCGGCCGGCGTCAATTCGTGATCGCGAAGTTGCGCTGCCAGATCCATCGATGAGCGATCAGCGAATTCGGGGGCTGCCAACGACTGCTCGCGATCAACGCTGCGGCGCTGCGCCACTCGGTGCCGACGATGCATGTCGATAATTCGGTCTTTTGCCAGTTGCCTCAGCCAGAGATGAAACGGTAACCTGGCATCGTCGATGAAATCGCCCAATCGCCGGCTCGCTTCCAGCATCACATCCTGCACAATGTCGCTGGCATCGACGCGCCCGGCCAATGCACGATCGAGTCGCATTTGCACCACACGGCGCAGCGACTGCCGATGCCGTTCGAGCAGGCGGTTGACAGCGTCGCCGTTACCGTCACCGGCATCGCGCAGCAATTGTTTCGTCTCGTCAGTGTCGGGCCACATGTGGGGATTATGAAGGATGAAGGCGGAATTATGAAGGATGAACGTAGCGAGTTGGATAACCCAAGCCAACCTGTTGTCTTGTCGATTCTCAATCGACGGGTGCCACTGGCGTGTCGCCAGTGCAACGCGGTGAACACTGGCGACACGCCAGTGGCACCCAACCCGTAAATCGAAATTCAATGCAAACTATGCTAAATGACGCGAAAAGCTGCGTAGCTTGGGATCTGGGTGTGCGCGCAAAAAAACCGCCCACGCAGTCGAGCGCGGGCGGCTGAATTCGCTGAGTGATTTATGCAGAGAAACTGCTACCGCATCCGCACGATTTGACAGCGTTCGGATTTTCGAACGTGAAACCGCGTTTCTCCAGGCCCTCGTAAAAATCGATCGTCGTCCCATCGAGGAACAACGCACTCTTCTTATCGACAGCCACCTGCACGCCGTGCTGGGCGGTCACGTGGTCGGCCGCCTTATCGGTCTTGTTGTCGAATCCCAAGCTGTACTGGAAGCCGCTGCAACCACCGCCGGCCACGCCAATCCGCAGTACGGTTTCCTCCGGCATGCTCTGCTCGCTAACCACGCGCTGGACTTCCTTGGCGGCTCGCTCGGTAATAATCACTGACATTGGCAAAACTCTCCCTTGAAACTGACCATTCTTTATTGATCGGCACCAATCGCAATTCCACGACCAATGGTATATCGACATTCATAGGGTGGGCATATCACCCAACTGCAATTCTCACAACCGCTCCTGTGAAAATTATAGCAGCAGACCTCCGCTGAGGCGAGGGATAATCGAATGCACATCACAAGTTTTTCGGCTGAATCAACCAGGTGCGAACCAAACGCTACGGCGTTGTGGTTATTGTGGGGCGTCTGCGGTGAAGCGAACAGCCTTTAGGAGTACAAACTCACATCGTCAAAAAGCGGAACAAGTTATTGACATTCTGAACTCAACGTTGCTTTAATAGGTGCTGACGAACACTGGACCGATTTTTCCTATTCGATTCAATCGTCGCTTCATGCAGAGTCCTTCCGGATTATTGAATCACCCGAAACGTCACAAATGTCTTGTTCGGACTCGAACAACATGACTTGGAGCGTCTAATGCAAACTCTCATGCGTCGAAAACCGTGGCAATTCGCGATCAGTTCGCTGGTCGTCGTCGCTGCAATTGTGTCGCTTGCATCCTGGCAACAGATTGTTGCCGACGGAACGGCGAACACCGGCGAACAGTTGACGGACGCGGATAAGTTGGCGAATGATGCGGAACGATTGGCGAACGAGGTTGAGGTCAACGTCCCTCAGCGGTTGCGCGTTGGTGGCAAACACACATACTCTGTCACGGTCACGTTGACGGCCAAGAACGAGAAATCGGTGACAGGACCGATTTTTCTGGTGGTGCAGGGAACCGGCATCGACAAACTGCAGGCCCAGGAGCCGGACGGAACGACCGGCGAGCAAGAACCGTACTTTCTTCTTCTGCCCGAGATCAAGAAACTCACCGCTGCAATCCCTTCGGTTTCGCAAGAGATCTCGTTCAAGTCGGACGGTCGATTGCAATCGAAGTCCCGACGCAACTTCAAGCTCGACTATCGGTTGACGCGGGAGATCTCGCAGCGGGCCGGAAAGTCTGTCGATCGTAACGCACGGCGGTCGCGTGAAAGTCGGTTGGCGGGAGTTCCGCGACGCGGTGGGGCGCAATCAGGACGCAAGCAGCAGAACCGGGCTGACGACGACGGCCCGGGAACTCAAAAAAATGGCGACGGCAAGAACGCAGATAAAAAAGAACCGTTTGCCTTGAAACCCGAGATCACCCAAAAAGAAGTCGAAAGGGTGATGGGAATTCAGGACCGATGGACCAAGAAACTGATGGAGACAAAAGGAGTAATTGGCACAGCGACCGGTGTGACTCTTGATGGAGATCTCGTCATCCGCGTGTACACGTCGCGGTTGGGAATCGACAAAGACGTCCCCAAGGTAATCGAGGGAATTCCGGTTCAGGCCAAGGTTGTCGGGCGCTTTCGAGCCAAATACCAGCCGCCGCAGGATAAGCGCGGTCGAGCCGGTTCTGCCGGGCCGCGCGGGACTCGTGGCGTTCTCGGCGCTCTACCGCCCATTCCAGATCCGCCGGTCGAGAACCCACAGCGGTTCTTTCGACGGCCCGTCCCGATTGGGGTTTCGGGTATCGTTGTTCTACCGTTTTGCGCCACCGGAACGATTGGCTGCCGACTCAAAGCGGCCGATGGAACTCTGTATGCTCTCAGTAACAATCACGTGTTCGCCGATGAAAACAACTCGACCATTGGCGTCCCGATTTTGCAACCAGGACCGTTGGACGCAAACTGTTCGCTCGCTACTGGCCTTCCCCCCTTTAATTGATCCACAGCGAGTGAGAGAATCTTGACCGGGCTGAACACCCGGAAAGGATTCTTTGAGATGAAACAGAACCGACACACGGTGGACCAGATCATTGCCAAGTTGCGTCGTGCTGACGT
>JABISG010000071.1 GCA_018699955.1 Planctomycetaceae bacterium | reverse complement strand
GGGAATTTCTGAGGAGCACTCAGTAAAGCAAATGCCCATGAGCCAACTGGTTATGGCTCATGGGCAGTCAGGCGAGCGGAGAGAGGGGGATTCGAACCCCCGGTCCCGGTTACCCAGGACACGGCATTTCCAGTGCCGCACAATCGGCCACTCTGTCATCTCTCCGTGGCGTGTTTCGTTCTGCTATTCTAACGTACTTCCTGCGTCAATTCGCCGAGTTCACACCCCAACAACTGTGTCTCAGCAGCAGCGACACCACGTGAATCTTTGGGGTTCGCAGGCGATCCGGTCGCCAAGTCTACCAAATCCGGCCACGAGGGCAATTCACAGAGGCCCGATCCTGAAGTTTTGCTGGCCGCCGCCGTCTCGATGATGGTAAGCACAGCACGACATCAGCCCGAATTGACAGGCTTGCCGGTTTGTTAACTGTTACAATTTAACACGGGGAAGTTGGGCCGGTCAGCCCGATTCGCCGTACTACTAACGCGCGATGGCCTTTTGTCGGGGTGTGAATGAGTTCTACGTTTTCAACAAAGCGAACACTTGAGGGCAGTTCACCGTCCCTGTTGCGGCAATGGTGTCCGGCGGTGCTGCTCATCTCGGTCAGTATATTGGCGTTGTGTGCCGTTCAAGCAGATGTCGTTTCTCTAACCGGCAAACCGTCGCGGGATATTCTGCTGCTGATTGGCGTTGCTGAGCTAGCATTCTATATCTGGATTCGCGTCTTCTCCGGCATGCGTCTCACGCATCAGGCGTTAACGCTGATTCTTTTTGTCGGCTTACAATCGTGTGCCTTTTTGATGGCGCGGCTCGACGGTTTTACCGGGGATGGACGACTCATCCTGGTCTGGCGATGGTCTCCCACACCGGAGCAACTCTTTGACCAGAGTCGCACAAAACGCGCATCAGCCGATCACGATTCCGTAGCAGTCGATTTGACAGAGACAACCCAGTGGGATAGTCCAGCATTTCGAGGTGCAGATCGATCGGGCCGGGTGAAGCGGGTGAATCTTTCGACGGACTGGGATCGGCTTCCACCGAAGCAGCTGTGGAGACAGCCCATCGGGCGAGGTTGGTCATCGTTTGCTGTTGTCGGAAACTATTGTGTCACGCAGGAACAACGACGTGAAAATGAAATCGTCGTTTGCTATGAGTTGAGTACAGGACGCGAGGTGTGGGTGCATCGCGACCCGGCGCGTTTCGATGAGACGACAGGTGGCGCAGGCCCGCGAGCAACTCCCACAATTCACAACGGCTTTGTGTATTCGGTCGGAGCAACCGGAGTTCTTAATTGTCTGGACGGCGGTACCGGAAAGCGGATCTGGTCGGTGGACATTCTCAAGGATAACAGCATCGACAATCGGCTCTTCGGCATGGCCGGGTCACCGCTGGTAGTGGGTACCCTCGTTGTCGTCAGTCCTGGCGGAAAGGGAAGTTCCCTCGCAGCCTATGATTCGAAAACTGGGCGACCGGTCTGGAAAGGTGGCGATGCCGCAGCATCGTACAGTTCCCCCCAGTTGGCACAGTTCGACGGAGGTCACCGGATACTCTCATTCAACGCCGAAGGTCTGTCTGTCCACGATCCCAGTACCGGTCAGGAGTCTTGCCGCTATCCCTGGGTAAGCAATCCGTCGGAGAGAAACAATGTCTGCCAGCCGGTCCCGTTGCCCGGTTTTGGTCGTGAAAAGGTTGACTGTATTTTTATTTCATCGGGCTACGGCAAAGGGTCTGCCTTGCTCGAAATCAGGCGACTCGACGGTCGGTTTTCATTTCACAAACGATGGGGCAACCGCAATTTGAAGGCAAAGTTCAGTTCTGTTGTAATACATGAAGGCTGCGTTTATGGTCTCGACGGAAGCATTCTGACGTGCATCGATTTGAAAACTGGCCAGCGCCATTGGAAAGCGGGCCGCTATGGTTATGGGCAATTGATCCTCGTCGGTTCAACGCTGATCATTCAACTCGAATCCGGCGAAATTGCCTTGGTCAAGGCATCGCCCCATTCGCATCAAGAGTTGGCACGCTTTGGCGCGCTCGATGGGCGCACTTGGAATCACCCCGTCTTAGCGGGACGCCATCTCCTGGTCCGCAACGACCGTGAGGCGGCATGCTACGAACTTCGTCAATAATTCAGTTGAACAAGGACCGCCAATGTCATTTGTAAGAACCGCTCTTTCCCTCGTCGCTTTCGCTTACCTGTTTGTCACAAACAATGCGTATTCGGCTGAACGGCCGAATGTTGTGTTGGTGATGACGGACGACCAGGGGATTGGTGATTTTGGTGCGACGGGCAACAAGGTGATCGAAACCCCCAACATCGATGCCCTGTCGAAACGCAGCGCTTCGATGAAGACGTTTTATGTCAGTCCGGTCTGCTCGCCAACGCGGGCCTGCCTGATGACCGGCCGATACAACTACCGCACGCGGTGTATCGACACCTATCTCGGCCGTTCGATGATGGAGTCGGAGGAAGTGACTGTTGCGGAAACGTTGGCCGCTTCGGGTTATGCGACCGGAATCTTTGGCAAGTGGCATCTGGGCGACAACTACCCACTGCGGGCCATCGATCAGGGCTTCGACGAAGCACTCGTGCTGCGCGGCGGCGGACTCGCGCAGCCATCGGAGCCACGCGAGAACAATCGCCGCTACACCGATCCGATCCTGTTTCACAATGGCAAACAGGTGCAAACCAAAGGGTATTGCACCGACGTGTACTTCGACGCGGCCATGAATTTCATCGACAAGATACACAAGGAAGAACGCAACTTCTTCGTCTATCTCCCAACCAATGCTCCGCATGGACCGTATCACGACGTGCCGGAGGATCTGCGGGAACACTACATGACGAAAGACCTCGCCAGCCTGATGATTCGCAAGCCGAAGGGACAACGACTGACGGCGGAGATCGATAAGCTGGCACGAATCGCGGCGATGATTACCAACGTCGACCAAAACGTCGGCCGGCTGTTGAAGAAACTCGATCGACTTGGACTTACCGAGAACACCGTCGTCATTTTCCTTGTCGATAATGGCCCGAACACGATGCGGTACGTGGGAAACAAACGCGGCATGAAGAGCCACGTCCACGAAGGTGGCGTTCGGGCGCCGCTGTGGGTTCAGTGGCCCGCGCAACTCAAGCCGGGGCAAACCGGCACTGAAATTGCAGCCCACATCGATTTGATGCCGACGATTCTCGATGCCTGCGGAGTCAAACCGCCGAGCGGTGTAAAACTCGACGGCCGCAGTCTGTTGCCGTTGTTGAAAGGCGAACGAGTCGCATGGCCCGATCGCTCGATCATCATTCAATCACACCGTGGTAACAAGCCGACGCGGTATCACCACTTTATGATCCGTGACGCGCGTTGGAAGTTGCTGCACGCGAGCGGATTCGGCCGTGAGAACTTCCCGGGCCAACCCAGGTTCGAGTTGTACGACATCCTCAACGATCCGCGCGAGTCGAAGAATCAAGTCGATGATCAGCCCGAAGTCTTCGCCCGGCTCAAGAAAGAGTACGACAGCTGGTTCGACGACGTCTCCAGCACCCGGCCGAACAATTACGCCCCGCCACGAATTCACGTCGGCTCGCCGCACGAGAACCCATCGGTCCTCACGCGGCAGGACTGGCGCGGTGGCACCTGGGCACGCGATTCAATCGGCCATTGGGAACTGCACGTCGCGACTGCGGGAAATTATGATATTCGCCTCGAATTCGACGCCAACCCAACAAAAGGCAGTGCAGAATTGAAGATCGCGGGCGTTACAAAGAATTCGGAATTGGCGGCCGGCGCGAAGACCGTTGAGTTCAAGGGAGTCCGTCTATCCGCTGGCGACACACAGTTGCGATCGGTGTTGAGCCACAAGGACAAGACGCGCGGCGTTTACCAGGTGGTTGTCACCCGTCGCTGACGTTGCACAAGTTATTAGCAGGCAACCTTTCGCAGGTTGCCGCGTCTTTTTTGTGGAATTCGATGATCCTCGAAGATCATCGTTTCGTTTGCCCGGTCGAGACTGTTTGAGAAACTCTTTCTCTCGCACCGACCGGGGCTTCGAGACTCATGCCACAACGTGACCGGCGACGGGATGACCGACGACCGGGCGGCTTCGACATTGCCGACTTTCTTGGCACCCGCATGACGGGCGGCACGTTCCCTGTGTGGGCTTACGGGATCGTGTGTTCCGGCGCAATCGCCCTGTATGGGGTGTCCTGCGTTGTCACGCAATCCGCCCTATTCGTCGGCGGTCGCCGAAGTTTCCGGTCGTTTCTGTTCGTCGAATACACCGGCAATCCGGCGGTCGCGCTCGGTCTGTCTTACATCGCAGCCGCAGTGTTTTTGCATTGCCACTTTTGCTGGTCCGAGCACGAGAAATATCACGGTTACGCTGCATTGGGAAAAATGGGGGCATTGGTCGGCGTTGTCGCGGGAATCGTGTTTCTGGTCATCGATGTCATGTTTAATTAGTCAATATTGCCGCCGACACGGGATTGTCATCCAGAAGTCAGTTTTGAAGAAGATGTCCATGCGGTTGCCCCTGCTATCAGTCACACCTCGAATCGCCAAATATGAAGACAGTCTGGTCGCTCGGACCTCGCTGTTGGGTCTGCTGTTGACGCTGACCTTTTTACACCGCACGGTGATTGTCGATCCCCAAAAGAAAAGCGTAGTCATCCGACACCGACTGTTCTGGTGCCTGGCCAGCGAGAGAAGAATCCCATTCAAACGCGTCGAATCCCTCTCATACGACTACGAGGATTGGAATCCATCCACGGGCATGGGATTCACGGGTGATACGACCGACTGCTTCACCGTCAAACTGAACTTGACCGACGGAAAACAGGTTCATCTATTCCATTTTGTCGGTGAGGGGACGTTCATAAACAACAGCGCCTTGCCGGACTGGATGTACTGGTCGGACTTCGCTTTCGACGCTGCCGGCGATCAGGCAGACAAATCACGAGCATACGTTACGGTGTTGCAACAGCTCTTGAAGGTTCCGCTACGGTAGCGTTGGGCCACTTCGGGTCGGTCTACTTTTTTATCTGCGACATCCGTGTAATCCGCGGTTCTTCACTGAAACCGCCCAGTCAGCATCGTATCCGACGCCTTACTGATGGCCGTCGCATCCACTCAAAATTGTTTCAGTGCAGCGCGGTCCGTCACAAGACTTCCTGCAGTCGGCGAAACAGTAGGAAGACGGAGGCGATCATGCACGCCGCCCCGAGGTATCTCCCGCGCGTGAACCGTTTCCGCATGGCTGCAAAGCCGCAGAGAACTGCGATCACGAGCAAGGCAAAGTCCCAGCCAGCTGCCGCAGGCACAATTTTCGACAGGAAGGGCAGACGATCCGTCACACTGGGGAAGCGGATGAGGACGTAAGCCACCAGACAACCCACGGCGATGATCGATGCCATTGAGAATTTTGGGGAGAGGATCTGCCGCACAGACTTCTTCGTGAACTCGACCAATTCTCTTTCCGAATCATCCATCGATTAACGTCCCAATCGAGTGCCGTGATTTCATCTGTCAGCCCGTGTGCCACACTTTGTTGTCGCTCGCAAATTGCGAAATGGACAAATCGCCGACGGCTATTGTACGCCGATACGACACGAAGAGTTGTTGAAAAGTGAGGAACATTCTCGCGTCACTTCGGCGGGAAGACCCGGTGTGATGAATGTAGAAAACTGAAAGTCCGTTGGCAACGGCTGCTTTTTCAGACGAAAACTACAATTGCAAAGCCACACAAAATGCCTTGTTTTGCAGCATTTCGAGGCATCCCCCCCAATCGCGAGGGCAACAATTCTCCGCTCACCGTTGTTTTGTCCACGCCGCCCGATAGAATCAAACCTGCGGTTAAGCAGCCTGAACCAGTTGTGTCGGGCAACGCAGCAGAGGAATCTTTTAGGAATCGGATTGAAGATGGCAGAAGGCACGATCAAGAAACTGACGGACAAGGGTTTTGGTTTCATCGACACGGCGACTGGAGTGGACATGTTCTTCCACAGCTCAAACCTCGAAGGGGTGAGCTACGAACAACTCCAGGAAGGACAACGCGTGTCGTACACCGAAGGAAGTGGTCCCAAAGGACCGCGGGCAGAGAATGTCACAGTCATTTAAGCACTGAGACGACTCGAACAACGACGAAGCCGACGATTCTTTCGTCGGCTTCGTTTTTTTGTGGACGGGAAATGCGTTGCCAGTCGGCGCCGCTCGAACACTGCGGAGCCACAATGCCGACTCAAGTCTTCAACAACAGCAACAGCATGATCACCGGTGTTTTCGTCCGAACGCTGTGCTGCAAATTGGCCGGCATGTGAATCCACGTTTCCGGCTGTGCTTCCACCTGGTCCGTACCAAGCGTCAATGTCGCCTCGCCCTGAATGAAATGCAGAATGGCGGGCATGGCTGCCGTGTGCTCCGACAGTTCTTCTCCCTCGGCAAACCCGAATAGCACCGCCTTCAGCTGATCGTCGTTGTGCAGCGTGCGAGTGAGAATGCCGTCGGCCGGCGGTTCGACTTCCTTCGCCAGATTGATGAACTGCGTGTAGTTGTCGCTCATGGCATGGCCTCTTCCCAGCGTGCAACTTCTGTAGCGAATTGTTGATGTAATTCAGACAGCTCTCGTTCCCGTTCAACTTCAGTGAACCTGTCGTTCAACGCGTCATCGTCCGCTGTGCTCAATACGTTTTCGGCCATCTTGAACAGAATGTTGTTCTCTTTGAAGATGTGCTGCCGCAACAACGGGACGAATTCCCCGGCCGCAGTCGCAAAGCTTGACCCATCGAACTCGTCGGCCGCACTGGCTTCACGCATGCGGCGCACGCAGTCGCGGCCGATATCGTGTTCGTGAAGCATGACGCCTATCGGCCCACCTTCCTGGGAAATGCCGCGTTCTTTCAGCAGCGGGAAGAACAGGTCTTCTTCCTTGGCGTGATGACACGCATCGGCAAACTGGCTGAAAAAGTCCGGTACCCATCGCGAAAAGTTCTCGGGAACCGGCCGATTGGATTCGATCAGGGCGACGGACTTCTCCAGCAGATCGAGTCCACGCTCGATAAGGTCGTGCTCCGCCACGAGCCGATCGATTGTTTTCATGGTTCCACTCCCGTTCAAGCCATCAAATTCAAAAACGCATCCTCGGCTTTCTTCCTTGTGGCGTCGTCTTCGACGAAACGCCTGATGGTATAAAACCCGTAGAGAGTCTTGATTCGGTGGGTCAGTCGTGCCTGGTCGCGTTTGAGCATTCCTTCCCAGTAAACCGGCTCGCGAGGATCGCGTTTGGATTTTACCACCGACCCAAGTTCACTTTCGACATCCGGCAATGATCGCCATAGCCGAATGTGCTGGTGATGCGCAGGCAATGCCTGCGCGGCAACTTTCTCGTAGCCAAGTCGGTCAAGCTCGGTAATTGCAGCGGCGTGGTTGATGAGATGCCACAGGCCACCGAATCCCTGCTTGCGAACGGCTGCCGTCGAGATCAGTTCTGCGATGGTCACATCGACCATCTGCGCGATGCTCTTGTAGGGCCGAAACTTGTTGTCCGGCTGCAGCTTGACCTGATTGCCGTTGAGCCAACCTTTCGCTTTCCCGTAATAGCCCCGGCCGGGATGTGCGTTGTTGAATCCTTCGACCAGTTTGCGAACCCCGGCGACTATCTGCGGCGTGGCGTACTCGGCATGATCGTGCAGGGCACGAAGTGCAATTGTGGCAAAGATAATGTTGTGTCCCGACTGTCTCGTCTTGCCGACGTTCTTCTGAAGGGCTGCGGCAACCGTTTTGGTCGAGTCCTCGTTCGCCTGCTCCTTTGGGAAGGGTTTGAACAATTCGGTCGGCGTCACTCCGGCCTTTTTCGCGTTGTACCAGAAAGCCTCTTCACCGCGAATGACCCGTTCAAGCTCACCTTCGACACCCTTGTAGATCCCTTTCGGCAAATCGCTTTGATCCTCGCCAAAGAAATATCCGGCAGCAACAGCAGCCCCCAGATGCCCGGCCAACGCTCCCACCTTATGAGTATTCGCCAACCCACAGAGGCCTTTGTAGAGATAGTCGAACTCAATCATCGGGCGATTTCCAAAAGTTAAAGTTGCCAGTTCCCCGGACTTTGTGCAGATCATCCTTCGGTCGATTCTACCATCTCCACCGCACGCTCGGTAGAATGAATGTCGTAGACCAGAGGCCTGTACCCTAGTGAGAGAAATGTTGTCATGCGTCATTCCACTCTGTTTGTCCTGCTGGTTTGTTGCCTCGCGTCGACCGGCCACTGCCTCGCCGCCGACCTCGAACTGGATCAGGTGGACGAGAACAGTCCGTCGAAGACCATTCGTGAAACGATCGCGCTGAGTTCACCGCAGTCACCATACGTCGGCGTCCATTGCGAGGGTATGTATCGCCACCATCTTCAAGGCATCTGCACCAACGAAAAGAATTCCGTCTACTGGAGCTTTACCACCACGCTCGTCAAAACCGACTCCACGGGCAAAGTGTTGAAGAAAGTTCCCGTGGCGAATCATCACGGCGACTTGTGTCATTACGATGGCAAACTGTATGTGGCGGTCAATCTGGGACGTTTCAACGACCCCAAAGGCAACGCCGATTCGTGGGTGTACGTGTACGATGCACGCGACCTGTCATTCGTCGCCAAACACAAGACGCCGGAAGTCTTTCACGGGGCCGGCGGAATGGCCTATCACGACAAGAAATTCATCGTGGTTGGCGGCTTGCCGGACGGCGTGCAGGAAAACTACGCCTACGAATACGACAGGAACTTCAAGTTCACCAAGAAGCACGTCATTAAAAGCGGCCACACACAACTCGGCATTCAAACGGCTGCATTCGCCGACGGCCACTGGTGGTTCGGCTGCTACGGCAAAAAGCTGATCAAGACCGACGCGTCGTTCAAGATGGTGGGCAAATACGATTTCGACTGCGGACTGGGAATCATTGGAGTTAGCCCCAACAGATTCCTGATCGCCAGGGGCGGCGGCACGGGCGAGAAACGAACAGGCAGAACGCTGATCGGAATCGCGGAAGAGAAGAAAGGCCTGGTGTTTCCACCGGCCTCAGACTGATGTCGCGCATTCTTCGCACAATGAGCAGCGGCAGTTTCAAACCCTCGCCCCGGTGGGGGAGGGGGAGTTTAGCAGCCGGCGTTTTCTACTTTTTCTTCTTGTCGCCGCCGTCTTTCTTGGCTTTCTTTTTCTTGTCGCCTTTTTCGCCTTTTTCGGCCTTTTCGCCCTTCTTTGCCTTCTTGCCCGACTTCTTGCCGGCGTCCTTTTCGGCCTTGGCCGGTTTTTCGGCCTTACGGCGGGCGACTTCCTCGGTCATGTCGGTGACGGCGATCGCGGCACCAATTCGCGATTTCAGCCGTAAACGTTGGGCGTTCAACTGTCGCCAGGCCGGGTCTTTCCGCCGATCATTTTCCGCCACGCCGTTTTTACCGAGTTGGGCACTGCAGGCATCGAGTTCTTGCTCTGCGGTGGCCAATTGACGTTCAAGATTCGCTTGTTTGTGTGGCATGGGTGTTCTGACCTGACTTCGACGGAAACAGTGGTACACAAATGGGGCGGCGAACCGCCACTTCGTTACAAGAGCCACACATTGTTACAATATCGCCCCCAACTCGCAACGTCGGGCATGGTGGCAAAGGCTGAGAAAACCGGGGCCAGCCTCGTATTTTGTTTCCGGGTCAAACGGGTTCTTGTGCAAACACTATCTGGAAACCTGATCAGTCTGTGTAATTATGCTCAAGAGTTGCCCTTAGCGACCTATTTTCTTCTTGAAGGGACTGCGAGTGATGCAAATTGGGGTATTGCGAGGTCGAAGCCGTGTGATCGCCGTGATCGCAACCGTCATTCTTCTCATGGCTGCTTTCGTCGCGTGGCGAATTTGGGCGCGTGCACAAAACGCTGTCATGGTGATTTTCACAGTCCAGAAGATTTTGGCGAGCGAAAATGGCACAGTCCAAATGCAGTACCATGTCACAATGAAAGGCAGCCCATCGGTGTTCCGCCTCGGAAAGAGAAGCGCCAATTCGCTTTTCGTTTATGACGAATCTGTAAACGCGACATCAATCGCTGATCTGATCTTCGGTAGTCCATTCGGCCCGGATTCGGAAGGAAAAGGATACCATGAACTTGGTAAATGTGATCAGTTGGAACTGCGGGATGCTCCCCAACGAATCGATCTAGAGCCTGGTGAAAGTTACATACTCGCCACGTGTACGGAGGCAAATGGGGAACGTGTTGAACTATTTGTGTCGTGCCAGTAGTTCCGTAGGAAGTCGATGTTCAGCGCAGAAGCACCGCGTTGGTTCGGACAATGGTGATCGAGACAAGCGACGGCTGGAACGCGTGATTCACATTGACACCTCCCAGTGACTTCTTAACTCACAAGCACCAGCCCGCCGCGCAAGCAAGGGTTTCCGATCACGATCACGGTTCCTACCCTTGCTTGCGCTGCGGGCTGGTTTTGTGAAATCCGCCGACGGCCGTTCCCGCGTCGACGAGCCTGCCGAAATTCCGCTTTCACGCCGCAAATGATGGTCTTGACCCATCTCCACTGCCAGACGTACCATTCCTCGCTTCCCTGTCACTGGCGGAGTTTGGCATGCTGGCTGTTGTCCGCCGTAACCCGTTGCTGTTCATCCTGTTAAGTGCGATGCTCCTGCGCGTGGTTGCGGCCCTGATTGTGCACGATCGGCTCCAAAACGTTTGGAAGCGGGATTTCGTCATCGCGGGGGACGCCTACGGCTATTGGGAGCTGGGGCGAAAGATGGCCGTCGGTGATGAGTTTTCGCTGTATTCTCCGCCGCGACAGGTACACCGCATGCCGGGATTTCCAGCCGTTTTGGCGGTGTCGATGAAACTGTTCGGGCCGAGTTTTCTGGCGGCTCGATTGCTGTTGGCCGTTGTGGGAATGCTGGCCTGTTGGATGGTCTTCCTGCTGGGGCGTGAGGTGTTCGATGAGTCGGTCGGCTTGATGGCTGCGGGTTTCGCGGCCGTTGCGCCGGTGATGGTTGGGTTCAGTGTGTTGATTCTGAGCGAAACACTGTTTGCGCTCTGTCTGCTGGGCAGTTTGTATTGGTTGGCCAAGTTGATCGCCGTCGGCAGTGAAGCCGGCGAACAGCGTCGCGCGATTGCGTACTCTTTGACGGCCGGGGTGATGGTCGCGATTGCCGTCTACGTTCGCCCGAGTTGGTTGCTGGCGGCCCCTTTCTTCGCGATTGGGATCGTTGTGTTGTCCGATAATAAGAAACAGGCCGTCGTTCGCGGCCTACTCCTTTCGACGGCTGCATTCGCAGCGTTATTGCCCTGGGCTTACCGAAATCACCAAGTGAGCGGCCACTGGGTCTTTACGACACTTTGGGCCGGTCCCAGTTTGTACGACGGCTTGAATCCCGAGGCGACCGGCGACAGCGACATGGCTTTTTATGATCGGGACAAACTCGGTCAACGAATGACCGAATACGAAGTCGATCAGCATTACCGCAAAAAGGCGTTGCAGTTTGTTGAGGAGAATCCGGACCGTTCGTTGCAGCTTGCTGTGGTGAAAGCGGGCCGGTATTGGAAACCGTGGCCGAACGCGGCGCAGTTCGATCACATGGGTTATCGATTTGGCGTCGCGGTGTTTTTTGTTCCGCTGGTTATGTTGGCGGCACGCGGATGGTGGGTGTATCGCCGCCGTGCGTGGGCCTGGTTACTGACATTGGGGCCGGTGTTGTATTTCTTTGCCCTGCATTTGATTTTCGTTGGATCGCTGCGATACCGATTGCCGGCCGAGTATCCGTTGTGCGTGCTGTCGGCGGCCGGTTTACATTCGTGGATTGGCAATGGTGAGAGTAAATCCGAATAAGACACTAAGAGTTCTATTGTGACGTTTCGTAAAACCACAAAATGGCTGGTGATTCTGGTGCTGCTTGTCGCAGCCGGTGCGGGAGGTTACGGCTTTTACTTGTGGAACGAGAGCAACGAACGCATCCGCAAAGTGATTCTCGCCAGGTGTGAGGAAATCGTTCCCGAGTGGGACGTTTCGCTCGGCCGCGTGCGCTTCGATTGGAACCGCCGCGTTCATCTGTACGACTTCACGTTGAAGGCGAAAGGGCAGTCGCAAAATGTTGCGAGCTTCCCGGAAGTTGTGGTCAGCATCGATCGCGAACGGTTTGCCGAACGGCAGGAAATCGTTGTTCAGAAGGTGCGTGTGCTTGGGCCGGAACTCGACCTGGTTCGCGATGCCGCAGGCAAGTGGAACTGGCAGCAACTCACGCCGCCACCCAAGTCGAATCAGAGTTTGCCGGAAGTGGAAATTGTCCAGGCGACTGTGCGGGTGCGTCTGGATCAAACCGATGGCTCTCCTGCTGCCATTCTTGGCCTGCAGAATGCCGACCTCAAACTGATCCCATCGGGCAAACGGAGTTTCCTCATCACCGGCCTCACGCAGGTCGGTCAGGCGGGCAAATTGACCGTCGATGGTTCGTGGGATCTCGATCACGGCGTTGGCTCGTTCAACGGCGAAATGAACGATGTTTCCAGCAGCGGTGAACTGTCGGGATTGGTCATCGGCAGTTCGCCCGAGTTACGCATGAAACTCGCTCGCGCACAGACAGCTGTGAGTACGTATTTGCAGTCGCTGCCGGAAGAGACTCCTACCGACCAGCGCGATCCGTTTCTGTTTGCATCTTCGCGGAGAGAACGTCCGTCGGCTGTAGATACCGGAAAGCCGATCGTTCCAGACGACGGTGTTCCGAATCTCGGTGCCAGCGGGACGCTCGACGTCAAATTCCAAGTGGCAGTCAAAGAACCGAAGACGGAGCCGAAGTTCACGTTCCAGGTGAACGTGAAGCAGGGGCAAATTAAAAACGACGCGTTGCCATTTCCGCTGCGCGATTTGACGGGAAGGATTTTCTGGGATAATGAGCGGTTTATTCTAGCCGACGTGGTCGCCACGAACGGCATGACGCGAATCACGCTTGACGGCCGATTCGACCGCAAGGGGACAATCTCCCCGGGGCGGATCGAGGCGAAGATCGAGAATCTGGCGTTCGATGATCGGCTCCGCAGTCGGCTTCCGGCGAGCCTGCTGAAGATTTACGACAGTGTTCGGCTCCGCGGCATGGCCGACCTGAAAGGCACGCTGCTCTTTGATGGAAAGCGAACGTGGCAGCCAGAAAATGCCGTGATGACACTCCACAATTGCTCGGGTCGGCACGTCAAATTCCCCTACCCTGCCGAAAACATCTCGGGGACCCTCAAACAAGATGGCGGCGATATCGACGTCAATCTGACTGGGCAGGCCGGCGGGCATCCGGCAACGCTCAGCGGCCGCATTCGAAATCCCGGTCCGACGGCCGAGGTGTTCTATAAGATTCACGCCAATCGTTTGTCTTTGGACGATAGATTTGTGCGAGCATGCCAACCGGAGTTGCAAAAGACTCTCGCCGCCTTGAACTTGAAGGGCGACGCCACTGCCGACCTCACGGTTTATCGTCCTCCCGGAGCAGATCAGAAGTTCGCAGTCAACGTAACGGCCCGTTTGACCGAGGCCTCGCTGCAATTCGTCCATTTCCCTTACCGGCTGGAGAAGTTGGCAGGCGACATCAAGTTCTCGTCGGCAGAGAAGACCTGGTTGTTTGAAAACCTGCGAGCCGAGCATGGCAAGGCACGACTGACCGGTACCGCGAGTTTCGTCAAGCGGCAAGCCCCCGGTCTGCTGCAGTTAACGATTACAGCCCGAAACGCCGATGCCGACCAGCAACTCGAGCGGGCGCTCCCTCCGTCGTTGCAGGAGACGTGGAACCAACTTTCCCCCGGCGGGCGGCTCGATCTCGTCAGCAAGATTCGTTGGGTGCCGGGTCAACCGGCCATCGTCACCCTGCCCGAGGCGAAACTGACCAATGGCGAACTGACATTGCGCGCGTTTCCCTATCCACTGGATGAGGTCGAGGCGACCTTTTCCTACGCCAATTCGCAGGTCATTCTGAAATCGCTCAAGGGAAAACACGACCACACCGGAGTGCGGGCCAAGGGCAGCATGTGGTGGAATCCCGATGGTGATTGGACCGTGCGGTTGGATGAACTGACCGTCGATGATCTCCTTCCCGATCGTCTGTTCCGCCGGGCATTGCCCGACGATCTGCGCGACGTCATTGAAGAGATCGATCCTGCGGGGCCGATCTCGCTGGATGGCATGGTCGAGTTTCGCGGAACCAATCGGCCGCAAGACCCGGTGACCGCCGCCTGGGATCTGCAAACGATTCACACTGGTGGAAAGCTGACGACAGGACTCGATCTGGAAAAGGTCTATGGTCGCCTCTCGGCTCAAGGGACTTGGAACGGTGACCGCGTGAGAATGACTGGCAAGATCGACCTCGATTCCGTCGAGGTGTGGGATTACCAGTTCACCCACGTCCAGGGACCGTACAGCATCGACGGGAGTCAGGTGATTGTCGGCAGCCGGCAGGTTGTCTTACCGGATGCGAATTCACGAAATCGTGGACGCGTGCCACCGGAGGAACGGGTGACCGCCCGCGCCATCGGCGGCGTGATCACACTCGACGCCAGAGTCGCGTTACCCGACGCCAAGGTCGCGTTACAGAAAGAGCCAACGTATCTGGTGAAGGCGACCATGTCGAAGGGGCGCCTGGAACAATACGCGGCGCGTTACATGACGGGGCAGAAGAATCTGCAAGGGGTGATGGATGGTTGGATTGACGTATCCGGTCGCGGCACATCGAACGATAAGATGACGGGGCGCGGCCAACTGCGAATCAATCCCGCTGCGCTCTACGAGTTGCCGGTTATTGTGCAGGTTGCCAATTTGATTGGCCCGCCCGACAAGACGGCATTTCGCTATGCGCTACTCGATTTCAACATTGCCAACAGCCAGTTCCTCTTTAACTCCATCGATCTGGTTGGCGACACCTTGAGTATGCGCGGGCGCGGTTCAGCGAAATTCGATGGCCGACTGAATCTCGATTTCTATTCGATGCTTCCGCGAACCGGCTTTCGTATTCCACTGGTGAGCGCCGTCGTCGGTGGAGCGACAACAGGCTGGGTGGGAGTCAAGATTCGCGGGACGACGAATGACCCAAAACCGAAATTGGTACCCGCACCGAATGTGGACGAGGCATTGAAGGGTTTTCTGGGGGCATTCGGAACCCGCCCGCCGAACAACGTTCCCAGATTGATTATCCCCACGTTGACGCCCCAGCAGCGAAGCGGGCAACCGCGACAGAATCGGTCTAGAACTCCCAGGCGCCGACAAACACCGATTCCGTAGAGCCGGATCGCGCGAGGTCGTCAAGCCGCTCGACGCGAGCGTTTCTTGGTCAGCTTCTGGTTGAGCCGCTGCATGCCCCGCAGCCAGCGATCGTGATCGTCCGCCTTCATCTGGAAGAATTCGGCGACTTCCGGGTGAGGGAGAATGAGAAACTGTTCGTCGTTCAGCCCCTCGACAACAGAGTCGGCCACCTGTTCCGGAGTGATGGCGGCGACTTGCAGAAACTGGTGTATCGGATCGTTGGGATCGAGCATGTCGGTCTCGACGCCCAGCGGGCAAATACACGAAATGCCGATGCCCTCGCGACCGTAAATCGACGACAGCCATTCGGCATACGCCAGATCGGCATGCTTGGTGACCGAGTACGATGCAGATCCAATTTCAGTGAGCAAACCGGCCGCCGAAACTGTCTGCAGGAAGTAGCCTGATCCGCGTGCGAGCATCGCCGGTAGCACCGCGCGGGCGGCGTAAACTCGCGACAGCACATTCACCTGCCACATGCGTTCCCATTCGGCATCGGTCGTTTCCAGACCGCCGTTGACCGTGATACCGGCATTGGAACAGAACAGATCGATGCGGCCAAATTCCTCGACGGTTCGGGTCACAACTTTCTGAACATCTGCCTCACTACCAACATCGCAGCCGATGCCGATGCCGATGCCGCCGATTTCGTCGGCCAGTTTCAGGGCCGCCGCCTCGTCGATATCGGTCACAACAACCGCCGCAGCGCCCTCATCGGCGAACCGTCGGCAGAGAGCACGCCCGATGCCATTGGCACCACCGGTGACAACGACAACCTTGTCCTGCAACAGCATCCGTTCCCTCCGAAATTCACTTTGAATCTTGGTACTGCGAACCGAGTCGGCCGGTATATATGTCGAAACCTCAGTTATGAACAGGCCAATCGCTGCCTGCGAAGGACATGCGATGCACATTGTCTGCATCAAGTTCTGACGCAAAGGCGCGGAGACGCAAAGTTTCGCAAAGGGGGGAGAGACGGCAATTGGGTAGCCCGCCGCTCCGACGGCGGGAGTTGATCGCCGTGTGATCGTCCAGCGAAGCGTTGCAGACACATCTATTTGCAGCGTCTTGCTGCCCGACTCGGCAAATCTCGACTTATTGCCTCTTGTCTTCTTTGCGCACCTTTGTCGCTTCGCGACTTTGCGTCAAAAACATCAAAGTAAGTTGCACGCCCCCGGCGTCACTGTTTGGAATGCTGCCTGATCGCGTGATATAATCGTGCGACTTATGGCCCAGCCGAATTGAACCGGAAATCTTGGAATAGACCGGAGACGATACGATGACACAGAATTTCACGCGCCGCGACATGGTGAAGACGTCGGCAGCCATTGCCGGCGGTTGTTGGTTGGGGACCAGCGCGAATCAGGCCGCGGCAGCCTCGTCGAACGACAAGCTCAATATCGCCGTCGTCGGTATTGGTGGACGCGGACGGGCGAATTTGAACGCGCTGGGCGGAGAGAACATCGTCGCGCTGTGCGACGTCGATGAACAACGCGCCGGCAACGCCTACGAAAAGTTCCCCAAGGCGAAGAAGTTCACCGACTTTCGCCGCATGTTCGATGCAATGGACAAGCAGATCGACGCGGTCGTCGTCAGCACGCCCGATCACACGCACTTCCATCCCTCGATGGCGGCGATGGAACTCGGGAAGCATTTGTACTGCGAAAAACCGATGGCCCATACGGTCGAAGAAACGCGGCGAATGACCGACATGGCTGCCAAATCAAAAGTGGCGACACAGCTCGGCGTGCAGCGGCATACAATCGACAACGTCCACCGCGTGGTCGAGTTGGTGCAAGCGGGCGCGATCGGGCAGGTGACTGAAGTTCACTCGTGGATCGGCGGCAGTCGCGGCATGCCCGCCGCCCCGACGGACCGACCGGCGGTCCCCAAACACCTCGACTGGGATTTGTGGCTGGGACCGGCAGCAAGCCGACCGTACAGTCCGGCATTCGCGCCGTACAACTGGCGATTCTGGTGGGACTTCGGCACCGGTGAAACCGGCAACTGGGGCTGCCACATTCTCGACATTCCGTTTTGGGCGTTGGGTTTGAAGTACCCGACACGCGTCGATGCGTCCGGCCCATCAATCGATGGACAGCGAACGCCAAAGTCGATGGCAACCAAGTTTGCATTCGCAGCCGACGGCGACCGAAAAGCCCTCACGCTGCACTGGTACCACAACAGCAACCCGCCGATCTTGAAGAAGCACGACTTGAGCGGCAAAGGAGCCAACACGTTGTTCATTGGCTCAGAGGGAATGTTGCTCTGCGGATTCGGCATGCGAAAATTACTGCCCGAAGAGCAATTCGAAGGCGTCAAGGCTCCCGCTCGTTCCATTCCCAACTCGCCCGGTTTTCATCGCGAGTGGATCAATGCCTGCAAGGGTGGCCCGGCGGCGACGTGCGAGTTCGGTTACTCCGGCCCGCTGACTGAAACTGTCTTGCTGGGCAACGCGGCGTATCGCGCCGGTGGCGGTTTCGACTGGAACGCCAACTCGCTGCAATCCTCGGGCAACGACAACGCCGAGAACTTCCTGCGACCGCATTTCCGCGAAGGCTGGAAAATCTGAACGACGTACGGACGGCCGTCATACTAGCTCAGTCGGCTGCCGGTTTCGGCATCACGCAAATGTCGAAGCCGTCAGCGCGATTGGTAACGAACGTCAGTCGACCGTCGGGTGACCAGGTGGGGAAGTTGTCGATGGCCCGGTTCCGCGTCATGTTGCGTGGATTCGTCCCGTCGGCATTCGACACGTAGATCTCCGCGTTGCCGTCGCGGTTGCTGGTAAATGCCAACCGCTTCCCACTGGGCGAGAAAGCGGGGTAGTCGTCCAGACCGCGGCTGGTTGTCAGCCGTGTGACGGCCTGACTGCCAAGATCGATCACCGCCAATTCCAAATCGCCCCAACGGTTGGTGGCAAACACGATGCGTTTGCCGCCGGGCGACCAGGTTGGGTGTGCGTCGATGGCATTGTGATTGGTCAGCCGTTTGCGATCTTTTCCGTCGATGCCGATCACGTAGAGTTCCTGATTGCCGTCACGGGTCGAGGAAAACGCGATCTGTTTTCCATCGGGCGACCACGCCGGCGATTCCTCGTGCGACAGCTTTCCGTCGGTAACGACCAACGGTTTCAGCTCTTTGCCATCGGCCCGAATGGTGTAGACATCGACGTCGCCCTGATTCGGCGATGTCTTAACGTGGGCCAACACCAGCCGCTTGCCATCGGGCGAGAAGACGGCGTCGTACTGAGGTTCATCGCGCTTGGTCAGTCGGCGTTCGCTGGTGCCGTCGGCCGCAATCGCAAACAATGTAATTTTCGCCCCACGATGCCGCGCGAACACCAACGACTTTCCATCGGGTGACCACGCCGGCCGTTGTTTGAAATGGCCATCGTTGGTGAGAAACACGGGCAATGGTTCACCGGCGATCAATCCGCTTGAAGCCGTGAGAACAAAACCGATCAGACCGCACAGGATCGGCACGAGCAGTCGCCGAGACCGCCACGTCAAACAAGCGCACGTGAGCTGTATCGATTGAGAAATCACGGCATGAACACGAGTCACAGAATCATGAATTCGGCACGCATTCGCGCCGTGTGGATTTTCATTGTATAGTAAACACCGGCAGAATGAGCGCCGTTTCACCGCAAAGCCAAGGGGCTGCGGCCCGTGGGACCAACCAACGAAAGCAAATCATGCTGGTGCAATTCGGTAAGTGCCGGTTGGAACTCGTCGAAGGCGATGTGACCGACCAGCAAGTCGATGCCATCGTCAACGCGGCCAACGATCAACTGGCAGGCGGAGGCGGAGTCGATGGAGCGATCCACCGGGCTGGCGGCCCAGCATTAATGGAAGAAACACGCAGACGATACCCCGATGGCTGCCCGACCGGTGACGCAGTGGCAACAACCGCCGGCAATTTGAATGCGAAATATGTTTTTCACGCCGTTGGTCCCGTGTGGCGTGGCGGCCAACATGGGGAAGCCGAATTGCTGCGCTCCGCATATCGCCGTTGTCTGGAACTGGCAGTCGAACACAACTGTGCAACAATCGCCTTTCCGGCCATCAGCACAGGAGTCTACGGTTATCCGACAGATCGGGCAGCCGAGGAATCGCTGAATGCCGTCCGCGAGTTTCTCACCGAACGAGAACAACCCGAACTCACGCGGTTCGTGCTATTCGGCGAGGGCGCATTCGGTGCGTTCGCGCGCGTGCTGGAAGGCATGAGCGTCTAAGACTCAGCTCCATTCGCCTCTTGGGCGGCGGCAACTAAATCTCCGGCAGACGATCGGCAATTGAAACCGCCTTCTTGCGGACGGCCTTCATTTCATCGGAATAGTCGGTAACGGCCGATTTGCGTTGCTGGCGTTGTAACTTCAGCCACTTCGCGTGAACGCTGGCGATTGGTTTCAGATTCACAGACTCACCGGCTGCTTCATAAGCGACTTCAATTCCGGCAACGGCTTTTTCAAAAACTGATTTGTCGGTGGGAAGGATCTTGAATTCGACCGTCGCAACCGACGATCGAATGACTTCCTTGTAAAGATCAACGGCGGCCGACAGATTGCCGGTTTCCGTCAACGTTTCGGCTTCGTTGAGTTTCTTCGAGTTCACGCTGAATTTGGTGATGATCCACAACACGATGACGATGATGGAGATGAAGCCGAATGCGATCAACGGAATCACCATCCACGACGGAATGACAATGACAGCAGTCAACTTGGTGAAGACTGGAATTGCTGGAAACATGTCAGTTGCCATCCTCATTGGAAAGAGAAAGTTGTGACGGCATTGAGTTGAAAGGTGAGTTGGTACGGTGTTGTTATGCCAGACCGAATCCGGAATGTAAACCAATCGACGTTCGCCCTGCCCATTCCGATTCCATTCCCCGTGCTGGCACAGTATCCTGTTGAGATGCGGCCGACCCAATTCACTCCCCTCACCTATCGAGGTACACCATGCGCTATTACAGTTTTACTCGCACCAGCATTCTTCTGCTTACTGGGCTGATCTGCATGTCTGCCGGTTTGTCACAAGCTGCCGACCCCTGGGTCGAATACAAAGGCACCGAAGGCCCAGGCAAGGGCAAGCACATTGTTTTGATTTCCGGCGATGAAGAATACCGCTCAGAAGAGGCGCTGCCGATGCTCGGGCAGATTCTCGCCATTCGGCACGGTTTCAAATGCACCGTTCTGTTTTCCATCAATCCCAAAGATGGCACGATCGATCCCACCAACCAGACCAACATTCCCGGCATCGAAAAGCTGGCCGGCGCCGACCTGATGATTCTCGCCCTGCGGTTTCGCGAACTCCCCGATTCCGACATGAAACACTTTGACCAGTACGTCAATTCAGGCAAACCAATCATCGGCCTGCGAACGGCAACCCACTCATTCAGCTACAGCCGCAACAAGCAAAGCCCGTTTGCCAGATACAGCTTCAACAACGGCGACTGGAAGGGCGGATTCGGACAACAAGTGCTCGGCGATACGTGGATCAGCCACCACGGCCACCACGGTCGAGAAAGCACTCGCGGCGTGATCAATCCCAAGAATGCGAAGCATCCGATTCTCACCGGCGTCGATGACATCTGGGGGCCAACCGATGTTTACGGTATCCGCAATCTGCTCCCGACCGACAACATTCTCGTGCGCGGCCAAGTGCTGACCGGCATGAAACCGTCGGACAAACCGGTCGCAGGCCAGAAGAATCAGCCGATGATGCCGTTGGTTTGGACGAGAGAATACACCGGCACATCCGGCAAGACGTCACGCATCGTCTGCACCACAATGGGGGCTTCGGTCGATTTCGAAAGCGCCGGACTCCGGCGAGCCATCGTCAATGCAAGCTACTGGTGTACCGGCATGGAGAAACAGATCTCCCCAACCAGCAGCGTCGATTACATCCGCGAATACAAGCCCACGTTCTTCGGCTTCGGCAAATACACACGCGGCGTCAAACCATCCGACCATGCGTTGTAAGGTGTGTGCAGGCAGTTTCAAAACCCTCTCCCCTCGGGAGAGGGACCGCTTCAAAGCCGAAGGCGAATGAAGCAGGGTGAGGGAGCATAGAACCCAACAGGAGCGACGCAGCGATGAAACAATTCGCCCGGTTCACGCAGGTTTTCATGCTGTTGGTCACCGTCGCAATTCCAGCCATCGCGGCCGACGAAACGAAATCCAAAGAACAGCCAAAGCCGAAGACTCCAGTCCAACTGGATTTGGCGGCCGTCCAGGGCCGATGGGAGCGCCCGCTGACCGACAACAACGGCAACGTCGTCGGCAATGCGGTGAAGGAGATCAAGGGCGACATCGAAACCATCTCTTACTTCGATGCAGCCGGCCAACTGCGGCACGCCCACAAGGTCAAAGTGAAACTCAAACGCCTCGGTCGAGCTCGATTGTTCAGTTACACAAACATCGGGATCACAGCCGGCCCGAACAAAGGCCGCAAAGTGGAAGGCGGCGGAAGTTATCTCTACAAGGTCGAGGGCGATAAGTTTCTGGAAATCACCAACGCTCTCGTCGGCGAGGAGAAAGACGAACTCACCGTGCTGACCTGGAAACGCGTCAAAGGCATGAGCGTTTAGGTTCCGGTTGAACGTTTCAGAGGGAATCGTGATGATCGCGTGGCCGGGGCTGGAGTCTTTGCGAAGCCCCGTTGAATGCACGGCGGGTGTTCGCCGCTGCCTGCATCGGGGCTTCCCGTTGGTGAAGCCCCAGCCGCCCTGCCGTTGTATCCCCACCTCGAACTTCGTTGGTGAAACGTGAAGCATCCAGACGTCGAACAGTTGAAACGGCTTACGTTGCGGGCCATTGTCGCCTACGCGGTGCGGTGGGCGCAGCGGGTTCGGCCGGCATTTGCGTTGTCTGAGCAGGCTCAAAACAATGAGAATTGCCGCGTTGTCGATGGGGCCATCGCGGTAGCGATTGCATTTTCGGAGGGGAATGAAACGGCGGCCGATCCGCAGGAGGCAATGGCGATAGCGGTGGCGGCCGCTAGTGCAACGGGAAACGACTCACGTTGTCGGTTTGCTGCACGAGCAGCGGCCCTCGCAGCAGAGACGCTGGCCCATGCGCTCGGCGCGCTGAATCCCTCCGCTCCACCGGACGCAAATGATGCTGCCCTTCGCGGGGACTGTGTTATCGACGAGCCGGACGATCCGCTTACGCTGATCATCGATTGCGCAGCAACGGCGGCGCATTCGGCAGCATACAGCGCACGGTTTGTACTCAAGGAGTTTGGCATCGACGCGACGGCTGTTGACGATTACGTGACGCTCCTGGAACAATCCACCAAGCAGTCCGATCGGATTGGAGCTACCGTGGACATCGAAGCCCTGGGAACACTGTGGTGCGGCGCGCCCCCCGATTGGCGCGCTTAAGACCGGTCGGATGGTGAGAGTTGGAGTCTTTGCGCAACCCCGCCGTCGGAGCGGCCGACTACTTTCGTCACCGCAGATACTTCGCCCACCAATCCAGAATCTGTCCCAGCCGGTGCTTCCGTAAATCCGGCGGGCCTTGGCGGCTCATGCCGTGGCTGGTGGTTGTGGGGTAGCGGACGAAGCGGGTTGGGACGCCGCGTAGTTTGAGGGCGGCGAAGACTTGTTCGCTTTGCTCGACGTTGCAGCGGAGGTCGCCTTCGCTGTGGATGACGAGCGTGGGGGTTTTGACGTTGCCGAAATGTTTGAGCGGGCTTTGCTCCCAGATGGCTTCGGTGTTGTCCCAGGAATTGCCGTCCCAGTATTCGCCCGGCACCAACGGCAGGTCGCTCGAACCGACCATGCTCACCAGGTTCGAGACGCAACGGTCGGAAATTGCACCGGCGAAATCGTGCGTGTGGCCAATCACCCAATTGGTCATGTAGCCGCCGTAGCTGCCGCCCATCACGCCCATTTTCTTGTCGTCGATGAAGGGCTGTTGCTGCATGAAGGCGGTGACCGCTTGCACGTCGTCCCAGTCGGCCTGTCCCCATTGGCCGCGAATGGCGGCACAATGTTCTTCGCCGTAACCCTTGCTGCCGCGCGGGTTGCTGAAGACGACGACATAACCGGCAGCCGCCAACACCTGAAACTCGTGGAAGAAGGCTTCGCCGTATTGCGCGTGCGGTCCGCCGTGAATTTCCAGTACGGCGGGGTATTTCTTTTTCGGCTTGAACCCGGGCGGCTTCATCAGCCAGACCTGCACTTTGGTGCCGTCGGTCGAATCGATCCAATGCGACTCGGGAGCCGAGAGTTCCAACTCGCTGAGCAATGCTGCGTTGAACCGCGTGCGGGTCTTACTTTTCACCTTTCCGTCGCCTGCTGCAAATTCACCGACGGCGATTTCGGGCAGCGTGGTCTGGTCACCCACGCTGAGCGCGACGCGTTTGCCATCGCTGCTGAAGTTCCCCATCGACACCGTCTTGCGGCCTTTGGTATGAAAGGTGATATCGCTTCCGGCCGCTTTCGCATCGACGGAGACGATGTGTGTTCCGCCATGCCAGCCGAAGTTCATGTAGACACGGCGGCTGTCGTTGCTCCAGGCAAAGACATCTTCAAAGACTGCCTCGGCCGTATCACTGATGCTCGTTGCCGACAGGCAATACTCGCCATGCCCGGTCAAGTCGCGAACGTTCTTGCCGTCGGTATCGCAGGTGTAGAGCCGCGTGTTGTGAACGCCCCAAAGTTCTTTGCCATCGACTCCGGCGAAGGCGATGCGTTTACCATCGGGCGACCACTTGACCGTCGATTTGCTTCCTTCGGGCAGTCCGGCCAGTTTGCGGGCCTTGCCGGTTTTGGCATCAACGCGGTAGAGGTCGTGTTTCCACCATTTGAGCAGCGCGTCGCGATGCGTATTGCAGGAGACGACCAGTTCTTTCGAATTGGGCGACCAGTCGTAGGTGAACCAGCCGATGGTGTCGCGGTCGAACAGTTTTCGATGCGTGCCGGTTTCGACATCAACGATGTACAACGCAAAGCGGGCTGAATTGAAATAGCCGTCGCCATCGAGCCGGTAATACATGTCGTCGATGACGCGGGCGGGAATACTTTCGCCCGACTCGTCACGGGCTTTCTTCGCTTCGTCGGTCCACTCTTCCTCGGTCTTGCGAAACGAAACTGCCAATTGCTTTCCGTTCGGCGACCATTGAAACGAACCTATCGATCCTTCGGGAAACGATGTCAACGACGTCGCTTCACCGCCGGCAGCGGGGATGGTGAAGATTTGCGATTTCGGTTTTTCACGGCCGGAGAGGAACGCAATCGTTTCACCGTCGGGCGACCAACGGGCATGCCCGTCTTTTCCGCCAGATGTGAACTGCCGCGGTTCGCCCTTGTCCGTCGGGACGATCCACAGATTGGTGACGTAATTGTTCTTCTCGCCAACGTGTTTCTTGGCGAAGAGTATGTTTTGCCCATCGGGTGAGATTTGTGGATCGGCGACGAGTTGGAATTTGTGAATGTCATCAACGGCAACGTTGCGTTTGCGTGGTCGTTTTGAGTTCGTCTTCTCCATGGAAGTGCTCTCGTTATTGCGTTGTTGAATAATCGGTGACCCACACTTACAACCAGCCCGTCGCGCAAGCAAGGGTGACGGGGCGCGAATGTGCGCGGAAACCCTTGCTTGCGCGACGGGCTGGTTGTCAAGACGAAAACGGATTTACGACGTCACTGCGTCGGCGAGAATTGGTTCACCGATACTCCACTTCGCACCGTCGCGATGCACCCTCCGATAGAGCGTGTCGCGTTCGATTGGTTCGCGCCCGGCTTCTCGAATCAACCGATGCAACTGCTCCACCGTCAAACCTTCGGGCGTCTCAGCGCCGGCGTCGTGGTAGATTAATTCGTGGACCACGGTGCCATCGATGTCGTCGGCTCCGAAACCGAGCGCGACTTGCGCCGTCTGCTCGCCGAGCATAATCCAATAGGCTTTGATGTGATCGAAGTTTTCGAGCATCAGCCGCGCGACGGCGATTGTCCGCAGGTCCATCAGGCCGCTGGCTTGTTGGATGTCTGCCATTCCCGTGTTTTCGGGATGGAACGACAGCGGAATGAATGTCTGGAATCCTCCGGTTTCGTCCTGCAGTTCCCGCAGCTGGCAGAGGTGATCGATTCGGTGCCTTGCCTGTTCGATGTGACCGTACAACATTGTGGCGTTTGTTCGCAGGCCGAGATCGTGGGCGATCCGATGGATTTCAATCCAATTCTCGGCACTCGACTTGTGCTCGCAAATCTTGTCGCGAACCTCCGGATGAAATATCTCCGCGCCTCCGCCCGGCATGCTTCCCAGCCCAGCTTCCATCATCTGCTCGAAGACCCAGCGGTAGGGTTTCTTCGTCATGTAGCTGAACCAGTGGATTTCGACCGGCGTCCACGCCTTGATGTGTAGTTCGGCAGACGTCTCGCGAATGACGCGGATGACGTCCAGATACCACTCGAACGGTTTCTGATGATGCAGGCCGCCGACGACGTGAATTTCTGTCGCACCGCTCTGTTGCGCTTCAAGCACGCGCTGCCGAATCATGTCATCGGTAAAAGTGTACGCCTTCTCGTCGCGCAGGTCGGCCCGAAAGGCGCAGAACTTGCAACGATAAACGCAGACATTGGTGGGATTCAGATGGATATTGGTGTTGTAGTAGGCGATGTTGCCGTTTTTGCGCTCGCGAACGATGTTCGCTAACCGGCCGAGCGTGAGCAGGTCGGCTTGTTCGTCGAGAAAGACTCCTTCTTCAAAAGAAAGCCGCTCGCCCGCTTCAACTTTGTTTGTGATCGTGTCTAGCATGGTTCTATTATCGCGTGAGTCTTGTTTAGCTGCGATGCAACGCATCGCAGACGCAGACGTCTGCGACTCATTGAGTCGCAGCTATCGGATTGTAGTACTCAACTCAGATAAATATCAGCCACCGCGATCAAAAACAAACCGATGCTGATGACCGAGTTGACATTGAAAAACGCGACGTTGACTCGCGACAAATCGTCGGGCCGCACCAGCCAGTGTTCGTAGATGAGTAATGCAGTCACTGCAATCACACCGATCAGAAAAACGTAGCCCAATTCGGCAACCTGCCACAGACCGAACAGGCAGGCGACCGCACCGATATGGCTGACGACGGCAATCCGCAAAGCGGCTTTCACTCCAAAACGAGCCGGCACGCTGAACAGGTTCGAGTCACGGTCGAAGTCGGCATCCTGGCAGGAGTAGATGATATCGAATCCACCAACCCAGAAAAAAATGACGCCCGCCAGCAACAGTGGTGGCCAATCGAGTTCTCCCGTTAGCGCAATCCAGGCAGCCAACGGCGAGAGCATGAGAGCGGCCGACAACCAGTAATGACACCAATTGGTGAAACGCTTGGCGTAGGAATATCCCAGCAGAAACGCGAGGACCGGCAACGACAGGTACAGCGGCCACCGGTTCGGCAGAAACAACAACGTCGATGTAATAAACCCGGCCGCACAAATTGCGGTGAAGAGCCGAACCGATGTCACGCTCAACAATCCAGCCGGCAGATGCCGTCCGGCAGTGCGGGGATTGCCGGCATCCAGTTTTCTATCGACAAGGCGATTAAACGCCATCGCTGCCGAACGGGCCAGCACCATACATAAGAGGAGGCCGACCAACTCGCGCCAGTGAAATGGCAAATCGCGCCCCCGCCACGCCAACACGGCCGCAAACAGCGCAAATGGCAGCGCAAAAACGGTGTGGCTGAAACGGATTAATTCCAGAAGTTGCTGGAAGCGGGCAAACATTCTTCGGACCGGTCGCAATAACGAGGGTGTGAAACAACAGCGTTAGCCAATTGTAGTCAGCCGCGACCGGTTTGACACGTAGCCGGTTTCCATGGGAATGGAAAGTCACGTTCCTCAGTCCACAACATGGCCCGCCAACCTCCTGGGACAGCTCAGTATTTTAAAACGGGAAACGGGTGCCTGGGGTCGAAGCGACGTTTTCGGAGCGCAACCCCCAGAATAAACACTCACTGTGGCATCGAAGACTCTGCCGCAGACACCCCATTTCCCGCTTACCTGAAAACTGAGCAGTCTTGGCCAACCGCTGAAACAACTTGACATTTGACGAATCTCAATGGTAACGTAGGGGCTGCAGTGGGCCACGCCAGAGGCATGTCATCGCGGCAATTTGCGTCCGTTTCCTGGGCCGGTTGTCACATCTTTCTCAACGTCAATCATGTTTCTTTTGATTCGGTGTCGGTGAGTGCGCCACGGCGGGACAATCCGACTGGTCGTGACCATCGGTACAATCAGTTTCTGTGATTCGAGTTGTCATTCATTCTTGTCGCCTTTTCTTTCAGGGCAAAAATGGAATTGTGCTGTTGGTATTGTCTATTGTTAGATGGTACCTTGGTATGCAGGCTCCGGCCGCATCTGTGACACCAGACGGTGGCAGCAGCGGGGGTTTGTTGAAACTGAAGGCGATCAACCGCGTGAGGGACTTCTCGGTGCGACACACGAATCGAGCGCCGCAAGGCGACAGATCGCTGCCGTTGTTTTCGAGCGGCAGTGCGATGCCGGTCTTGGCTGGTGGAATCTTGATTGCTTTGGCCAGCGCGTTAAGCGCTCAAGCGCCGCCGGCTGCGAAGAACGCAGCACCACCGGCCGCCAAGCCAGCCGTACCTGCAGCAGTTGCTCGCCCCACTGCCGACGCCAAGCTGCGGGCGCAAATGGCCATCGACAAACCGTTGATGACCCAGGCCGAAGACAAGGCCGCCAGTCGCAAGATCAAGCTGAAAATTGGGAAGATTCTCCGGAACGGCGTTCTCAACGTCCAAACGACTCCAATGATCGACGAGTGGATCGAGTGGCGACTTTACCGTATGACGATTACCGAACTCCCCGCGCCGCCAAGGCGGAAGTCGGTGCGAAGGGCGAAAGTTCCGCCACCGGGACCAATGGGTATGGGGCCGGGTGGCATGGGACCAGCAGCAGCCGCGCCACCTCCACCAGCGCCGCTGCCGCCGATCCCGTTTCGTCGGCAATTGCCGAAATTCAACGATTTGTTCCTCGTCGAAATCAAAAGTGCCGCAAAGGACCAGAACGGACAACTTCAGAAGAAGGCGTTTCGCAAGTATGTCCTCGACGGAATCATCGCGAAGTCAAGAGACTTACTCGACAACAACTTTTACGTTCGATTGAACGTTGTGATGTTGCTGAACCGTTTGGACATCCTCGCTGGTGGGTTCGGCGGAAAAGGGTCGGTTGCTTATGCAGAGATCGCGGTTCCGCTGATGGACATCATGCGCGACGCGAATCAGCACGAAGCGTTGAAGATTCCGGCGGTGCAGGGACTAAGACGCGTCCTGCTGGCCAGCGAAGCCGATCGCGATCAGAAGTACGCGATTGCCATCGAGTTGATGTCGCAACTGGATCAGAAGGCATCAATGTACTGGTATCCGCGGGCACTCGTCGAAGCAATCGGTTGTGTCGATGAGCCTCTGATTCAGCAACAGGTTGCGGGCGCGCCGGCGCCGCAACAGAAGCCCTTCCACGTGCAGAAGGCGGTGGACGTCATGCGCGATAAGAATCGACCATGGATTGTCCGAGCCGAGGCGGCCAAAGCATTGGGGCGGATCTCGTTACATCCCACCGTTCGATCGGATCTGATCGCCCATGAGATTGTCGTCTTCAGTGGCGAAATGTCTGTGGCGTACAACAAGAATCCCAACCAGTTCTATTGGCAGGAGTGCTTCCTGAACACCTACCTTGCCTTCAAGGCATTGGATGCCACAGAGAGGTCGCGTGTTATGCAGGTGAAGCCGGCAAATCTCATCTCAAAATTTGCCGGGCAAAAAGCAGTCAGCGATGCGTACCAGCAAATCCTTCCGCCCGTTCTGCACATTTTGAACCAGCCAACGGTGATCAACGGCGTGAAGACCAACGCACCGATTCCTGCCGCAATCCTGCAAGTCCAGCAAACGTGGACCAACGACAACAAGCCAAGTGTCGATCGCGTGGCACCGGGCTTGCCACAGTTGCAGGCACCAAAACCGATGGCAGCTAAAGGCGGTGCTCCCGCAGTCCAGCCGACCGCGTCAATCGGAAATAAGTAGGCCGGCGACCACATCCCGCAAGGACAGATCGCCAGCAAGCTCTCTGGCAGTAGGGGTTTGCGGAAGAAACGGGTCTCCACCGTAGCCGCAATGCTCCGCCTCATTCGCCGGGAAGCAGCCACATTCGCCGCTACCAAGGCGGGAAATCCGGCTGCACTTCACCGAAAACGGCATTCCTGCTACCCTTCCGCACCTCTTCTCAACCATTTCTGGCCGGTTTCCGGCAATTCCCACAAATCCTTCCTGACAGATGGCGGTCAGAATTGTCGCGCCGTCTGGACGACGATGTCACGACTTGTGAACCGATACGCATCACTCGCCATGATCGCGCTGATGGCATGCTCCGGCTGCCGTCTCTTCGATACCGATGCGCTGCCATTTGGCAATTCGTTATCGACCGAAATGCTGGACGCGATGCGTCAGCAGCTGGACCGCGATTCCTGGCAGCCAAGCCCCAACTCGTCGTTGCTGGAAATGGAGTTCGCTGACCTCAAACACTACGAAACGAATCACGCACGCCGTTGGGTATTTGGAAACAAAATACTCGACAACGCAATCAGCCAACTCGACACTGCACGAACCGATCGCTCGCCGAAAGCTGATGGATCGGCCGAGCCCTCAGTGATCGATCCGGAAGAATCGACTCACGGAGAGTCGGCAGTCGCCACATCGCCCGACGCACAGCATTGGAATGGCTTCTGGCCACTCGATGTCGAGGACGTGTTGGATTCCTTGGACGACGATCCGTCACGCATGTCGAAGCACACCGCTTCCAGTAGCCTCGGCAAACGCTACTTGAAACGACTTGCCGGCGAAAACACGCTGAGCGGCTGGAACGCCGTGATCCTTCTCGCCCAACGCGACCCGGTTGCAGCCCGTGAGTTTCTGCCGGTTCTCGAACGCATTGTGACCTCCTACAAGAACGTATCGCAACCAGAGATCGTTGACGGCGGGACGGTCGCGGAAGCTAAGGCGGACAACGAGGGTGCCGGCAGTTCAAACGAGTCCATCGACGCGCTCATCAAACAAATCGCTCAGCAAATGAACGCGGAATGGGATCTGGCGAACGAGACGGATGGCAAAACGAAAACCCCGGCCAAACCAAAGCCTCCGTCGAAACAGGCCAAGTTGCTTGAGAACGTTTTGGAGCGCGTCAATGAGGCCTCACCGCTGAAGAAAGCGGCTGAGGAAAAGACCAATCTGGAAAAACTCTCCGTCTCGATGCGGGCCGCCGCCGCCGAGGCGTGGTGTTTGGCATTGGCAAGTAGTGCCGCCGATCCATACGAACAACTGATCCCCGCAGGTCGCGTTCTCGAACGGCCCGACCTTCCCAATCGAGTGCGTGGCGAGTTGTGTCTCAGCATCGCAAATCACGTGGCGCCTGCTCTTATCCCACGTCTCTTGAATGCACTGCGAGTGTCTGACGAGGGACGTCGCGCGCCGCTGCAGGTCCGGCAAGCTGCCGTCGAGAGTTGCCTGATTCATGCGCTCGCGCAACGCAGTCGAGGCACATCGGATTTGCAATATGACGGCTCCCTGTGGCCCGAGACGATTATCAACTGCCGAGAGGACTCCGATCCGACAATCCGCCGCACCTTTGGCCGATGGGCGGCTGTAGTCAAGTACCGTCGCGGGGTGACCGATGCATCATCAATTCTCGAAACTCAACTCGACGATCGGCACACTCAGGTGAGACTCGACGCGCTCGAAAGCCTGGGATGGCTCGGAACACCGTCGGCCCGAAAAACTCTGCGTGAACAGGCCCAGCGGCCCGAAGCAACCATTCGTGCGGCTGCACTTGGCGGGCTTTCACGCTGGGGTGTCGAAGAGTTGGCACCTTTCGTCGCCGATCAATCGTCACCGGTGCGGCAGGTCGTTGCCAAAAAGCTGGCCCACTACCCGTCAACGCGGTCGTACTTCGTCATGCAGGACCTGCTCAGAGACGAGGACCTGCAGGTTCAGGCAGCGGCGGTCACTAGTCTTGATAACTGGCGCGACGATCCCGCGCTGACATTGTTGCTGGTCGCATTGCGAGATAGCTCGGGACCGACGCGCCGACTCGCCTTCCAACAACTGCGACGGCGACGCCCGATTGACGACGCATTCTCTGATTTCAATTCGCCCCGGCATGAACAACGGACGCGTGCGGTCGCCGATTTGGGATCAAGACTCGATGTCCCGCTGCATTTTTCCGACAGTGTTGGTGTCGAGACATTTGGTTCGCCGCACAAGCCGAACGCGCTGTTCGTACGCGATGTCGAATCGTTGCTGCAGGTCGTGACCGCCGCCGACCAGTTTCCGGGTTCACCGCGACACGCCGATGCGGTTTCTCAGCTCATGAAGTTACAGCGGGATGACTTGCCGATTGTCGAACAGTTTCTTTTGAAACAGCGTGCGGGGGACACGGGCTTTGTGTATCGAAAACTGCTGCCACGGCTAAGTTCCGCCCATGCCGCATTAAATGAAATGGAATACCCGGACTTGCAACGAAAACGTCGCGGTGCCCGGCAGTTGCGAGAGGCCGCGTCATCCGAATCACTGAGCCGCCTCGTCGTTCGCCGGTTATTGCTGCAGCTCGATAGCAGGCAGGACGTCTTGATTTGGCACGACGCGATGACGGCTGTGATGCACGACGCGACGGACGACCATGCACAGGTGGCGCTGCGGGCGTTGAACGACGATCGGGCCGACGTACGGTTTCTTGGGTGCGAGTATATTCTGCGTCATCCACGTCCGCAGTATGCGAATTGGTTGCAGCAGCTTCAATTATTTGGAGATCCCGATCAACGCGTACGGCTGGTCGCCGTCAAAGCGGCAGGACTTTGTGGCAATCCCAACGTTCTGCAAGAACGGGCCGGAAAGCGGAACTCGTCCGACACCGAACAAAATACTGCAGCCCGCAACCCGGGCCTGCGTTCATTGCTGACAAACCAGAATGCTGATTTGCGGATCGCAGCGGTCATCGCCATGGCACGTCTGGGAGATCGACTGGGAATGCAGGAGCTTTCGCGACTGAGTTTGAGTACCGAACCGAGGATTCGGATTCAAGCAATTCAGGCAATGGGAGAGACCGACAGCACCTGGTTTATTGAGCCGTTGATCCGGCGCGGCTGGACCGAACGGCATATCGACGTTCGCCGTGCAATCCTCAGCAGCCTCGACCAATTGACGCTTCCCGGAAAAAGACCGGCTAACCTGGTCGACGAAAACAGTTATGATGCTAAGATCAAGAAGTGGCACGAATGGTGGGGAACCGGCCATCGCAGCCGCATCGCACGACGCATTGAGCGTTGATGGTTGAGAGTCACACTGCCCTCGGGTTTCAGCCTTCACCTCTTCTCTCCCGACTCTCGACTCAACCTGACAAACTGGATACTGCACATGCCGAATGAGCCACAGAATTTCCAACTGGAATGGCACGGTAACACTGTGGTCATTATTCCGGCACCCGACGTGGAGTCGATGCGGTGGGACTTGATTGAACAGTCGGCCGACATTGTGATGGAGCCACTGCGCGAGCAGGAAGTCCCGATGGTCGTCGTCGATTTGAGTGAGGTCAGCTATTTTGGTTCGGTATTTCTGGCGTTGCTGCTAAGATGCCACAAGCTGGTTAAGAGCAGTGGTGGCGAACTCGTGTTGTGTGGGGCCAGTACGATGGCATCGGAATTGTTACGGGTGACAGCACTCGATACTCTATGGGCGATTTACGAAACGCGCGAAGAAGCTTTGAACGCCTTGGCGGGATGAGCCAACGCGGATTGACGCGGTCTCACCGCCCCGTTCATTCCCCAGCCGATGAGTGCGACGTATCGAGCGCCGAACTGACCGTTCCACGGACGAGGGCAAGTCAGTAGCATGAAACGAAGACACAAGCACGCGTTGCCCGACGTTTCCGAATCGGACGTCATGCCGACCGAACACGAGTCGGTGCTGACGCAGCATTCGGAACTGATCGACGAGATCAAGGAGACCGCCGACAAGCTGGCACGCGACGGCGCGACGCGGGGCGACCTGAAAATTCTCAGTCGGGCGCTTCGGGAACTGCGATACGCCTTCAAAGTGTTTACGCCCTACCGCCGACAACGGAAAGTCACAGTCTTTGGCTCGGCTCGTACGTCACCCGATCATCCGGCCTACAAGCAGGCGACGCTGTTCGGCCAACGCATGGCGGAAGAAGGCTGGATGTCGCTGACTGGCGCCGGCGGCGGCATTATGGAGGGAGCGCACGTCGGTTCCGGAAAAGAAATGGCGATGGGCGTCAATATCATGCTGCCCTTCGAGCAGGAAGCCAATTACGTCATCAATAACGATGACAAACTTGTCCATCTGAAATACTTCTTCACGCGTAAATTATTGTTCGTCAAAGAAGTGCATGCCGTCGCCTCATTTCCCGGCGGATTCGGCACACAAGACGAGTGCTTTGAAACGTTGACACTCGTGCAAACCGGCAAACGCGATTTGATGCCCATTATCTGCATCGACGAGCCAGGCGGAACCTACTGGTCGGAATGGGTCAAGTTTATCGAAGAGAATCTTTTGAGCAACGGACTCATCTGCCCGGAAGACCGCTCGTTGTACAAAGTGACAGACGATGTCGATGAAGCCGTCGAGGAAATCATGGGCTTCTATTCGGTCTACAATAGCCTGCGGTATGTGCGCGGCAAATTGGTATTGAGGCTGCATCGCGATCCGAATGAACAATTCGTCGAACGGCTGAACGACGAATTCGGCGACATCATCGAGGCGGGCCGCATCGAAAAAACAACAGTTCACAAACTCGAAGCCGATGACGAACACCTGAAGGATTTGTCGCGAATCGCGTTTCAATTCGACCGCAAGAGCATCGGCCGGTTGCGACAGATGATCGACTTGATTAACGACGAGTTAGGAGAAGACGAAGCTGACATTGATTGACGCGCAGAGTGTCAATACCCCGTCTCAAAGCCCTCGAGCTGCGTCCCGAGGGATCGAGTATCTGCGACGACTACAATACGACGTTCATTTGATTTCCACCCAAGATGTCGGTGAAGCATGCCTGCACTGTACCTGACTGAAGATGATGTCCGTGACGTGGTCGATATGGAGACGGCCATCGACACGGTAGAAGACGCCTTCCGCCGTCTGGCCGACGGGACGGCCAACAACGTTGCGCGGCGGCGAGCATTCGCGCCAGGTATTGTGCTCCATTCGATGTCGGCCGCCGCGGAGTACCTGGGGTTACTCGGCTGGAAGAACTACACCACCTGCAAAACCGGTGCGCGGTTTCACGTCGCCATCTACAATGCCACAACCGGCGAGATGACTGCGCTGATCGAAGCCGACTATCTCGGCCAGATGCGAACCGGGGCCGCCAGCGGTGTGGCGACCTCTTATATGGCGCGCCCCGACGCAAAGACGGTTGGACTGTTCGGCACCGGCAAACAGGCCCGCACACAGCTTAAGGCCGTGTGCAGCGTCCGCCGTATCGAACGCGTTGAAGTCTACGGCCGCGACGACGAACGTCGGCGAAAGTTCGCCGAGGAAATGACGGAATTCTGCGCCACCGAAGTCGTCCCCGTGCATTCGCCCAATGAAGCTGCCGCCGAGAAAGACATCATCATCACTGCAACGACCAGCAAGGCTCCGGTCTTCGATGGCAAAGTGTTCGATGAAGGCACACACCTGAATGTGGTCGGCTCAAACTTTCTCGGCAAGGCGGAGATCGATCTCACAACCGTGCAACGGGCCGACCGTATCGTCTGCGACAGCATTGAAGCATGCCAACTGGAAGCGGGTGATTTCGTCGAATCGCTCGAAGATGGTTTGACAGACTGGCAACTGATGCACGAGTTGTCGGACGTGGTGGCTGGAAGGAAGACCGGCCGCGCAGTTCCGGAGGACGTGACGTTATTCAAATCGGTCGGCCTGGCAATCGAAGACGTTGCGCTGGCGGCTATCACTGTCGAGCGAGCAACCGAAGCGGGCTTGGGATCTGAACTGCCATTCTGACGAATTCCCAGTTGTGTCTGACTAATGGCCGCTGGCAACCCACAGTCACCCTATAGCTCCCACTTTGCGCCAAGCCGCCTTGCCTCGTCAGCACTGTTGTCGCTACAATCCCCGCCTTCTGACATCGATTCGTCTCCGCGCAACAAGCTGTTTTCCAGTGGGGATTTGCGTCTTGTCGTCCCTTCAAATACCGCACAAAACGCCGGTTCGCGGTACAACATTTGCAACGTTTTCATCTTCAGCCAGAATGTTGATCGTGTCGATGCTCTTTTCATTCAGCGTCGAATGCTGTGATTGATGCGGGCTTGTAAATAGTTTCTGGCTGGACGCAAATCGCTGACGGCTTCGATCAACCTCTGCAAGGATGCGGGGATAAGAAGGAATGCGGCAGGACGCCCCTGATCGCCAAAGCAACACAAAGCAGCAAGGTGAGACGTTGCTGACAGACGCGTTGCGCTCCATCACGCGATTGGTCTCCGACCGCCCGCGGTTGACTCTCGGCGTTGTTCTTTTGCTGGCTTGTGCGGCGGTAGGTCTGACCGTAACGCAGCTCGATTTCAAGACGCAGCGGTCCGACCTGATCGACTCCGATGCCGCCTTTCAACGGCGTTGGATCAACTACACCGAGAGTTTCGGTGACACGTCTGACATCGTCGTTGTCGTCGAAGCAAGCGACTCCGAGACAATCGAGCAGACACTCGAAGACCTCGGTTCGCGACTCTCTGCCGAGCCGGAATTGTTCAGCAACGTGCTCTACAAAATTGAGCCGGGCCGACTGCGCAGCAAAGGCTTGCACTATCTCAGCCCCAAGCAATTGGAAGCGGGACTGTCGCGGTTCAAGGAATATCGCCCCGTCCTTCAGGGCCGCTGGGATCTCATCCGACTCGACGCACTGTTGAACCGCATGGACTCGCAGCTGCGTGCGCAGCAAGCGAGCACGGCGGGGG
>JABISG010000115.1 GCA_018699955.1 Planctomycetaceae bacterium | reverse complement strand
TTTTCATCGGAGATGGCGTGCTTCAGATGATGAACCACTCGCCCGTTTTCGCACATGCCCGAAGCCGAGATGACGACAAACGGTCCCTTCCGACGATTGAGCGCCGCACTCTCCTGACGCGATTGCACATACTGCAGGCCGGGGAATTCGAAGAGATCGTCGTCGAGCCGCAGTGACCGTTGCGCCTCATCGTCCATTTCGTGTTGGTGGCGGCGAAAAACTTCGGTCAGTCGCGTGGCGAGTGGGCTATCGACAAAAAACGGAATCTCCGCCAGCGATCCCTCTTCCATCAATTCGTTCAGGAAATAGACAATCTGTTGCGTGCGTCCCAAACTGAACGCCGGAATGATGACCCGCCCGCCTTTGTTTGCCGCGTCGGAAATGATTCGCAACAGATCGGCTTTGAGGTTCTGTGGTGGCGGATGCACCTTGTTGCCGTAGGTTGCTTCGCTGATGAGAACGTCGCAGCCGCCGACCAACGTCGGATCGCGCAGCAGCGGCAAATTACGGCGGCCGAGGTCACCGGTAAAAACCACGCGCCGCATTTCGCCGGCATCTTCGATCTGCATCTCACTGATCGCCGATCCCAGAATGTGTCCTGCATCGGAAAACCGCAACCGAAACTCGGGCGATAAATCGTGCCATTCACCGTAGTCGAGCGGCTCGAACAGTTTCTCCACCTCGCGAACATGCTTCTCGTCATAAAGCGGTTCGACCGACGGGTGTCCTTTCTTCAAATGCCGAGGCAGGTAGCGGGCGTCTTCAGCCTGAATTTTGGCGCTGTCGCGGAGCATGATCCCCGCGATGTCGGCGGTTGCACGCGTGCAGAAAATGGGACCGCGAAAACCGGCGCGGTACAAGCCCGGCAAATTGCCCGAGTGATCGATGTGCGCGTGCGAGAGGACGACTCCGTCCAGCTTTGTCGGCTCGCAGTGAAACCGTTCGTTCTTCTTGCGCGACTTGGCACGCGACCCCTGGAACAATCCGCAATCGAGCAGCACCCGCAGGTTGTCGGTTTCAATCAGATGTTGGCTGCCGGTGACTTCGCCCGCCGCACCGTGAAAGGTGATTTTCATGCGCGTTCCCTCACATCCCCCCCGGCGGTCATCCGCCCGGTGATTCCTGCTCTGTCTTGAAGACTTCAAATCCGCGATTGCGGTAGTTATCGATCGCGTGCTTGTGGTCTTTGGTGCATGTGTGGACCCAAACTCGCCGGGTATTGGGTAACTGCCAGGCGCGCTCGATCGTCGCCGTCAGCAGCGGCCCCCCCAAACCTTGGCCGATAAATTCCGGCAACAACCCAAAATATGCGATTTCGACGTTGCCGGCGTCCTGCGTTTCCAGCTCGAAGAAACCGACCGTCTCTCCGTCCATCCGACCGACCCACGTTTCCAATTCCGCGCGATGAACATACCGCTGCCAATCTTCGTCAGACCATTTCAGTCGTTCCGTCCACTCCCACGGCCCACCAACCGACTGATACATCTGCCGATTCAGTTCCACCGTGGGCGGATCGATCATCGACACGTCGAACCCCGACGGCGTGACCTTCGGCCGCAGCGCCTGCCGGTCGCACATCTCCAGGTGAAAAACGGTCGTTGATGTCGATGGCGTTTGCATGGTGGATAGAATGTTTCAGTGATGCAGGTCCGGCTGTGTTTCTGCTGATGGAGTATACATCAACAGCCAGCGATTACAGAACAGACGATACGAATACCAGAATTCGGCGTCGGACTTCGTCTCCCGCTAACACAACCGCTGCCCCCGATCAGTTCAGTTGCCGTTGATGTTTCCGACCGGGGTGGTCACATGCGGAGCGAATTCGTATAACTTCACGTTGGAATATGGACAATGATCGACCGTGCCGTCGCGATGGATTCGTACCGGCCAATGCCTTTTGCTGACTTGCAACGGAGTAATGACTGATGTGGAGAACTCTCTGTTTGATTCCTTTTGGTTTTTGTCTGACTTTGGTTTCCGGCTGCACGCAGAACGGCCAGACGAATGCCGATCCACCGCTGCCAGTTGCCAGCGCGGTGAAGCAGGCATCTGCTGAATCCGTTGAGTCGTCGGGTGAAAGTTACAAGGTGAAGTTCGAAACGTCCAAGGGCGATTTCGTTATTCTGGTGCAGCACGATTGGGCACCCAACGGGGCCGACCGGTTTGCGGAGTTGGTCGAGAACGGCTTTTACAATGACTGCCGTTTTTTCCGTGTCATCAACGGCTTCATGGCACAGGTCGGCATGAACGGCGACCCAAGTGTTAACGGCCGTTGGCAAAACAGGAAGATCCCCGACGACCGCGTCCTCGAACACAACCTTCCCGGTTACGTCACGTTCGCCACCAGCGGACCCAACTCGCGAACCACCCAGTTCTTCATCAATTTGGGCAGCAACATCCGGTTGGACGGTGACGGTTTTGCTCCGTTCGGCCGTGTGGTACAGGGCATGGATGTCGTCGAATCGTTATACGATGGATATGGCGAAGGCGCCCCTCAAGGACGCGGCCCCAGTCAGGGCAAAATTCAAGCAGAAGGCAACGCCTACCTGAACCGCGAGTTCCCCAAGCTCGATTACATCAAACGGGCAACAATCATCGAAAGATCGGGCGCTGACGGATAATCCCCTTCGGCCGAAGTTCACCAGACAACAAACGAGAAACCGAAATGAATGCATTGAACCAGTTCGTCTGCTGCCTGTTATTTACGGCAGTGTTGGCTCTTTCATCCGACGTCCGCGGTGCCGAGGAACCCGTCAAAGTGCCGGAGACTTTCAAAGTCAAATTCGAGACGTCGAAGGGCAATTTCGTCATCGAAGTCACCCGCAAATGGGCGCCGTTGGGGGCCGATCAGTTTCACAAGGCGATCACTGCCGGTTTCTACAACGACTGCCGATTCTTCCGCGCCATCAACGGGTTCATGGTGCAGTTTGGAATCAATGGCGATCCGGAAGTGCAAAAGAAGTGGGTCAACGCGAAAATCAAGGACGATCCGGTCGTTGAATCGAACAAACGCGGGTACGTCAGTTTCGCCACCAGTGGGCCGAATTCGCGAACGACGCAGATGTTTATTAACTTCGGTGACAATGCCAGACTCGACGAATACGGCTTCGCCCCCTTCGGCAAAGTGGTTGAAGGAATGAAAGTTGTCGATTCTCTGTACGATGGCTACGGCGAAGGCGCTCCGCAGGGAAATGGCCCCAGCCAAGGCCGTATTCAGAGGGAAGGGAACGTCTATCTCAAGAAGGACTTCCCCAAACTCGACTACATTAAGAAGGCGACCATCGTTAAGCCGACGAAGTGAGTTGGCGGTCACTACGAACCCCTGTTACGGCAGTTCGCGCGTTTGAATAAACATCGCCTTCTTTTCGCCTGGCAGTGTGAAGTCGAAGCCGCAGGAGCGGAAGAATGCTTCTTCCGAAGTGATCGCCAGCACTTCCAGCACATTCAGCGAATGCGCTTTTTCGACACAGGCGGCCAGCAGTTTTCGGCCGATTCCGTGACCCTGCATCTCTGCCGCCACCACCAGACTGCGAACCTCGGCCAACTTGGGCGAGTAAACTTCCAAAGCGGCGAAGCCGACAATGCGGCCCGCGCTCTCCGCGACAAATCCGTGTGATACGAGTTCCGCCAACTCATCCACCGTGCGCGGCAGAATGCGGCCTTCGGCCACAAACGTCTCAATGAACGCCGCCAGCGCTGCGACATCGTCGCAAATCGCCGGCCGAATTATCGTTTCGGATTCGGGCATCACTTAGCCGTCGCATCCGGCTTCAGGTCGAGGCAGATCAACGTCTTTTCAGAACGAAGGAACATTCGCTTCCGCGACAGCACCGGGGCTGTCCAGGCGGGGTAGCCAATTTGCTTGAATGACGTGCGGGCCAGTTCTTCAAATTTCTTCGCGTTGATTTTTACCAGCGCCAATGTTCCCCGTTCACCCAGCACAATGAACCGATCACCTATCTGAATTTTCGAGCCACGCCCATAGAACGGCCAAGGAATGCTCTCGCCGGTTTTCGTATCGACAATTTCACCGGTACGCGGGTCCTGGCTGAGGCCGCCCAATTCTCCTTCATAACCGGTCGTTTCCCACTCGACTTTTCCGGTTTTCAGATCGATGCAGCGGAAGGTGGCTTCCTGTTCGTGTCGGCCGCTGAAACCGTAAATGTAACCGTCAACGTGAATCGCCGTCGACCAGTGCGTCAGCATGTTGCGGCGGTCGCGCCACACTTCGTTAACACTCTTGCCGTCCTCGTTGACCTGCAACAAAGCCGATCCTTGCTTGTAGGCGGCCGACAGGAAAATCTTGTCGCCAATAACGATGGGACGAGCCGCGTTCACCGATTCATACGAACGCGGCTTGAACCAGTGTTTGAAATTGACGCTGCCGTCTTTGGGATTCAGTGAAACCAGCCCCTGCCGAAGCAGGCACAGCACATGCCGCTTGCCGTGAATGGTGGCAGCCAACGGCGAAGCATAGCTGACAAACATTTCTTCGCCGGTCCATTCGTATTTTGGTTCGAGCGGATTTTCCGTCGCCACGCCGTCCCATGTGTCCTTGCCGACGTTTTGCCATTCGGTTTTTCCCGTGTCGGCGTTGAAGGCAACGACTGCGGAATTCGGCTGTCCGCCCACCAGTGTGAAAATCAGGCCGTCTTCCAGAATCGGTGTACTGCCGATGCCGAAGAACCAGTTGGGAACATCCGGCTGATCCTTCTTGAAAACATTGAAGTCCTTTTTGATATCGCGAGTCCAGATTTCTTTACCGGTCTTGAACTCGAGGCAGACGAGGACGCCTTCAGCACCGTAGGTGTAACAGCGGTTCTTGGTCAAAATAGGTGAACAACGAGGGCCGTTGTTGTAGCCGAATGGATCGGTGAAGTTACTGGCGTACTTGTACTGCCAAATTTGTTCGCCGTCGGCGACATTCATGCACTCGACGATTTCTTCGTCGCCAACGCGATGATGCAGCACCAGTCGGTCGCCGCGAATCGACGGCGCGCTGTACCCCGTGCCGACTTCCTTTTCCCATAGCTTTGGGGGGCCGGTCTTCGGCCACTTTTCCAACAATCCCGTTTCGCCGGAGACACCGGTCTCTTTCAACCCGAGGAATCGCGGCCAGTCTTCCCCATCGCGCGGTGCAGCTTCGACCGGCTGAGTGACGCGTGCTCGACCCGTGTCGTCGCTCTTCTTCGATGTTGCATTGCTCTTGACCGGCGTTTCCTTGTCGGTCTTGCCTTCCACTGCTGCCGCCGTCGTCACTGTGGTGTTCTCGCCACAGCCAAGCATGCCCGCAGTCAGCAGCAGGCTCGCCACCAGCAAACGGCAGCTTGAATGTCTGAGTGAAAGGTCGCTATGTGCTCGTTCCATCGTCTCACATCTCCCGAATCGACTGAAACCGTGTGATCGCGCCCCGTCAGTTTAACAGCCGGCATGATGGTTCGCGAGAGTCGCATGCCACATCTCAGAAACCCGGTTTTTTCAAAAAACCGGGTTTCTCGCTCACGCCTTTCACTCGCCTTGTCAGCTTCGGCAAGTCGCGAATCACTACGGTAGATCACCGAGGCGGTAAACTCTGAAGTGTTCATTGGAATGAATTGGTTCGAGTGGCACGTTGAGTTGCCGGGTGGCCAGCATGTGGGTGACCTTCGTCGTCTGCTGAAACTCCCTGAGTGCCTCTGCGGAGTAACCATTGTCAAAATACCGGCGGCCCCAGTCGGTGCGATAAAGCAACCGGCGATTCCATTCGACAATTCCAGCCGCATCCTGCGGACAATCTTTCAACGCAACGTATTCTGCCCTTTGCGCGTACCATTTGAATGCCACACTATTATGGGGCGTAAGAAACAAGGCATCAGCGGGCGCGTTCTTTGAAATCCAACGACAGGCTTCTTTCCAGTCGTCCTTTCGGGCAATTGCCTTCGCAGTTGGTCGCGACGGCAGTACCCGTGATGGAACGGTGAGCGCAAAAATCATACAGGCAGCGCACAGCAGCCATGCAAATCGGCTTCCACGTTGCGATTGATTGGCACCGACATCGCCCTCCCCTGCCCTTGCCGTCAACGCAAGACGCACCAGCGTGATCGAACAAGCAATCGGCAGCATGACGTCAGCAAGACGGAACGGATAAAACTTCATTAGCTTCATCCGCTCTGCATAGAACGGCATTTCCTTCCCGGTCCGTTCATCAAGTCCGACGACTAATCCGGCAAAGGCGATAAACATCGCACCGAATACAAACCATCGATTCCATGCTTCGGCGCGTTGAATCGATTGACGTCGGAGTTCGACGAACAGCCACAGGTACCACAAGATGGCGTATCCCGAGTACTGCCGCCACGTGAAGTCCATCGGATTCAGGTGGTGCTTCAGCCGGTAGAAAACGACGATGTAATCGGCTTGAAATTGAACTTCAGGCGCAGCGGAGCCAACCACATTCAACGCGGGAATCAAACCCGGCAGCGAAGCGACCACAAGGGCAACCGTAGCCAGAATGATCTGCTTCGCTGCAACACCGCGCGATACCGGTTCGCCGAGAGTTGGCAAGTCTGACCGCTTTGCAAACTGTCTGACCGCTCCCGCAAACACCGCAGCGGCCACCGCCCAAATGCCAACAACCGGATGAAACGAAATCGCCAGCCCAGTGGACAAGCCGGCGACAATCCAGCGGCGCTCGAACAAGAATGCCAGTCCGAAAAAAACAAAGGCGTACGAAAACACCTTCGCTTCAACGCCGCCGACAATCCACTCGCCGGAGAAGTTTCCCGTGGCCGATATTGCAAGGAACACTGCCGCCGACCACAAGCTCCCCCATCGCCCTGGAAGAAGCCGCGACACGAACGCCGTCCAGCCGACGGCCAACAGCAGCAACGCGACAATTCGTCCGACGATCGCAGTTTGCGCCAACGTTAGAAATCGCGTCGCCCAGCCTACGGTATGATAGAAGACACGATGCGTATTCGCCGAGTCGAGAAAGAAGTCGCCCGGGCAAAACTCCTTATCCCAGTAGTGCTGTGCTTTTGCCAGATAATGCGGCTCGTTGGGTGCCGGAACCGGCACCCGCAGCACCGAAAACGCCAGGAAAAGCGCAAACACGCAGAGTGCGGGCAGAATCAGATTGCGTGGTGTCGCTAATCCAGCCGGTCGGTCCGATGATGGCAAAGTGGATGCGGACATCGTCGCTCACAGCAGCCCACGCGGGGCGGCCCGTGGGTTCGATCAAACTGAAATCGTTACTTTTTCTTGGCTGCTTTCTTGCTGGACTTTGCAGCCTTTTTCTTCGTTGCCGCCGCCTTGTTGCTCTTCTTAGGAGCCTTCTTTGCGGCCTTCTTCTTCCCCGCTTTCTTCTTCGCCTTATCGCCGAACACGTTGTCCCAGTTGGCCCAGAACTCCGGTGTCGTTCCAGTGCGAACGATTGGTCCGCTCATCGCTGACTCTCCTCAATGTCTTTCACGTATTGCCAAACGGCACGCAGATGGCACCGCATCACTAAGGGGTCGATTCTTGGTAACCTGTGCGTCGATGTCAAGCTGGCGTGCCTCGTTGTGATTGAGGATTCCTTGGTTTATCATCGTGCAACCCAATTCAAGCCATTTAACACGGGACGTCATGAGTTCAACCATCGACACCGCCCCCGCAGCCCCGCAGCCGATTTCCCGCGCCGGCTGTTACATTGTTCTGGTATTCGCGTTTCTGGGGTGGGCCTTCGCCGGCGTACACATGTCGATTAACGGAATCGTCATGCGGGTTGCGACGGCAGACCTGATGCAGTCGCAGTTTGTTGAGCAGGGAATCTCTGATGCCGCAACCGGCGACACGGCCGTGTCCCCTGCGCTGTTGGGCGAATTCGATAATAACAAGGACGGCACACTCGATGGTACCGAGCGTGGCCGGGCGCGCGAGGCGTCGCTGGGTCAATGGTTCGGTTGGCTGACGTGTGCGTTCTTGCTCGGTGCGGCTTTTGGCGGATATCTGTTCGGCGTTGCCGGCGACCGCTTTGGCCGGGCCAAAGCGATGGCCGCCAGCATTCTCTGCTATTCGATTTTCTCATCGGCAACGTATTTTGTGCAGGATCCCACGCAGTTGCTGGTACTACGGTTTTTGACCTGTATGGGTATCGGCGGAATGTGGCCGAACGGAATCGCGCTGCTTTCGGAGGCCTGGCCGAACGTTTCGCGCCCAATTCTGGCGGGGGCGATGGGAACGGCAGCCAACGTGGGCATATTGATTTTCGCGTTGTCCACCATCAAGTTCGCCGTGAGTGCAGAGGACTGGCGATGGACATTTCTGGTGGGGGCCTCGCCAATTGTGCTGGGCATCCTCTCGCTGTTACTGGTACCCGAATCGCCCCACTGGTTGGCGCTGCGACAGCAACACGCTGCCGACGGTGACTCCAAGATTGACCGGCCACAGCAGGCCGGTTTGATGGAGATCTTTCGGCCGCCGATTTTGAAATTGACAATTATCGGAATACTGCTCGGAACGGTTCCCCTGTTCGGCGGCTGGGGGGTGGGCAACTGGGCGACTGCCTGGGCGAGCGAAGTGGGCGACACCAAAAAGGTTACCGCGACAGAGAATACCGACTCCGATGCTGAAACGGCCAAGCAAGAGACGCAAGAAAAAAAGCCGGACCCGGTCCTCAAATCGATGGCCGTCGTCGCCAGGTCGCTGCCGGGATCGATCAGCAGCCTGCTCGGCGGTGCGTTGGCGTTTTGGTTGGGGCGCAAACGGAGTTACTTTCTGCTGAGTCTGGGAGCACTCGTCTGCACACAGTTTCTCTTTCGTTCCGACCCGGCAGACCAAAGCGCTCTGTTCGTCATTAGTCTGTTCGGCCGGAGTTTGAAATTCACCGAGTTTCTCGCCTGGACGGCGGGACTTGGGTTCTTCAGCGGCTTCTTTTTCGGTTGGCTGCCGTACTGCTTGCCGGAGTTATTCCCCACCCGCGTTCGCTCGACCGGAGCCGGTGTGAGTTTCAATTGGGGCAGAATTTTGACGGCCATCGGCGTACTGGCGACGGCGGCCCTCCTGAAGCAGATACTTCAGGGAAGGTACGACATCGCCGGACAATACACCGGGTTGATTTACGTGCTGGGAATGATCGTGGTCTGGTTCATTCCAAGTTCATCAGAGCAAAGTCTGAATGAATGACGATACAGCCCCGCGATTCGTTCGCGTGACCGCGCTGCGGTTCTACGGTATAATCGAACAAGCTTCGGCACGGTGATGAGAATTTGTGGATTCGGAGAAAACAGATGACACGGCGTTCGACCGGCCCGCTGTTGTGTGCGTCAATATTTTTGCTAATGGCGATTTCGACCTCCGCGCATGCGGCCGATGAACTGCCTGCAATCGACAAGGCGACCGCTGAGAAACTTAGTTTCCGCCGCGACGTTTGGCCGATTGTGAAACGGCACTGCTGGGGCTGTCATTCCGGATCCAACCCAAAGGGGGAGCTGAGAATGGACACGGTTGCCCTGATGATCAAAGGTGGCGAGAGCGGGGAGATGTTCGAGCCGGGAAAACCGGACGAGAGTTTGCTGCTCGACATGATTGCCGGTGACGAACCTTCGATGCCGCCCAAGGGGCCGCCGTTGTCGGCAGCCAAGTTACAGATTCTGCGCGGTTGGATACTGACCGGCGCGAAAGACGACAGCGTTGCGGGAGGTTCACAACTCGCCGTCCGTATTCCCGAGACCTATCGCTTTGCGCCGGCGGTGACGAGTGTTGCCATTAGCCCCGATGGCAAACTGATGGCAGTCGCCTGCCGCAGTGAAGTGGTGTTGCTTGACACAGCGGGCAAGGTTGCTTCAAGGCGGCTGCCGACCGAATGCGATTTGGTGACGCACGTTGAATTCAGCCCCGACGGCAAACTGCTGGCGGCCTCTGGAGGATCACCGTCACGCTACGGTGAAGTGCGGTTCTTCAACCCCTTAGACGGCAAACTGATTTCGTCTCGTCGCGACGGCAGCGACACGTTGTTTCGCGGCAATTTTGCCCCCGATGGAAAGTCGATTGCGCTGGGGGCCACCGACGGTGCCGTTCACATCATTCCCGTCGATCCCAAGGCTCCGGTTCGTCGTTTGGACCTGCACAGCGATTGGGTCTTCGATGTTGCCTACACTCCCGATGGTAAGCAGCTAGTCTCGGGCGGACGCGACAAGGCGACCAAGGTCAGTTCGGTCGAAACCGGAAAACTGCTGCGGTCCATCGATAATTCCACAGAAATGGTCACCGCCGTCGCCAGCGACGCAAATTTCGCCGTCAGCGGAGGCAGGGCGAAAACGTTGATTGGCTATGAGTACAAAATCGCGCTGGCCGGAATTCAGGTAACCGGCAGCGGCAACGGAGCGCGACCCGTCAGCCGACGCAATCAATATGTGAAAAGCTTTGAAAGCCAGCCGGGACGGATTTACGATCTGGCAACCAGCGGCGACCGCAAGTTTCTCGCGGTCGCCGGCGGTTACGGTGACGTCCGCATCTACCAGATGACCGACCGCAAACGCATTGCCTTAATTCCCGCCGTTCCAACGCCCGTCCTGGCCATTGCGTTAAATCGCGACGGCAGCCGGTTGGCCGTCGGCAGCAGCAGCGGTGAAGTCCGGCTGTACTCGCTGCCCGACGGAAAGCAATTGCGGTCGGTGATGCCTGTCCCCATCGCAGGCGAGAAACAAGCGGCGAAGTAGCTGCGAGTCAACGACTCGCAGAGGCGTCTGCGGTGCGTTGCACCGCAGTTGATCGTGCTTAATGCGACAACATGAAGTCGCGGCTGTTAAGCAAAGCCCATGTGAGATCCTGGGCCGCATCGGTGCGTTTATCGCCGTAGGCTGTGAAGAACCGAACGCCCAATTCGAGTTCCTGCTTGCTCGGCGGGCGGCAGAGCGTCCACATGTATAACTTTTCGATCAATTGCGGCTCGGTCATTTTCTCTTTGAGCAAAGCGGAGACGCGACCGTTCGGAGCGTTGATCCGGCTGAGGATCGACTTGCCGTTGATGAAATGCAGCGCCTGCAACATGTTTGAACTGTCGTCGCGTTCGCATTCGCAAGCTTCCATCCGTTTGGGCTTGCCGAACAGGCTGAGAAACTCGCTGGTGACGTTCGCATCGGGCAACTGGGCGGCGGTGAATCCCGCAGGCGCCCCGCCGAATCGCTCGGGTACGCCTGTCGCTTGTACCAGGGAATCCAACAGCGCTTCGGCCGGCAGGCGACGGGGAATCGAGCGAGAAAAGTTCATGTCGTCGTGCGCGTTGGTCTCGTTCGAGACACTGCTGCGCTGATAGGTTTCGGACGTGAGAATCCGCCGCATCAGATGACGCACGTCGAACTTGTGTGCAACGAAATCCTTCGTTAACGCGTCGAGCAGTTGAGGGTTGATGGGCGGGTTGGTCGTTCGCAAATCGTCGACCGGATCGATAATGCCACGATGAAAGAAATAACTCCAGACGCGGTTCGTCATACTGCGGGCGAAAAACGGGTTTTCGGCCGTTGTCAGCCATTTGGCGTAAATCTCACGGCGGTCGCCGGTTGACGGGATTTCCGGCTCCTCGCCGCCCAAAAAACGGGGTGGCTGCAACTGGCCCGAGCGCGGGTTGCGCGAGTAGCCTGCTGCCAAATTCAACGTGACTGTTTTGGCATTTTTCACGCCGGTCAGTCGCGGGTCGTTTTTCGTTGTCACCTGATTGAAAAAGCTGTGCAGACCGTAGTAATCGGACTGCAGCCAGTTTTCGAATGGATGCGGATGGCATTTGGCGCACAGCATGCGAACGCCGCAAAAGACCTGTGTCGCGCGCTGCAGCGTGTCGTCGGGGTCTTTGCTGACGACGAAATACGCGCTGGTCGGATTGCTGTCGAAGCTGCCGCGCCCCGTCAAAATCTCCCGCGCGAATTCATCGAGTGGTTTATTTTCGGCGACGGCAGCGCGTATCCATTCGCGGAAGGCAAACAGTGCCGGCTCGCTGAGCCGGTTGCGAGAAATCTGAAGCAGGTCACCCCATTTCAGCGACCACCAATCGACAAACTCGGGGCGTTTGAGCAACGCATCGACCAGTTTCGCCCGTTTGTTCGGGTCTTTGTCGGCCAAAAACGCACGGACTTCATCTGCTTTGGGTTGAATGCCGATCAAATCGAGCGAAACGCGGCGCAGGAACGTCGCATCATCGACGAGTGCAGACGGCTTGACGTTCAACTCATTCAGTTTCCTTACCACGGCCTTGTCGATCAAGTTTTGTTCGGGAATGGGCGTGGGTTGGAAACTGCGATTGGGATTCAGCACAATGAAATTCGATGTGGCGAAGATCCGCTCGAAACGGGCGACGACAGCCGTTTCACCTAATTCGACAGCGGTCACAAGTCCAACGTCATCCACGCCTGCAACGCGTTCGGTGTTGGCGTTGAAAATACCCAGCCGTGTGACGTCGCGGGTTGTCCCGTCCGAATAGCGGGCAATGAGTTGCAGTTGGTGCTGACTGCCCGGGGAGAGAACGGCGTTTTCCGGGTAGATGCTGATCGACTCCAGCCGCACCGAATCGTCGAGATTGCTGGGGCAGCCTTCTGAAATCCATGCCAGCAGCGTTCGGTGCATCAAGCTGCCCTGCTCGAAACGAATGCCGCCTTCATGCGGAACGTCGCCCAACGCCTTGGTGAGAAGCAGACTGGCAGGCGGATTGTGTCGATTGACGCGGCGCTGCAGGAACTCGGCCGTCAGCGATTCGTAATCGGGTACCGGGTCGGATCCGCGGAGTGTGAGCTTGAAACCGTTTTTCCCCAGCGAGTAGCCGTGACACGCGCCGGCGTTGCAGCCGCCCTTTGATAACACGGGCATGACATCGTGGCGAAAACTATGTTGTCGCGCATCAGCCGGGAGTTTGACTTCGACCGGGACGACCATCGTTTTGCCAGCCACCGTGACGGTGACGTTGGTCTTGCCGTTGGCCAGCGGGAACACCCAGCCCAGCAAACTGGGCCGCGCTATGTTCTCGTCTGCCGACTGGAACGTCGCCTGTGACGTCAGATCGACCGACTGGCCATCGGTCGTCTTTGCCGTGACGAGAATCGAATGCGGGCGCAAGCGATGCACGAGCGAGACCGACGCCGGCTCGACGTGAAGTTCGCCAACAATCTGCAGCGGTTCTGCCGCCCTAAGCGAACCGACAGCCAATAACGTGACCGTCACAATTCCATGAACATATCGATAGGTTGACCGCATGGTTGTCCTCTGTCTCGAATTCTGAGAGTTCTCAATCTATTTCGCTGCCGCTTTGGGCGGCAGCAGATTAATCGTCACGGCGACTTCTTCGCTGCGAACGACGGGCCCTTTGGGGTCCATCTTTCCGGTACCGAACAGCTTCACACCGGTGATCGATGCCGGTTTGAAATTGGCCGGAAACTTGATCGGCAGTTGGAAACCGGTTTGATTCGCTTTCACAACGACTTTGGGAACGGCGATTCCACCGGGGAGTCCGGTGAGTGTTACCGTCACGTCTCCTTGCTGGCCACCACGGCGTTGGACTTTTCCGACCAATTTGACGGTTGCCCCTGCCTTGTCATCTAACTGAGCCGTCAGTTTTGGAGCCGCATTCAACGCGACGGCAATGGGATTCAAAACATTCAAGCGGCGGACCGTGGTGACGCTGCGTGCGAGAACAGTTTTCTTGTCGCGGGTGAGCAATTCGGCACGGATGGCCAATTCGTAATTGCCTGCTTTCAGGTCGGCCGGAACCGTCACGCCATATGTGGTGTCGTTCTTCGCCGTGGCTGCTGCGACGACGGCTGTTTTTTCGGCGGCTGTCAGTTTCGCAGCAGCACCTTTTACTGCCGCGGCTGCTTGTGCATTCGATTGATCGGCGGTTGTGGTTTTTGCCTTGGCTTTCGACTGCACGTTGACAAGGGCTGTTGCCGCAGCGGTCTGGGCAGCGGTTGCCGCTTTTGATTTCGCCTCCGCCTCGAGCGCCGCTTTGGTGGCAGCCGCAGCGGTGGCGTTTGCAGTAGCAAGTGCTTTTTTCGCCGCAGCCTGTGCCGTTTGAGCGGCCTTCATCGCAGTGGCGGCTGTAGCCGCTGCCTTGTCGGCGGCGGCTTTGGCATCGGTCGCCGCCTTCACTTGGGCGGCAGCTTGCGCTTTGGCCTGTGTACCGGTTGCGGCGATTTTGGTCGCGTTCGTGGTCGCGTCGGTCAACACTTTCTTCGCAGCGAGTTGGGCGTTGTAAGTGGCGACTGCCTGGGCATCGGCTGCAATTTCAACGGCGGCGACTTGCCTGAGTGTTCGGTTTGCATCGGGTTGTCCGTTGGTCAACGGCGGAGCTTGACTCGTCACCAGCGACAACCGCACCGGCCCGTCGAAACCAACCGGACGAACACAGCGAACCGGTGTTTGCAGTTTCCCACCGAGAACCAGATTCACGTCGGCCGGCAATCGGTCCAATTCCACGCCGAAGCCAATGGGAGACGATTGCCCCAACGCGAACGCAAATTCCCGGCTCAACCACGGCTGCATCTTTGCGACGGGGTGAGCGGCATCAGCTGCGAATCGCGTGAGTTTCGGTTCGACGCCGACGCTTTCTCCGCGGATGCTCGTCAGTGCCTGCGCGACTTTCGTCCCCGATCCGTGCAGCGTCAACAGCACGCCCGTTGCACCTGCGGGAATCACGTCGCCTTGCGTCTGCACGCCGTCGGGCAGGCTGTCAAAGACCAATTTGATTGGCCCGTTGTAACCGCGTCGATCAGCAGTGACTTTGACAATCAGCCGATCACCTTGGTTTACGCTGTGCCGGTCTCGTTCGAGCTTGAGCAAAAAACCTGCAGCCGCAGCGGGATCCAATTTGGTGACAGCAATCCGGTAAATGCATCGCCTGCCGCCACCGCCGTTCACGTCCTTCAAAGTGACAATGATCTTTTCAACACCGGCGGGGACAGTGTAATTGAGTTGCGGGTCGGCCGTGCCAGCTGCATCGTCGTTGATAGCCAGTCGGCCCCCTTTGTCGTTCAGCAGTTCCAGAACGGCATCGATCGGCGAACCGACGCGTTCGGCAAACAGCTCGAATCGCAACTTGTCGCCCGGCTTGACGACCAACAAATACCGATCCTGCTCGCCCGCTGCACTCAACCGCCCGTTGATCGCCGAGGGAATTGCCGGAAACTGCTGCAGGGGATCTTTCGCTGCGGCTTCGATCACTTCCGGGAATTGACTGATGCGGACTCCCGGTTGCAAACCACTAATTGCCGCCGCGTCTAGCCGGGGAATCGGCAGTTGATTTGTCAGACTGGATGTGGTCAGCGGGATTCTCTTGTCCGGTGCAATATTGCCAATCAACTCCAGCGACGCCACCTTGCCGCGCTGGACGGCTACCGGAAAGACCTGGTCGGCGAACTGCCACATTCCGATTTTGAGACGGAAGTGATTTGGCGCCGGTGCAGCGTACTGCAGGTCGTGCAATTCGACAGTGTATTTGCCAGCGGCGGGAAGTTTGGCTGTCAGCCGCGTGTCGCCGCGCAAGGCGGGTGACGGCATCGACCATGCGAGGTGCTTGCCGGCTGGGTCGTAAAGATGCAGAACGGGTCGCAACTTTCCTCCCAGCCGTGTGGCTTCCGCTTCTATCAGAATCTCCTGGTCCTTCTTGCCGACGAATGTTGTTCGCAATTTCGCACTGCTGCCGACCGTGCCGTGCAAGGCGACCGGTAGCGCGTCAATCTCAGTGGCGAAGGTTCGTTGTGGCAACTGATCGACGGCGACGACCAGTTTGCCCGAGATGCCGTTCGCATTGCCGAGCCACAAGTTGTACATGCCGGGCTGTACCGACTTGTCGAGTGTGACATCGATCACGACGCGCGTGGCGGTTGCGTTCGGTTGGACCGTTTGTGCTGTGATGGGCAGCGACATGACGATTTGTGGGTTGGGCAGCAGATCGGTGCCGTCGATGGTGAGCGTTGTTTTCGCCCCGATTTGCAGACCACGAATGTTGACGTTGCGAATTTCCGGTGCGGCGGCAGCTGGGCTTGCCCACAGCGCAAGCACGAGCCACGTTATCGCAAATGCCGGAAGAGCGGTGCGGCGTGAAATCATTTATTTGCCTCAATAACTACAGCGATCAGCAGGTTGCTAGTCGGAGGTGCGATGTTCGACGCCAAGGCGCCGGCTTAGGTTAAAACAGCTCCGGAATCGGTTTGGCGTCGATCAGATGAATTGGGCGGCTTCCTGGGCCGGGCATCATGGTCGACTCGACGTCGATTCCCATTCCCTTGTAGATCGAGGCGATGACTCGCGGTGGTTTCAGTGGGTAATCGTGCGGGGCGGCGCCAATTTTGTCGCTGGAGCCGATGACCTGCCCGCCGCGGATGTTGCCGCCACAGAGGAAATTCGTCCAAGCGGGCGGATAGTGATCACGACCGCCGCGTGCGTTCAGTTTTGGTGTGCGGCCGAACTCGGTGAGGACGGCGACGACGGTGTCTTTCAGCATCCCACGATCTTCCAGATCGTCGATGAGTGCTGTGAAGGCCTGATCGAACTGCGGGCAGAGGAGGTTTTCGTAATCTTTGTAGGTGTTGTTCAGGCTGCCGCCGTTGGCGTGCATGTCCCAACAGGCGATGTTGAAGACCGTGTCGAAGTGGTTGACGGTGACGTAGCGTGTTCCCCGTTCGATCAGCCTGCGTGCCATCAGGCAGCTTTGCCCCAATCTGTTGCGACCGTAGGTGTCGCGAAGTTTGTCCGGTTCCTTCGCCAAATCAAAGGCAGCTTTTGCTTCCGGTGAGGTCAGCAGGTTGAAAGCGCGGGCGTATGCGGTGTCTCGGTTCAGCGTGGTGCTACTCTCGGTGCGTCGCTGTAGCGAATCGAGTTGTTTCAGCAAATCACGGCGGGCGGAAATGCGAAAATCGTTCTGCCCTTGAGCGGGCGTTAAATTGGCCACCTTGAAGTTACTGCGAGAGGGATCTGCACCAAGAATGAATGGCTCGTAACCGCTTCCTAAAAAACGTGCTTCCTGCCCGTTAATCGACGGACCGCCGGTGTTCCCAATTTTTGTTGGCAGGATGATCGAAGTGGGCAGGCTGCCCTGGGGGCCGAACACCCGGGCGATGATCGATCCGGTATGCGGCGCCTGATTGTCGCCAATCTCGTCGCGGCCGGTCATCATCCACCGCGAGCCGTTTGAATGAGCGGTGCCGGTTTTGTGATGCAGGCTGCGAATCAAGGCGACCTTGTCCATCCGCCGAGCCAGCAGCGGAAAGTGTTCGCAAATGTCGGCACCGGGCACGTTGGTCTGGATCGGTTTGAACTTGCCGCGGATGTCGGCCGGCGCTTCGGGCTTCATGTCGAACGTATCGAGATGACCGGGCGAACCGACGAGGAACAGCGTGATGCAGTTCTTGATTTTTTCTTTGGAAAACTCAACCGCGTTCGCATCCTGCAGACGGAAGAGGTTGGGCAAGGAAAGAGCGCCGATGCCGGCCGCACCAACCTGCATGAAACTGCGGCGGTTCACACCGGCACAATCGGGAACCCGGGAGCTGCCGAGATGCAACATTGCGTGCTTCCTTTTTCGCGCTCACAACATTTCACAATTAACGGATGCCACTGGCATATCGCCAGTGTCCCGCGTGATGCACTGGCGACACGCCAGTGGCACCCATAAGTGGCAACCAATTCGCGCATCGGTTCGTTAGAACAATTCGCGAATCGGTTCGGCTTCGATCAGGTGAATTGGGCGGCTGCCCGGACCGGGCATCATGGTGGTTTCCAGGTTGATTCCCATGCCGTGGTAAATTGACGCCAGAAGTTGCGGTGGTTGAATGGGACGGTCGTGTGGGGCGGCACCAATCTTGTCGGTCGAGCCAACCACTTGTCCGCCTTTGATATTTCCCCCGCAGATGAAATTCGTCCAGGCCGAGGGATAGTGGTCGCGACCACCACGGGCGTTGAGTTTTGGTGTGCGACCGAACTCACTGACGACCGCGATGACGGTTTCGTCCAGCAATCCCCGTTGTTCCAAATCTTCAACCAGTGCGGTGAATGCGAGGTCGAACTGCGGGCAAAGGATGTTCTCGTAGTCGAGGTAGGTGTTGTTCAGGCTGCTGCCGTTGGCATGCATGTCCCAACAGGCAATGTTGAACACGGTGTCGAAATGGTTGACGGTGACAAACCGCGAGCCGCGTTCGATCATCCGTCGTGCCATCAGGCAGCTTTGTCCCAGCGTATTGCGACCGTAACGGTCGCGAAGTTTGTCCGGTTCGTCATCCAGATCGAAGGCCCGTTTGGTTTCGGGCGATGTGAGCAAATTGAAGGCGCGAGAGTAAGCCGTCTCGCGCTGCTTGCTAGCCTTGGTTTCCGTGCGCCGCTGCAATTCATCGAGTTCGGTCAGCAGATTGCGACGGGCGTTGATTCGGAACTCCGTTTGTCCCGCAGGCGCTTTGAGATTCGCCACCTGAAAGTCGCTGCGGGCCGGGTCGGCGCCGAGGAAAAACGGCTCGTGCGCAGTGCCGGCAAATGCCGCCTTTTGGCCGTGTGGAGTTGAAGTACCGGTGTTGCCGATTTTGACCGGCAGAATGATCGAGGCCGGCAGGTTGCTCTTGGGACCGTACAATCGCGAGATGACCGAGCCGGCAAAGGGCTTCGGGTTGTCGGCTGTGAAGTCGTGGCCGGTCATCATCCACCGCTGACCGTTTTCGTGTGAGGCGCCGGTCTTGTGATGCAGGCTGCGGATGAGGGCCACCTTGTCCATCATCTTCGCCATCTTGGGAAAGTGTTCGCAGATATCGATGCCGGGAACATTCGTGTGGATCGGCTTGAATTTGCCGCGAATGTCGTCGGGGGCTTCGGGTTTCATGTCCCACGTGTCGAGGTGGCCGGGCGAACCGACGAGGAACAGCGTGATGCAGTTCTTGATCTTGGCCTTCGAGGTATCGACAAATCCGGCTGCCTCCAACCGCGACATCGCAGGCAACGACAGCCCGGCCATTCCGGCGGCTCCGGCCTGCAGAAAACTGCGCCGATCCACACCGCTGCAGACCGGCACTTTTTCATTTCCAACGTGAAGCATGGACTGAGTCCTTCATCAGGAAAACATCGTCGCGGGGTCAAGCGAACTAGCTGCGGTGCAACGCACCGCAGCTACACCGTGTAGCCAACTTTGTTCGAGATATCAATAAACTTGCTCTCGGTGTATTCGCCCTTGGCATCCTTCTTGTAATTGATGTACTTGAAGAGCTGCAGGACGATCTCGTATTTCCCGGGAGTCTTTTCGGGATGCTCGTAAGCCGACTCGATTCGTGCGGCAACGGTGGCAATCACTTTGCCATCGCGGCTGATTTGCCACTGCAACTTCGAGCCCCAATCGTTGGAAACGTCCCCGCGAATCGCCTTGCGACCTTCCAGCCGGATTTCCGCCTTGGGGGTTCCTTCAAAAACCTGATCCATGCCGATCGTACCTCGTTACAGGGTGACAGTTAATTGGGGGCTTGAGGGAGGAAATCGCGACGCATCAACGCCCATTGATTATAGCGGGTTGTGGAGAGTTGTCGATTGAAGCTGCGGAATCGGTCTCTTACTGGAACACCAATTACTGCCGTGGCACCAGACGCAGGCCGATGCCGCGCCAGAGCAGTTGCAGGTCTTCTGGGCTCCAGTATTCCACGCCGATATCTTGTGTCGGTTCGCCAATCCGCACGCGGCCGTCGTCCATAAAATTAAACAGCACGACCGAGTGCAATTGTCCGGGAATCCAGCCGTACTCGTCAACGTACTTGGGATCGTAGTTGCTTCCGCGCTTCAGGCCGACGGCCAGAATCTTCGGTCCGCCGCCCAGGTCTCGAAGTTCGTCAGCGGTACATTGAAAGACTTCGACGTCCCATTTGGTGCCGGCCGTCTTCAATTTCAGTCCGCGATACAACCCCTGCCAGCTGGTCCCGTGGCGCGTTAGTGACAGCCGGGCCAGCTCACTTTCTTCGGCATCGATACCGACCGACACCAGAACGGTGGCGGCAGATGCGGCGCTGCAGGTGGCATCAGACGTTTGGATACAGACTTCTCCGAGCCATTCGTTGTTGCACTCTGGTGGCGAGCCAAGCAGCGGTTGCAGCAGCGCGAACAGGCCAACGGCCAACAGCACCGCCGTGTAAATCCCCTTTCGCACGCGGCCGCCGTAAACCCGAATCCATGCCAATCCACCCAGAAATCCCACCCCCACCGGAAACCAATTCCCCAGCACGATGAGATTTGAATAGGGAAGCATGATTGCCATCAGCATGTTGTCGCGCAAATAGACGGCGTACGCGCCAACTCCTGCGATGGTCAGGATCGCCAACACATTGGTCAACCAGCGCGGACCGAGGATAGCAATCCGTCGCCCGAGAAGAAACAGGCCACTGGAAACCGCCAGCATGATGACAACGCCGACGTAGAGATCGATTGTTCCCATTCGCGAGAACTCGTCAAATAGTCAAGAGGGTAAGTTGCCGGATGCAACAGCAGGGAAGTTCTGCACTCAACCTTTTAACGCAAAGATGCAGAGGACGCAAAGAATCGCCGAGGAAAAACTTCGGCAATTCATACATCCGCTTGTGCGACGCCGGGACTTGCCGGTACAACAGAAGCTGCAGTTCTGTGAACGACTGAAGAGATTGACGACTGGAGGGCGAACTCGCATGCGCTGTTTGTTGTATTCATTTTGCCTGCTTCAAGCGGGTTTGTTGATTCTCACCGAACAACCCGTTGCCTCGGCTGGTGAAGTCGTCACGATTGCCGGCAACGGCAAGGCCGAATTCACGGGCGATGACGGTTCCGCCGTCGATGCGGGTGTTGGCGGACCGTTTGGCGTTTCGCTGGGACCGGACGGCGCGCTTTACATTTGCGAAACAACCAACCACGTCGTTCGCCGACTCGACGAAAGAACGGGACGTCTGACGACCGCCGCTGGCAACGGGCAAAAGGGCTACTCCGGAGATGGTGGTGCCGCAACGGCGGCGAAGCTCAACGAGCCGTACGAAATTCGCTTCGATGCGAAGGGCAACATGTTCTTCGTCGAAATGCGAAACCATCTTGTGCGACGTGTCGATGCCCAGACCGGCATCATCTCGACGGTCGCCGGCACGGGGAAATCGGGATTCTCCGGCGATGGCGGGCCCGCGATTCAGGCCCGCATGAGTTCCCCACATTCCATCGCGTTGGACGATCGAGGCAAACTTTACATTTGCGACATCGGCAATCACCGCATCCGCCGAGTCGATCTGAAGAGTGGGATCATCTCAACATTCGCCGGCACGGGTGAGAAAAAACGGACGCCCGACGGCGCATCGCTGAAGGGAACGCCGCTGAACGGACCACGGGCGTTGGACTTCGATGGGAAGTCGAATTTGTTTCTGGCGCTGCGTGAAGGAAACGCCGTTTACCGCATCGATCTCGACAAGAACACGTTGCATCACATCGGCGGCACCGGCAAGAAGGGATACGCCGGTGACGGTGGCGACGCGAAGCAGGCATTGCTTTCCGGCCCGAAGGGAATCGCCGTCGGACCGGGCGGCGACATCTATCTGGCCGACACCGAAAGCCACACGATTCGCGTTATCCGTCGCCGGGGTGGTATCATTGAAACAATCGTCGGTGACGGCAAGAAAGGCGACGGCCCCGACGGCAACCCCCGCAAATGCCGCCTCGCTCGACCACACGGCGTCTTTGTGGATCGAGCGGGGAACGTTTACATTGGCGACAGTTCGAACAACCGCGTTCGCAAGTTGACGACACGCTAATTCACTCGTTCCCAAGCAGAGCTTCGGAACGAGACAACGAAGCAAATCAGATTTCATAATTCTGAGAAGACATCGGAGACTCAACCATGTATCGCGCACTGTGTTATTTCACCCTGCTCCTCGTCCCCACTGTCTGCGTTGCAGACGGACCGTCGGGCGATTTCGGTTGGAAACGCATCACCCTCGACAAGACATTCCGCTCCGAGGGCGTGGCGTCGGCTGACGTTAATAAGGATGGCAAGCAGGACGTGCTTGCGGGCGATGTCTGGTATGAAGCCCCGAGTTGGAAGATGCACGAGGTTCGGCCCGTGGGGAAATATGATGGGACAAAAGGTTACAGCAACAGCTTTGCCAACTGGGCCTACGACGTGAACGCCGACGGTTGGGACGATTTCATTGTCGTCGGTTTTCCCGGCGCCCCCTGCCACTGGTACGAGAACCCCAAGAACAAACCGGGACACTGGAAAGAACACGTCATCTGGCACAGTGCCTGTAATGAAACACCGTTGTTCGCCGACCTCACCGGCGACGGCAAACCGGAACTCATCATGGGTTCACAGCCGGAAGCACAGATGGGATTTCTCGAAATTCCTACCGGCGACAAAGTGAATGAGAAGTGGACGTTCCATGCCGTCAGTCGGCCGGGCGATCCGCGAACCAACGGCACATTCAAATATTACCACGGGTTGGGAATCGGCGATGTGAACAACGACCGCCGTACCGATGTCATCATCCCGCACGGCTGGTGGGAAGCCCCCGTCGAGAGAACCAAAGGCACATGGGAGTTTCACGCGTGGACGCTTTCAAAGAGTGGCGAAGGCAACTCGCTGCACGCGGCCGACGTCCACGTCGAAGACCTCGACCTCGACGGCGACAACGACATTCTGATGAGCAACACGCATAGTCACGGCGTGTGGTGGTTCGAGCAGACGCAGAGCAAGAAAGGTCCTGTCTTCAAGTATCACCTCATCGACGAAAGCTACTCGCAAACGCACGCGTTGCACTTCATCGACATGAACGGCGACGGCCAACGCGATCTGGTGACCGGCAAACGGTTCTTCGCCCATCAGGGAAACGACCCCGGCGGCAAAGACCCCGTGGTGATGTACTGGTACGAACTGAAACGCAAGAAGGGATCGGCCCCCACGTTCATCCCACACGAAATCGCGGCCGGCCGCGACACGGGTATCGGCACGCAATTCCGGGTGACCGATTTCAACGGCGACAAACGGCCCGATATCGTTCTCTCGAACAAAAAGGGCGTCAACGTCCTGCTGCAGAACCCCAAGTAACGCCCGAATAGTCCGCTTGCGGTTTGGCGAATCTGCGAAACCGCAAGCGACGGTGGGTCACGACTCGTGACCGATTGAGGTCGCCGTGTATCGTTCGACGCGCAACGTCGCCGACCAATAATCGGCGGGCAGTCCGGCTTTCTGCTTGACCGTCTCGAAGAACGTTCGAGGATCGAGAATCTTTTCCCACACGGCCGGCAACAACGTTCCACGGCGGTTCGCTTCGTAAATCGTCACACCGTCAATTCCCGGTCGAAGTTGCGCAATCACGTCGGCTTCCGACTCGAACGACATCGCTTCCGGCACGCTCAACACCGAAATGTGAATATCGAGCGAGTCGGCTTCGCGTAGTGCGAGCGGGGAAAATCGTGGATCGAGGAACGCTGCTGAGTATGCGTTCGAGGCAACGTCACACACCAGCGGTCGTGACGCCAGCAACGATCCCATGCAGCCCCGCAACTGCCCGCCGAGAGTCAACGTGACAAACGTCGCCCGCATCATCTGCAACGGCAGGGGAAACTCGGCGGCATTCGTTTCCGGTTGTGCTCCGTATTCAATTCCCCGTTGAATCGCAGCCGCCGCCACGTCGAGCAGTCGCTGTTCATGCTCCGCATCGAGCGTTTCGGGTTCGCAATCGGCAAATAAATTCTCGGCTCGCGACAACACCGATGCCGTTCCGCTTCCCGTTTCCGGTTCCGGTTCCAAGACGTACGCACCGTATCCCACAACCTGATCGCGGCCGCCGGCGGTGTCGCCGGAGTTTCGCAAATCAACGGTTCGGGCATGCAGGCCGTGCCTGACGGCGGACTCCAGTAAACCGGCGATGGGAAGAAAACCACACGCGCGATCACCGCGCAGATCGCTAATGCGTCCCTCTTCTATCGCCAGCGATGTTTCTTGGTCAAATCGGCAGGCGGTGTCATACGGGTGATAATGGCTCAAATCGGAGCTGATGACGATCAACGTTTCCAGTCCACCCCACAGGGCTTCGAGAACTTCAGACACCTGTGCGGGGGTCGCCTGTCCGACGACCAACGGGATCAACAGGAAGTCCCCCAGCGTTTCCTGCAGGAACGGCAGATGCACTTCCAGGCTGTGTTCGCGCGCATGGGCTTCGTTCGAAAGTTGTACCTGTGGTAACTGCAGAAGTTCTGACACCGCAGCAGTATCCACCGGCACCGGCCCCAGCGGCGTCTCGAAGACATCGGCACCGCTGGCCGCCAAACCCTGAATCGCGACAGTATGAGCCGGTCCCAACAGCACGACACGCGTGATGGTTCCCCGCGATTCTTTCAGCAGCGCGTAGCCACTTCCCGCAATAGGACCGGAGTAGACATATCCAGCATGCGGAACAATAATTGCTTTGGGCGGCGAGGCGGCCGACTCGGTGAAGGGCGCGTCGAGATAATCCCGTACCGCCGCACGCAATTCCGCGGGATTATCGGAGTAGAACTTCCCGGCAACAGCCGGCGGACGAACAACTGTCATTGCGAACGAGCTTTCCAGAGTTTCACGGGTCGATTCCTAACGACTTTGAATAGGTATCGACGGAATGTCGCCTGTGGCTTAGCGGACTAGTAAGCGACATCGTAACGCTTGTTGTAACTACCGGGCAAGATACCCGTTCGACGGAATCCATCATGAGCCTCGCCGAAGAATCAACCGTGCCGACGCGTTACTGGCACAAACTCGGCGACGGCCGCATTCAATGCGACCTCTGCCCACGGTTTTGCGCACTGCACGAAGGACAGCGAGGTTTCTGCTTCGTCCGCGCGTGTCAGGACGATCAGATTGTGTTGACGACGTACGGACGTTCGAGCGGTTACTGTATCGATCCGATTGAAAAGAAACCGCTGAATCACTTTCTCCCCGGCACGCCGGTCCTTTCGTTCGGCACGGCCGGTTGCAACCTGGGTTGCAAGTTTTGTCAGAACTGGGATATCAGCAAGTCGCGCGAGATCGACACCCTGGCCGATCAGGCGTCGCCCGACACCATTGCGGCAGCCGCCCAGCAGTTAGGTTGCAGCAGTGTGGCGTTTACGTACAACGACCCGGTGATTTTTCTGGAATACGCGATCGACGTGGCCCGCGCTTGTCGCGAACGGGGAATCAAAACGGTTGCCGTCACCGCCGGTGAAATCTGCCCGGAGCCGCGGGCTGAGTTCTTCGCGCACATGGATGCCGCCAACGTCGATCTGAAGGGGTTCACCGAAGCGTTTTACCACGATGTCTGCCTCAGCCATCTTCAACCGGTACTCGACACACTGGTTTATTTGAAGCACGAAACTGACGTCTGGTTCGAGTTGACAACGTTGTTGATTCCCGGCAAGAACGATTCGGATGCGGAAATTGACGAGATGACGCGATGGGTTGTCAAAGAACTTGGACCTGACGTGCCGATGCACTTCACGGCGTTTCACCCCGACTTTCGCATGCTCGACCTTCCCAGCACACCGCCGTCAACGTTGTCGCGCGCACGCGAACTTGCCCGAGCCAACGGCGTCCGCTACGCCTACACGGGCAACGTGCGCGATATTGACGGAGGCAGCACACGTTGCCATCAGTGCGGCAACGTTCTCATCGGCCGCGATGGGTACGTGCTAGGCGAATGGAATCTGAGCGACAGCGGTCAATGCACGTTCTGCGGATCGGATTGCGCCGGCGTATTCGACGGACCACCCGGCACCTGGGGATCAAAGCGGCAACCGGTCCGGCTCAGCAACTTCACCGCTGGAAGCACTTGATGATTGTCGATACCACACAACATGGTAACGATTTCTCAAAGCGGCCACATGAAACTTCGGTACTCTCGCACTTTAGCGATTTGCATAGTAACCCGAAGCGTGAGCGAGGGCCGACGGCGATCCCTCGCTTCCGCTCTTTGAAGTCGCGCACTTGGATTGACGGGAGACAACAGCCCCCAGTATTTAAGCCTGAAGCGCAAGCGAAGGAGCTTGCTGGCATCGCCCTGGAATCATCCTTCGCTTGCGCTTCAGGCTTCGATAAACAGGGGGGGGTTCGCCCTTTCTCCGACCTGAACACTGAAATGCGCAACTTCAAAACTTACGCTTCGGGTTACTATAGATGAAGCCATTGATGTCATTTTCATCCAAGCGGAGCCACAACCGAAGGTTCCCAACCGTTGGCCGCGCGGATCACTTCCGCAGTTCCACCGTGTACTTCGGCCGTTCCTTCATCATTAAAGCGGTGTGACTGTAGTACGGATAGACGCTCCACTCGACGCAGGTAATGAGGTCGGGCTTGCCGTCGCCGTCGAAGTCGCCGGGCCAGGGGTGTGGGCCGTGATTGGTGACGCGGATCGGTTCCCCAAAGCAACGCATCGTGGTCGGCGAGGCAAAAACCGGTTTCGTTTTCGTTCCGACATTGCGAAGCCAATAGATGCTGCCGCCATCTTTCGTACCACCGTGCGCTCCCGCCACGCTGTAAAACAGATCCTGCAGACCATCGCCATCCCAGTCGATCGCTCGGAACGATTCGGTCCAATGCGACCGGCGATTCACAATCGCATCGTTGATCGGTCTTCCGTCTGAAAGTTGCAACGCGCGGTCCTTACGAAGGTGAGGCGTTCCGTCCTTATGCCGGTATTGAGTAAAAAGCGTTGCCACACGGGTGTGACCGTCATGCGTGACGAGATCGGTCAGCCCGTCGCCGTTGAAATCCGCCAGCGCCGTACCCGTTCGCCACAGGAAAGGGCGTTCCTTCTCGAACGGGTAGACGCCGTTGTTCGACTTGGGATCGTTCGCGCGGGTGGCCGACAGCTCGCGAAGTTTCGGCGAATCAGGGAAGCCATCGCAAACGATCTGCCGCCGCGGCCCGAACTTCGGCGCTTTCCGCGAACCGACATTGCGATACCAGAAGATGCGGTTCGTTTCGTTCGGACAAACAAGATCGCGGAGTCCGTCACCGTCCCAATCGACAAAGTCCGGAAAGGGATAACCCATGTCGTGCCAGTTGTGCGGCTTGCCGAGAAGTCCGTTCCGCACCAAACGAATCGGCTTCCCTTCCGAAAGAATCCGCTGCGGCTCGCGGAACGCCGGCTTGGTGCGCGTTCCGTCGTTGATCACAATTCGCGGCCATCCGTAACCGCCGCCGATCAACAGGTCCTGATCACCATCATCGTCCCAGTCACACAAGCAGGGCCAAGCCTGATCGCTCAGCGACATCACCGCCGAAACCGACTCCGCCCGGCCGACACGGCGGATTTGCGGTTGGTCCCCTTCATTTGTTGAAGGGGCGAGTTCGTAGAAAGACAGCTCCTGAAAGGCACCATGCTGGACGGTTAACCCCGACTGGTTCTTGTGATGCCAGGCAGAAATCAGTGAGACTTTCGGCGAATCCACTGATAGCAAGAGTTGCTCGTCGCCGAATTGGAGCGGGGAGTTTCCAAGATTCCTCCGCCAGGCAACTTTGTAGAAGTTGGGTTGAAGCGACTTGCCCCCCTGCAGGCAAACCGCGTCGAGCCGACCGTCGTGATCAACGTCTAAGAAACAGGGTTGCCGTCCTACATCCAACGTGACCGGTTTCGCCGCGTGAAACGGCCAACCGTCGGGGTTTTTGTTGCGCAGGAACTGGCCATCCACAACCAAATCGATGGCGAAGTCGCCATCCAGATCGACCGCACGGCACGCCTGCCAACCAGTTACCGCGACAGAACCGGCCGGCTTGAACCTTGGCATTCCGCCAGCGTCGAACTGCCCCGTGTTGAGATAAAACGCCGCCGACTTTGTCCCGCGTCGCGTTGTGACCAGATCGAGCTTTCCATCGCGATTCCAATCAACAAAATCGACCGCCATGTAAATGTGGCTGAAGAATTGCGGATCGCCAGATGGTTCCCGCGAATGACGCAGCCGAGTGAGGTCGCCGAATTCAAACGCCTTCTCGCCAATGCGGGGGTAACAGACGATCCCGTCCCACGGCCACCCCGGCCGATACGCATAATTCCAGGTTCCGGTGAGATCGAGTTTTCCGTCACCGTTCAAATCGTACAGCCCTGGTGAATAGGAAACCGCAATCGGCCGCGGCTGAGACGCGTTGTAACGCAGCAGGTCGCCAACACCAATTTGAGGCGTGAACTTCTGTGGAATCAACACCGGTCTCTCAGCGGATGTTCTGAAATGAATCTCAAATTCTCGGTGACTCGGATCGGCGACGACGAACTCCACTCGGCCCTTGTCGCCGTAGGCAAAGTCTTCACTCAATGCGTGCGACACCAGCTTGTTTGTCGCCGCGTTGCGTACTTCGATCGAATTCGGATCCAACACACCTGCGACGCCGGCTTTGCGAATCAACGCTGGAAAGTCGACCGTTGGATCGAGCGGCGTGTTCGGGTGCGAAAGCGGCGTGGTGACCGTGAGACGAACTCGAACAGTCGCCTCAACACATGGTCCTTCCGCCCGCACGGTTGAGCCGAACACGACAACAACTGCGGCAATGCAAGCCAGACAAATGGCATGTCCATGAAATAACAGCGGTCGCGTGTTCCTCAAAACAAAATCTCGTGTGGCAGCGTTCTTGAAGTTCATATGGGGGCTTCACAAAACTGAGGACGCATTCAAGGTTCAACTCGCCGCAGAGGCGATACCAGGTCGCTGCCATGGTAACATATCGAAAGAACAAACACCGAATGCACCGCCTCGTGAAAGGCACACACGCCATGTTGCGACAATTTCGTTTTCTGGCTGCCGCCGTCATTGCCTTGACGCTCGCTTCCAGCGCCAAGGCCGACACGCGCGTCACGCAAATCATCGCCCATCGTGGTTCCAGTGCCGACCGCCCGGAGTGCACGCTGGTGAGTATCCAGCGGGCCATCGCAGCCGGCGCGACAGCAGTCGAAGTCGATGTCCGCACAACCAAGGACGGCCATCTGGTCATTCTGCACGATGCCACGCTCGACCGGACGACCAACGGCAGCGGAAAACTGCAGGACAAAACTCTGGTCGAAGTACGGCAACTCGATGCCGGAAGCTGGTTCGATCCGAAATACCGCGCTCAACGCGTCCCCACCCTCAAAGAAGTTCTCGTTCTCTGCAAGGGCAAGATCGATGTCTTGCTCGATTTGAAGCAGCAGGGCGATGAGTACAACACGGCAGTCGTTGCCGAGGTCAAAGCCCACGGATCGCCGAAACGGACAATCGTCGGCGTTCGCAGCGTCGATCAGGCGCTGCTGTTTCGCCGATTGTTGCCGCAAGCGAAACAGCTCGGCCTGATCCCCAATCAGCAGGCCATCGAAGCCTTCGCCAAGGCGGGCGTGAAGACGATTCGCCTGTGGCCGAAGTGGTTGAAAAACGATGCGAATCTTGTTCGCCGCGTCCGCAAGACCGGAGCGAAACTGCACCTGAACGGCACAACCGGCAAACCGGACGACGTCTTTCCGTTGCTACTGCACAAGCCTGATTCGCTAAGCAGCGACGACCCGGCCCGATTGGTAAAAACGCTGAAGGAACTGTAAAGCCATGACACTCGAACAACAGTTCCAAGCCCAGCAGTTCGCCAACGGCTACGAGTTAATCGATGGCGTCAAAATGCACGCTGAGAATGGCCCGCATTTTCAGATTCCGCCATCCGTCCTTAAGAAGCATGTCGGCATCGACCACTTTGTTGAACTCAGAATCGACTCGCCTCGCTTCTCGGTGCATGAAGAGGATGCCGCGCAATGTTCTTGTCCGTCGTGCAACGGTGAGATGTCCAAACCCATCCTCAGCCACGAGCAGCCAGCGACTTTGCAGCCGCTGCCGCAGCAAGATGTGCCGTCACGCGGTTGGGGTGAAGATTTCTGGGCGCAAATCACTGAACGTGACGGCGGCTTTTTCGTCGGCGTGGTGGACAACCCGTTGTACGAAGTCCGGCTGCATGAACTTCATCAGGGCGATTCGGTCGTTTTTCACGCCGATCACATCCTGGCGATTCATAGCATCCATCGGCAAGAGCTTGTGCTGGGAATGGACACGGCCGACTTGAAACAACTGGCAGAGTGGCTTGGTTCGCAGCAGCAGTAAACCATAACCACCTCAATCGCCATCGGCCGACGCGACGAGTGCTTCCAGTTGCTCATACGGCTGCGCTCCGACAAGACCCCGGTTGCCAACGACGAACGTCGGCACGCCGGTAATTCCCAATTCGCGCGACCGTTGCCAATCGGCATCGACCGCGTCTGAAAACTGCCGCTCCGCCAGCACTCGTTCCGCCTTCGTAGCGGGCAGTCCAAGTCGCTCGGCAATCGCGGCCAAGTTGTCAATCTTCGCGAGGTTCACACCATCGGCGAAGTAGGCATGGAACAGCGCATCGTGGATTTGCTTACCATTCGGTTGAGTCTCGGCCCACTTCGCCAGTTCCTGTGCCAGCCGGCTATTGTAGGTCATCGTCCGCTCGCCATAGGGCAAACCTTCTTCAGCCATCAGCTGCGTCATCCGCGCCTGGGCAGCCGGGATGTCGATGTTGCGACCGGCGAACAGTTCTTCCAGCGAAAGTCCGGCTTCGGGTGTTTCCGGATGTAACGGAAACTGCCGAAAGACGACGTCGATGTCAAAGGCCGCCTGCAGTTTTTCCACACGCACGGTGCAGAGATAGCACCACGGTCAGATGTAGTCGGAGAAAATTTGAAGCGTGATCATGTCAGCGGGTTTCAGCCTTTCTTCGTCGGTACGTTCTTTGCGAATTCCGCGGCCGTCTGGATGACGTCGTTCCAATTGTCTGCTTGTGACCGTCCAGAGATTTTACGTGGCTTGAAGCTGTGATCGCCATCCGGCAGCCAATGCAATTGGATGTTCGACGATAAATTGTAGCCGGCGACGTCTGCTTTATTGCCCAGCGCATCGCGATCGCCCTGCACAATCAACGTCGGAGTTTCGATGGCTTCGAGATGTTCGACCCGCAGTTTGTCCGGTTTGCCGGACGGATGAAACGGATATCCGAAACAGATCAACCCATCGATCCCGGCCTCGTCGGCAACCAGACTGGCGATGCGCCCACCCATCGATTTGCCGCCGATGATCAGGTTGTCGATTTCCAGCGACTCGATCACTTCAAGCCACGTCTGATGCAGAATCGGCCCCCGATCGGGCGGCCTGCGCGTGCCCGTGTCGCGGCGCTTGATCATGTAGGGAAACTCGAACCGAACGACTTGGAGGCCGCAGTCGGCCAGACCCGCGGCCATTGTCTGCATGAATTCGCTGTCCATTCCCGCGCCAGCGCCGTGAGCAAGCACGACGGTGCGTGACGCGTGCCTGGGACCATCGATCAGCAGCTTGTGTTTGGTTCCCTTCGGCAATGATCTGTCCCTCAGTGTCTCTCCGGTTGCTTTCGGCTGTTGTTTCCTACAGGTCGAAAATCGGTGGCCTATGGGGCAGGCAAACCATTGATCTTTTCTGCCTGGATGATCAGGTTATCGAAGCTGACGTCTAATGCCGTTGTGGAGCGAAGTCCGTCTTGCTGTCCCTGGGCGGCAAACGCTCGAACGCAAACTGGTCCTGACAGCCCCGTCGCGTTGCCGATTGGTGTGAACGACGAACTTCCAGCCGCCGCGTAGAATGCCGTCACTGTTGTTCCCGTGCGGGCGATGCGGAATTGTCCGCTCGAAACTCCTGAATTCTGCGCGACACCTGAAACGTGTTTCACCGGCGCGATGGAAAACGATTCGATTTGATTCGACTTGCCGTGCCGATAGCGGACGATTTCAAACGTCCCACCGTCTTCCGCAACGACGGCAAGCAGCGACTCATTCATTTGATCGTCTGCGCCGGCTGGCGGAAAGTTGGCGAGGGTAAATTCCATCGTGATCAGGAAGTCCCCTTCGATGCTGAAATTCGACTGAACCCCGGCGTTCACCCAGCCGTCGGCGCTCACAGTCCCCTCGTCGGCAGATTTCGCAATTCTGAGGTCGGGGCCGTCGGTGTCAATTTCAAAAAGTTCCGCATCATCAAATGCCGTAAAGTTCGGCCCCGACCCGGTGTCAAAATCGAATTGAAACGGTTTCGCATTCGATTCAAACACTGGGAGCGACGCGTGGATTGTTGGGTTCGTGGATGCGGGAGCCTGTGACGAATCGTTCTCTGCGCCATTCCAGAAACTGAACGCGACAACGGCAAGAATCAGGCAGAGGGTAGCCCCCGCCGACCATGCAATGCCGGCGCGTGATTTCAGTCGATCGATGACAGAGAGTGGCCGTTGTCTCTCGTGGTTCCGGTTTCCGGTCTCGACTGAAAAAGACTCGTTGAATTCAGCCGGCTCGTGATTTGGCCGCTGTTCCATCAACGTGCTGGCAACCGCCGTGACGCGGACCTCGCCGGGCGGCATATCCGGATTTACAGGCCGGCGTTCTTTCTGCGTTGATGGCTGCACGTTGACATTGGTCGCTCGCCCCGTGTTCTTGCCAATTGCCTTGGAAACGGCGTCGGCAAACGCGTGACAGTTCGGATAACGGCGGTCGGGCTTCTTTAGTAAACCCCGTGCGACAGCCCGCGAGAGTTCCTCGGGGAGTGACGGTTGCAGTTCGTGAAGCAACGGTGCTTTCGTTTGTGCCAACTTCACTGCCACGGTTGCCGCCCTGTCGCCACTGAACGGCGGGCAGTCGGCCAGCATGGAATAAACGGTGACCGCCAACGCATATTGATCCACCCGCTCGTCGTACTCTTCGCTATAGAGATCGGGCATGAGCATTTCGGGGGCCATGAACTCGGGCATGCCAATGACCATTCCGGCACCGGTCAGCCCTTTCTCGTCAACGGCATCGGCTGCCGCAACGGCTTTGGCGATTCCAAAATCGCAAAGACACGCACCGCCCGATTCGTCGAACAGAATATTCGACGGCTTGATGTCTCGGTGGATGAGTCCCTGCTGATGCATGAAGTCGAGGGCGTCGGCAATATCGATTAGCCATAAGAGAACATCGGCCGGCGCACAGGGACGTTGCCGTTCTTCGAGGCTTCCTTCCGGCAGAAACTGCATGACGGCAAACAGCAGGCCCTCGTGAGTATCCACGTCGAGCACTTTGACAATGTGCGGATGCGACAACTGCACGAGCGAACGAATCTCACGAACAAACCGTGCGGAAAAATCGGGGTCTTTCATCAACGCGGCATGCGGGGTCTTAATGACGACGTCGCCCCACTGCTCGAGGTCGATCGCGCGATAAACGCTGCCCATGCCCCCTTGACCGAGCGTGGCAGTGACCTGGTAGCGTTCGGCTAAGGTCTGCCCCATCTGAATGTTAGAGCCCGCAACCGCCATGCTGTTTTGGCCACAAGAAAGGGTGAACCGAATAGACGGTTAGCCTACAGGGAACGCGCTCGAATCGCAAAGTGAATCGGCGCCGTCCGGCCAACGGCGACTGTATTCGCATGCGCTACGCGTTACGGCACCGGTGGCTTGTGGAACAACAGCTCCGGTGGAATCGGCTCAAGCGTCGATTTACCGGGGGGCATCCAGGTTACGATCACATATCCACGTGCTCCAGGGGTTCCAACGGAGATGATGGGGTGCATCCCGATGTCCAGTTCAACAACAAAGCGAGATCTTTGCTGGTACTTCTGGACAAGTTTTCCATCGAGAAACAAAAGATTGCGGTCGTAGAAACCGTTCGACTCGAAGGAGTATTTGCCCGGTTCATCGATTCTCGAGAATCCCGTCGCCGTCGCGTTGAATTTCGCATCGAATCGCCACGTGTCAATCGATGCGATCACCTTCGATTCGCCCACCGGGTCACCGAGCTTTTCCGTTCCGCTTAACAGCGGCTCGCCCTGCTGCTGTGATTGCAGAGGATTGTACTGTCGCACGAGAAGTCCCGGGCGCAGGGTTCGCTTGTTTGTAATCTCATTGAGTTGACGGAGTCGGCCTGTGATTTTTACCTTCTCAAGACCGGTGAGGTCTCGGTGCGTTTTGCGGTACCAATGGCTCGCTCGCGCGTGGTACGCCGCTTGTTCGTCACCGCGTTTTCGCTGGGCCGCTTCCCACCACTTGTCGCCGAGTTGTGCCTGGGCGGTCGGTTCGAATGGATTCGTGAGTTCACGCGATGCCGCTTCCTGAAGATCGGGAACACCGCATTTTGACAGAAACGGCGCTGCGGCGGGCCAATCATTTTTGATGACACAGAGGTAGCTACCCAGCATCAGGTTTGCCGCCTCATCATCGGGGTTGTCCTTGAGCGTTTCGGCGGCCGTTTGCGCCTTATTGAATTTGCTCCGCAAGCCGGTTATCGCGCGTCGTTGCTTCGCCAGTGCCTTAATCTGGTTACGGTTACGCGCTTTGGATGCAGCCAGAGATGCCGCATCGATGAACGCCAAGGCGACATCGAATTTGTCGTTTTCGATTGCGGGGTGAGACTGTTCCGAGCTGCGTCGGTAGGCCTTCAGCAGAATTGTCGGGTTGCGTGTCGCGGCGGCGCATGCGCTCAACGATTCGGCCTTCATCCCCAACGCGTCGATTTCAAAGCGGGTGGCCATTTCGTCGATGATTTCGATTGCCAGGTCAACATCGGACATTTCAACCGCCAGCTCACGCGCCCGTTGCAGCAGTACGTAGTTGGTGGCCGGTTCGATGCCTTCCTCTTAGGCAGCCGACCGAAGCGTTCCCACCAAGGCCTTCTTCGGATCGAAAGTTTTGCTCGCCTGTGTCGCCTTGAAGTCGGCATCGAAGGTCGCAAGAACGGCCTTCAGCGCAGCTTGTCGCGCTGCTTCATGGGGGATTGGCAGACGCGGTGGCAGCGACGCAGCATTGGGTTTGGTGTTCGACGACGAATCGACGACCGCCGGAGCCGTTGGAGTGTCCGTAGTCGGGTTATCGGGAACAAGACTCGGTGTTTCGGGTGTCGTTTCATTCGGAGCGGATGGGCCGTTCGGCTGTGTTTCCTGCGCAGCTAAAGCCGGCAACACGGGTTCATCGAACGCGTTGAAATTCTCGCTGTCGGCCGGCACCGAAACCGGGCCAGGACTGTGGGTTAACTTATCGGCCCCCGCTGGACTGGCGGCTGGAGAACTTTGATCCGAATTGGAATCGCCCGACGACCCGCAGCCGTTCAGCAGAAGAACGAAGAAAAGCAAAACCGCACGACTGCCGAAGGCCAAATCTCCGCGTGCATGCCTCTGAGATACTTTGACGCAATAACTACAAGGAGTTTCGCAGGTGACTGTTGGAACCCGAACACCGGTGACACACATGTCTGGTTCTCCCGTCATCTGACCGATGTCCAATTCGCTCGACACCCACACTCTATACGACCGACCACTTCCTCTCAACTAACACGCTGATCGCTCTCGCTGTGAAACGCGTCATTAGCGTTCCTTGACCGATCCTGAATGTGCGAGAAACCATTTTGTGCAAGAAAGACAGGGGAAGTCTATCGGATGCCTCGTTCGGCTTGTCCTTGCGCTCTGACTTGGTAGAATTCCCTATCACGTCGTTGCTTTGACAAAACGAGCGACGACGACGACAACCAAGACGCCGCGACAGTAAAACGCGGCCCAAGTGGCGGAATTGGCAGACGCGCTAGGTTCAGGACCTAGTGTCCGTAATGGACGTGGAGGTTCGAGTCCTCTCTTGGGCACTTACGACAAAAGGACTTACGTCAATTCGGCGTGAGTCCTTTTTTGTTGGTCATCCATTGGAAGCGGACAAATCCCGGCCGCCGGGATGGTCTCGCTTCCGATCGTTGAGCGTTGTTATCAACAGCCCCGACATCGGATCTCGGCGCGTCGTTTGCTGCCCACGCCGCGCTTCTTTTCACGAATCACCAAATCGTCTTCGCGAATGTCTGCGAGTTGCGAACGCATCAACTCACTTAGACGTACTCCCGTGTGTGCTGCTGCAACGAACATTGGTATAGAGAAACGCGTGCCAGGCATTCTTTCGCGAGTGTTGAAGCATTGCCTCGATTTCGTTGGATCTGAGATATGCTGCAGTGCAAGCTGCAATACGCGCAAGGCGCATGGCAAATCGCCCAGACCGAAAGTTGAAGCCGACTTCCACTCGTTGCCGCACTTGTACAGCCACCGGATCGAATCTCCAGATTGAACAGTTCCAACAGCAGATTGAAGGTTGATTTGGAGCTGATGTTACTATCATCGACATAGAACCAAAGGCCGCGATGCTTCACTGCGACGGCGCGTGATGCGGTCGTAGCCGGCGGTGATGCACCTCAAGCAAATCACCAACCATGTCTCCCCAATCGAAGGGCAGCCGGTTTCATCCAACGCCTGCTGCACATAACCATTCTGAATCTGTGAGTCGGGTACTTTGACGACTCGCGACGAACAATACATCGCTTCGTTAGGATTGAAGAATCAGCTGATCCACCTGTCATGATTCTGCGTATAGTGGCAAGGTGACTCGGAAGTTGTTCGAGGTGTTGCGAGCCTCGATCGATTGTACGTCGAAGATTGGTGGGGGAATCTACGGCCAAGTGTTTGACGTTGGCAATGGATTCTTGGCATCAACCGGCCTCAACGAGTTAAGGAAGCTGGTGACGAAGTCGAATAAATATCCGGCAACGCGCTCCCCTATCGGGTTGCGGCTAACCCTTGTAGCATGGCGAGCAACGTCGGGGACAGGATCGAAATCCTCAGCAGGAGGCGATGATGGCAACGGACACGGAAAAATCGGCTTTGGGCGCGAAAAACGGCAACGGCAAACACTCCAGTTTGACGCTATGGATTGTCGCCGCGATCGTCGCTGCCACGCTCTTTGCGCTCATTGGGGGGTCGATCGCGCAGAAGACTGCGGCCCAAAGAGACGCGATTGCCGCTGGGATTCCCGCCGAGCAGCTGACCGATGAGCAACAGTTGACAACTGCGCAAGTTGTCTTCAACACAATGCTCGAAGCCATCGATTTGGGCGGCGTGATCTTTCTCAGCCTGCTGCAAATGGTCGTCGTGCCGTTGGTGATGGCCAGCGTGATGAGCGGCATTTTAGGCATGGGAGATGTGCGGAAGTTAGGGCGGCCCGGTGGGGTCGCCATTCTGTACTATATGACAACCACCGTGTTGGCCGTCGCGACCGGACTGATTGTCGTCAACATTATCGATCCCGGATTGATGATCGACCCTGAGACCATCGCCAGCGCTCAGGAAGAAGGGGAACATCAGGTTGATAAGGCCAAGGCGGCCATTGAAAGCAAGACCGGCGAAGCAGCCGAGCCGCCCACGATGGGCATGATTCTCAAGAACCTGACATTAATGCTGTTCACCAAGAACCTGCTCGGTTCGATGGTGGATGTGAACCTGTTGCCGTTGATTGTGTTCAGCATCATATTTGCCGGCATGCTGACGACGATGGGGCAACGCTCCGAGACGATGGCCACGCTCATTGTCAGCATTAACGATGCGTTGATGAACTTCATCATGTTGTTGATGAAGGTCGCGCCAATTGGCATATTTTGCCTTGTCACCGCCCGCTTTGGTATGGCGCAAATGGAGGGACAGTTCCTCGATTTGCTGGAGACGCTGGCCGGCTACATGGCGACCGTGCTGATTGGGCTGGGCATCCATGCGTTTATTACGTTGCCGGCCATTCTGTATTTGATGACGCGGCGGAATCCGTATCGGTTCATGGGGCGGATGTCGCAAGCGCTGCTGACGGCCTTTTCGACATCAAGTTCCACAGCGACGTTGCCGGTGACGATGGAGTGTGCCGAAACAAACGCCAACGTCTCGAAACGCGCGACCGAGTTCGTGCTCCCGTTGGGAGCGACAATTAATATGGACGGGACCGCGCTGTACGAAGCGGCGGCAGCGGTCTTCATCGCCCAGGCCTATACCGTGGTCAATCCCGAGTACACGCTGACGTTTGCCGAACAGATGGTGATTGCAGTGACAGCAACACTGGCGGCGATTGGAGCAGCCGGCATTCCTGAAGCCGGGTTGGTGACAATGCTGATTGTCCTCAACGCGGTCAATTTGCCGTTGGAGTTGATCGGCTTGATTCTGCCGGTGGACTGGTTGCTGGACCGCTTCCGCACGACGGTGAATGTGTTCGGCGACTCGGCCGGCACGGCGATTGTCGATCCCTGGTTCGACACCTCGGAACCGGGACCCGTTGCTGACGCCCCGCCAGCTGCGACGAAGACAGTGTCAGCGAGCAGCTAACTCGATACGGCGAGCGTTCGGTGGCGTTGGCCGCTGCGAGAAACCGAACGTTATGGGCCGTATTCATCGACTCGCACTTCCTTAGGGAGTCGCCGGCTATTCCTTGGTCGTTTCTCGTTCGATGAGTTGAACGATCTCGCCAAGGTATTGTCGCGATTCTTCGCGGCGACCGGACATGGCAGCGGCACGCGCTAAACTGCCAAGAAAATCCCGGCGGTTCGCGTGTGTCGGATACAACGGCTTCAACACTGCGTATGCCTCTTCGGCATCGCGCTGAAACAACAGCAGGTCGGCTTCGACAATCCGGCACTCGACATTCGTTGGCGAACTCGTGAGCGCCAGCCTGATCTGTTCGAGTGCTTCATCGTATTCGCCACGATCGCGCAAGATCATTGCCAGCCAACGTCGGACCGCGATGTCATCGGGGTGTCGCTGGAAACACCAATGTGCCTCACGTTCAGCCTCGTCGAGTCGGTCGGAAAAATGAAATGCATAGCAAAGATTGGCATGAGCGTCATATAGATCGGGATCGAGTTTGATTGCTTCTTGCAACGGTTGCAACATTTCTCCCGACCGATTGAGTTTGTCCAGAACCTCGGCCAATAGCAGCCAGGTTTCCGCTCGGCCCGACTGCAGATGGGCAGCCCGTTTCACCCAGGGAAGTGACTCGGCAAAACGGTCGGTCCGGTAGTAGAGTTCGGCCAGACTCAAGGCGACGCCGGCATCGTTCGGACGGACTTCGTCCAACTTCTGCAGGGCATCTTCGGCCAGGGCGTCCCGTTTTCCCGCAGTGGCAACGTGTGCGATATGCCAGATGGCCTCTGGATACTCATCAGCCGAAGCAGGAATTTCCTGCAGCTGCTGGAGGGCCGATGACGCATCGATTGGCTTGAGCAACTCGCCCAGCTCCAGCCGCGCGGCATAGTCTTTCGGGTTGGCGTCCAGATGCGAAAGATACAAGTTAACTGCTGCGCCAGTGTGGCGGCGTGATGCGGCTTGCCGCGCCTGTTCGAGTTGGTTGCGTGCGAACGGGCCGATTCCCGCAAAATAGGCGCCCGCCGTACTCGCCAGGATGAAGGCAGCGACGACAGCGAGAATCCAATAGCCGCGGTTGACCGGACGGGAACGAGTCATCTTGGTGACGGCAGACCTTATCGCGGGTGAACATCGTAATCAGAGTGAAATCGTTTGACTGGGAACAACGATCAGACGGCTTGCTAATTGGATTCCTGACTCCCTTCGATCAGAACATGTCTTTGGCCGGTTTGTAAAGAGCGAAACGTTTCGCGGCTTCCTCCTGGCCAACGCACGGTGATATCGACTGGTGCGTTCGTCTTCCCAATTCCAATTGTCAGTGCGCCCTCGTCGCACGAAAGGTAGCCCGCTGATGCGGTGCGAAACCTTGTCAGCCGCTGCTTGCCATTTCTCACTTCGACAACTGCGCCGATCGCATCGCGGTTGCCGCGAACACCGATCAACTCGATGCGCAGACTCTTCATCCCGTTTGTTTGAGGTTTCCCACTTGCTTGAGATGCATTGTGCAGCAGTACAAATTTGGAATCGAGGTGTCCGACGGCGAGATCCGCTTTCCCATCGCGGTCGTAGTCTGCCACAGCAGAACTTCGGCCGACCACGTTGCGCTGAAAATACGCCCCACCCGATTTGGAAACATCGACAAACCGCCGCCCGGTTTGATTGCGGAACAGTTGCGGCTGTTGTGCATAGAGTTCATCGCGGCCGATTAGTTTCTGCCGGTCGTGGACGTGGCCGTTGGCGACGAATAAATCGAGCCAGCCATCGTTGTCGAAATCGAAGAGTGAGTCCCCAAATCCCAATCGCAAGCGGCTTGGACCGGCCAAGCCGAACTCATTGGTAACATCGAGAAAAAACGCCGCGCCCTCGTTGCGGTACAGTGTGTTGGTTTCTCCGTAGTAGTTCGTCACAAACAAATCGGGGCGACCGTCGCCATCGACGTCGCCGACGGCGACTCCCATGCCGGCTTCTCGTAACCCCTTTCGGTTGAGGGCGGTACCCGAAAGCAGCCCTTCGTTGACGAACTTTCCGCCACCCCGGTTGATCCACAAATCGTTGGGGACTGAATCGTTGGCGACATAGATGTCGATGTCGCCGTCGGCATCAAGGTCGGCTGCAATGACTCCCAATCCTTGTGCAGCCGGACTCGTTGTCAATCCGGCCGATTGGGTCCAATCCGTAAAACTCCCATCACCCTCGTTATGGAACACGACATCTCGCGCGGCTGGGACGTAACGAGGATGGCAGGAAATCGCAAAACGCCTGCCGTTGTAGCCAACGGTGCAGAGTTTGTATTTGTTGGCGTCGAGCTTCAGATAGTTGCAAACGAAAAGGTCGAGGTTGCCGTCGGCATCGAGATCGACCCACGTGCAGGACGATCCGTAAGCCGAGTCATCAACGCCGGCAACTGCCGCGATTTCGCTGAAGGTGCCGTCACCGTTGTTCTGCAGAAGCCGATTGCGGCCGAAATTCGTGACGTAGATATCCTGGAAACCGTCGTTGTCGAAATCGCCGACAGAGATTCCCATCGAATAGTCGATATCGCTCAGGCCGGCGACTTCAGTAATGTCATCGAAACGCCCCTGTCCCAAATTGCGATAGAGCCGATCGGACGTTTCACTGCGGGCCTGAAACTGCTTCCGCTCGGCCTGACCGAACGGGACTCCTTGCGCGAGGTAAAGATCGGGCAAGTCGTCGCGGTCGAAGTCGATCCAGCCGATGCCAGATCCCATGACGAGGTGAATATGACGTTCCGGAGTCAAAGGCGAGACATGCTTGAACCGAATGCCTGACCGCTCGGTTGCATCGTCGAAGGAAGGCGTGTCAGCCGCCGCGACAGCGGTTGCACACGACACCCCCAAAACGACGAGCAGGAATTTCGACTGCATCGAGACACGCCGACGAGAGTGGGAGTTGGAGGCCCCGGACGATTTAATGGATCGACGAGGCCGGAGAAATCGTGAAGCACCGTATATTTGTGGAAGCGACAAACGACGAGACCCAGCGTCGGTTAGACGCTGAGTCTCTGTCGGCCGTTAGTTCGCGGCAATTCCAGGCTTTGAGCGGAATCAATTCTCAGAACTCAAGCGTCTTGACTTCACCACCGGACATGGTGCCGGTATTCCTCCAAATCGCAATACTGACGTTGTCGCTGACAAAGCGAACCGCGCCGTCGCCGAAGAGGATTTGAGATCCCCCAACGTGGGCACTTGAAACTCCGCGGGCACCAGGCTCGGATGCATTCAGATCATCAACCCACGAGACTTGATCGGCACAAGGCCCCGGCCCACCGTTCAAGCAGGCTGCATCGTTTCCGGGTCCGTTATTCGGCGCTGTTTGCCCCGCGTTATTGGCGCGGCCGGGGTGTGCCGCATTAGGCGGATTGAAAGTATCGGCGCCACAGAATCCGGACTCGGCTGCCCACCATTTGCAGCGCTGTCCACTAACGTTCGAAGGTCCGCCGCTATAACGGTTGAACAGAACGCCGCGATAAATCTCTCCCACCGCGGCCGTGTTGCTCAAGCCATCGGTGCAGTCCCTCAACCTCGATCCTCTGTAACTGAGCAGTCCCTCCTGGCCTGCTGCGCCGTTGTCTCGGTGGCTATTCGGGTTGTTACCCACAACGCCTGCGTAATTCGATGGCTTTTCACTACCGACGAATCGCGAGTTGTCGCTCGGACAGAGGTACGCCGGTTGGAGTGTCCGAAGCAACTCAAGCCGTCGGCTTCCGCCCGACCCGAACGGGCCACAAGTGTGAATGCCCACGTTGGGCTTTACGTTTCTGTTGTAGAGCGGTGCCTGATCCATAAATGGGAGGATCATCACCCGCCAACTGAAGCCGGACCCATGGATCCAACCCGGACAGCCTGGATAACTTGGACGACCGACGACTTTGCCCTGTGGAAAGGTGTTATGGGTGGAGTGGTAATTGTGCAGACCAAGACCGATCTGCTTTAGATTGTTCTTGCAGGTTGATCGACGTGCTGCCTCGCGTGCTTGTTGCACAGCAGGCAAGAGAAGGGCAATGAGAATCGCAATGATCGCAATAACTACCAGTAGTTCAATCAACGTAAAAGCATCGCGCCCGCGCCTGTGTAACATAACACACCTCCGGAAAGAGTGGGGAAAAGAGGAGGAAGAACTCAACTGCCGCGGCAAACATCTTTCCACAATGGTGGGGGCGAGTGTTGGACTGAAACCTGTCAAACGATAGGGAGGGGAGAAAAAGAATAAAGCCCCTGCTCTCATTCAACGAATTCTTTGCCAAGATGTTTCAGGACAGAACGCCCCACATAGAAGTGGTAAGCGTACTCATACTCGGAGTCAATATCAAGCTGTAAATGTGTAAGACCAATTCGGCTCAATTGTTGCGTCTGTCGCGGCTGGTGAAGAAGAGGTGCGGATTCCTTTCCGATTTCTCACTTGATTTTTCACATTGACCAGCACCCGAGTCGCCACCGCCTTTCTCCACTGGTTGACACGGTTCACCGTTGAACTAGAATGGAAATGCACGCCGCTCATCCTTCCTGCTCGTTGCCGAGTGGGCAAACCGAGTGGGCACCGCCGAATGCCCTTTGCACCTGCAAATGGGGCGGGTTGCGCACGGCCTCACGGCCGGTCGAGCGACGAGGTGTTCACGGCGAGGTTTGCCTCCGCCTTGTTTCCTCACCCCGCAGATTTCGCGCCGCACAACTTGCAATGCGGCCGCGATGCATTCATTCGGCACCCTGTATCGATCCGTCAATGGGTCCATCCGCCAATGGGTGTCCATCCGCCAGTGTGTCACACTTTTCCCGTAGGGGGAACGTCATGCCGAAAACGCAAGATCTCTTCGACGACAGCACAATGAGTTTCGGCGAGCACCTGGAGATTCTCCGCGTGCATTTGTGGAAGGCAATCGTCGGACTGGCGATCTGCGTCGCCGTTGCGTTGTTTGTCGGCGATCAAGTGATCAATGTGGTCCGAGGACCGATTGACAGCGCGCTGCAGGAATTCGGTCTCAGCACCGAAGACGACTTAGGCGGATTCGACTTCATCGATTGGCTGAAAGGCACGATTCTTGGCACCGGCAAACCGACCGACGGATCGACTATCACCGACGACGCCGTCAACAGTTTCACGAAAATCAAGAACCTTAAGGAAGTGAATCTGGCTTCCGCGAATCTCTCAGCCGAGGGACTGCGAAAACTCCAGGAAGCGCATCCGGAGTTGGAAATCAATTTCGATCCGCTGGTGGTTGTCGGCCTGGGGCATTTGCAAAGCCGTGGGGCGCGGTGCGAGTTAGACGACAACTTCGAGGCCGTCGCACTTTCGCTGCGCGGGACCGAAGCGACCGAAGGCGACCTGGAACTTGTGAAGGAATTGACGTCGCTGAAACGTCTTGACCTGCAAGGGTTGGAGATCGAAGACGAGGCGCTGAATGTTCTCGAAAAACTGAAAGTACTGGAGTTCCTCAACCTGAGCGGCACCGGAATCACCGATGCCGGGCTTGTGAAGTTGAAGCACTTGTCGTCATTGAAACGCCTCGACGTTCGACGGACCGTGGTGACCGATGCAAACCTGGGCGAGTTGCAAGAACTGAAATCGCTGGAGCATCTCGACCTGCGGAACACCGAAGTGACTGACGCCGGGCTGGAACAGGTCGGCGAGCTAAAAAAGCTGCAGGCATTGTTCCTCAGCGGCGGGAAGATCACCGATGCGGGCATGGAGTACCTGAAGGAATTGACGGAACTGAAACGACTGGAGTTCAAAGAGACCGCCGTCACCAATGCCGGTGTGAAGCATTTGGAGGGGCTGAGCAAATTGGAAGTTTTGAACTTTGCAAAAGGTCTGAGTGCCAACGATCAGTTCGGCGGACCTCTCTCGCCCGAGATGATGGACGACTACACGATTGACGTGCAGATTGGGGCATTGCAGCTTGCCGAGATACTGCACAGCATCGATCCGGAAATGTATCCCGCTCCGACGGCCGAATTTGAAGACCGGCCGATCACCATGCCGTTGGCAGCTCCTGCATTCAAGTCGTTCAAGGATACGGCGATCAACGCCCGCAAACCGGTCACGTTGAACGTGCAGGAAGCATTTCTCACCTACCTGAAGGTCGCCTTCGTTGCCGGTCTGCTGTTGGCCAGCCCGTGGGTGTTTTTTCAGGTGTGGCTGTTCGTCGCCGCGGGACTCTACCCACACGAGCGAAAGTACATTTATGTTTACCTGCCCATGAGCGTGGTTTTGTTTGTGGGCGGAGCGGTGTTCTGTTTCTACGCCGTCTTTCCGTTCGTGCTGCATTTCCTGTTGGGCTTCAACGAGTGGCTCGGCGTGCAGCCGCAGATTCGTTTGTCGGAGTGGATCAGTTTCGCGATTATGCTGCCATTGATGTTCGGACTGGCGTTCCAGTTGCCGCTGGTGATGCTGTTCCTGGAACGGATCTCGATCTTCGATGCCCCCACCTACCGCGAGAAGCGACGGATGGCGATTCTGGTGATCGCAGTCCTCTCGATGTTCCTGACGCCCGCCGACCCGATGAGCATGCTGCTGATGATGTTCCCGCTCGTCATTCTGTACGAATTCGGAATTATGCTTTGCAGCTACTCGCCGGCGAAAAGTCCATTCGAGGCCGAAGCCGCATGACGGCGGTGAGTGAGCGGTGAAACTGAAAACTCGACAGCGAACACCGTCCCGCGCGATGTCGATTCATCACGGGATGAAGTTGCGCAGGTAAGTCGCGCTTTGCCGTAACGAGGCTTTGCGCAGTTCCAGCGTTCCTTCGTACGCGCGGTCTTCCACTTCAACACAGACCGGGCCGTCGTAGCCGGTATCGGTCAGGACCGAAAAGAAGCGGCCCCAATCGACGTCGCCCATGCCGGGCAACTTGGGTGTGTGGTACTCGGCCGGATGAGCCATAATGCCGACATCGTCGAGGCGGTCGTGATCCATGCGGACATCCTTCGCATGAATGTGAAACATGCGGTCGGCGAAATCACGGATCGGATCGGCGTAATCCATCTGCTGCCAAACCATGTGCGACGGATCGTAATTCAGACCGAAATGGTCGCTGGGAATCTCGTCAAACATCCGTCGCCAGATGGCCGGGCTGATCGCGAGATTCTTTCCGCCGGGCCATTCATCGCTGCCGAACAGCATGGGGCAATTCTCGATGCCGACGCGAACATTCTGTTCCTCGGCCAATTGAATCAACGGTCGCCAAACTTCCAGAAAACGAGGCCAGTTCTCGTCGATGGACTTAGTCCAGTCGCGACCGATGAATGTATTCATGCGATCGAGTCCCAACAACGCCGTCGCGCGAATCACTCGCCGAATGTGTTCGATGGCCAACTCGGATTCCGCTTCGTCGGGGGATAACGGATTGGGATAATATCCCAGCCCGCTGATCTCAACGCCCGCAGCGCGGCAGATGCCGTTCACATGTTCAGAGGCCGACTCGTCGAAATCGATGACATCAACATGCGTCACGCCGGCATAACGTCGCTCGGCTTTGCTGGGCGGCCAACACATCAATTCAACGCAGTCGTACCCTTCAGCGGCGGCGACTTCGACAACTTCCGCGAGCGACAATTCGGGGAGAATCGCGCTGACAAAACCGAGTTGCATGCTGTAAATTCCTTGAAGCCGATGTTCCAATTTGCTGTAACTGTCTCTAACGGTCTCGGGGTCGCATCTGAGAGCCGATGCACCCGCGGCTCAGCGGGAGCCTCGCCCTCCCAGTTAATCACAGACTACAAAAAATCCGGGGCGAATGCGGAAACGTTTCGCGATTCGCCCCGGCTGGGTACGTCTCTAAATGTTTGCGTTCGGGCTATACGCTCACGTTGATTTCAAAACCCTTACGCTGTTCGCGGCCCTGCATCTGCTGGGCTTCGCTGTCGCCGACAATCTGCTCAGTCTTGGGATTCCAGGTTAACTTGCGATTGAGCCGCAAGGCGATGTTGGAAAGATGACAGGTTGTCAACGCCCGGTGATGGGTGAAGACGTCGGAAATTGGCAGCTCGCGGTTCTTCACGCAGTCCATGAAGTTCTGCATGTGGCTGCCTGCGACTTTTCCACCGTAGACTTTATCGATGGCATCGGCGGCCAGCGGCTTGTCCTTGAGTGCCTCGACCGGCGCCCCGACAATCTTTCCGCGGTTGACGAAGAAGCGTCCTCTCGGTCCCGGGATCGATCCCTCAAACAAGATGCCGTTATCGGTATCGTGCCGAATGCGCATCTCAACGTCATCGGGGAATTGGCAACTCACCATGAACGCGGTGGCCGCGTTGTACTGCGTGTCGTCGGTTGGGTTGCCGTTCTTATAGGGAACGGGATGTGTGACGGAAACCGGATTGACCGATAACGGTCCTTGTCCGTCACCGTTCTGCCCCATGGCCCACTGGGCGATATCGACGTGGTGGGCACCCCAGTCGGTCAGTTTGCCGCCGGAGTATTCGTACCACCAACGAAATTCGTAGTGGCAACGACGTTTGCGGTAATCGGTCGTGGGCGTCTGGCCTTGCCACATGTCCCAGTCGAGTCCTTCGGGAACCGGCTCAACCTTCAGTGGTCCGCTGGATGGGGCACCACCAATCGCACATGTCACCCGTTTCAGCTTGCCGATTCGGCCCTCGCGGACCATCGCAATGGCCTGCAGGAAGCGCCGGCCCATTTCTGTTCGCTGCTGCGTGCCGACCTGAAAGACGCGTTTCGTCTCTTTCAGCACTTTGATAATCTGCTTGCCTTCGTCAATCGTCAGCGTCAACGGCTTTTCGCAGTAGACGTCTTTGCCGGCCTGCATCGCTTCGATGGCGATTTTCGAATGCCAGTGATCGGGGGTGACGATGGTGACGACGTCGACATCTTTGCGATCGAGAATCTTGCGGTAATCACCGACGACATCAATGTTCTGGTCTTTGCCCTTTTTGCCTTGCGCTTTCAGGACGCGATCTTTCCCGCGTGCGGAATGCACCGAATCAACATCGCAAACAGCAACGCAATCGGCGAACCGCATCGCTGCCGGTCCAACGGCACCCCAACGGCTACCCGTTCCAATGCAGCCCAACACGGGGCGTTCGTTGGAACTCTTGTAGTTGAACGCGTTCGCGCTGGAGACCGGGAACCAGAACGGAGCGCTGCCGACGGCCGCAGCAGCAGCGGACGTTTTCAAAAAGTCACGACGGTTCTGCTGATTGTTGCTCACTTCTGACTCCTTGTAAGTCTTGTGAATTTGGTTCTTGGCAGACGGATGAATTCGCCGAAAACGGCAGTGCGCGTTGCAGCTTGCCGACGGGGGCACGCTACCAGTCTAGCCATATTTCAAAGCGAATGTAAAACCTGATGCTGCGTCAGAGAAAAAAGTTAGGGTTTACTCTTTGCGGGCCACCAGCCGTTGATGCGTTTTGTCAATCGGCGAACAAGTTGCGGCTGTTTCGCCGCCAGGTTCTTTCGTTCGTGTGGATCGGCGGTGATGTGAAACAGTTCGGTTGCCGCTTCTGGCTCGCGGCCAGCGTGTGGGACAATCAATTTCCACTCGCCTTCAATCACCCAGCGAAACCGCAGGCTGGCAACCGGGTCGGTCATGTGTTGAATGTCGTGTTCGAGGATTTCGCCGAAGATCGCATCGCGATTAGCAACCGCAGACGTATCGAGCAGGTTGATGCCCTGCATCTCTTTCGTCGGCTTGAGGCCAGTTGCGGCCAATACCGTCGGAACGAGATCGATCGAGTTCGCCAGATGCGTCGTGTCCAACTTCGGTTTCACATGGCCGGGCCAGCGAACCATGATGGGCGTGCGTGTGCCTCCTTCGTACTGCGACCGTTTTGAACGCGGCGCATACGCGCTGCGGCCGGTTTGGTTGATCCAGCCGTTGTCGGTGACGAACAACACGATGGTGTTCTCCGCCAACCCTTTTTCGTCGAGATGTCCCAGCAGATCACCGACGGTTTCATCGAACCATTCGCACATGGCCCAGTATTTGGCGATGGGCAAATGCGGCGTCTTGTCGCGGTATTTGTCCAGCAGTCGCACGGGGGGATTGTGCGGCGTGTGCGGCAGGAACGGCGCGTAGTAAACAAAGAACGGCTTCTCCTGTTTGGTCGAAGTCTCGATGAACTGAAAAATTGGATCGAGTCCCTTTCGGCCGATCTGCAGTCCGTCGTCGCCGTGCCGACCACCACGACGACGGTCCCCGTGCGTCATGCCGTGCGTGAAGCCGCCGCGGCTGAAATTCCCTTCCCACCATTTGCCCGATTGATGCGACAGATAGCCGAGTTCTTTGTGCAGAATGTCGGCCAATCGCGGGTCGTCGTCAATGTGCTTGATGTAATCGATTCGCTGTTGCAAATAGCGCGGATCGCGCCGCTGTTCTCGTTTGGACTTTTCTTTCAAATCGGCGGGCGGCGGCGGGTCGTTCCCCACGATGCCGTGCTGATGCGGATACAACCCCGTAACAATCGTCGCCAGCGACGGTCGGCACAGGCTGTCGCAAACATAGCCACGGCTGAACGTCAGCGATTCTGCCGCCAGCCTGTCGATATGCGGCGTCCGGATTTGTTTGTGTCCCATGAACCCAAAATCGGTCCACGCCTGATCGTCGGAGATAATCAACACAACATTGGGCGGAGGATCGGCGGCTGCCGCCACATCGAAAGATAACAAAAGTCCCGAGAGGAAAAGAAACAGCATCCGCATTGTATTGACCTTTCACCGACGGCTGTCGGCTGTTTTGTGCGTTCTAAGTTGCTTGTTCGAGTTTCTGGCAATTACCGACTGCGGCCCTGCTGTTTGTACTTCTGCAGCAGCGAGTTCAGCCGCGCGACGACCTCGGGCTGATCGAGGAACAGGTTCTTGCTCTCCGAGGGGTCGTCGGCCAGATTGTACAACTGGCCGGCCGCTTCGCCCGGTTTGGGTTTGATGACGCGCGGCGAACTGAAGCCGGCCGAACCGCGTCCGAGAATCAGTTTCCAATCACCCCTCCGAATGGCAAACACTCCCGAAACCGAATGATGCACGGTCGCTTCGCGAATTGGCTGGTGAAGCGTTCGCCCCAACAATGCAGGCAGAATGTTGTAGCTGTCTTCGCCGGCATCGTCTGGCAAATTGACGCCGACGACTGCCGCGCAGGTTGCCAGGAAATCCGTATGGCAGATCGTCTCGTCGCTGGTTGTTCCTGCTTTGACATTTCCCGGCCAACGAGCGATGAACGGCACGCGATGACCGCCCTCCCAGATGTCGGCCTTCTGGCCGCGCAGGTGACGGTTGGCGCGGTGTCCGTACTTGGCGATGTCGTTGGGCTTCCAGTGTGCGCCGTTGTCGCTGGTGAAGATGATCAACGTATCATCGGTCAGTTTGCAGTCGTCGAGTTCCTTCAGAACCTGGCCGACACTCCAATCGACCTGCGCTGCGAAATCGCCGTACGGGCCGGCTTCGCTCTTGCCCTCGAATTCAGCCGTCGGCAACCAAGGGGTATGTGGCGCTGACAGCGGGAAGTAAAGGAAGAACGGTTTTTCCGTCGTTTTTTTGGCATGGTCGCGAATGAAGCCGACGGCGTTCTCGGTGATGCGCGGTAGGACGTCGATGTGCCGAAAATCGGGCGAGATTGGGCCGCCGCGCCAGAATCCGCCGCCGCCGTCGCGTCGCCCTTTGCTGCCAGCAACTTTCTCGGTCGGCAGTTGCAGCGGGTTCGCGTTCTTGACGAAGACGTAGGGTTCCATGTCAAGCGAAGCGGGAATGCCGAAGAAATATTCGAAGCCCACATCGTTCGGACCGGGTGTCAGCGGTTTGAAGTAGTCGGTCTTTTCTCTGTTTCCCAATCCAAGGTGCCATTTGCCGACGCAGCCGGTGTGATAGCCTTGTGACTTTAGTAACGAAGCGACCGTGGTGCGGCCGGGTTCAATGAGCGCCGGCGAGAAACCCCACAACACACCTTTTTTCAACCGAGACCGCCAGCTATACCGGCCGGTCAGCACGCCGTAACGCGTCGGCGTGCAAACGGCCGACGGCGAATGCGCGTCGGTCATCCGAATGCCTTCCTTCGCCAACCGATTGATGTTCGGCGTCGGAACTTTCGAATCCTTGTTGTAACAGCCGGGGTCGCCATACCCCATATCGTCGGCCATGATGAAAATAATGTTGGGACGATTACCCTCCGCTGCGATGGCGGATTGAGCATCGATTCCCAGCGAAACGATTGCCGCAATGACGATCACGGCGATTGACTGAAACATGTGGTTCTTCTTTCATTCCCTCGGCGCACGCGCCGCGATCAATTCTCACATATCTGATGACGGGGAACCAAACACGGCCCTCCCCCCATTGTGTTCCCCGCAATTGCCCCAGTCAATTCCCAACTGTGGACGCTGAACGAAAACTGGTAGCGCGGAAATGCCGGCGCGACATGGATTGGCGTGCGTTCGGAGGATATCATCCGGCTGGCTAACACCCGATTCCGGCAAGCCGAACGGAGCATCTGATTCTCAGAGGAACTGGTATGCGTTGTTTGATCCAATTGCTGCGCGGTACTTTCATTGGAATTGCCCTGTTGATTATGGCCGGACCGGCTTGGGCGTCGGAGCCTGACGCGGCCTACTATCACGACGGGCCGCTTGCCGGTTCATTGAAGTCGGACAAGCCGCTGCCGATTTACGTCGAGAATTCCGACCATCTTTGGAACCGACTGTTCGCAGCGTTCTACATGCGGCCAAGCAATCTGCCGAGCGTGAAGGGGGGCAAGCGAATCCAGCGGATTGAAGGTGGCGACGTCATCGATTTTTATGGATGGTCGAAGACGACCTACTGGTCGGAGCCGGTCGTGACTGCCAGATTGAACCGCCTGTTGGACGAGTATCTCGAACAGGGTGGATCGGCGATGATCGACGACCGGTTGCGCCGCTCGGTGCTATTGCGCGACATGTGGGCAGCCTACGATTATTTCATCGGTCAGAATATTCGCCGCAAAGGCACGGTGAGCGATCGCGCGACGCGCGATGTGCTGTGTCGGAAACTTGCGAGAGTCATTCGATCGTTGGCGCTGCCAAACCAGGCGATTGGCATGCTGCCGGACACCTATGCCAAAGCGCTGGCGTCGGGCCAATTCAATACGGCCACCCCGTTAAATCCCAAGCAAAACTATCTTCCCACCGGCTTGCTCACGAAACCTGATGAGTGGGTTGAGATCGATTTCTTTCAGCCCGATATTCACGAAGATTTGTCCAACCGGTTTATTACCTTACATACGCGATCATACCGGGCGCGGTCGTACTTCCGGATCTTTTATCGTTTTCCCGAAGGCCGCCAGCAACTGGTGCAGTACTTGAAACTTCTGGACCAAGAGGGGATCGATTGGAAGCGGGCGGCGCAAAACGGTTTCATCTTCTTGAAGAAAGACGCACCACAAATTCCGGTGGGAACCGAAGTCGCGCTGGTGCAATTCATGATGGCCCTCAACCGGGAACTGCAGCCAACACCGACCAGAATCGTCGAGTCGATTCGGATGCGAAACTATGTAAGCACCGACGGCTCGGAGAAAGAGGTCACCAATACCGGTCACGGCATGAACGTGATGGAGTACACGCTCAAACGGCAACTCCTGTTCGACAATCTTCGTGCGGGCGGATTACGACGCGAACCGGACAACGAGGAGCTGTATCGCGTGATCTTTCAGGGAGATCGCGATCCCGACTGGGGACACGATGGACGCACGGTTCTCTTTCAGCAATGCGTCAATTGCCACATGTCGCCCAAGGCCACTCGAACCGGCGTTCACAGCTTCGCGTCGATCGTCAACATGGGTGGCTTCGATGCTGGGGCGCAACTTGGCGTCGCGGTGCCGCTCAGTCCTGAAAAATCGACCACGCGAGGCCGGCGCGCGGCAAAGTGGAAGACGGGCCACGAAACCTACCGGCGACTACTGGAACACCTGGGGCGTTAACCAATCCCGCGAGATCATTTCGCCAACGCCGCTTCGCCGAGATCGATGAGGTCGTCGTTGTTCTTGTCCAGGGCTTCAAACTTCTTGCGGGGACCGACGAACTCGCGGCGGGAGATGTCGCCATCCTGGTTGCGGTCCATTTTTTGGAACCAGAGTGGGCGACCGCCGTTGCTTGCAGCGGAGGTGGTTGGATAGCTCACGCCGTTCGGTGACGCTCGGATAACGCCAACGCCGCCGACTTGTGTGCGGCCGAGGGTTAAACGGAAATGCGTTGGTAATTCCGATTCTGCCACGTGCTTGTCGCCGTCGGCGTCCCAGAGTTCCATCCGTTCGACGGCTGCGGTCAATTCGCGGCGGCCTAAACGCCGGTCGCGGTTCAGATCGAGAATCTCAAACAGGTTGCGGCCGGCGTTGGAGACGTTCAGCACGGTGCCGCTGCTGGCGGCGGCGGAAATGCGTTTGGCGAATGCCAGCACTTCTTCCTCGAAAACTTTGCCGTCACCGTCGCGGTCCATCAACGCAAACGTGTTGCGGAAGAATCCGTTGCGTTCGACTTCTTTCTTCTCCAGGTAGGCGTTGTTGTCGGTGTCGGCGGCGGCGAACCGGGCCTTGTATGTTGCTTCCTGATTGCCCTGATACCACTGCTGGTTGACGCCGATTTCGATCTGCGTCTCGCCCAGAATCACCGTGACCAGACCGCCGGTGGTTGCGCGAATGCCCGCTTGCAGTTCCTTCGCCGAGGAGACGATTCCCACGCGTTTTTCGTTCGGCTCTCGCTTGCCCAGCCGGACGATGAACTCGACGGCCGGCGATGGCCGACGAACGAACTGCATCATCTCGTCGAAATCGAGTGTCCCGTTTTCGTCGGCGTCGAATGGCTGAAATGACTCCTGCTCGAAGCCGAGTTCCTTACGGCTCAGATTCCCGTCTTTAGCGGCCTTGCCATCCGCTCCGGCGACGGTGGCTGTGTCGTACCGCGTTAACAACTGGCTGACCAGTTGCCGCGCCGAACCTACCGCCGACAGCGTGGTAAACGAAGGCCGCTGGGTCTGATTGCTCTGGCCGCTCGCGCGAAGGGCGAGATACGGATTCTGTAGTGGTTGCAATTCCGCCAAGCTGATGGTTTCGTCATCGTCGAGGTCGGACTTGTGCAGCGATTTCATCGCCAACTTGAACTCGTCCACCGAAAGCTTTCCATCGTCATTGGTATCGAGGTGGCCGAAGAGTTCGGCTCCCTGCGCCTGCTGTCGCCTGCCGTTAACGGTTCTGACATTTCGGTTTGATTGTGGGTTACTTAATCGCGTCGAAAACGGTTGCAGTCCCATTCCGCGGAAATACTCTCCCAGTTCCTTGCGGGTGACTTTGCCGTCGCGATTGCGATCCGCGGGGGTCGGTCGGTTCGTCGAACCGCTCGTGCGGACAATGAGGCCCGCCTGCAGGAATTCATTGCGCTTGGGCAGTTGCAACTGCTCCTGATTCGACAGAGTCCCGTCGCCGTCTTTGTCGAGATCTTTGAGTACGCCATCGACGTATTCATCCCAGATGGCCTCGAAGCTTTTGCCGTCCACGCGAACGTGCATCCGCAGAATGATCAGCCGGTCTTTCGCAAAGTACAGCAGATCTTCCGCATCGTTCGGTTCGGCCGGAGCACCCGCCATCACACAGGGAGGAACCAGAGCCAAGGCGACGATTGCGGTTGCGATGCCTGTTGCGAACCGGGTTGTTCGGTCGAATTTCATTGCGCGTACTCCGATGATGTTCGATCTGCTTGACGATGCCGTGCGATGTTTCTTAGCCGCAACAAGTCACAAAGAGACGCAAAAACAGTGATCCTGATCAGTCAGACCAAGACAGTGTGGTTCCTGCAATGAATATGTATTTCGTTGTGGTTTGCTTCCTTGTTTTGCGACTTATGTGCTTTTTTGCGGCTAATCATCCATCGAAACTGTTTATTTGCGATCGCAACCGCAAAACATGGTGAGAAATGCTCGCTAAACGAGAATCTCTTCGATCGGTTTTGCTTCCGTGTCGGTGATGCGGATGGGGCGGCCGACGTTGGAAATATTCTGCTTGGTTGGGTCGATGCCTAAGGCGCGAGAAACCGTCGCCAACAGATCCGGAACTTTGACGGGATTGTCTTTCACCGTCATACCGTCGGCCGACGTTTCGCCGTAAGACTGACCGCCCTTAATTCCGCCGCCGCTTAGCACGGTTGTCCAAGCGCCGGGGAAGTGGTCGCGTCCTTTGTTGCGGTTGATGGTCGGAGTCCGTCCGAACTCGCCCATCCACACAACGAGCGTCGAGTCGAGCATTCCTCGGGTTTTCAAGTCTTCGAGCAACGTGGCCCAGGCGGGGTCGAGGACTTCGCTGAGCTTCTCGATGCTCTCGAAATTGTTCCGGTGAGTGTCCCACGCAAAGGAGTTGCTGCCCTGCACGCCGTTGAGTGAAATCTCGACGAACGGCACACCGCGTTCCACGAGCCGACGCGCCAGCAGACATCCTTGACCGAACTGATTGCGGCCGTAGCTGTCGCGAAGCTTGTCCGGTTCTTCGTCCAATGTGAACGCTTTGACCGATTCGGAACGCATCATGCGGACGGCCGCCTCATACGAATTGCGATGGCTGGATTCGATGACACCGGGCCGCGATGTGCCGAAGTCTTCTTCCAGATCGTTCAACAACGCCAGCCGGTCATCAGCCTGTTGGAGATCGACACCGCCCGGCAAGCCGAGGTTCTTCACCTGTAGAGCTTGCGTGTAATTGTCGCTTCCCGGCCGAACGACGTTAACGCCGGGACCACCGACAACCAGCGGTGCATGACGTGGCCCCAGGAATCCGGGCTGATAGGCGGCCGGGCTGAGGAACCGGTAGGGGGCGATGCTGACGAAATTGGGCAGTTCATTCTTTTCGCTGCCCAGTTCATTGCTCAACAACGAGCCGAGAGTCGGATAGTGAATCGGTCCTTGCGGCAGATACCCGGTCCGCAGCAGATAAGTGGCCCGCGTGTGGTCTCCCTCCTTGGTATTCATCGAGCGGACGGGAACGACGTGCTGCATCATCTTGGCCAGCTTCGGCAGATGCTCGGAGATTTTCACCCCCGGCACGGCGGTCTCAATCGGCTTGATTGGCCCACCGTTCTTGTGTGCCGGTTTCAGGTCGAACGTATCCATCTGGCTCGGCCCGCCGGTCATCCACAACAAAATGCAAGCCCGCTTCCGTTTCGGATCGTTGGCCGTCCCCTCGGCCAACGCCTTGAGCCAACCGGACTGCGAATAGCCCGCCAGTCCGAGAGCGGACAGCCGCATCAAATCGCGACGGGAGATCCCAGTGGTGATTTGCTGCCGTGTGCGTTTGCTGGTCATCGTAGAGTCTCCCGTATTGGGGTCGCTTATTTCAGGTACGGCCGATTGCGAGAATCGTTATTCATCATTCACCATTCCGCATTTCCTTTAGTGATTGAACATGAACTCGCTGCTATTGAGTAACGCCCAGAAGACATCTCCCAGCGATTTCTTCGGGTCGCTCTTTTCGCCACCTCGCTCGACGTATTTCACCAGCCGCTCGATTTCTTCCGGTCGCGGCTTGCGGCTCAATGTGAGGAAGTACAAGTTTTCGATTCGCTCGGCCGTGGTGAGGCCGGGGAACTCGGCGACGGCGGCCAGCGAGCGACTTTGCGAGAGGTTGGTTGCATTCGCGACGAGTTGGCCGTTCATCATGGCCAACGCCTGCAAAATCGTCGTTTGTCGTGCGGTTGTTGCATCGGTGTTGTTGGCGAACGTTTCTAAAAACTCGCCGCGGGGGTCGTTGCCGCCGAAGGAAAACGGGTTGCGGGCGTTGTACGGCCGGTAAGAACCGGTCGCCTGGGCCACGCTGTCATAAATCTGTTCTCCCGAAAGTCCTTTGACGGCCATGCGGGCAAACAATTGCGGGTCGTCTGTTCGCTCGTCGGTCTTTCGACTTGTGAGTTGATACGTGCGGCTGGCGGTGATTGCGCGGATCAGAAATTTCAGGTCGAAATTGTGAACGGCGAATTCTTTGGCCAACAGATCGAGCAATTCCGGATGACTGGGCGGATTGCCGGCGGTGAAGTCGTCAACCGGATCGACGATTCCGACGCCAAAGAAATGCCCCCACATTCGATTGACGGCAGTGCGTGCGAAGTAGGGATTCTCTGGAGACGTGACCCACCCGGCCAACGTCGTTCGGGCGCCAACGCGAAATCGCCACTGCGGCTCGGTGCCATCAAGATAGCCCGCCTGCACGACGGTTTCGGTATCGGGGATATTTAGTTCCCGGCGGTCGGACAATTCGCGCACACGACCGAAGATGCCCTGATTGCCCTGCCGTTCGATGCCGCCATAAAACGCGGCCAGACTCCAGAAGTGTTCCTGCTTCCATGTATCGAACGGATGGTCGTGACACTGCGCGCATTCGATGCGGATGCCAAGAAAGATTCGCGACGTTGCTGAGGCGAGGTTTTCCGGCGCGATTTGTTTCGCCTGAAAAAACGCCAACGGCGATGCTTCGCCCAATCGTTGGTACGGGTTTCGGCGGTTGTTTTGTCCCGAGTCCAAAGGCGTTGTGAGGATCTCTTTGACCAGCGCGTCGTACTGCGTGTTCTCGGTCAATTGCTTCCGCAGCCAGGAGTCGAAACTGGGAACGAGAAACCGCACCTGAAAGTCAGCATTGACCTCGGGCATCATCACGTTGCGCCAGAACGTGGTGAAGTGCGTGATATAACCGGGGTCTTCCAACAACCGATCGACCACCTGCCGACGTTTGTCGGGCGAAAGCGATTCGAGGAAGTCCATCGCGTCGGCGGCGGGCGGAATCTTGCCCGTCACATCGAGCGAGACGCGCCGAAAGAACTCCGAATCGTCCGCAGGTGCCGCGGGCGAGACACTGTTCTCTTTCCACTGGTCTGCAATCAGTTTATCGATCGCATCGGCCAGTTTCTGCACGTCGTCAGCAACCGGTTCACTCGCTGCGACTGGTCGAACCAGCGCGGTCCCCAACAGCAAACCAAAACACAAACACGCCGACGCCAACCGGCGAACTGAATTGGATTTCATGGCAGCTTCTCCTGAGACTAATTCGGATTCGACGAGAGCACGAGGCGAGTGTCTCTTAAGGAAACGGTCCACATTTTTGAGAGACCATTATATGGGGTTGATGCCAAAGATGTGCCATTTGCCAGCCATGCGACATCAGATTCGTGGCTGCCGGTGTCCATACTTAGCAGAGAACGCCCCGATCTCGCGTCCCAGAAACGAATTGATTGATCGGCACTGGCGGTCGCGAGCATTTTGCCATCGGGCGAGAATCGAACACTATGGACGTGGTGCGTGTGCCCTTTCAATCTCACGATTTCTTTTTGTGTAGATACGTCCCATATCTTTGCGTTCTGGGACGGGTCTTTCGAGGCTGAAGCGGTTGCCAGGAATTTTCCGTCCAATGAGAAACAAATGGAAGTCGGATGCTCTGGATGGGCAGCCCAGGACGCGATCTTTGTTGACTTCTGTAGATCCCATAACCAGACGGTTTGATCCCAGTTTCCGGTTGCTAAAAACTTGCCGTCCGAGGAAATGTCGAGGGTCATCACTCCCGCATTTTCTTGTTTCAGTTCCGAGACTTGTTCCCCGGTGGCCACGCTCCAAAGTTTGACGGCTCCATCGCCAGCCCCGGTGACCACGGTTTTCCCGTCCGGGGTGAAGGCAACACCATGTACGCGGTGCTGATGGCCTTTGAACGTGCGGATGCCCTGCCCCGTGGCGACATCCCAAAGTTTTGCGGTCATATCGATGCTGCCACTGAGAAGCTTCGTGCCATCGGGTGAGAAGGCAACGTCGTAGACCGTATCGGTGTGTCCTTCTAGAGTCCGTAGCGGCTTTCCGGTCTTGGCATCAACGAGATTGATCGTGTGGTTCATCCCTCCAATGGCCAGCGTTTTGCCATTGGGAGAAACCTTGAGCGATTCAGAACCTTTTTGCTGGATGTTCGCCGACCACTGCTGCTTCAGTTCGGGAATGAACGCCGTTCCAGTCCAACGGCGAACCAGGTCTGCGGAAGAATCGCGGGTTGTACCGGATGTTTTCTCCGGCTCAGCAAACGCCCACGTTTGCAGGTTGCCGTTCACATCGCCCGAAACGATTGACTGACCGTCGGGAGCGACGGCAAGCCCGACGACGGCCTGATTGTGAGCTCGAAAGACGCGGACTTTCCGACCCGTTGCCGCATTCCAAACGCGTACCGTCGCGTCGGAACCGCTGGAGACAAGGTGCCGCCCATCAGGCAGGAATCGAATCTTGTGCAGATGACCCGCGTGGCCGTTGAGCGCCGTTTTCAGGCTCCAGTTTGACACGTCCCATAATTTGGCGGTGTCTTGTGGATCATCGCTTGCGCAGGCTGAGGCCAGTGTCTTTCCGTCGGGTGAGAACGCGACAGAACGGACCGGGAACGCATGTGCCTCGAACTTGGCAACCGGCTTACCGTCCGCCAGTGTCCAGACGCGAATCATCTTGTCGTAGTTCCCGGTAACAATCAGTTTTCCATCGGGAGAAACGGCATGGCAGGTGACCGGGCCTTTGTCCTCTTTGATCGTCGCCAGCCGCTTGCCGGTGGCGACATCCCAGACGACCAGTTCCCACACGCCGTCGGCAGTGATCAGCTTTTTGCCATCGTCGCTGAAGCTGACACTCCAGAACCTGTTCTTTTTGAGTTCCATTTGCTGCAGCAGTTCTCCGCTGCTTACGTCCCACAGCTTCACGGTGTGATCGAAGCTGGCGGTTGCCAACGTACCGCCGTCGGGAGAGAATGCCACGTCTTTGACTTCCGCCGTATGACCTTCGAGTCTGGTGTTGACCTTCCTGGATGCGCGATCGATCAGTACAACGCCTCCCTTCGCACCGCCGGCCGCCACTGTTTTTGCATCCGGTGAGACCGCCAGCGACCAGATACCGCCGGGGAAAACTCTTGCGATCTCATTCAGCGGCGCTGAATCCGACGGAGCGACCGCCGGCCAGAGTTTGACGCTGCCGTCTTTACTGGCCGAGGCGACTAGCGATCCGTCGGGCGATGAGGTCACGAAATAAATGAACTTCTTGTGGCCTGCATAGCGGGCAAGTTTTCTTCCCTTTGTGAGATCCCACAACATGAGCCCACCCCCCATGTCGCCCGCGACCAGCGTGTTATTGTCAGGGAGAATGGAGACGGACATGACTGCCGTTCCTTGGTTCATTTCGATACGTTTCGTGCGAGATTTGGCATCCCAGACAATGATCTGACCATCGGAGCTATGAGAAACCAATGTTTTGCCATCGGAACTTAACGCGACACCCTTCACCTCAACCTTGTGATCTTGCAGGTTGGCCAGTTCCTTTCCCGTTTCCGCATCCCACAACTTGACTTCGCCAGCCTTCTCCACTTCCTTCCAGCTACCGGTTGAAGTGATCAGCGTTTTTCCGTCGGGTGAAAAGATGACGGCGTTGACCGGGAGCGATTGTTTCGGCAGGGATTTGATGACTTGGTAATCCTGCAAGTCCCACAGCATCACCTCTCCCTCCCAACTGGACGATGCCAGGAGTTTGCCGTCGGGCGAGAAGGACAGGTATCGGATTTCTCCGGAATGATCTTCCAATTTCGCCACTTGGTCGCCGCTAGCGACATCCCAGATCAGGATCAGCGAACCGTAGGCACCCCCGGCGAACGTCTTTCCATCTCGGGAAAAGGCGCCTCGCAATACTCCGGCGCCATGTCCACTGAGAACGCTGTGAAGCTTTCCGGTTTTCAGATCGAAAATCTTCACCACCTTTTCGTTCCCACCGGCCGCCATGTATCGACCATCGGGAGAGAACGCGGTAAACAGCACATTCTGTGTATCGACCGGGATTGTCGCCAATTCAGGAATCGGCGGCTGTGTCGACTTCCACAGCTTCAGCGACTTGTCGTAGCTGCCGCTGATCAGTGCGCTGGTGTCGGGTGCGAAGGCGAGTGACGTGACGACGTCGGTGTGCCCACTGAGCGTTGCCCGTAAACTGCCGGCATCGGGATTCCACAATTTGATTGCGTTGTCGAACCCGCCGCTGGCCAGTGTTTTTCCTTGCGGCGAGAAGGCGAGGCTCCAGACCATGCCGGCGTGACCGGATAACGTTGCCCGTTCTTTGCGGCTTTCGACGTCCCAGAGTTTGATCGTCTGGTCTTCACTGCCGCTGGCGATAGTTTTGCCGTCGGGTGAATAGGCGATGGCTCGGATGCTGCCCTTGTGCCCGGAGAGGGTCGCCAGTTCTTTGGGACCGTCGGTGTCCCATATTCGGACGGTGCGGTCGCCGCTGCCCGATGCCAGCAGTTTGCCGTCCGGCGAAAAGGCAATAGAGCGTACCGTGGCCGAATGGCCTTCCAACTTGGCTTGCTCGGCACCGGATTTCACGTCCCACAGGCGGACGGTCTTGTCGTAGCCGCTGGAAGCGAGTCGTGTTCCGTCGGGCGAGAACGCGACGGAGAAGACCCAATTGGTGTGACCGCTGAGTGTTCTGAGTTCCTTGCCCGTTGCAACGTCCCACAATTTCACGCTGCGATCATAACTGGCCGTTGCCAGGGTTTGACCATCGGGGGAAAACGCGACCGAGGCAATCACATCGTCGTGGCCTTCCAAGACCGCCTGTACCGTTCCCGCTTCAATGAGTCTGAGCTTGACGGTCCGGTCTTCATAGGCGACGGCAACCGTCTTCCCGTTGGGCGAGTAGCCCAACGCCAGAATCACCTGCGGTTCGTCGATGACATCAGCCGGCGAGAGCGTGGTAACTTCCTTATGTGTTTCCACGTTCCACAGCTTTACCGACTTGTCCCAGCTGCTGCTGGCAAGCGTCTTGCCGTCCCGCGAGAAGGTCAGCCCGTAAACGTTGGCAGTATGACCCGACAGTGTGGCAATCGTTTCGTTTGTGCTTGTGTCCCACAGCCTGATGGTGTTGCCCGTACCGGCGGAAGCCAACATCTTGCCATCCGGCGAATAGCAAACCGAATTCACTCGACTCTGGTGGCCTGAAAGCACGGCCAGGGCTTTCCCGGTGGCGGCTTCCCACAGTCGCACCTGCCCATCGCTACAGACAGACGCCAACTGTTTTCCGTCGGGGGAATGAATGACAGAGTTGACCTGATCAGCATGCTGTATCACGAATTTCAACTTGCCGGTCGCAATGTCCCACGCGCGGACCGTTCGGTCCAGACTCGAACTGACGAGCGTCTTGCCGTCGGGCGAAAACTCAACCCAGTACACAACTCCGGTGTGACCTTCGAAGGTTTTCGAAATTGTCCCTGCTGCAATGTCCCAAATTCTCACAACCTTGCCGTTACTTGCCGTCGCCAACTGTTTGCCGTCAGCGGAAAAGGCCAGACGGTCCACCGATCCGGCCGTTTCCTTGAGCTGAAACACCACCTCGCCGGTCTCAATATCGCGGAGTTTCGCCTCTCCTGCGAAGTTGCCCGAAGCAAACAGTTTGCCGTCGGGGGAGAATCCAACCGTGCGAACGCCCAGCGACTCCTTGAATTTGAAGCGAACTTTGCCGGTCGATAGGTCCCATAAGCGAACTTCGCCCGGCTCTGTCCAGTGTCCGTAACCGGTCACTAACAGTTTGGCGTCAGCCGAAAACGCCGAACACCACGCGTACCGGGAGATGAATTGAAACGTCGTCGGGCGACTCTCAAACTCGGTCGATTCGATCAACGTTCGCCGAGGTTGTCGAACGACCGGCTTTGCAGCCGCGTCAGCTGATTTTACATCATCGGCAGTTGTCGCGGCGGCGGGCTTGTCCTCTTGATCCTCATCCGCGACGAGATCGGTGGCCGTTGCGGCTGCCGGTTCGTCCGACTGTTCTTCACCGAGGGTTGGCAACAGCGGCAGCATACCTGCACCAAGTACCAACACGGCAATCTGACCCACACCCGAGAGGCTGCGAGGGGTTGTGCCTTCCATAATCATCGTCAACCTCTTCTTCAAGAATTCGACACGAGCCAACCCGCTCGCGACTGGCGGCAAAACGGACCGCTTATCGGCGAGAAAATCGACCGTCGCTAATATGGCCTTTGCATAAGGTCGCCCGTCGTCGGAGAGACGCCAGACAACCCATGCGTCGCAGCAGGCTTCTTCATTCATCTGGATTTCCCGACGAGCCAACCACACGACCGGATGCCACCAATACAGGCAGCTTGCCAGCAATTCCAAGCCCCGCACCCAATGGTCGCCACGGCGCATGTGTGCCAACTCATGCAGCAGAATCGACTCCAACTCCGGCCGCTCCAGTCGCTGTAACAATTCATCCGGAAGAATGAGCATGGGCTTACGGCCGATCGCCCACAACATCGGCGAAACAGCCGCCGGAACGAGTACAACCCGCGGTGACCGCTTCAGCCCGATCTGCTTCGCTAATCGATCAACTTTTATTTGCAGCCACTCGGGTGCCGGTGACCCCAGGCATAGCAGCCGCTGAAATCGCCTCACCCGAATGATCGTTGTGATAACAACAAAAACCGAACCGGCAATCCACACGGCGATCAAACAGACTGGCAAGTATTTCAGCATCACCTCGAATAAACCTGCAAATCCTGTTGGAGCCGCCGACGCTTCGGTCGCTTCGCTCGGGGGAGCAGAAGGCGGAAGCTCCGATATCGGCACCGCCGCGATGCCGGCTGCGATGTTCGACGTTTCCTTCTCTTCGCCATCGGCCATCGCCGCCGCTGCAGTCGTTTCGACAAGCACTACGTCGTCGCTCTCATTGGCGGTTACAGAAACGCCGTCTGCCGCAGCTGGTTCATCAAACTCCACCGCGATGAGCGGCAAGCCGTCCGCATCGAGTTTGTCGTTTGAAACAAGCAGTTCCTGCGGCGGAAACGGTTCTTCGTCGAAAGTCGGCGCTGCCACCGGTGTGACGACAACGTCTTCGACTGGCATCGCTTCGGCGGGAACTGAGATGTCGTCGACAACATCGGCATCGACGGCATCTGTGACTGCCACAGTCGCGGGCAAGATCTCGACAGGAACCTGGACAACCGGCGGTGTCACCAGTTTCAGCAAGACGACCAGCCACAGGCCGTGAATCAAGGCGGGCCGGTGGCAACACCGACTGACCAGCAGCACCAGCAATCCAAGGGCGGTCGCCATCACAGCGTTACTCAGAGCAATCTCGAGCATCCAGGACATGTCGTCTTCCTCTGAAAAGGAACATCCGCCGAGAATTCGGCCTGATGATTTGGTCTACTTCTTTAGATTCAGCGTTCCTTACTTTTTGTCTTCTTTTTCTCGTCAAACTTCTCGATTAGCGTGTGCAGCGATTTGCGGTCTTGGGCCGTCAGATCGTGCGCCTCGACCAGATGCTGCAGCAGCGGAGTCAGCGAGCCGTCGCACAGGCTCTCAGCCACAGCGCTCAGACGCCGCCCGATCAACTCATGTCGATCGACGAGCGGCCGAAACCAATTCGCAGACCCGCGACGCTCTCTTTCGACGAACCCCTTGCCTTCTAACCTCTCCAACAGTTTCTGAACGGTGGAAAAATTCGAAGCGGTGCCGTTCGGGTAGAGTTCATCGGTCAGTTGCCGAATCGTTGCCGTGTCTTTCGACCAAAGCGACTCGAGCACAGCCTGCTCGGCTTCGGTCGCATCGTATGGATTACGAACCATCAAGTTCCTTCCTTCGAGACAATGTGTCTTGCCAAGTTACCCGCACGTGAGATGGCTGTCAAGACATTGTGTCTCGTAAATTCAAAAATAGTCAATCGTGGTGGAATCGCCGCTCACATGAAACGTGCCGTCCGTCGCCTGAGTTCATTCGCCGGCCCAAATGGATTACCATGTGCTGCCATGAAGCGACGCCAGGCTGCAGGTGTGACGATGACGAACGAAATGCTCCAACCGAGTAAACAATACCCGGCTTCCGGTGAGGCGGGGTCGTTGTGTGGCAACACAATGCCGGCCGGAACTGAAATGGCACAATCCCAGTCTGCGGACGTTCCAGCAGCAACCGACGAACCGCCGCACGACCCTTGCCCCACTCCGCTTGCGTGGGAACAGGTTCTCGATGCGTTTCGCTCGGATGCCGAACTCTGGGAACTTCGGCAGGGCGGGACAACCATACGTGGGCGAACGTGGGGCGACGGGCCGCCCGTCTACTTGTTGCCCGGCTTGGGCGGCACTCACGAACTCTACGCGTTATTAGTCTGGCTGCTTCGTGAAGACTTTCGCTGCGTTGTGTATGACGATTTTTCGTTGGACCGTGGAAGTCGGCAGAGTACGGCAACACTTGTGGATAATCTGTTTGCAGTCGCCGACCGGCAGGGTGATCGGCAGTTCCATCTCTTTGCGCCGGCGTTTGCCAGTGTGACGGCCTTCTCGGCAATGTTGGCCGAACCGAACCGCATTCTCACCGCAGCAATTCAAGGCGGTTATGCCCATCGTCAATTGTCGCTGACGGAGAGGCTGCTCATCGGTGTTGGCCGTCGATTGCGGCGTCCTCTGGCGTCGGTTCCATTTTGGAGTACTTTGCAAACGCAGAATCACCTCCCCTGGTTTCCGCCGATTGATCGGGGCCGCTGGTCGTTTTTCCTCGCAGACACCGGGCAGTTGCCTGTCTCCGCGCTGGCCGAGCGGGCAGCGGTGCTGAAAGAATTTGACGTCCGAAATCGGCTCGGTGAAGTCTCGCAACCCGTGCTGTTGATTCGCACCGAAGGAGAAGGTCAGCTTGCCGCCGGTTGCCAGGAATTGCTTGATCAACGAATTGCGAACACTCAAGTCGAACGCCTGCATTCGAGCGGCCAGCTGCCGTACTTGACGCACCCGCATCGGCTGGCGAAACTCTTGAAAACGTTTTTCCCACAGGCCGCAACCGGTGGGCTTTGAAAACACATCGAATTGAGATTTGAGCCGTTATGTCAGACGAACTTCCCCAGCCGCTGGATGTGATCGCCGTCGGTGCCCATCCGGATGATGTCGAGATCGCCTGCGGCGGCACCCTATGCAAATTGGTGCGTCAGGGTTATCGGGTTGGCGTTGTCGATTTGACAGACGGCGAACCGACGCCCGCCAGTCCGGGACCTGAAGTCCGAATGGCCGAAGCGAAAAAGGCTGCAGAGATTCTCGGCGTGCAGGTGCGCGAAACCCTCGACCTTCCCAATCGTCGCTTGTTCGACGACTTTGAGGCACGGGTTGCGCTGGCGAAAGTGTTTCGCCGGTATCGCCCGTCGGTAGTGCTTGGCATTGCGGGAAAAACGCCGATGGCATCGCCCGACCACTGGCAAGCGATGCAGATCACCGATGCCGCCGTGTTTTACTCGCGATTGTGCAAGTGGGACGAAACGTTCGACAATTTGCCGGTCCACACGATTTCCAAGCAGGTGTGGTATCCGCTCGGTTTTCAATCGCTGGTTCTGCCGCAAGGTGGAGGAAGTTTTGTCGTCGATATTTCCGAAACACTGGAAACCAAGCTCGAAGCCATTCGCGCTTACCAGACACAGTTCCCGCCCGGAAAAGAACGCGTGTTTCGATTGGTCGAAGGACAGAACACACTGTACGGCACAAGCGCCGGGTTTGTTGCCGGCGAATTATTCATCACCGCGACAACACTCGGTGCCGACGACCTGGTAAAAACCGTTCTGCCGGGGGACTCACTGACGGCCCCACGCAGTTGACGGGGTGAAGCTGCCCTGGCCATCGACCTCAGTTGATTCGATCAAGCGGTCGCCGATTCAACACGAACACTTGTGAATGAATAGGGAAATCGTCTAAAAAGTAGGGCGTTCCAAACGACAAACATGCGTTGGACTTTCGTCGCTTCTAAACAGTGCATTCAAAGCAGTGCATTCAACAGGCTTAGACTGACAATACAGCAGGAACCATGTCTCGATTTTCGTGCGGCTCGCTGAGCATCACCGGCAACTTCCGCGACAACAACGAAGATTGTTGCGTGGTCGATCCGCAGCAGCGTTATTTTCTCGTTGCCGACGGCATGGGAGGCCAGGCAGCCGGCGAAAAAGCCAGCGCGATGGCCACAGAACTCGTCTCAAAGAAAATCGAAGAGCTGATCGACTTTGACAACAGCCCGTCGGAAACGGTCATACAATCGCTGGACGAAGCGGTTGAATTTGCCAATCAGCAAATCATCCAACTCAGCGAAGACGACGCCAATTACCACAACATGGGAACGACGTTGACGTTCGTCATTGTCGTCGGTGGAAAGTTGTATGTCGGTGGAATTGGAGATAGCCGCGTCTACCGTTTGCGAGGCGACGCACTGGATCAGCAGACGACCGATCACTCGCTGACGCAGGCACTCGTCGATGCGGGGACGATTTCCGCCGCCGATGCCGAAACGCATCGCTATCGAAACGTGCTGTACCGGTACCTTGGCACGAAGGAAGGTTCGACCGGCACCGAGCCGACGCAGATTCTGCCCAAAGAGGGCGACCGCTACCTTCTCTGTTCCGACGGAGTGACTGACGGCCTGAAAGACGACGCGCTGCAGCGATTGGTGCAGGACATCAACGATCCGCAGGAAGCAGCCGAGGCGATCGTCAAAGCGGCACAAGATGGCGGCTCACGCGACAACATCACATGTGTCGTGTTGCACGTCATTTAGCGGTCGATGGATCTGCCGAAAGCCATTTCTGCCGGACTCCCTGCACCGCGGAGCAAATTTTCACCCATGGCGCAATCCGTAGATGTCGAACGACAAGACCACCAATAACGGCAATTGGGGTTGTCAGGCGGCGATTCGCGGTGAAAATTAAGGGAAATGGGTGCACGATCCGGTTGCTGGGTGTAAACTTCACGGCAGTCGTGTAACAATAGTGAACGCTGGGGAGTTCTGCCGGTTAAGGCGATGATAGGCTCTCCAGTTGGCGGCGCGTTCGGCAACACTTTGGCTGTGTTCCCGACACATCGATTCATGGTAGACCGGTTATGTTCGGCCGGTCTTGTTTCTCTTTTGCGGGGAACCGAAATAATGCGGCGATCAACTCAGAGTGGGCAGTGGGCAGTTAAGATCATGTGCGGAGTGGCGGCTTTGATCGCACTCACGTCGGCTGCCGAAGCGCAGACGAAACCGGACTTCCCGAAACACGCCGACGTATTCAAGGGGTACGAGAAAGTCGTTTCCACTGCCGACGGCAAGAAAAGCCTCTACACCATCTGGACCCGTAAAAAAGACAGCCAGATGTATGCCGAACTTCCGGCCAATTACGCCTCGCAGAAGTATTTTCTGGCGTTGACCGTTTCCAGTGGAGAACGATTTGCCGGCCTGCAGGCGGGTGATCAGTATTTCTACTGGCGACGATTCGACAAACGCCTGGCAATGATCGCCCCCAATATCGACACCCGATCCAACGGCGACGCGGAGTCGAAGGCATCGGTCAAACGGCTATTCACCGATCAAGTCATGCTCGACGTTCCCATTGTGACTCTCGGCCCGGGCGGTGGTCCGGTGATCGACATGGACGCACTGCTCGTCGGTCAGGCCACAACGTTCTTTGGATCGAAAGTTCGCAGTTCCAACCGTGGATTGCACACCATCAAAAAGGCGAAAGCCTTTCCCGGCAACGTGGAATTGGCGTTCGAGCTTCCCACGTCATCCGGCCGCCTGCAGACGCTGCATTATTCCATCAGCTCCATTCCCCCCAGCAGCACGTACAAGCCCCGCAAGGCCGATGAACGCGTGGGCTACTTCACGACATCCTACACCGACCTGGGCAAATACTCCGACGACGACACGCGAATTCGTTTCGTCAACCGTTGGCATCTGGAAAAGGCCGATCCCAAACTGAAGATCAGCCCGCCGAAGAATCCGATCGTGTTCTACATCGAACACACCACACCCATCCGCTATCGCCGCTGGGTGCGGGAAGGACTCCTCTCGTGGAATGCCGCTTTTGAAAAAGTGGGCCTGTCCAATGCCATTGAGGTCTACTACCAGGACGCCAAGTCGGGCGCCCATATGGAAAAAGACCCCGAAGACGTCCGTTACAATTTCCTGCGTTGGTTGAATAATGACATTGGCACGGCCATCGGCCCGAGCCGCGTTAATCCGACGACCGGGCAGATTCTCGACGCCGACATCATTTTGACCGACGGCTGGATTCGACATTACAATTTCCAATTCGAAGACCTGCTGCCCAGAATCGCGATGGAAAGCTTTGGCCCCGAAACCCTTTCGTGGCTGGCAACCCATCCCGACTGGGACCCACGTGTCCGCCTGGCAGCACCGGCTCAGCGGAACTTCATTTCGGCCAAAATCGCCGCCCAGGCCAACCTGCCATACGGCGGACATCCTGCAACACAGGTTGATTCCAAGCTGATTGGCGATGACGTTTACGATGGACTGATCGGCCGCACCAGTCAGGTCAACGGCATGTGCCTGGCCGCCGACGGAATGGCGTTCGACGTCGCCGTCATGCGAGCGCACCTCGAACTGATCAGTCAAGAACTGGCAGAAGCAGAACAGAAGGCAGACGAAAAGAAAGACGGAGACAAAAAAGACGACAAGCCCAAGAAGCCGGAAGAAACCAAAATCGACGGAATGCCCGAATCGTTCGTCGGGCCGCTGCTTGCCCATCTGGTGGCGCACGAAGTCGGTCACACGCTCGGCCTGAGACATAATTTCAAAGGATCGAGTACCTACACGCTCGCCGAAATCAACAGCGACAAGTTGAAGGGCAAGAAGCCGTTGGCGAGTTCTGTCATGGACTACACCTCCGTCAACATGAACTTCAAGGGCGGAAAAATCCAAGGCGACTACACCATGATCGGCATCGGTGGTTACGACTACTGGGCCATCGAATACGGCTATTCGTTCGCTTCGGATCTCAAGCCGATCCTCGACCGCGTGGCCGAGCCGGCGCTTCAATACGGAACCGACGAAGACACCTCCGGACCTGATCCGTTGGCACGCCGTTACGACTTCTCGAAGAATCCCCTCGAATACGCCAACAATCAGACGCGGTTGGCCAATTATCATCGCAAACAGATTGTCGATAAATTCGTCAAAGACGGGCAAAGCTGGTCGCGAGCGCGACGCGGCTACGACATGACCATCAACCTCCAGTTCCGAGCCGTCAGCATGATGGGCAACTGGATCGGCGGCGTTCATGTTTACCGCGACAAAAAGGGAGACAAGAACGGCAGACCGCCGTTTGAAGTCGTCCCCGCTGAGAAGCAGCGTGCCGCTTTGAAATTCGTCATCGAGAATTCTCTCCGCGACGAAGCGTTCGGCCTGACACCGGAACTGCTCAAGCACATGTCGACAGACAAATGGTTTGACGGAGGCGGTTTTTCCCTCAGCGACTCAACCTGGCCGATCCATGATCGCATTATGGGAATGCAGTCGTCAGCGCTCACAATGGTCATGAATCCAACCACACTCCGCCGCGTGTACGACAACGAATTGCGTGTCCCGGCCAATCAAGACATGATCACGCTGCCGGAAATCCTCGACACACTCGACGCCGCCATCTGGACGGAGTTCAACGAGGCGCCGAAGAAGAAGTTTTCCGCTCGTCAGCCGATGGTCTCCAGCCTCCGGCGAAACCTGCAGCGCGAGTATCTCACGCGGCTCATCGATCTGAGCATGCCGGGTGCCGGCAGCACGGCTGTCTACAAGCCGATTGCCGATTTGGCACGGATGGAATTGAAGGACTTGCACGCTCGGTTGGCCAAAACGGTCGAAGCGGGCGGCGACAAGATCGATCCGTACACAAAGGCACATCTGGTCGATGCCGGAGAGCAAATTGCCCGGGCGATGAGCGCCACCTACATTTACAATGCTGACAAAATTGGAGGCCGCAGCTCATTCAGCTCGCTGTTCCACGGACAGAAAACCGAAGCGGCACCGCAGAAGTAATCCACGCGGCTGCCATTTCACATACTGTTTTCACGCTTGAAAACGCCCCGTCACCCGACGGGGCGTTTTTTTGCATGGAACAAAGTGTTCGCCATTTAGCCGTCCCGCTTGCGGGCCGTGTCCCAATGTGGCATCTCAAAGCCTGCGGGCAGCGGCCCGCGGGATCGAGCAACTCACATCCATATCGCTTTACGTGAGTCGGCCCCGGACGGTACGATGGATGTCGCTGAAAGAGCATGTTACAGGGTTACTCGGACCGGTTGCGCGCGTGGTTTGGCGGTGGCGCATCGATCACCATATGGGAAGAAGATGATGATGGCAAAGACGTCGCTGAATTTCGTACCGGGCCGAAACTGGATCGGCCGTCTTTTGCTCTTCGTGGCTCTCACGCTGCCCACGATTGCTGTCGCGGCTGAGGATGACGAGAAACCAGCGGGCGAAGCTGGCACAGTCAGCTACTACCGCCAGATCAGGCCCATCCTGCAGCGCAGTTGCTCCGGTTGCCATCAGCCGGCAAAACTCGGCGGCAAGTTGCTACTGACATCATTCGAGGGGCTGAAGAAAGGCGGAGAGAACGGCGAGAGCTTCGAGCCGGGCGATCCCGACAGCAGCACAATTATGCTGTACATCACCGGTGAGGAACCGGAAATGCCCCTCAATGAAGATCCCCTGCCACCCGAGCAAGTCGATTTGATTGGACGCTGGATCAAGGAAGGCGCCAAGAACGACACGCCCCCCTCCGCCGTCGATTCAATCACTGCAGAGAATCCCCCCAAGTACGCCAACCCGCCGGTGATTACCGCCTTGGCCTATTCACCCGACAGCAAGCTGCTGGCGGTTTCCGGATTTCACGAAACCCTCGTGCATCAGGCGGATGGCAGCGGACTGGTCGGGCGGCTTGTTGGTCGTTCTCAGAGAATTGAATCGCTGTCGTTTTCACCCGACGGAAAAATGATCGGTGCCGTCGGCGGAACCCCCGCATTGTTCGGCGAAGTGCAGTTCTGGAACGTCGCTGATCGAAAACTGATCAGCTCCATCACCAAGACGCCCGACACGCTGTTCGGCGGTTGTTTCAGCGACAAAGGCGATCTGTTCGCCTTCGGTGCAGCCGACAACCGGGCACGCGTCATTCAGGTGAAAGACGGCAAGCAGATCATGCGGCTCGATACCCACAGCGACTGGGTTCTCAACACCACGTTTTCCAAGAAAAGCGATCACCTCATCAGTGTCAGCCGCGACATGTCGATGAAATTGACCATCGTCGAATCGGCACAGTTTGTGGACAACATCACCAGTATTACCCCCGGAGCACTCAAAGGTGGGCTGATGGCCGTCCAACGCCATCCGTTGACAGAACAAGTGCTAACGGGCGGTTCAGACGGCCAGCCGAACCTGTATAAAATCTTCCGCACCCGAAAACGAATCATCGGCGACAACTTTAACCACATTCGCAGCTATGAAAAACTGCCCGGCCGAATCTTCGACATGAAGTTCAACAAGGATGGCAGCATGTTCGTCGCGGGTTCGAGTTCGGCGACTTCGGGCGCGGCCCGGATTTACAAGACCGGCACCTACGATGAGACGAAAACCAACAACGGCGGTGGCCTGGGAGAAACCCGCGTCGAAACGAACAAGCGTTCCGCCGAGAAAATGCTGGTTCACGAACTGCAGGGAATTAACGGGCCGGTGTTTGCCGTCGCCTTCCGGCCCGATGGCGCACAAGTTGCCGTCGCCGGTTTCGACGGACACGTCCGGCTGTTCGACGTTGTCACCGGAAAACTCGTCAAGGACTTTGTCGCGACCGACTTCGCCGGCACGACGACTGCATCAAAATGACCGGCTGATTGAACCGCATCCGAAAGGGCGTTCCCTTCTGCCTGCGGATCGAATCGATATAATCGACACAGAGGATGGTTGGACGTTTTCGAGACATTGATTCCGTCTGGAACCCAAGGGACATTGAACGATGAATCTGCGATTTTCTTCAGTTGTGACGCTCGCTTGCACCGCTGTGGGCCTGTTTTACATTCCGGCCGTAACAACGGCAGCCGAACCTGCCAAACCACAGATCGCCAAGCTGGAAGTCATTCCATCTTCCGTGGAATTGAAAGGGTCTCGCGATGAGCGGCGGATCCTTGTCATCGGCAGAACGGCCGACGGTGTCGCGCACGATTTGACGGCCGAGGCGGTCATCAAACCGGCTGCCGAAATTGTCGCCGTCGATAAAACCGGCTTCGTTCATCCCCGAAAGGCTGGGGAGACCAAGCTGACGGTGAGTGCAGCCGGACAGCAGGCCGAAGTCGCCGTTCGCGTCATCGACGTGGCGGAGAAGCCGGTGAGTTTCGTCCGAGAAGTCATGCCGTTGATGAGTAAAGTCGGCTGTAACGCGGGAACCTGCCACGGGGCACGCGTTGGCAAGGGTGGCTTTAAGTTGTCGCTGCGGGGCTACGATGCCTTATACGATTATCGGGCGCTGGTCGATGATCTGTCGGGACGGCGTTTCAACCGTGCCCAGCCCAGCCAGAGCCTGATGCTGCTAAAACCGACGCAGGGAGTTCCGCACGAAGGGGGCTTTTTGTTCGACGAAGAGTCGCAAGCCTATAAGCTCATCGAGCAGTGGATCGCAGAGGGTTGTCAGTTCGATTCAGCCCCCAAAGTTGTCCGCCTGGAAGTGATGCCGGCCAAGCCGCTGTTGCAACGGGGCGGACAGTTTCAGTCGCAGATTGTCATTGCTCACTATGCCGACGGAATCAGCCGTGACGTTTCTCGCAACGCGATCTTTAAGACCAGCGACTTTGAGGTGGCCGAAATCGATAAGACAGGCCGCATCGAAGCAATCCGCCGTGGCGAAGCGTCGATTATGGTTCGCTTTGAAGGTCGTTACTTCGCCAACCCCGTGACAGTGTTGGGCAATCGCGAGAAATTCCGCTGGAACGACAGCCCCGATTACAATCTGATCGACACGCACGTCAACGCCAAACTCCGGCGCATGAAAACGTTGCCTTCCGGGCTTAGCACTGATGCTGAGTTTCTGCGCCGCGTATCGCTCGACGTGGCCGGCATCACGCCGACCTCGGCCGAAGTCCGCGCCTTCCTCGCCGATCCGCGCGATTCAAGAACGAAGCGGACAGCCAAGATCAAAGAACTGATCGACAGCCCCGGTTACGTCGATTACTGGACGCTCAAATGGAGCGACCTACTGATGAGCAACCGGAAGTTCATCAAGGAAAAAGGCGTGTGGGCGTTTCGCAACTGGATTCGCAGTTCGATCGCCTCCGGCAAACCCTACGACGAGTTTGCCTACGAATTGATGACCGCCAGCGGTAGCGCCTACGAGAACCCTCCTGCCAATTACTTTCGCATCGCCCGCGAACCAAAGTTGGTCATGGAGAACATGACCCAGGTGTTTCTCGGCACGCGATTCATGTGCGCACAGTGTCACGATCATCCGTTCGAGCGGTGGACGCAGAACAATTATTACGAACTGTCGGCCTTCTTTGCCGACGTCGGCCGTAAGCCGGGCATCGCCGGCGGCGACGAAATCATCTACACCTTGAACGCACCGGTGACGGTAACCAATGTGAGTACCGGTCAGGCGGTTGGGGCGCTGTTTCCGTTCGAGCACGACGGCATCGACAAATCGTTGACCGATCGTCGCCAGCAATTGGGACAGTGGTTGACATCGAAGGAGAACCCGTATTTCGCGAAGAGCCTCGTCAACCGCTACTGGAGCTACTTCATGGGACAGGGCATCATCGATCCCGTCGATGACATCCGCTCCAGCAATCCCCCCACCAACCCTGAACTACTCGACGCGTTGACCGACGACTTCATCAACCACGGGTTCGATCTCAAACGGCTGGTCGAGCTGATCGTCTCGTCGCACACCTACCAACGAAGCTATCGTTCGAACGAGTGGAACGTGAACGACACGGTGAATTATTCTCACTCCCTGCCGCGGCGACTCGCTGCCGAGCAACTGTACGACTCGATCATCGCAGCGACCGGTGCACCTCGAAATATCCCGGGTGTTCCGGCCGGTTTTCGGGCCGGTCAGCTCCCGGACCCGCAAATCGGACTGAAGTTTCTCGACATGTTCGGCCGCGCCCCACGCGAATCTCCCTGTGAATGCGAACGCACCGGCAAGGTCAGCCTGGGACAAACGCTGAATCTGGTCAACGGCCCCACCATCGCCAATTCCATCATTCACCCGCAAGGTTTGATTGCGAAGCTGGCGAGCGAAAAGGCCGACAACGGGAAGATGATCGAGTCGGTTTACCTCTCAGTCCTCTGCCGCTTCCCATCCGAAGACGAAATGAAGAACAGCGAGCAGTTCTTCACCGAAGTTGGCTCCTCGACCGAAGCGGCTCAGGATCTGATGTGGGCCCTCATCAACAGTTCGGCATTTCTGTTCAACCGGTAACGGTGGCGAACACACGAGAGCGCTATTCGCGACACGTCGCAGGTAGCGCTCTCTTTTCTAATCCCATCGATGAGGCGAACGCCGGACGGAGCCAATGACTGGCAGCGACTTCGACGCGGCAGCGCCACCGGCCGATCCGCCTTCCTCGGCACGCACCGTTGTGCTGATTTCGCTGTGCGCTGCAGCGGCCATCGCCTACGTTCAGCGGAATTGCATCGGTGTCGCCGAGAGTACAATTCGTGCCGAACTCGGGATGACAAAGCAGCAAATGGGCTGGGCACTCAGCGGCTTCTTTCTGACGTACTCTTTGTTTCAAATTCCAACCGGCTGGTTGGGCGAACGCTTGGGGCCACGCAAGACCCTGTCGATCTATTCTGCTGTATGGTCGGGCGCAACGGCCATTACCGGACTGGCGGGCATCGGCATTGTTGCCGTGTGGTTGGTTCCGTTGGTGATGCGGATTCGCCCGGGAATCGACACAGCCGCTGCGTCGTTGCTGGCGGCCATCTGGTGGTTGTACGCGGTTCGACTCTTAAGCGGTATTGGCCAAGCGGGGCTATTCCCCTGCTCGGCGGTTGTCATCTCGCAGTGGTTTCCTCAGTCGCAACGTGCTTCGGTCAGCGGATGGTTGGGGACTTCCCAGCAGGTCGGCGCGATCATCGCATCCGGTTTAACCGGACTGCTGTTGGCGATGATGGATTGGAGGGTGTTGTTCGCGGTGTTCGCGCTGCCCGGATTGATTTGGGCGTGGTTTTTTTATGTCTGGTTTCGCGATCGCCCCAGAGCACACACGGCAGTCAACGCCGCCGAACTCTCTTTGATTTCCCGTTCCGCCGACGGTTCAGTTTCCAGCGATTCAGAGCAACCGGACGAAACAGACGGAACACCAACGCCCACTCCGTGGCTGGCGCTCCTGGCCAGTCCCCCCATGTGGTGCATCTGCGGGCAGCAGTTCTGCCGCGGGGCGGGATACATGTTCTACGCCAGTTGGTTTCCCACGTTTCTACAGGAAACACGCAACGTGTCCGTCACCAAATCGGGCTTGTTGACGATGCTACCGTTGATCGCCAGTGGAATCGGTTCGGCTTTGGCGGGAAAACTCTCCGACCGGATGCTGTCGGCAACGGGAAATGTCAGAGCGGCGCGGCGGAATGTTGCGGTCGCCGGAATGTTCGGCTGCGCGCTCTTGATCTTCGCCGCGTATTTCGTTCAGGGTGCGAATACCGTTGTGTTGGTCATCAGCGGCGGCGCGTTCTGCGCAGCATTGGCCGGTCCATCCGGGTATGCCACAACCATCGACATGGGTGGAAAAAACGTGGCAACAATTTTCGCGACTATGAACATGGCCGGAAACGCCGGAGCCACCATTTTTCCCATCGTCGTTCCCGCGCTGCAGACGTCAACGGGCAGTTGGGATCTCGTGCTGTTCGTTTTCGGCGGGGTTTACTTGATCGCCGCCATCTTCTGGCTGCTGCTGAATCCGGTCGGCACGTTTGCGGAACGGTCGCTATTGAGTGATCAAGCCTGATCAAGCCAATCGAATGTCGGCAGGTTGGACCGGCTCATTCCTCGCCGCAGATTTGACCGTCAAATTCTTCGAAGATCAGTCGCACATGCGGAACAAGCAGTGCGCGCAGTTCGGAATCGTCGCTCGCGAGTTGGCGGTCGTCGGATATCTGCCCGGCATTTGTGGCCATGATCAGCGCGGCCAACACGTGTTCTAAATCGACCGGCAGATCGCAGTCGTCTTCCAACTCGCCGGCCACGTCGCACAATACGTCGTGCAGTTCGGGCGAAGTCGTCACTTCACCGGCTGAGCTGATGTGAACACCCGGCACAATCTGGAGCAGCGGTTCATCACTCATCGTGCGTCACTTCGCCAATCGGGTTGACAATGTGGGTGACCGTGAACGCACAAAACATAGCGGCTGGCCGCAACAACTGTCGAGGGGAATTCCACGCCAATCACGGGCGTTCAGTTTGGTGGTGGAGTGTTGAATCAACTCGGTTCCAAACCATCGTTCAACATCTTCATCATCAGGTCGCGTTTCGGATCACCCGCCAGATACAGCGTCTGCGTTGGGAAGGCAAACTCGATTCCCGCCTGTTCAAATTCCTCAAACAGACGCAGGTTGAATTGCTGGGCGTGTTCCATGTAGTCCCAGTAATTCGGCGGCGCGTACCAGTAGATGACGAAGATGTTCAAACTTGTGGAACCGAGGTCGTTGAAAAACACGCGGGGTAACAATTCATCGCCGTTGATGACCGGGTGAATTGGTTCGCGCATGTCGGGGGAATCCAGAATGCGGCGAATTATCTCAACCGCCTCTTCGATCTTCGCCCGCGGCGTGTCGTAGGTAATGGTGACATTAATCGTCCGGCGAATTGTCGGTCGGCGACCAATGTTCTCCACTGGATCGTTGACGATATTTGAGTTGGGAATGGTCACGAGGTGACCCGTCAGTGTGCGGACTTTGGTCGAGCGAAAACCAATCTCTTCGATGATGCCGTCGTAGCCGGCAAAGCAGATGCGTTCGCCAATGAGAAACGGCCGGTCGAGAATGATCGTCAGTGAACCGAACAGGTTTTTGAGCGAATCCTGCGCGGCCAGCGACACAGCCAAGCCCGCGATCCCCAACCCCGCCAACCACGCGCCAATGTCCTGCCCAAATACCGAGTCGGCGACAAACAGCACGGCAATGACGGTCAGGAAGACGCGGAGTGTCTTGCGAATCAGCGGCACCAGTTCATCGTCGAGCGGCGATTCCGTTTTCGCGGTGAAACGCTTCAGCACCACTTCCACCAACGAGACCAGATTGAACGCGTACCAGAAGACGGCGATGGAATAAATGAGTACCAGCGTCTTGTCGGAAAACGCCCGCAGCGGTTCTATCAATGCGATGCTCGCCAGACCGAACTTCAAACCAACGCCCAACAACGCCAGCTTTCCCGGGCCAACCAAATCGCTGAAAACGTGTGCCCGCGCTGGATTTCCGCGCGCTTCGAGACGCTTGGCGATACTGCGCAAAACGGCCGAGCCGAGCATGCCCAGCACAAGGCCCACAAATATCGATCCCAGCAGAATCAGCCAACTGTTCGCCGAGTTATCGGTGAGTAACCCCTGAAAGTCGATGTTGTCCAGCAGCGATTTCGTACTGGCTGAATCGGAAACCGATGAGCCCACTTGTTTTGCGGCCGGTGTTGCGTCGCGCGCAGCGGGAATCTGCGCCCAGCAGATACCGGCAGTCATCAACAACCAGCAACCGACTGCAAGCAGTGGGATAGAAACGAACCTCTTGCCCATTGTCGTCGCCTCATTCCTCGTGCGCAAACTACCGCATCTGGTCGATGCATTACAGCGTTCTGCGATGCACTGCATCGAAGCTGGCGGTTAGAGAATGCGCGACATTCGTTCCGTTTGAATCCCAACTTCGGTGACCTTCAAGCCGAATTTCTCACCGACTTTGATCGCTTCTCCGCGGCCGTACAGGTGATTGTTGACGAAGAGATCCAGCAGACTCTCGCACCCTTTGTTGAATGTGATCAAGCCGCCCGGCGTGATGGTAACCAGTTGCCCCAGTTCAATCTTTTTCTCAGCAAGTCGCACGCTGACCGTGACGGGCAGCTCGTGCATCTGCTTGTCAATACTTGAGGTTGACGAAGGATGACCTGGTGCAGCAGTCTCATGGCTGGATGACTGCGACGGGGAGGAACTTTCGGCAGGAGCCGGAGCTTCTTCCTTGCTGGGAAACGGTGGACGATCGACCGCTGCAATAAGAATCAGTTTTGCGATGGGAGCTGCCGTCTCGGTGGATGGGGCGTCGTCGCTCGCTTCTTCAGACGATTCGGCTTCCGTGTCTGATTCCGCAACCTCAGGTTGGTCGGGCGTTTCCGAGGTTGAGTCTTCTTCTACTGTCGAATCTTCTTCTGCGTCCGAATTTTCTTCGTCATTCGGCTCTGCTTCATCAGTCGGAGCAGATTCACCGGCCGGAGCATCTTCGTCAAAGACGAGCAGTTCTATCACTGCGGCCCAGGCGGTTGGTTCGGAGTCGAGAACCTGCTGCTTTAAGTTTTCGCTGGCGACCGATGCAAATTCCCCCGCAGCGAACTCAGCGGGGAGCATGTTCATCGACCACTCGAGGGCAAGCGTCTGCAGACGCGAGTTCTCGCTGTCGCCCGGTGCCGTATACCAATCCGGCAAAGGCATGCTTTCCGGAATCAGGCACAGCAGAGCTTGCTGCCCAACTCCGAACGCGACCGTCAGACCGGGACCGTCCAACGCGTCAATCGCCTCATCCGGACTCCACATCGAGGACTCACCGGTCTCGATTCGATAGTTGCGGTCGAAACACTGGTTGAGCGACTCGGCAATCTCCGCCGAGTTTTCCTGGCAGGCGCCAATGATCGCCTCAATGTGTGTTTCGTCGATCTGAGTCATTGAAGGGGCAGTTTGGCTGGTGGGGAATGAAAAGACTGTGGTCACTGACAAAACACAGATGCGCGCAGCGGTCGAACTCACCGACTAGTCGGTACTGTATTAATCGACTTCTACAGTCCCGCCCTCCATGAAAAACCGTCACCACTTGCCTAACCGGCAGCGTTGGTGGAGTTTTCACAATGCCAAGGATGCAAGAACGGGCGACCCCAGGATTGCCTCGAACATAACCCGTTTTGTTGTAATGTGTTACGAAACACGTGTTGTGACGGCATTGCAGGGCAACGCCAATCTTGATCCAACGAATTCGTTCTCCTCTGTGATGCCATGCCAGCCCCAAAATTGATGCTCACGCTGTCTGAGACGCTCCAAATGGTTGCATAGAGACGTTGAGCGCTTTACGATACCTACAGGCTTTTACCCACTGCCCCCGCGTTTTGCCCTCCCCGATCATCCCGCCTTTTGTTTCTCACCAACCCGGTTTTGGCTGTTTCTGTTCTTACAGCACAGCAATGAAAATCACCCAGGCACCCCGAAATCCCCATGATTGACAAACACCCCATTATTAGGGTACACATTTACTGAACGAATCTCGGTGTTCCTCAAGGGTTACGGTGTAATCTAAGCCGAAATTCGATTGCAGCGGAATGGCTCGACCAGCCTGATAGAACCGGAAGAATCCGTATCGTCGTCGCAATCTTTGCCACGAAAATTTTGGGAGCAAACCGTATCACACATCCGGTCGGCGGAATGGCCGATGTAGGGAGTACGCTCGATGCCAATCTCACCCAGAGCGGCAAACAACCAAGACAGTAGGGAGTGTTTTGACAACTGAATGTCAGCCAGTCGCAGTCGAGGGTGAATTGTAACAACCAGATTGACGTTGCCCGGAACCTGGCTGGCGCATGAGTCGGCTTGGATTTTTCCAGGGCGTTTGAAGAACCGATATGAAGCATTTCTTCGAAAAACGCGACCCGTGGGGCCATGGTATGGCTCTGTGGGTACTCATGGCCATGCTGTTTCTGGCGGTGCCGGCATGGTGGGCGGTCCAGCAGATTCATCTGGAGAACGACGTCGCCCAATGGCTTCCAGCCAGCGACGAGGGCGTCCGCGTTCTCGACTGGTATCATGATCAATTTCCGAGCGACGATCGGATTGTGATCTCTTGGGAGAACAGTTCCCTCGACGATCCACGAGTCGGACGGTTGGCAGAGCGACTTCAGGGAACTCCCGATGCCAGCGGAGTCGAGCGCGGCGGCGTACCCTACGTCGAGCGCGTCGTCACTCCACACGAAATCATCGACCGGATAACGGCCCGGAATGTGACCCGTCAGGAGGCAATTCGGCGCGTCCAGGGGGTGTTGGTCGGTCGGACAACAATTCTCAACCAGACGGAAGGCGGCGAAACAGTCGGCCCGGTCGCCTTACTCGTCTCTCTCTCGGAAGCGGGATCGGCGGAAAAGCAGGTGGCGTTTGCAGCCATCCGCGATGCGGCGGCCGAAGTCGGAATTGACGGTGATTCGCTGCACATGGGAGGCCGCCCCATTGCCGGTTCCGAATTGAATCGGGAAGTCAAGAAGGCCGCCTGGAACCGGGACGTGCCGTTGTTGCAAATCTACAAACGCTCGCCGCTGCTCATGTCGGGCATTGTGGCTGTGTTGCTGGCGTTTGTGATGCTCCGCAGCCTACGGATGGCGACGGTCGTTCTCATCGTCACCTTCTACACAACGTTTCTCACGGTTGCGCTGGTTCCAATCACCGGCGGCAGTATGAATATGGTACTGGTCGTCATGCCGACTCTGCTGATGGTGCTTTGCCTGTCGGCCGCCATTCACGTTGCCAACTACTGGAAACACGCGGCCCAAAACAATTTGCGAACGGCCGTTGTGGAAACGACAAAGATGGCCCGCAAGCCCTGCACGCTCGCCGGCGTGACGACGGCCATCGGTCTGCTTTCGCTATCGACAAGCCCGCTGCAACCGGTTCGCGATTTCGGACTGTACGCAGCCATCGGCTGTTTGATTTCGCTAGGAATGGTGTTGTACGTGCTGCCGTCGCTGCTGCAGTTCTGGCCTGTTGCCAAGGCGCCCGAGAGTGAGACCAAGCGGGAAATCTGGTTGCAATTGGGGCGTGTCATTTCCCGATGGCGAACTGCGATTGCTGTCGCCTCGTTGTTGGTTCTGTTTGCCGGAACCTTTGGGCTGACGCACTTCCGCACCGAGACCAAAGTGATTCGCTACTTCCCGGACGAATCCCAAGTGGTGCAGGATTACGATTTTCTCGAACGGAACCTGACCGGAATCGTCCCGGTCGAAACCGTTATTCGCTTCGATAAGACCGCGCAGAAGCGGCTCAATTTTCTTGAGCGGTTGGAAATTGTGCGCGACGTTCAGAGTCAGGTGCGGCAGCATCCGGAAATCAGTGGCGCGTTATCGCTGGCCGATTTCCAACCCGTTTATCAACCGCTGTCCGCCGACGCATCGCGCATCGGCAGAATGCTGCACAGTAGGAAAGTGCATCAGATTGAAAAACGCGTCAAGCAAAACAACAAGGCAGCCTGCTCGTTTCTCGCAGTGGCAGAAGAGCCGACCGATTTGTCGGTCCACGGCGACGAACAACTGAACAAAGCGGGCGACGAACTGTGGCGCATCACGGCACAGGTCTCCATTCTCTCCGACCTGGACTACGGCGTGCTGACGCACGACCTCAACGAAATCTCACAAACAACACTCCAGCAACACGCCGGCGTGGGGCATGTCGTCACCGGCATGGTCCCGCTCTTTCTGCGAACGCAGCAGGCGGTACTCGACAGCCTCATCCGCAGTTTCGGTCTGGCGTTTTGCGTCATCGGCGTGGTGATGATGGTGCTGCTGCGAAACCCGCTGGCGGGACTCGTCGCCATGCTGCCCAACCTGTTGCCGGTCGGACTGGTATTCGGGCTGATCTCGTGGTGCGGCCTTGCGGTCGATATCGGCACGATGCTGACGGCCTCGGTCGCGCTCGGCATCGCCGTCGATGGAACACTCCATTTGCTCACATGGTTTCAATCGGGAATCCGGCGGGGCATGTCGCGGCGAATGGCCGTTTCCCACGCGCTCACGCATGCCGGCCCGGCCATGTGGCAAACCAGCGCTGCCGTCGGCATCGGTCTGTTGATGTTGGCACCGACGGAACTGCTGCTCGTCAGCCGATTCGGCTGGCTGATGGCATCGCTCATCGGTTCCGCCCTGGTGGCCGACCTCATCTTTCTACCAGCCCTGTTGGCCGGCCCACTCGGCGCGTTGATTGTGACAACGGTCGCCCGCGCAAAAGCCGCCGAAGAGAACGCCACGCTTCCCACCCGCGAAGCCGTCCTGCCCCGCCCGCATCTGCGCATCGTGCATCCCACGGCCGCAGAAAGCGTCGTCTCGGTCGATTGACCCCGGCGAGCGGGGGGCGCAAGCCCCCTGATATCTGCGAGTCCCGGCATCCCCATTTAGCCGCCCCGCTCGCCGGCCGTGACCAACAACCCGCCCGCATTCAGATTTGTCCAGTTTTCCACTCGAAATCCGGCCAAATTGTGCAACAATGCTCGATAGTGTTCTCTCTTTGCGACACCGTGTTGCCTAAAACCATGTTGGTTTGCAACTTTGACGAGGCTTGGAGATCGCGAAATGCTCAGCCTTCATGAGATTGCCTACGCGAAAGCCGCAGTCTGGCAACTCAGTACCGTTGGCCTTGTTGCAGTGTGGGCATTTGTTTGTCGGAGCCGCCTTGTCTTGGCATTTGGATCGCTCGGCGTTCTTCTCGGCTTTGTTGTTCCAAAACCTCGCGTGTACGCCGACTATCGGTCAGTCGAGGCTGCATATCTTGGTGCCATTGACGCAATAGTCGAGCATACTGTTTTTTGGACACTGTTTGGGGCCGTTCTCGGCACTCTTACTGGTCTCTATCTTACTCGTCTGAGGCGAAAACGGCGCGCAGCCGCCGCCCAATACGGCACAAACGCAGCGGCCTCCGGCATGCCTTCGACGTAGTCCGAAGTTCGTTTGGTGATAGAGTCAATCATATCCTGACACTGCCCGCTTCGTTGATGTCGGTGCCGGGTGGTCAACCATGTTGGACGATTCGATGACGTCCCCACCCCGCTCCCGCCGTTTTTTTCGTCCTATCCTTACGGACATTCGTCGCACGGCGGCTGCGTGGCGGCAACGGATTCCTTTTGCGTGGATTCGCCAGCTATCACCTCAAACGTTGAATCGGCTCGTAATACTGCAGACAGTTCTTGTCTTGCTGGCATGTGCTGTGTTTGTGGCGACCGCGATGTACGTCGATGCCAACACCGGCGTACGGCGCGAGGCGACCACTACAGCAACTTGGACAATGCGGCACGAAGGGGGAATTCCCATTGCCTATCTTAGGTTTCCCCATTACCCGCAGTTCGGCGAAGAAGCAGTGACTTCGGACCGACTCGTGAAGTACCTCAAGACGAAAGCCCCGAACACTCTCCGTGCGACCATGATCATCGTCTACGACTTCGACGAGGTGCGATCCAAAGGGCCGACGCTGACTGCAGATGGGATAACTCTCGACGAATAGCACCCGATTGAGGAGAGCCCCCGAAGACGACTGCGTCAATCGTTCTTTTCTACGAACCGACGGCGCAGCCGCCGGGCGGCGATCACTAGATGGCTCAATTTCCCATACGCTTCATCAATCGTCGGTGGCTCACCGGCGCCCGGTGCAAAGCCGCAATCGGGGTTCAGGGCGATTCGTTTCGGGCTGATGATTTCGGCGCCGGCTGCGCCGAGTGACTCGATCGATTCGGCCGACTGCGGTTGCTGTGTGCGGACATCAACGACGCCCATGCCGACGCTGAGATGATCGGGCAGCAATGCCAAATCGCCGACATCGCCCGTTTGCGGATAGGCGAATTCCAGGTTGATCCGATCGACGCGGGCGTCCTGCAATCGCGGCAGGATGGGTTTGTAATCGCCGATGACGTCGCTTTGACGTTTGTAGACGCTGTGGCAACAGTGCAGATGAACTTCAGCCTGTAAGCCGTCGGCGATGGAATTGATGGCCGTCAGCGCGCGGGGAAATTGCTCTTCGGCATTCCATTCCCGCCGCAAGCGTTCGTCGTGGATTTCCGCACCGGAGGTCAAACGCGGATCGCAGAAATAGGTGAGCGCCGGGTCGTCGATCTGCACAATGTCGATGCCCGCTTCCAACAGCGCCCGCGCTTCGGCAGAAAGGATTTCGGCGAGGTGATCCATAAAGTGCTGCATGGTGGGATAGGCACCGGAGCTGTGATCTTCGTGCCAATAGCGGACGGCAATCAGAAATGGGCTGGGCAACGCGAACTTAGTGCAGCGGTCGGTCTGTTGGGTGAGGAAACGGGCATCGTCGGCGAAGACCGGTTCGGCAGCCGACATCGGGCGGACCACAACATCGGTGACCTTCGACTCCCCCTGATGTTCGTACGGGCGACAGCGTTCAAACCCGCCGACCCGGCTGAGAAACTCACCAATGTAATGCGACCGTCGCCATTCACCATCACTGATCACATCAAGGCCCACCTGCTCCTGCAGACGGATGGCAAATCTCACGCAATCATCGAGCGTTCGCCGAAAGTCGTCGGCCGAAAGCTCTTCGCGTCGCGTGAGTAAGTCGCGCACCATCTGCGGCCGGGGCAGCGAACCGATGACCTGTGTGAAGAAGGCAGGAAGTTCTGATGTGCGTTCGGTTTTCATTCTGGCCTGGAGAAATATCGAGTTTCACTGATTCTAACCGCGCTGCATGGTACCATGATGTGAAACCTGGGGCGTCCACCCACTCCGTTTAACAAAAGCAAAGAAACAACATGAATACCTTCCGCCTCTCTCTCGCGATGTTTCTCCTGACGGTTCTCACAACGGCCGCTGCGTTCGCGCAGGACGATGCGCCCAAAGGCAAATGGCGGCAACTTTTAAACGGCAAAGACCTGACCGGCTGGAAGGTCAAAATCACCGGCCACGATTTGGGCGACAACTTCGGCAACACGTTTCGCGTGGAAGATGGCGTGTTGAAAGTTGGGTACGACAAATATGACAAGTTCGATGAGCAGTTCGGACATCTGTTCTTCGAGGAATCGTTCTCGCATTACATTCTGCGGGCGGAATACCGATTCGTCGGCAAGCAGGTCCCCGGCGGTCCCGGTTGGGCGATCCGTAACAGCGGTTTGATGTTGCACGGCCAAACGCCTGAATCGATGACGAAGGATCAGAAGTTTCCCGTCTCCATCGAAGTGCAACTGCTAGGCGGCGGCGGAACCAGCGAGCGAACGACGGCCAACCTCTGCACGCCGGGAACCAACGTCGAAATGGACGGCAAACTCATCACCCGACACTGCACCAGTTCCAAATCGAAAACCTATCACGGCGAAAAATGGGTGACGGTCACGGTCGAAGTCCGCGGCGGCAAATACATCAACCACATCGTCGATGGCAAGACGGTCCTCACCTACGACAAACCCCAACTCGATGACCGTGATGCCGATGCCAAAAAGCTCATCAAGAACGGCGAGAAATCGTTAACCGGCGGCACCATCTCACTGCAATCGGAAAGCCACCCGGTGGAGTTCCGCAAGGTGGAGATTCTGGAACTAAAGGAGTAGTGGCACGGCGTTACGTTTCGGTTTGACGCAAAGGTGCAAAGGTTCGCAAAGAAGCGGCCGCTCAAATTCCGCACGTCAATCGGTCCCATCCTCCTCCGAGTCGTCCTCAGTCGCCGCACGCAATTCGATTGTGCATTTCGGCAGAGCGGCTCGCAAATCGGCCTCTTCCTGATCTGTGAGTGTGAGTCCTCCATAGATTCCGAACTTGGTCAGTTGCGTCATCTTCTTCAAACTCGCCAGCGCGGCCGTTTTTTCGGTGAATTTCATCCCGCCGACAGAGAGCGTACGTAGCGATTTGATCCCCGCCAAGACTTCGAGGTTGCTGCCGGTTACGTTGGTGTTAAGCAGATTCAACGTGACCAATGATTGCATTCCGCTGAGATGTTGCAAATCGGCGTCGCTCACCTGGGTGCCGTCCAAGGCCAGCCAACTGAGTTTGGTCAGTCCCTTTAATAATTCACCGAGTTCTTTGCCACCGATGTCGCAGCCGGATAGCCGCAACCGTGCCAAGGTGCGCAGTCCGCCGATGTGCCGCAGCATCTTGTCCGTCAGCTGCGCGTCGTCGAGATACAGAATATTGAGCGACGGGAATCGAGCGACATTCGCCAGGTCGACCTCGGTGAGATTCTGTCGCCCGTACAAGTCGATCCAGACGACGGTGAACGCATCCGCCGGCAGTTGTTCGCCGGACTTGACCACGCTCTGCTTGCCCTGAACTTCGACCGTGATGGCAGCTCCCGGCCGTCGCAGCAGATCAACAGCGGCGGCGCGTTGGTCGCCAGGAAGCGGTTGCGACGCGTCGTCCTTCCCATCCTTGTCAATGTCGTCGTCGGTTGCGGCTGTCGCGTATCTGATCACGCAATCCAGCAGCGCGGCTTGGAATTCTTGCTTTTCTTTTTCGTTCAGTCCAGCCTGAGTGAGGTGGAGATGCTGAAGCACCGGCATCTTCTTCAGACTCGCCAGCGCGGCAGATTTGTCGGTGAAGCTGGGGCCTCCGAGTTGAAGAGTGTTCAACCGCTCAAGCCCTTCCAAGGCCGTGAGATTGCTGCCGCTGACCTTGGAATCGAACAAGCCGAGGCGGACCAGCGATTGCATTTCGCTGAGATGTTGTAAGCCGGCGTCGCTGACCTGCGTGCCGCCGAGCAGCAGATGCTCCAAATCAGTCAGGCCCTTCAGTTGGTCCATTTTCGCGTCGTCGATGTTGCAGTACATCAGGTGCAAACTCTTCAGGGCACGCATCCCGCCAACGTGCTTCAGCATTTCTTTGGTGACCTCTGCGTATCCAATTGAAAGATGCCGTAGCGATGAGAACTCCGCAACCTTCGCCAGGTCGTCCACGGTGAGATTCTGCTTCGGGTGATAATCAACCACCACAACGGTGAACGGCTCGGCCGGTAAATCATCGGCCGACTCGACCTTTCTGTACTCCCCTTGCACTTCGATACCGATGGTAAGTTTCGTCCGCCCGAGTAGAAACGCTGCCGCGGCACGCTCGGCGGGGTTCTCTTTGACAGGTTGAGTCGGAATGCCCTGAACCTTCGCCGAGAGATCCTGGATGCGAACGTTGCGAATCTTGACGCTGCCGGTGAGCGGTGCGAGGAAGCCAATCGATCCGGTGTCGAGGTGATCGACGGTCGCGCTGAGTAACTCGATGCCGTTGACCGTCGCCACAACGTTCTTCCCTCGGACCGTAATCTCTGCTTCGTGCCAATCGCTGCCGTTGGCACGTTCCCAGACTGCTCGTCGCGACTCTTCCGTTGCCCGCTTAATTGGCACTGGCGATTTTGTCCCCCACGAAGCTGTGAACAGCGATCCGGCTTCAGAATCGCGTGGAGAAAACGGACCACTGGGAAAATGAAGTTGGTACTGATCGCCGTTCAGTATTTCTCTACGTACCGCCCTCTCGTTGCGTTCTCCGCGCCCCGTCGTCTTGGCACGAAAGACGAACGGCAGGTGTTGTTTTGGCCCAATGTTCCTGCTGTACTCGAAGCGGAGCGAAAAGTCGCCGAACGACCGCTTGGCCAACAACCGCCTGTTGAAACCCGTAAAGCGTCTCCTGGGCTCGGTCGGAGATTTTCCTTCGAGCGTCCCGTCCTCCGCAACCCGCCAATAAACGTTGTCCCGTTTGGATTCCCAACCGTCCAGCGTCTTGCCGTCGAACAGGCTCGTCCATTCGCCGCCGATCTCCCGCAGACGCAGCGAATCGAGTCGCGTTCCTCCGCGATGAGAGAAGATGCCAAGCGCTTTCTCATCACCGTCTCGTGCCTTGAGGGTCCAGGTGTTGTCTGGCGAGAGGGACGCGATGGGTCCGCTCCATTCGATCAGACGTTGCGAATCAACATCGACAGAAATTCGTACCTTGTCGCCCTTCGGTTCCACGAGGAACTCGAACCGATAAGCACGACCTTTTTCAAACTGACCGAGGACCGCCAAGGGCGCTGGCTGCTGGGCGAGTTTGGCGTTGATCAACCGTAACGCTAGCCCGGTGCCGTTCAGTCGTACGCTGACGGACCTGTCGCCAACCGGCAAATTGAAGGTGTTTCCACTAACCCCACCGGCGCCGGTGACCAGTTGAAACCGCATCGTCGCCTGCAACTTGTAACTTCCAATCGGTCGGCGTTTGAATGCCAGGACGTCGATTGCTTTTTCGGTCGTGACCCGCCAGCCGTCGTCGGTCTTCGCCCAACCGCGCTCGGCTGCATCGGCGGGATCGATTCCGGACAACAGGTCGGTCCACTCGCCTGCCGACTGCCGTTTCTCAATCTTCCACACGCAAACAGGTGTGTTCGGGCCGGCTGTCAGCAGATGCCGTCCATTTCGGGAGAAGGAGAGGAACCTTACCATCGGACCGAACCTGGAATCTTCACGGGTTTCATCCTGTAAAGGGGCCTGCCAATGGATCAGTTCCTTGCCGCTGGATGCATCCAGGAGATGCATAAAATCGTCCTGCGTCGATGAGTCTGCACAAACAACGACATACCGCGCGTCAGGCGAGAAGCGGACGCCAAAGATTCTCCGGCCGTAAGTGTGTGAGGAAATTTCCCGGCCGGTTGCGGTCTCAAAGACGGCGACACGAGCAGGAGACTTGGTCCCCGGAGAGACTCCAACCGCCAGACGATCGCCACTTGGAGAAAGGTCGATGAAAAAGTCTTGTACACCGACCGGATGCGCATTGAATCGCGTCTCCGATTCACGCCCCGTATCGACATCCCAGAGTCGAATGTTGGACGCGTAGGCAACCGCCAGAATGCGGCCATCGTTAGAGGCATCGATTTTGACCCCGTGAGAAACATTTGCAACGTTTAATTTGAACTCGGCAATTTTCTTTTTCGTGCGAGTGTCCCAGGCATACAACGTGGCCTTACCGCCGGACCATTTGCACGCCACCGCCAGCAGGCGTGAGCCATCGTCCGAAAGCGACACCCACTGGACGCCGGGTGTCGGGGGCGTCGTGTACTCATCGATGAGTTCTCGCGTCGTAGCATCCCAGAGGTAGACTTTCCCGTTCCCAATGGAGTGGCCAGTAGCGAAACGGCTGCCGTCGGCGTTGTAGTCCATCGCCACTGCGGAGTGCATCTGCTCGGGCAGCACGATTTCTTTCCCGGTGCTACGCTCGAACATTTTCATTCGCACTTTGTCTCGCGGAGCTTCGTTCTCGAAGATCTGATAGGAGACGTGAGCGGCATCGGGCGAGAGTACGGCGAAGTAGCTGTTGGGATTGTTCGTGCTACCGTGATCGAACTGGTTGACCAGTCGCGGCCTGGAAAGGAGACCTGCCGATGCGCGTTCTTCCAGCTTCCACACACAAATCGGTGTGCTGCAGCCGCCGGTGATGATCGTGCGGCCGTCGCGGGAGATGGCCAGCTTGTTCGCGAACGCCGGTCCGAATTTGCTAGATCTTGTGTTGGCTGCGACCGGAATCTCGGCGATCGCGGCAATCTTGCCGGTTTGGGCATCGCGAACGATCAGTTGCCCCGGAACTGCAGGGCCGACAAGGTGCCGTGCGCGGGTGACCACAATCCAACGACCGTCCGGGGAGAATGTTGCCGCCGGAACAGCACCGCTGTTTGTGGCATTGGATTCAAATGCGGGCAACGTCTGTTTTCCCGTCGAAATGTCCCAGACAACGACACGGTCGTCGTAGCCCCAGCTTAAGAGTCGCGTATCGTCGGGCGAACCGCTGACTCCCCACGTGTTGGAAAAATTCTTACGCTTGACCGAGATTGGTCGATGCTTGCCGAACTCGACGGGCAAGGTTGTCTGTTTCTCCAGGTCCAGAACTTCCAACGTGTCGCTCTTTGGCGCAGCAGCCCGTTGTCCGACCGTCGAGAACCAAACCGACCCGATTCCAGGTATGCTACAAACAATGGAACCGTCCTTCTCCCAGGTTCCCCGCTTCCATCGCTCGATCGAACCGGCCCCTGTCGCTTTGGAATTGCCGCCGGTTGACCGGCTGGCGGCAAGGACATATTGCCCGGAGAACGCAACCTGCCTGACCAAACCGTGAGCCGTTGTAAGTTTCACCGGTTCGGCCTGACCGTTCATCCAGAAGATGTGAACATCACCTGTTTTCGTTCCAACAACCAACTGCTCCGAATCTTCCGAAATCGCGATGGAGTTGACCGCCACGGGCGATTCAAACGGCAACTTAACGACTTCGTTTGTAGTCAGGTCGATCCGCTCCAGTCTGCCCCTGTGGGTCATCGAGTGTACCAGCCAGCGGTCATCGGGCGAGAGCGCCATCCCGTACTCGTTGTACGCCGTCGTAGCAACTGCAGTGTCGAACCTCTTTGCCAGAGTGAGCCGTCCGCTGGTCGTAGCTGCCACGGCTTGCGGTCGGTTTTCCTCAATCCTCCACACACACAACGGACTGCCGGCGGCGGCCAGGGCGAAGTGGCGGCCGTCGGGGGCGAAGGCGATCTCGCGGGCGAAAACGCCTTCGCCGAGATGCAGCCACATCTCTGAATTGGGATCGGCGACGACGTCTTTCAGAACGGGAATCGTATCCTTGGCAACCAGCCGACCCGATTCCATATCCCATACTGTGACCGCCCCCGGTTTCTTGGAAACGAATTCGCCGGTCACCAGATAACGATCGTCGGGAGAAAAAGCGGCAGCGGAGAGACTTTCCCGCCCCTTAAACCGCCAGATTTCTTTGCCGCTTGCTGCGTCGGAGACGACCGCCACGCCATCGTAGCCCCATGTTGCCAGATATTTTCCCGCCGGTGAATAGGCACACCACATGGCCCGATTTTGTGTGGGGAGTTCGGCGGCGATTCGTTCACCAACGTTGAGGTTGTATCGCTCGGCACGCCCGTCTTTGCAAAACGCGATCATGTTTCCGTCGCGGCGAACGGCGACGACGGCTGAGCCGTAGTTCGTGCCTCTTTCGCTTTCGAAGTTCGCAAGTTCCTTGCCGTCACTGGCTCGCCACTTCGAGAAACGGGGCTGCCCTCGGCCGTGTTCCGCTATGATGTAATTCGACGACGCATCGAATTGCAAACCGAACACCGTTCCCACGGCATCGAGGCGTAACATCGGTTCGCGTTTGGCGTTCGCGAAATCCCACAGCGTGACTTCCACTGGGGCGGTCTCGGTCCCCACCAACAACCGGTCTCCATCAGCCGAAAAGGTGGCACTACTGATGCCCTCTGGCAGTGGCAGAGGCACGGGTAACTTCTGCCCCGTACCAACGTCACGCAGCTCTGCGTGTCCGTCGGGCGTCATGGAATGAACAACGCGGAGTTGCCCCTCATCGTTCGGCCAGAACGCAAGCGCGAAGTTATCGTACCCAGCTTGGCGACCGTTTTGACTCTGCAGCGTGACGTCCTCGAATTTGCGGACGAGCCTGAGCGAACCGCTGCCGGAACTCAGCTTGGGCGCGGGTTCTTTGATACGCCACACGGTCAGCGGGCTGCCGGCACAGGCGACGGCAACAAATTGGCCGTCTGGGGTGAAAGTGAAGTCGCGGGGGTATGCCGACTTGGCGTCTTTGAGCAAAGGAAGCTCTGCCGTGTCAATAGGCTGGTCCGTCTCCGTGTTCAAGTCGAGCAATTGAATCGAGGCCGGTCCGGATTTGCTGTAGCGGCCAGCGACGGCGTAACGACTGTGGGGTGAGATGCTGGCTAGAAAGGCCTCTGTATCATAATGGTGAAGTTCTTTTCCGTTATTCGCGTCTGACACATAGATTTGATTCTTGGTCGACGTCACCAACAGTTGGCCGTCGTCCGAGAAGCGCGACCAAGTTCCAGAGTGGTCGGGAAGCGTAATCGCCTTCTGCTTTCCCGTCGAAAAATCGTAACAAAGAAAGCGTTGCCACCGGTCTTCGCTGTCGGCGTCGGGCGCGATGACCGTTCTTCCGTCCGGACTGACTGAGACGTACCCCCGACCGTAGTCCAAATTACCGATCAATTGGGGCAACTCGCTGTGATCTGTCCCGTCCTGTTTCCACCTATGGACGCTCATTCTCCTCTTCCCATCCACGGATGCAGTTCTTATGACCGCCAGGATTCGGTCGGATGTGTCGAACAGCACCTCGCTGGTGTTTCTCCCCTCAACTGGAAAGTCTCGCAATTTTTTCTTTGTCGTGAGATCCCACAAAGAAACTTCGCCGGGGGTTTCAGTACCGACGAGCATCTTTTCACCGTCTGCCGAAAAGGCGACCGAGGTGACATTTGCCGGCAAACCGTCAATAGATAACGGGACAGACTTGCCGGTAGAGACATCGTGCAACGCAAGCCGTCCCTCCGGCGTCATCGAGTGCGCAATTCTTAGTCCATCGTCCGTATCAGGCCAGAAGGCGAAGCCGAAGTTATCTCCAGCAGCCGCCCCGTTTCCGCGGGGTTCCAGTCTTCCCTGCAGCGTGACGTCGTCGAATGTCTGGACGAGTTCAAAAGACGCGTTTTCGGTACCGAATGAGGGGAAATCTGCAAGCAAATCACCAATGCCCTCACCCTCTTCTGAATTGCCTCCGTCGCCTTCGTTGGAGACGTATTCGATGGTGACGACGGTCTCCTTGCCGCGGACGACGGCAAATTTCTTGCCGCTGAGATCCACACCGTCGATCGTGACCGACACTCCGTCTTTGTCAAATTCAAACAGCTTTGTGCCTTGATCGAATTTGAGTGTTTGGTCGCCGATTTTAAGGGCGAGCGTATGCTCGCGTGCGGCTTTCTCTTCACTCCATTTGCCGTCGGTCAGTTTGATCGACTTGTTATCGATAAGGACATCGATATCGACATCGCTGATAACTTCAATGCGCAGCATGCCGCCGGGGGTGGGGAGCATGAAGACGACGCTCATCACCAACAGCAACCCTGCAAGAGCCGATGTTGCGATGACTTTGGTGCGCGAGGGGAGTTTCTTCCAGGGATCGAGCAGTTGGGTGACGGCACCGGCGCGTTGTGGTAAGGCGGTGGGGAATTCTTCGTTGGGGGCGGTTGCCAAGAAGGCGGCCAGACCTTCGTCGGTGGTGACGGTTTGCAGGGCTGAACTGGGCGCGGCAGCTTGCGGTTGACCATCAGCAGGCTTACGCCCACCGCTCGCCTTGCCTTTGAGGTAATCGGTTAACGCTTGCGCCACCTCCTTCATGCTGCCGAAACGATCATCAACCTTGCGTGCCATCATCTTCTGGCAGATGGCATCTAATTCTGGATCGACTTGTGTGCGGAACTTCGACGGTGGCGGTGCGTCCTGCGTCATGATCTGGCCGATAATGGCAGCAACCGTTCCCAAAAACGGCAAATCGCCGGTGAGCAGTTCAAACAGAATCACACCCAAACTGTAAACGTCACTTTGCTTGCCGGTTTTCAAGTCGCCTTCAACTTGTTCGGGCGACATGTAGGCGGGTGTCCCCAGAATCATGCCGTCCTGTGTGAGCCGTGTCTCATCCTGTTTTCCGATTTGCCGAGCGAGGCCGAAGTCCATGATCAGCGGCTGCCGCTCACGATCGATCATAATGTTGGCCGGTTTCAAATCACGATGGATCACGCCCTGTCCGTGCGCGTGATCGAGCGCGAGAGCGATCTTTCGCATCAGCGAAACGGCCGTGCGGACTGGCAGCGGTTTATCAATGTTGACCAACCCCGAGAGCGGTTTGCCGTCGATGTAGGCCATGCTGATGTAGTGCGTGCCGTTGATCTCGCCGACATCGAACACCGGGCATATGCCCGCGTGCCGCAGGTTGGCGGCGGCGCGGGCTTCGCGGTAAAACCGTTCAACCATCTCGGCATCGGCGGTGGTGTCGAACGTCGGTGTCTTCAACGCAACGCGGCGGTCGAGTTGCGTATCTTTCGCCAGATAAACGGCCCCCATTGCACCGCGGCCGAGTTGTTTTTCGATGCGGTAGCGTCCGAACGTTTCGGGCAACGACTCGTTGTCGGAAGCTTGCGGCTGCTTACGGGATCTCTCCGAGACAGAGTCGCCGATGCTCGTGACGTGGGTTTCGACCGCCTTGTCGGCATTCTTAACTGTGCTGGCCAACGGCGGCCCGGCCATACGGTCGATGGCATCCGCTGCGGCAAAGTACCCGAGTAGTTCCTCGGCGAACTGTGAATACTCGGCGACGAACGCATCGCGGTCAACTTCCTGGCCCGCATCGGTGCGCCGCATGTAGTCGGCCAGCGCGATATCGGCTCCGTCCGTTTTGTCGTTGACTGTCTGGTTGGCCATGACGTGGAGCCTTGATTGCGCTTGTGGCTGGTGTTGTTCAGAGTTTCTGGAACTTCTGTCGCAGTTTCGCCATTCCTCGTTTGATCAATCCGGCGGATGCTTCCTCGCTGCGGCCCAGCGTTTCGGCGATGCGGCCGATGGGCCATCCTTCCAGATGCCGCAGGCGAACTGCTTCGCGTTGGTCTTCGGGCAAAGTTTCCATGGCCTGGGCCAACTGCACGGCGTCTTCGCTGCGCATGGCACGGGCACTGGGCGAGTCGGTCTGCGTGCCAAACTGGTCGCGGTCATCGACAATTGGTCCTTCGCGATTGACCGCCCGTTTGTCGGCCGTGTGTGCGCGAATGGTATCGACCACGTTGCGTTCGTGAATGATCTGCAACCAGGCGACGAATTGGGCTGAGTGCTCACCCTCGAATGTCTTGAAATTTCGGATCGCCGACAACATCGTTTGTTGAACCAAGTCTGACGCATCCGCTCGGACTCCGATTTGAGAATCGAGTGATCGCTGCGCGAGCAGCCGCAGGTACGGTCGGTGTTGCTCGCACAGTTTCCCAAGAGCGCGTTCGTCACCCGCACGAGCTTGACGAAACAGCTCAGCCAGCGACGCTTGCGGCTCATTCATGCAGGGCCTCTACAGCACAGTCGTAATACAAGTTGAATTGGGGCGCGCGATCTGAAGAGATTTGTGAATTCGCAGTATATCGCAAGTTGCAACCGAGTCGCTACCAATTGAATAGGCACGAGATACGTCGAATGATGGTTTCCGCGAGTCTCGATGTGATTCTTTGTTGCGATCCGATATCGTAGGTTTTGGCGGACGATGAAGAATCGGCCAAGCTGCAACGATAGGCGACGCGGCACAAACCCCTTTTGTGAATGAAGACCAGATGAATCCTGAATGTCTTGTGAACTGTTTGACGCCGGACGAACGCGAAGCCTTCAATTCCGATGGCTATCTGGTCGTGAAGAATGCGGTTGACGAAGTGGCGTTGGACCGGCTGCTCAAAATTATCGACCGCATTGATGCGCGAGAACGGACGGCCGAAAACCGTGACAAACTTCTGTCGGTCTCAAATATCATCCATGAAGACGATGCATTCGTCGATCTGATCGATTGCCCGAAGACGTTTCCGAGAGTATGGGGCATTTTGGGATGGAACATCTATTCTTATCATTCGCATCTCGACGTGACGCCGCCGGCAGACCCGAACACAATGACCTGGCAAGTCGCCTGGCATCAGGACAGCATGCGCGTCAACGATGAAATCGAATGTTCGCCACGCCCCCGGCTATCACTCAAAGTGGGTTTCTATCTCAGCGATGTCAGCCAGCCCGATCGCGGCAACACGTTGGTCGTACCCGGCTCGCATTTGCAGGATGAAATCGACTTGCCGCAGGATGGTGTGTCGAACCCCGAAGGGGCCATTCCGATTTGCCTGGAACCCGGTTCGGCCGTGCTACTCGATCGCCGAGTCTGGCATTCACGCAGTGCCAATCTCTCCGGCGTGACGCGCAAGGTCATCTGGTATGGCTACAGTTATCGTTGGATGCGGCCGAAAGATGAAATGACCGTCGCCCATCTGTTTCCAAATCTAGATCCCATTCGTCGGCAGATCTTGGGCGACGGATTGACCGCCAACGGTGTGTACGATCCGCACGATGGCGATGTCCCACTGCGTGATTGGCTAAACGAACATTGCCCGGATGATGCCGATTGGTCGCACCACGGCCGTTCTCAATCGCGTCCACCCGCAATGGTTCGGGGCAGAAATGTAGGACGACAATAACCGACTCGGCGGTTTGGCGGCATGCGCAACCGATCTTCACAACCACGCTTGGAAATGTGATACGATAGTTTTGATCAAGGTGTCTGTAGTACAAGCTATCGATTTCGTTGCAGCGATTCCATCACACGAGGCGAGTCATGACACACGGCACTGATCGCAATGAGACTCAGATCGTATCGATTGATCGCCGCACCTTTCATCGCGCGGTGACCGCCTCGGCGTCGACTCTGGTTCTGCCGGGTGCGTTTGTGTTGGGCAACGAGGGCCCGAAACCAAAACAGTTCAAGCTGTGGGCGTGCGGCGACTCACATGTGGGAACCGACATCCGCCGAAAACGGGAGAGTCTGGCAGATGCCATCAGACAATCGGAGTTCGGCGGCAAAGAGGGAGGCCCGGCGTTTGACTGGGACATTGCTTTACACGTGGGCGATCTCTCGGGCAATCAGGGTTCGCCCGACGACGACGAAGGCCAAGAGGTGATTCGCCAGTTCGGAGCTTTGAAGAAACATCGCCGAGAAGACTTCTACAATCTGGCCGGCAATCACGATGCCTCCGGTCCAGGCGAGGAAACACAATGGTGGTTTCGCAAATGGGTCGACCCAACGGGGGAAAACAGCAAGCACTCGGGCGTGCATAACGACAAACGAACCTATCCGATTTCAGGAACCTGGGAGCGGTACTCGTTTCGCGTGGGGAACTTGCTGTTCCTGGTGATGAGTGATCGCAACGATGGCGGACCGCCGCGCGGCCGCGCCAAACGGGGCGGCTATCCGGCAGGAGCAGTAACCGCGGCAACCTTCGACTGGTGGAAATCGACGGTCGAAGCCAATCCTGATTCGATCATCATCTCGGCTCATCATCACATGCTCAAAGAAACGACAGTGGCTTCTGGAGAGTTTGAAGGGTTTCGGAAGAAAGCGGGCGGGCAATATGTCTCTCATTACCACGGTTTTTTTCCGAAAGGCGGGCCGAAAGGCGCATCCTATTTGTACTGGCTGGACGATCATCCCGATGCTCAGACGTTTGAGAATTATCTGGAGAAACACTCGAACGCGATCGATGTGTGGTTTGGCGGGCATACGCATACGAATCCCCGAGACAACACGGGCAGTCGCACGCACATCGAGCGAAAGTGGGATGTGAACTTCATCAACTGCGCTGCCTTGAGCCGCTATCACGCGTCGAAGACGACGCTGCCGATCAGCCGGCTGTTGACCTTCACCCCTGGATCGAAGATCGCCCGTGTCGAGTGCTATCTGCACACGTCCCAATTTGCCAAGCAGGGTTGGTACAAACCAGCGGAAACAACAATCACGCTCAGCAAACCATTCGAAATGCCGGGCTGAACTGTTTGCGGTCAACCGAGAGTTTCGAGAAACTCGCTCATTTCGCGCTCGGCGTGAGCATCGCCCACTTGCTGGGCGACTTTCATGCCGCGCGTTAGGGCATCGCGAGCTTCGTCGGTTCTGCCCTGCTCGGCTAGAACCTGACCCCGTTGGAAATAGGCAGCGACGTACTCGGGATGCTGGTCATTGACCTTCGCAAGCCGCGAGAGTCCCTCGTCGGCATCACCTGCCGAGACGAATTCCAACGCCAACGCATATTGCAGGAAGACATCATCCGGGTCTGACTGTAGCAACTCTTCGAGTTGTTCACGCCGCGACATTTTCTCGACCGTTTCTTATCACTTTTGAATGCGGTACAGGCTGGTACCGGTGCGAATGAACAAGGCGGAATCGAAAATTGCGTAGGATGCGAGCGTTCGTTCTCCGGGGAATTGGTTGCGAGCCAGTTCTTCGTATTTCAATCCCGGTTTGATCACGATCGCTTCGCCCTGTTCGCTTTGAAAGTAAATCTTGCCGTCGGCGTAGACGGGTGAAGCGGAGAAGCCGCCGCCGACACGTTTCGTCCAATGCGACTCGCCGGTCTTCGCATTGACGCAGGTGATTACGCCCCGGTCGCTGATGAAATACAATTCATCTCCCACCAGAATTGTTGACGGCGTGTTGGGTACGCCGCGCGGTGTCTTCCATTCAACGTGCGATTCGGTGACGTCGCCGGTTCCGTTCGGACGGATTGCCAACAGTTTCGGCGGACTCCAACCCGTGCAGATGTAAACCAGCCCGTGACCGAATATCGGTCGCGGCACAACCGAATAACCGTCGTAGGTGACGCGCCAGATTTCCTTGCCGGTTGCCGGTTCGTAGGCGGCAACGATGTCGGTTCCCGAACTGATGAGTTGCTTCTTTCCTGCGACTTCGATGACCAACGGCGTTGTAAAGGAAAACTTGCGAGGGTTGGGAACCTGCGGCCGCGAGGTTTTCCAGCGGAGTTTGCCGTTACCGCGATCAAGGGCTGCCACGTAGTCGATATCGGAGCCGTCACAACTGACGATGAGCAGGTCATCGACGATCACCGGCGAGCCACCATTGCCATGATTTGGAGAGTAAACGAGTTCGGTTGTCTTCCAGAGGATTTTCCCGTCGAGAGTTAAACAGGCCGTGCCGTGCGTTCCGAAGTGGACGTAGAGATGTTTGCCGTCGGTTATGGGAGTGGAACTGGCATGTGTGTTTTTTCGATGGATGCGCGTACCCCGCCCGTTTGGTTGCTCGAAAGCCTGAACGTTCCAGTTCGTGCTCCCATCGTCCGCATCGAGACAGAGGACGCGCAACGACTGGCCATCGGCACCATCATCACCTTGTGGAACGGCCGCTGTGAGGTAAATTCGTTTTTTCAGAATGACCGGCGACGACCAACCGATGCCCGGTACTTCAACTTTCCAGGCAACATTTTTGGTTGGGCCAAATTCGGCCGGAAGGTTCTTTTCGGTGGAATGTCCCTGTCCGCCCGGGCCGCGAAACTCGGTCCAATCTTCGGAGCGTACTGGATTTGCAAAAGACAACGCGATAGCAACAACAAGCGAAATACGCAACATGAAATACTCTCCGACAGATTTAGAGCCTTAGCACCCGCGCGGGACGTTACCCCGCAGCGAAACGGTTTTATTCGATTGAGACGATTTCCATTCGCAGCTTGCCGCTGGGAATATCAACTTCGGTCTGCTCGCCGACCTTCTTGCCCATCAGCCCCTGGCCAATCGGGCTGGATGTCAGAATCTTCATAATTTCGCCATCGTAATTCTCTTCGCCCGGTCCGACCAACTCGTATTGCTCTTCCATGTCGTCGCTGAGATCGCGGACGGTCACCAGCGAACCGAAGGCGACCACGTCGGATGTTGTTGACTTCTCAACGATTTCGCAACTGGCGAGTTTGCCCTTCAATTGGTTGATCTTGGCTTGCATTAAGCCCTGCGCTTCGCGTTGGCCGTGATACTCGGCGTTTTCGCTGAGGTCTCCCTCGGCGCGGGCCAGCGCAATCTTCTCGGTGATGATGGGCATCTCGTCTTCTTGCATCCGGCGAATTTCTTCGCGCAGCTTCTCGTAGCCTTCCCTGGAAATAGGATGCCGTTCCATTCGTCTGTCCTCCTGCGATCACCAACAAGAAAGTTGAGCGGTTTCATAAGGGACGCCGCCATCATGTTTCTGCCTGACGGACAAGAACATGCGGGCGGCGTTGTCCGGATGATTATATACGTTCAGTCGCAACAAACTCTAGCCGACGTCGGTCCATTTTCGTTCGCGTGCGCTGTCGAGGACGGCGTCGCAGACTTTTTGCGTTTCAAGTGCGTCGCGGAAGGTGGGAGAAACGGCTTCGCCTTTCTCGTAACCCGCGAGAAAATCGGCCACCTGATGGACGAAGCTGTGCTCGTAGCCAATCTGCAAACCGGGTACCCACCAATGGTCCATGTAGGGATGGTCGCCGTCGGAGACGTGGATCGATCGCCAGCCGCGGAGCGCTCCTTCGTCACGATGATCGAAGTAGCTAAGCCGGTGCAAATCGTGCAGGTCCCAGGCGATGGAAGCGTGTTCGCCGTTGATTTCGAGCGTGTACAGCGCTTTGTGGCCACGAGCGTAACGTGTCGATTCAAACAGCCCCAGCGATCCATTATCGAAATGGCAGAGGAAGGAGCAGGCATCGTCGATGCTGACAGACTGCTTTTCTCCGGTGTCGGAATGCACGCGTTCTTTGATAAACGTTTCGGTCATGGCGCTGACATCTGTGATGCCACCGTTGAGCCAGATGGCCGTGTCGATACAGTGGGCAAGCAGATCGCCGGTGACACCACTGCCAGCTGCAGCCGCATCCAGTCGCCATAAACCGGCACCACCCTGCGGCAGATCTTCCGAGATCGTCCAATCCTGCAGGAAGTTGGCGCGGTAGTGGAAAATTCGTCCCAGCTTGCCTTCGTCGATCAGTTTCTTGGCGAGTGAGACGGCGGGGACGCGGCGGTAGTTGTACCAAACCATATTGGCAAGGCCCGACTTCTCGACGGCCGCGCACATCTCTTCGCCCTCGGCAGTATCCATTGCGAGCGGTTTCTCGCAAAGAATGATTTTCCCAGCATCGATGGCCGCAAGCGATATTTCCTTGTGCAGATTATTCGGCACGCAGATATCGACGGCATCAATGTCGTCTCGCTCCAGGAGTTTCCGCCAGTCGGTCTCGATCGATTCGTAACCCCACTGGTCGGCAAAGGCTTGCACCGACTCGGCACTGCGGGCACAGGCGGCCTTGAGAACCGGTCGGTATTCCAATTCGGGAAAGAAGTCGCCCACCCGTTTGTAAGCGTTGGTATGAGCACGGCCCATGAAGCCGTAGCCGATCATGCCGATGTTGAATGGTTTGGTCATTTGCGGAGTCCTTTGTGGTTGGGATGAAAAAGCGGAAAGCGGCGTGGGGAAAGCGGAACGATGTGATTCGCTTTTCCTCTCATCAATCCCAGCCGTGCGCGTTGCGCACCTTGATCATCACGTCGAGAATCGTGTTCCACGTCGCCGGCGTTTCCAGCATTTCGTTGGGGAACATGCAGCCGTCCCAACAGATGTGTTGGATGCCGCGTTCGGTGGCACCTTCGAGCCAGTAGCTGGCGCATTCGACGATGTCGAGTTTGCCGTTGGGATCGTCGGCGGGGCAGTGTTTTCCGGTCTTATCGTGGCTGCCGGTGCCGTGAACCGAGCCGTCGTTCTGGGCGATGTGGAAATCGATCGTCCAGGGACGCAGCGCGTCGGTCATGGTTTTGTAGGCAGCCTTGAATTCTTCGTCGCTGTAACCCTCTTTCAGCAAGGCATGTTCGGGCGCGTTGTAGCCGAGCAGGTAAAGATACGTGTGTGCCATGTCGGCCTGGAAGCCGACGGTCTTGGGCATATCGACCGCTTCGAGCAGGTCGAGCATATCTTTCCACGAGTGCATGCCGGCCCAACAGATTTCGCCTTCAGCGGCCAGTCGTTCGCCGTAACCCTCGGCAACTTTGGCCGCCTCGCGGAACGTCTCGGCGATGATCTTGGTATTGCCTTCGGGATCGGCGGCCCAATCGGCGGGACTGCCGGCAGAGTCGATGCGAATCACGCCGTACTTGCGAATGCCGTGTTCGTTGAACACCTTGGCAATTCGGCATGCCTTCTCGACGGCGAGTACGAATTTCTTGCGGGCTTCTTCGTCGCCCATTGCCGAATCGCCAACCGTACCCGGCCAAACCGGCGCGACGAGTGAACCGACAACAAGATCGTGCGCTGCAATCTTGTCAGCGATCGCCTTGAGTTCATCGTCCGAGGCATCGGGGTCGGTGTGCGGGTGGAAGAGAAAATAGTCAATGCCGTCGTACTTAACACCGTTCACTTCAGCGGCAGCGGTCAGTTCGAGCATGCGGTCGAGACTAATCGGCGGTTGGTCCGATCCCTCTTCCTTACCGACCAATCCGGGCCACATGGCGTTGTGTAATTTGGGGGATGCGTGTGTCATGTTTGTCGGACTCCGATGAATCGGTTGATGTTGAAGTAGAAACCCAAGCCGACGATAAGTCGTCGGCTTGGGTTTGGTGTTCGTTACTTTCTGTGATCGCCGACGGCTGGGGCGTTGGGTTGTGCGCCGGGGCCGAAGTATCGCAGGCCGACCAATGGTTCGGTACCGGTGTTTTCGAAGGTCACGCCTTCGTTCGCTTTCTTGCAGGTGACGAAGACTTCGTCCTCGGTCATTTCTCCGAAACGAATCATGACGGGGGACTGCAGCGTGAGGTTTTCGACTTTGCCGCTGCCTTGCGTGGTGATCCAGCCGTAGGCTCCGCCATCTTTGATGGTGCACTTTGCGCCGGGCTGCAGGGTGAGTTCCTTGGCGGTGAAGAGTTGTTCGCCGTTGACTTTGCCGTAAACGACCCAACGATCGCACCAGTTGTCACCCTCTTCGGAGACGATCGGTTCGAGGTAGTTGGAATCTTTGTAATTCGGATCGACGTTCTTGTCCCAGTCGAGGGCATCGACCATGTAGGTGTTGTCGTTGTGGAATTCTTCCGGGAAGTCCTTGGTCAGAAGTGATCGCGGCACCATGCGGCCTTCGACCAGCGACTGGTACATTCCGAAGACGTCGCTGCCCCACTGTGGTTCGTAGGTAACAAGCGAACCGGGCGCGTGCAGTACGCAGGGCGGAATGAGCCAGCCGGTACCCGGTTTGAGGCGGTAGGCTTTCGAGAGATCGAGGATGCCGTTGTCGCCATCGTTCCAGCGGTCGAGACAATCGACGACATCCTGTTTGCTGGTACCCGGTTCGAGGCCCATAAAGGTGTAGGGGAAGTTGTTGCCGATGGCGTTCATTTGCGGCGGGAAGTAATAACTTTCCGGCTTGCCTTCCTGCCCAACTTTCGCCGCCTGTTCGGCATTCTGGTGCATGTGGTGGGGGATGGGACCCATGTTGTCGAAGAATTTGGAATAGACGGGCCACTTCTGGTATTTGTCCCAGATGTCGTTGCCGATGATTTCGCCGCCCAACTCGGCGACGGCATCGCGGAGTAAAAAACGTTCGCCGTCCAGCACGCAATACGAAAGCCCTTCGTCTTCATTGCGGTTTTCGTTGGCGGCTTCGGTGGTCGATCCGAACCAGCGTTCATCGATTCCGCCACGGTGCATGCCGAGTGCGTAGTAGTCGGCCGGGTGAAGTTTCAGCCGTCGGCCCGGTTGCAAAAACGAGCGGGGAACCCAGTTGGGAGCGAGCCGCAGAATGCCCTCGCCTTCAGAGAGAGCGGACGTTGCAAGTTGATTGATACTGGCCATGATGTAACAGCTTTCCTCGTGTGAATTTGGATCGATGTATTTTATTGGACGTCTGTTTTCGATGATTGAAAAGACTGGAATTGGGCCATTTTGGCTCGATTCGAGCAGAAAAGCAACCGGTCGGAACTCGTGAACAGGGCTGTTTAGTCTTTCAACATGTTTATCGTGTATGGGTGCCTGAGGGCGAAGCGACGTTTTCGGAGCATAGCCCCCAGAACGAGCGATCGCTGTGGCATCGAAGATTCTGCCACAGGCCCCCTCTTGGTCTGACCGATAGCCGACGAACGACTTGTACCGCGATGGTCATGCCTGCCGCACGCGGCCGAAGGTGTGTTGGGCCGACGGCAGAAACAGGCAGGTTTCGTCGCCTTGGAGTAAGCGCGAGGCTTCCTCGCCGTTTGCCAGCGGCGTCATGAACAAGTCTTCCACAACATCGCCGTCGAGTTTGCTCAGCAGATAGACGTCGGCCCAGTCGGCTGCGGCGGCGAGCTGTGTGGCGGGCGTCAGATCGGGCGGCAGAAACGTGCGCAGCGGCTGAATGGCATCTCGCGGCGTTTCACTTTCGCCAAGCAATTGCATGCCCGGCCCCAATTCGGTCGATAGTTCCGAGAGGATCACAATCTTGCCACCATTGGCGACAAGGTTGCGGGCCGATTCGAGCGCCGCACCAACTTGTCGCCAATCGTGTCCGGCGGCGTCACAATCGATGGCAGCGATGACAATCTCCGGCCGGGAGTCGAGTTCGACGAGCCAGAGCTCCGTGAGCAACTGTTTTGCGCGGGCGAAAACAGAATCGATCGCGCCGGCGAGAATCTTCGCTGCGCCCTTGCCGACCGAGGGAACCACCTGGATAGAGAATTGCGTGCCGAGCATCCAGCCGACATCGTCGATCATCTGTCGCAGTGGGCGATCGTCGTTGGGGCCAAGCTCCCGGTGTCCCTGCCCGTGAGCCAGTTCGAGTGCTTCGGTGTTGGAAAGCCCCGGATAAAATGCGCTGTTCGTACCGCGAAAGCCCAGGAGAGAATCGAAGGCCACTGCGCCAATCGAAAGAACAACGTCGGCTTCGGTCACATCACGAGCGAGGTAGACTCGCTCGCCGTTGGTGGTGGCGGCCAGATATCCGCAGGCGTTCGAATCGGTGGGGTCGTGAATCTTCCATTCGACGAGATCGCGGACGTCTTCGGGCAGAAGTGTCCGCGGGTCGGATTGCGGGACGGAGCACAGGGCGGCCGGCTGAATCACCGTGACGTCTGCCGGGTTGACGTCGCGACGGGAAAGGGCCGTCCAGATTTCGCCAATAATTTCCGCGGCCATCGGCGTGTCGCGATCGAGAACCAGCAGTACCCGGTCGCCGGGAATGACTGCCTGTTCGAGCGGCGGAAAATCGAGCGGGCCTGCCAGCACCGTGCGCACTTCACCGACGACATCCGCCAACGGTGCCGGCGGTGTGGGAGCGGCGACGATGCGACTCGCATCGATTTCGCACTCGAAGCCGGCATCCGCGCCGAAATTCATTTGGATTGTGGTCTTGGTGGTCAGGGTTCTGGTTCCGGTTCTTGCGGTGTATTTTTGGATGGCCGGGGTTCGATCATGTCCGTGAGATTGCTCGTTTCGTTTCGGGCCGACAGACATTATGATTAACAACCCCCTTCATGATTGACAACAAAGTGCGAAGGGTCAATGGGAGCCGCTTGATGACGGAAGACGATCAACTGATGATCCGTATCCAAAGCGGTGAGGCGTGCGCGTTCGAAGAGTTGGTGAACAAATACCAGGGTGCGTTGCACGGATTCTTTTATCGCAACACGCGCGACGCTCAGTTGGCCGAAGATCTGTCGCAGGAGACACTGCTGCGGGTCTTCAATCAGTCGTGGGATTACCTGCCGGTGGGTCGGTTTCGCGGCTGGATGTACCGAATCGGCCGTAATCTGATGATCGACAACATCCGGCGGCAATCGCACGATGCGTTGGTCCGGGCGGTCAAGGGGGCTGGCAAAGAGGAGCAGGACATGCTGGCACGTATTGCCGGCGAGTTTTTATCGCCCGAAGAAAAGGCCAGCCAACACGAGTTGGCGGCAATGGTGAATGAATTACTGGAAGAGATTCCGGCAGAACAGCGGCTCACATTTACCTTGCATCATTTTTCCGGACTTTCGCTGCCGGAAGTGGCCGACGTCACGGAAACGACCACCGCGACGGCCAAAAGTCGATTACGGCTGGCTCGGGAAAAACTGCAATTGAAGCTAAAACGACGCGGGCTGCATGCCCCGAATGCTGGACGAGATTGATAATGTCTCGAATGTTCGGGACAACCGATTGTGACTTTGCAAAACAACAACGACAATTTTCCTGAATCGAATGATCCCCGGCGGGCATTTGCCCGTTGGTTAGATTGAACCCGATGCCGGAGAGACGCAATGAGTTATTTCAGCCGGTTAACAGATATTGTGACCTGCAGCCTCAGTGACATATTGGCCAACGAAGCCGATCCGGCTACGGCGATTGGGCAGATCATCCGCGAGATGGATGAGGGCTTGGCCGGCGCGACGCGGAGTGTGAATACGGCCGCTGCGAATGCCGAGCGGATTCGCAAGGAGATCGACGAACATGCCTCAAAAGCAGAGTTCTGGACTTCCGAGGCGAAGGAGAAACTGCAGGCCGGTGCAGATGACCAAGCACGGTTGGCTTTGGCCCGCAGGCGTGAGGTCGATGACCTGATTGCCGGTTTGGATTTGCAACGCAAAGCGGCGCTGGCAACGCAGGAACACCTGACGACGACGCTGCATGCGCTCGAAGCCCGATTGGCCGATGCCCGCCGCCGACAGCAACAGCTGACAACAGGCGAGTCCGGGGAACCGGAAGCGGCACCAAGTGCGGATGCATCGGCAACTGCGCCAAGCGAATCACGCGCCGCGGAAATCGAAAGCGACTTGGAAGCGCTGCGCCGCGAGCTGGGGCAGTCTTGATGCGGAGAGGCCAAAAAAACGAGAGTCGAGAACCAGAAGATTGTTCCGGCTCTCGACTCTTCGCTCTTGTCTCTTGACCGCTAACAAAGTCGCCTACTGCAATGACTTTTCGATGCTGGGATCGAGGGCGACGGCGCGTTCGAAGCTCTTGCGTGCCTGCTCATCGTTGCCTTGGTTTTTGAGTGCTTTGGCCCGCATAAGGTACGCCTGGGCAACTGTTGCATCGATGCGTTTGGCCTTGGCGAAATCAGCAATCGCCTTGTCGAAGTCGCCCTTCTTCATCCACACGTCGCCACGAATGGAATAGGCTTCCTGGTGTGGCTGAATGGAGATGGCGTTTTCGCAATCGTCGATCACGCGGTCCAACTTCCCTTTGCTGAACCAGTACGCGGCTCGGGCGGACAATGCCTGGGCGTACTGCGGATTGGCTTTGACGGCGCGATTGAAGTCTTCCAGCGCGGCCGAATCCTCGCCGCCATCGAGCAAGTGATGGGCGCGTTCGACATACTTTGCGGAGTTTCGCGGCTGGCGGGCGAGAGCAATATTCAGGACGGCCAACTGCTTCAACCAGTTGAGCTTGTCCTCGTCTGCGTCGGCTTGATTCTGCATGCCCAGTTTCAAGTAGGCTTCGCGTCGCTGCAGGTAGAAGCTGGGAGTGTTGGGAGATTTCTCGATGGCCTTGGTGAAACTGCTGGCTGAACTGCGATAGTCTTCCATTGCGAAGTAGGTCAGTCCCATGTTGTTGTAGGAATTGACCGAGTCGGGATTGATCTGGATTGCCTTCTTGAAGTCTTTCAGTGCGTTGTCAAACTTCTTGGCCTGCAAGTAGGTGAAGCCCCGGTTGTTGTAGACATCGCTGCTGTCGGGCTTGATTTTCAGGGCTCGGTCGAATGCGGCGATGGCCTGCTGATATTCCTTCTTGGCAACGTGTGCCAAGCCCAGGAACTGAATCGGTTCAATCTCTTTGGGATCGAGTTCGATCGACTTTTCGAGATCGGCGATCGCCTTGTCGGCAAGTCGGCGGGAAAGGAAGAAGTATCCCCGCGAGTAGTAAAGGCGGGCGCGTTTTGGGTCGAGCCGGATGGCTGCGCTGTAGTCGGCCAGCGCGTTGGCATCCAGGCGAGCCAGAGCGTTGGCGCGTGCTCGCTGATAAAATGCTTCGGAATTCTCCGCATCGAGACCGATTGCCTGGCTGAGTGCCTCGATGGCTTTGCCGGCCTGCCGCTGTTCGATGAGTGCCTTACCTCGTTCGACAAGCGCCGCAGTCGTTGCTTCGGTCTTCGAGGCTGCCGCCTTCTTGCCGCCATTCTTCGAGGCGTCTTTAGACGACGAAGACTCGGCGGTCCCCTGTTTGGAATCCGCTTCGCCGGCCTGTTCGGCATCAGAGCCACAACCGGCCATCAGCATTAGGGTAAGAAACAACGAGATCTTGCGCATAGTGAGACTCCCGAGTGATTCGCTCGAGTTCAGCGATTCAGATTGGATGGGTGGCGAGAATGTTGTACGCAGAGGTGAGAGAGGCGGGGTTGTAGCGGCAGCCGGATTTTGTGTCAACGCCGATTAGCAGGAGACACGCGGAACGGGAGCACACCTTGCGTCTTTCCCAACACATCCCACGTCAGACCCAGCAGATCACGTCATTCCCGCGCAGGCGGGAACCCAGTCGGTTCGCGGACCACCGTGCGGCGCGTGTTGGGGTGAGGTAGGTCGCTCGATGGTTGTGCGGTGCTGCTTGCTGATTCGCTGGATTCCCGCCTGCGCGGGAATGACGTTTTGGTGAGAGGCTGAAAAAACAAAAAGCCCGGCTCTCTTCACAGTGAAGAGAGCCGGGCCGTTTTTACAATGAGAGGTTCGTAGTGACCGCGTTCATGCGGTTCGAGTGATTCCTCGACGCGAATGCATTTTGAAGCGAACCACCACAATCCTGATTACTTAACAATTTCAAGCAGTTCGACCTCGAACACCAACATGGCACCGGGACCGATGGGGGAACCGGCTCGTGGATTGTCGCCATAGGCCAAGTCCGACGGCACAAACAGCTTGAACTTCGAGCCGACCTTCATCAGTTGCAGCGCTTCGGTCCAACCCTTGATGACGCCGGAAACCGGGAATGTGGCGGGCTGGTTGCGTTTGTAGGAACTATCGAATTCTTTCCCGCTGAGCAACGTGCCACGGTAATGTGTCTTGACGGTGTCGGTCGTCTTGGGCGACTTGCCTTTTCCTGCCTTCAGCACGATGTACTGCAGTCCGCTTTTGGTGGTGACGACGCCCTTGGCTTTGCCGTTCTTGGCCAGAAATGCGGCGGCTTCCTTTTTGTTGATACCCACTGCCGCTTTGGCGTCGGCTGCTTTCTTGGCACGCATCTCTTCCTGGAACGCGGCCATCGCTTCGCGGATCTCTTCGTCTTTCAGTTTGGGATCGACTTTCTTAAAAGCGTCGATGAGGCCTTGGGCCAGCAGATCGAAATCGACTTTGAGTCCGTCCTGCTCGAAGCTGCGGGTGATGTTGCGGCCGATATTCAGCCCCAACCCGTAGCTCGCCTTGTCCTTCGTTGTCTTGAACGGAGACTTTGAGTTCTCCTCTTTTTTCGCAGCGGGGGCTTCCTTCTTGGTCTTTTCATCCTGAGCATTCGAGACGCCTGTCAGCAGCCCCAACAAGCACAGGGCGATCGCACAACGTTTCATCTGAGTCGGTCCTCTTACGGATGGCATTTGAGTGAATCGGGCAACTTCAGGCCCGCCAGGCACCCGGTTTTCGGGGTGGCCCTCTGCACCGACTATAACACGTGAGCCGAGCCGATTCCCAGCCGCACGCCTGCCGATGGTCCCGTTTTCTCACGAACACGTGTGCGCATTATGAGGAAACGTTGAGCAAATCGGGCGAAATTGCAAACGCCGCCAAACGGCACTAGAGTGGATGTTTGCAGCGCTGTTCGGTTCTTCAATTTGCTTTGACGGATGGCTGGGGTCGAAGCGGAGCGAAGCCCCCAGAATGAGCAAACATTGTGGCATCGAAGACTCTGCTACAGGCACGCTGGTCGGTTTTCAAGTTTTATTTTCTTCCCAACGAGAGTTTCTGATGCACGTGCCCGATGGGCTACTCAGTACCGAAGTCTGCATTGCCGCCGGTGTCATATCGCTGGGCGCCTTCGGTTACAGTCTGCGCCGATTGAAAGATTCACTGGCCGAACGAACCGTGCCGATGACCGGCATGATGGCTGCGCTCATTTTTGCCGGGCAGATGATCAATTTCCCCATCGCGCTGTTGGGCATCCCTTCGGTGTCGGGGCACTTGATGGGGGGCGTGTTGGCAGCGGTCGTTCTGGGACCGTGGGCCGGCTGTATTGCGGTGACACTGGTGTTGATTGTGCAGTGTTTGCTATTTGCCGATGGCGGACTGTTGGCGTTGGGTGTCAACGTGTTGAACATGGCAGTCGTCGGTTCGTTGGGCGGGTATGCGGTCTTTGCGTTCGTACGGCAACGATTAGGGAACGGAGCGCGCGGAACACTAGCCGGCGGGATCATCGCGGCCTGGCTGAGTGTGATTGCGGCCTCCGCCTTGTTCTCCCTGCAATTCGGTCTCTCGCATGCGGGCGGCGAACTGTTTGACGTGCGGCGACTGTTTGCATTGATGGTGAGTATTCATTCGGCCATAGGAGTGGGCGAGGCGTTTATCACCGGTTCGGTGATCGGATTTGTGTTGGCGCAACGTCCCGATCTGCTCTATTCGGCCGATGCGGATGGTGCCGGCGGAGTCGTTCCGCGTGCCGGTCGCGCGGTGGCCTTCGGGGTGATGTGCGCACTGGCGGTTGCGGCATTTGTCGCTCCGTTTGCGTCGAGTTTCCCCGACGGGTTGGTCGAGATCAGCGAGCGAATGCAGTTCAGCAAGTTGGAACAAAGTCGCGTGCTGCTCTTCGCCGACTACGATCAGGTGCTGCCCGGCTGGCAAAAACTCTCGGTGTCGTTGTCGGGAATCATCGGCGCGTTGGCCGTGTTGATGATTGTGTTCCTACTCGATCGCTCTTTGAGACTGCGGCAGCGCGCCGCAGCCGCCGATGTGCCGCATGAGTAGTTATCTCGATCGCTACGGCCGCAACCGGTCGCTCTGCCATCGCTTGCCGCCACGGCTGAAGCTGCTGCTGACGTTCGGCATGGTGCTGGCAGGCGTTTCGATTCCCGTGAGATACTGGCCGGCACATGGCGTGTTGATGTCGCTGGTGTTCATCGGGCATAGCATCGCGCACGTGCCGTTGCCGTATCTGGCGCGACGCCTTGCGATCTTCTTGCCCATGGTTTGCATGTTGTCGCTGTCGGTACCCATCTCGCAGGGCTTCGCGGCCGGGTGGGAAATCATGGCGGCTATTCTGTTTCGGACGACGTTGTCGTTCGTCGCCATGCTGTGGCTGGTGAATGTCATGCCGTTCGATCAATTGCTCGTCACGCTGCGCAGATTATGGGTGCCCGAAATCATCGTCGCGATGCTGTCGTTCATGTACCGCTACATTTTTGTGTTGTGGGACGAAATGGACAAAATGCGGGTCGCCCGCCGTGCGCGAAGTTTCGGCCAAGTCAACCTGTGGCGTCGCTGGAAGTCGGCCGCACAGTTGATTGGCATGTTGTTGATTCGGGCGATGGAACGGGCCGAACGCGTTCACGGGGCGATGTGTGCACGCGGCTGGGACGGCCACATGCGAACGATTGACGACGAATAAATCGCCAAGACCCCCGCGGCACTACCAACCTCACAGCGCTACCAGCCCGCAGCGTAAGCAAGGGTTTCCGCTTACAATCGCGGTTCCGGCCCTTGCTCGCGCTGCGGGCTGGTTTCACTCTCCGTTTCGCGTGTTGCAGACCGGTCTTGGTGCGAAATGCCTCTTCTGCTACCCTTCGCGGCCCTCATTTCTCTCAATCCAAATTGACATTCTGAAACGGTCCGCTGTGACGGTTCTTGCACTCAAGGCGTGCAGCCGTTGTCGGGCGGACTTTGCACAGTCTGTCGATCTGGTCCTGGACAATTCACACATCTTTTCCAGAGAGGTGGAGCGATGACGATCGTTCGCCAGTTTGCACGTTTCGGGCTGGTTGCAGCATTCTGCCTGCTAGTTGCTGGTTGTCAGCAGGTGCCGCTATTCAGCAACCTTCCGATGCCGGACGTTCCCGACATCCGCAAAATGAAATGGATGTCGCCTGCCGAACTCGCACACGAATTGAAGCCTCATCGGTTGCACCGCTGGAACCGGCACTCACCGCCGAATCGATCGAGCGACTGGTAGACGAGTTGTCCCGGCAACACGCACAGAAACCCGGTTTTTTGAAAAAACCGGGTTTCTCGAATGCGCGCTGACTCGTCTTAATCCGGGTCGTTCAGATTTCGGCTCTTCGTCCCAAACAGAAACCCGTTGAAGGCTCCCGCTTTGTGGGCGCTGATGAGGGCGGCCAACAGGAAACAGGCCGTTCCGTACAACAGCGGTTGGATGACTTCGGCCCCTACCTGATCCCGAAACTGCCGAAATGCCATCCACGAAATCCCGCCGCTGCCACCGGCCACGTTGAGCAAACCGGCAGCCAGATACCAGCGGTCGCTCGTGAAGTACCAATGCACGAGTGCCAGCCCGGTCATGCCGATGAGATAGACGAGCATCGCCGACTCGGCAACGCCGACCGTCTGCATCGACAATGCCGTCACCACACACGTGGGTGGTAACGCAACCGCTCCTAATGACGACAGCGTTCCGGAAAACCGATCGCTAAAGATCACGCCGATACCGATTGTCGCCAGCAGCAACAGGTGGTATGGCACAACGCGGCGATACATCAACAGTTCGGGCTGCCACATCAGGGCGGTGAAAACAGCCGTGGCGCACAACGCGCTGACGAAAGCGTGAACCGAACGCCGCCGACCAATTGCCAACACCAATTGCATAGCCGCCAGCGCGGCCAACGGCCAAAAGACGGGCGCCGTCAGTGTCGAAATGCCCAGCGTCTTCGGTCCGACAACGATTGCCAACAGTAATGTCGCCACCACGCCGGCTTCGGCCACGCGAATGCCGCGCAACCAGGCATAGAGATAAAACGCCAACAGACCCATCAGGGACAGAAACAACGGCGATGCCAGCGCCCTAACAAAGGTCGTTTGAAACTCAGCAAATGTCGGGTCAAAACCGCGCAACGGCAATGCCAGCAGCAACAACAAACCGGCGGCAGCCATCACCCCCGTGCGCAGACCACGTTTGTCTTCGATGATTCCAATTTCGAGCAATAGAACCAGGATCGCGAGGAAGAACGGGATCAAGAAATATCCGCCGAACAGGCTGTTCATCTCGATCACGTGTCCGACGGAAGTGTCAAAAGAGATGCTCAAACTGTACGAGCGGCCGCAGACGGCAAACGCCAAAAACACGAATAACGTCCACGGAAACCAGGGCCATCGCCAAGGCGTTCCATTCGGAGAAACGTAGGCTGTTCCCCGTCGAACGGCAAAAATCAAAAACAGCGAGATGGCTGCAGCAATTGTGGGGAAAAGTGCGATTCGCCAGCGAGTTGCCGTCAGCCCCAGACCGGTGACTTCGTGCGAAACGAACATCGGATAGAAAAAGAACAAGGCCAGCATCATGTAGAACGGCATGCGAAATAGTATGGGAAAACGAATCTTTAGACTTCTCAACAGCGCTTCGGTCACAATCACGGAAAAACAGAATCCAAATGTGAGCAGACCGATCGCCTCGGTGGAATAAAGGTTCAATAATTCATCGAAACTGACAGACATCGCCAGGAACATCAGCACCAGAACCAGCACAATCGAGCGGGCGTCTTCCCACACTTTGCCGAATCGCACGACGACCCATGCGGTGACGGCGGCCAGCATGGTGAATCCCGTCAGCGACGCCATCAACGCCCAGGGATCGATGTAGCCCATCAACTCGGGCCGAAATGCTCTCTTGATCGCATATAAAACAAAACAAGTGCTCAACAGGTAAAATGGATTGTGCGTGTAGAGAGACTTGAAAATCGACGGAAACTTGCTGCTTCGTTGCATCTCGTGCCTCCATCACTTTGTGTGAAATCGGAACATGGCCGTTCACCAGGAACGGACCGACAACGATTCTGCGCGCAACAACACACTGGGGTGGGAAAGCAGAACGGGGAGGTGGCCCACGGCACGGCAGTCGCGTGTCGGTTTGACCATTCAAGATGCAACGGCGGCGATCACTCATGAGAGTGGACCCGAATTCCGCACCCACAACCGGCGGCCATCATTTGCAGCAGGTTGCGATCAGAGATGAACTAGCGAAGTGAGATTGCGGATTGATTTGAAAGATGTGAAGAAGCATCAATCCACAAATCCAATTCTCACCGACAGCAACCGAAAAGGCAAGACGTTTACCAGCGAACGCGAGGCAAAGGGCGTCGATGTGCGTTCGGCAGGCTCGTAGTGACCGCATTCATGCGGCCGATCGACTAGCGGGCACGAGAAGAATTTTTCAACGTTTTTTTGCGCAGCCAACGTCATTCAGTAGAACGGCGAGTTACCTTCTCTGCGCAACCGCTGAAGCCAATGACCGTTACGGCACACAGCTGCCGCTTGACGCGAAAGTGAAAAAGTTGTGACATTCCTCTAGGCACAATCTCGCGAAGCCGCTATAAATCCCGCCAACTTAGATCCGCGTCCTGTTCTCCGTGTACTCACACAACGGAAGCAGGCGGTTCAAAGTCTCCCCTCTCTCAACACACACCAAAAATCACAATCGATCGCTGCATTGTCACTCGTTGGATAATGTCTGTCCGCAATTCGGATTCGGCTGCTCCTGCCGCTGGACCTCTTGCGAGCCGACACCCTGTCTGTTTCGAGCGACGCAAAGGAGATCCTCCATGTCCGCCTCGATGCGCACATCGCTGTTCTGTTTCGTCGGGTTGTTTGTCTGCGGACAAACGGCGTGCAACATGGTGCCCTACCAGCACTATCAGGCATCCCAGTTGCAGGCGTTCGATCTGCATCAGCAGAATCAGGCGTTGGCTGCCCAACAGCAACAGTCGCAGCACACGGCTCAAAAGCTGGCTGCCGAAAACCAAGGCTTACGGTCCAGTCTTGAAACGGCCAACCAGCGAGTCGGTAACCTCAAGTCGGGCCTCTCGTCCGCGCAGGAACGCTACATCAGCCTGCTGAACAATGCACGCAACCAGAAAAGCCCGCTTTCCGATTCGGCGACCCGTCGATTTGAGGAACTGGCCCAAGAGTATCCGGAGTTCGAATTCGACCCCCATACTGGTGTCAGCAAGTTTCACTCCGACATTTTGTTCTCTTCGGGTAGCGCGCAGATCAACCGCAATGCGTCCCCGTTGCTCAATAAATTCGCAAGTATTATGAACGCCGAAGACGCCAAGCGGTTGAACATTCTCGTCGTTGGCCACACCGACGACAAGAAAATCGTCAAGCGTTCAACGGCCAGCAAGCATCCGACCAACTGGCATCTTTCGACGAACCGTGCCAACTCGGTGTTGCTCGCGTTGTCGAAATCGGGCATCAACGAAGCCCGCATGGGTGCCGCCGGCTACAGCATGTTTCAGCCGACGACTCCCAACACGGGCGACAAGACACGTGCCATGAATCGCCGGGTCGAGATCTACGTGCTGGCTCCCGACGCCGTCGTCGCCGGCTGGGATCCCGCAACGAGCCGCAATTGATTCACGGACGGAATCGAATCGCGTCGGTGGCGGCAACCACCGGCGCGAATTCACCCTTTGCATGATAAAAGCCTGAAGCGCAAGCGAAGGAATCTCCCTCGCTTGCGCTTCAGGCTTTTATCATGGAGTCACGCGGCGGCCGCCGACTCTTCGTCGGATTCCGATTGCGGCTCAGTTGCGACATCTGCCGGAACGGGTTCCGACATCGACAGCGCGCGAATGCCCAATGAACTGAGTTGATACGACATGCCGCTGGTGACGCCGCCCAGTTCAAACTTGAGCAGCCCAACGGCAATCAACCGCCCATGCAGTTGAGATAGTTGTTCCCCATCGGTAGCGGCCAACGATCTGATCCGCGGAATCCAACCCTCATGTTCAGGGTTGGCTGCGCGCTCTGCCAGTTGCCGTTCTCGGTAGGCGGAAAGGAGTGGTTGCCAATGGGGTACGTCGGCCAGTTCTTCAAGGGCGATGTCGATCATGCCGGTAATATCGGTTTGCCCGACGCACAGTATCAGTCACCGCCGCTCCGCCGATATATTCGTCATAACCGGACCTGTGAACTGAGGGGAAATGGTTCATCCCCGCATTTCTCGCTCAAGTCGGATGATGCGAGAAGCAGTCTTGATTGCCGAATTGGGTGCCACTGGCGTGTCGCCAGTGCAAGGCGGTATACACTGGCGACACGCCAGTGGCACCCATAGATGAGGCTTTCAAAACCGCATGAATGTGGTCACGACGAGCCTAGCGCTGTGTCGCCCCGAGTTTCGATTCGCATGCCGTCACCACGCCCTGCACGGCCATATCCACTTCTTCGGTGGTCAACGTGCGGTCGTGCGATCGGTAGGTGATGCGAACGATGTACGACTTCTTGCCAGCCGGAATCTGCTTGCCACGATACTGCCCGCCGAACGAAACCGTATCAAGCAACGGGCCGGCCGATTCGCGGACGGCATCGGCCAGTTGACTCCAGGCGACCGTTTCATCCAGCATGAAGTTCAGGTCCCGATCCATCGCGGGGAACTGTGGCAGCAGCGTGTAGGTCGGTGTCAACTCGGCTGCCGCTTCAAGCGCGGCAACGTCAAACTCGGCCACGGTCACCGCGTCGCGCAAATCGAGTTTGTCGGAGACCTCGCGATCCAGTTCGCCCAGCCACCCACATACCTCGCCGTTCAACAGAATTTCGCCGCCGCGGCCGGGCGCAAATTGACTGACATCAGACGGGCGAACATCGAAGTTCGCCGAGCCGTTCATTCGTTTCACAACGGCCCGCACCACTCCTTTTACGTCGGCAAACGACCGGCCGCTTACCAGCCCCATCATCTGTGGCTCGCCCGATTGAGACCCAACGACTTCCGTTCCCGCCCCTTCGTCCAACGGCGCTGTTCCCGCCCCCGGTTCAGCCTTTAAATAAACGTGGGCAATCTCGAATAGTTCGGCGTTGGGTGTTCCATGCCGTTCGTTCTCGCGGCGGGAAACGAGCAGGCTCGGAATCAAACTCTGGCGGAGTACGTTCTCGTGCTTTCGTGAGGAATGCTCGACCTTCAGCCGAGGAATGTCGCCGCGCGGTGTGAACAAATCGCACAGATCATCGCTGACGAACGACATCGTGATTGCTTCAAAAAAACCGGCGGCAGTCAGCGTGTCGCGGACGGCATCGGCGACACGGTCGCGACGGGTCTTCGTACTCAGCATCAGCGGCACTGGTACATCGGCCGGAATCTCGTCGTAGCCGTAAATACGAACGACCTCTTCAATCAGGTCAATCTCGCGCGTCAAATCGCGCCGCCAGGACGGGGCAATAAAGGCGGCGCTCTCGGCAGTCGCTTCACCCTGTTGTGTCAGTCCGAGTTCTTTCAGAATGCGGATCGCGTCGGCGGCCGGAATGTCGATACCCAGAATCCGTTTCAATTGAGCAAATCGTAGCGTGACAGCCGGCGTTTCTTCATCCGTTGGTTTTCCGGCAATCACCGGTTCATCCAGCAATTCTCCGCCAGCGATTTCAAGTATCAATTGGCAACAACGGCGGCTCCCCCAGTCGAGTCCGTCCGGATCGACGCCCCGTTCAAACCGGTAGGATGAATCACTGTGCAGGTTCAGTTTGCGGGCCGTGTTGCGAATCGACAGCGGCGCGAAGTCGGCCGTTTCGATGAGTACGTTGACCGTTCCGTTGCCAATTTCCGTATCCAGCCCGCCCATCACGCCGCCAATGGCCACGGGACGATCGGCATCGGCAATCACGCACATCTGGTCGTCCAGCTCGTAGTCGCGCTGGTCGATGGCGGTAATTTTCTCGCCCGGCTTGGCGCGGCGGACAACGATTCGGTTGCCGTGCAACTTGTCGAAATCGAACGCATGCAGCGGTTGGCCCGATTCCATCAACACATAGTTGGTGACATCAACGACATTATTGATCGATGCAATACCCAGCGTTTCCAGCCGATCGCGAAGCCAGGCGGGACTGGGACCGGTTTTGACACCACGAATGACTCGGGCGAAATACCGTGGACAGAGGTCGTCGCATTCAATCTCGACCGACGTGGCCGACGCCGTCGTTTCATCGGTGGTCGGCGGTTGTGGATCGGGCTGCTTCAACGGCAAATCGTACAATGCGGCAATTTCCCGCGCAACGCCAATATGCCCGAGACAATCCGGGCGGTTACTGGTCACTTCCAGGTCGATCGCCAGATCGTCCGGCCGCTCTTCGGTTCCTTCCAGGTTCAACCCGGACATCGTCAGCCGTAGCGTCAACTCCTCGGCCGACATATCGAGCGCGACGTACTCTTTTAGCCAATTCCAACTAACAATCATCGATTTTCCGCGTCGAATGGTGCCAAGATTCCAACAAACATCTCGGACTACTCTAAACGGACGACGAAAGGTTGAACAGGGATCGGCAATTTGTAAAGCCGCGACCAGTGGTCGCGCACTGTTCGACTAATACGCAACATTCCGTATTGAAACAATTGTTCATTTGCAGCATGATAGAAATCGGCCGTGTATGAAAGCGCTGGAACAAGAAGATGGCAACAACACAGTCAAGAAAACGCCGAAGACGCAATCCCACATTGATTGCATGGACAATGTCCGCTGTGTTGTTTCTGCCGATTGCCGTCGTGTTCTTTGTTTGGCCCTACTATGGGCGACTCCAATACGCTCCGCAGGCGGGGGACGTTCTCTTCCAATCGCTCCCCCACTCGCCGTTGGCAAACGCAATCGAAGGCGCAACCGGCTCACCATTTTCACACTGCGGAATCGTCGCCAGGGATGATAATCGCTGGGTCGTGTACGAAGCGTATTCCAAAGTCGAACGAACTCCATTGAACGAATTCCTACAGCGCGGACGGAATTATGCATTCGCCGTATACCGTCTGAAACCGGAGTATCACGGCGAGGTGTCGTCACTGCTGGCAGAAATTCGGCGGGACATCGGCAAGCCCTACGACAGGCGGTATCGCTTTGACGACGATGCGATCTATTGCTCGAAGTTGGTCTTCAAGGCATACCAAGAGACAACGGGGGATGAGCTTGGGAAAACCGTCAAGCTGGGTGATCTTCGATGGAAGCGATTTCGCGAAACAATTGAGCGAATTGAAGGCGGCCCGGTTCCGCTTGAAAGGCAGATGATAACGCCCAAGCATCTGTCACAGGCGCGGCAACTGAAATACGTCGGCGGCCACGGTTACTCGGACTAGCCGTTCGCCCTCCCCTGTTCAATTCACCGGTTCAATTCACCGGATTCTGAAATCGACGCAGGTTCTTGTCCCCGTCGGGCGTTTGCATCGTCGACTGACTCATTCCGATGTATCGCCGGGGGCCGCGTCGTCTGCGAATGCCTTCATGATCTTCTTTTCGGTCGCGCGGTCGGCTTCGGCACGTTTCATGTCGCCCTGCTTCTCGTACGCTTTTGCTCGGCTGAAGTAATAGTCGGGATCGCCCGGTTTCAGCCAGATTGCCGCATTGTAATTTTCAATCGCCTGATCGAAGTCGCCGAGTGCAGCGTACGCAAATCCACGGTTGTTGAAGTAATCGGGATCGTCTTGCACCAAGCGAATCGCGCGGTTGTAGTCGGCAATCGCCTTCTTGAATTGCTTGAGACTCGACCAGGCGTTGGCACGGTTGAAGTAATAATTGGGCGCGTCCGGCTGAATCTCAATTGCGCGATCGTAGTCGGCAATCGCCTCCTGAAAGCGGCCCAATTCTTCATAGGCAACTCCGCGGCGATTGTAAGCCGATGGTTTTTCTGGATACCGTTTGATCATCGCCGTCGCACGGGCAACCGCAGGATCTTCGCTGTCGCAACCGCAACAGATGGCGGCTGCGATCAGCAAAGCAACGACATTCCATCGTCGGGCGGTTATCATGTGAGTAACGACCTTGTCTGCGACTCTGTGGGCCGCATTCGCGCGGTTTCGGTATCCACAAGGGAGGCATCGGCGCTGCAAACGTCGAACTCAAGCCAAATTTATGCAATGATCGTCGTTCCGTGAGATTCCGGGAGAGCTCAAATATGAATGAAGTCAATCGCCGACAGTTTGTGCGAGACACCGTGACGACTGCAGCAGCAGCGTCTGCAGCGCATCTATTGACGTCATCGACGCTTGCGGCCGAAGGGGAGTCCGGTGAATCGGCACCGCAGCCGCCGGTTGGCGCTTTCACCAAGAGTTTCCAGGATCGATCGATTCCAGAGGTCTGCCGCATCTTCAAACAGATGGGGCTGGACGGACTCGACCTGACCGTCCGCCGGGGCGGACACATCGACCCGAAAGATGTCGCCACCAAGTTGCCCGAAGCCGCGCAGGCTGCCAAAGCCGTCGGCACGAAAATCCTGTTCCTGACGACGGGCATCACCGATGCCGACGCCGATGCCGAACGGTTACTTGCCACCGCCGCGGAGGTTGGCGTCGATCGGATCAAGCTGGGCTATTATCGCTACACGACATTCGGCAAACTGTCGCGCGAGTTGAAACAGGTTCGCCAGCGAATCGCAGCCGTCGTCAAGCTGGCCGGTCGCTACAACGTGCTGCCCTGCATTCACGTTCATTCGGGCAATTTCATTCCGTCGCATGGCACGCAGTTGTATCAGCTCATTGAAGACTTCACGCCACAGGAAGTGGGTGCGTATGTCGATCCGTTGCACATGGCATTGGAGGGAGGCCGCGACGGTTGGCGACAAGGGCTCGACCTTCTTGCTCCGTGGATCGCGCTTTGTTCGGTCAAGAATTTCGACTGGGCGAAGGACAAACGCGACAAGCAGGGGCAACAGTTGTGGCGAACGCGCACGGTGCCACCGGCCGACGGTATCTGCCCGTTGCCCCAATTTGTCGACGCCTTGAAAACGCTCGACTATAAGGGTCCGTATTCGCTGCACAGTGAATACAAGAGTTCGCACAGTTTTCGCCAACTCGACACCGACGGCTGCATCGCGCAGACGGCGATTGACTTGAAGTATTTCCGCACCCTGTTGTGAGACGACCATTGACCGACCCGCTCGTAAGACGCGTTCCTCGTTCCCATGCTTCCGCGTGGGAACGCAAGTCTTCGGCGCTCTGCGTCGTGGTGTGTGTGGTCTTTGCAGCGGTCATTGGATGCGGACAAGAGAACCAACCGCAAACAAGCTCGGCACCGCCGGCGTCCATAGAACCGAACATTGTCCCGCCGCCGCCTGATCCTGTCGTCACGAAAACAACTCCTCCGTCCAAGAAACAGCCAACCGACATCGTACGACGGTACGACGGCCTGACGCTCATCGAATGGCGGCAGCGGATCAAGGATCTTGATCCCAAAGATCCCGCGTCGGCGAAGGCGGTGTCGGGGTTGATGGAGATTGTTGATGATTCCGATGCTCCCTGGCATTCTCGTCGGCAGGCAGCGTTGACACTGGGGCGCATCGGTCCGCCCGCCCAAGAGGCCGTCCCGATGCTGATCAGACTACTCGACGAAACCGGCGACGGGGAAGATGCGACGTCGAAATGGGCAGCGAGAGCGTTGGCACTGTTCGGCCCGGTGGCCAAATCGGCTGCCCCCGTACTGATTGCACGACTGACGAACAAATCGACCCGAAAGCATGATCGATATGCCGCCATCGATGCACTCTCCCAAATTGGCATTGCCGACGCCAACGTCCTGCCTACCTTGATCCAAACGCTGAGGTCCACGGACGAAGAGGCCCAGCTCCGCACATTTGTCGCCGAAGCCATTGCGTATCTCGGCCCCAACGCGGCAGCAGCTGTGCCGGCACTGCTGCGTGCCACGGGAGATGACAGCGAGAATTTGCGACGAACAGCCGTCGCCACCATTGGCGTCATTGGGCCGATGGCCGACGTTGCCATCCCCACGCTGGCCGAGCTGTTGGTCTTCGACGAGTCGGCGGCGGTTCGCGATCAAGCAGCCGACGCACTTTCGCGGATTGGTTCATCGGCAACCAAACTGTTAACGCGACTGCTCGCCGATGAAGACGCAGAGGTTCGTTGGCGTGCCGCACAAGGTCTCGGCAAGATTCGCCCTCCGGCCCAATCGGCTGTCCCGGCGCTCACGAAGGCGCTGGAAGACAGCAATGCGGAAGTGCGAATGCACGCGATGGAATCACAGTGGGCCATTCGCGGCGAGGCAAAACCACTCATCCCGTTCCTGCTTGCTGAATTCACCAACGAAGACCGGCAGATTCGCGTGCGTGCCTACAAGTTGCTCATCGCAATGGGCAAGAAGTCGCAACCGGCCATCGAACGGCTGCGAGAACTGGCCGAAGACGAACGACCCTTTGTGCGGCAAACCGCCCGCAAGGCGTTAGAAACTCTGGCGAAAATTGACGGCAAGCAGACAGACGACAGCAGTCCCAATGAATCCAACTGAATTGCAAGACAACGAGTCAATGCCGAAACGAACAATGCCGACGAAATGTCCTTGCTTGCCGATTGCGGTTGGACTAGCATCGGGATCGATGGCGGCGTGTTGCTCGCCGGTCTATTCAGATTGATGCTGCCTTTCGTGCTGTCAGATTCCGTCGATGAAACGACAGGGGAAGAATATGCCTGGGCCGATTTCGATCCAATGTCCCAAATGCCGCGCGAAGCTCAAGCTGAAAAACGACAATGCCGTCGGCAAAAAGGTCCCCTGCCCGAAGTGCAAGAAACCGTTCGTGGTGGAGGCACCGCCGGAACCGGAAGATGAATTCGATGACTTCGGGGCGCTCGACGACTTTGATTCCTACGAAGACGAAAGTTACGACGACGATTTCGACGAGCAGCCCGCTTCACCGCGCCGCCGTGCGTCGGCTTCTGCGGGAAACAAACGGGGAAAGTCGAAGGGGAAGAAGAAACGCAAGAACTCCGGCGGTGGGGGTTTGAAGAAACCGCTGTTGATTGGCTTTGGTGTGGTTGCCGCGCTGAGTTTGATGGTCAGCGTTGGTTTTGTCGGCGTCAAACTGCTGGGAGGCGGGGGTGGCGTCGATAACAAAATCGACCTGACGTATTTGCCGCCCGACGCCGAGTTGATCGTCTCGCTGCAAGTGGCCGACGCCTGGAGCGCGCCGCTGGTGCAATCGATGGTGACGAGTCCGATGGCGCAGATGCAACTCGACCAGGTCACCAAGCAAGTCGGCGTTAAGCCCGATGAGATCGAAAGTGTGATTTTCGGTGCAACCGGAGTGAGGGACGCGGCCAAGGGCGCAGGACAGCAGCCGGCTATGGGACTGACTCCCAACTTTGATTCCATGCACGGCGTCGCTGTCGTGCGGACAAAGATTCCCATCGACTCGAACAAACTGAACACCGGTGACGAACAAACGCAGACGAAGACCCACGCGGGGCAGGAATACTATTTGTACCCTGCCCCGGGGTCAGCCGGCACGTCCATTTCTCTGTTTCTGCCCGAAAGCAAGACGCTGGTCATCGGGCCTGAAGTCGATGTGAAAGCAGCCATTGATCGCGGAAGCAAGGAAGAACGTCGCGAGGATATCGACTTCATCAACAACAAGCATCAGTTGCTGATCGTCGTGATTTCAAAAGATGTCGGCGGACTAACGAGCCAGGACAACGAGTCGCTGGCAATGTTGCCCGATCAAATCAAATCACTAACCGAAACACTCGACGGAAAAATCGTTGCTTCATGCATCGGCACAACATTTACCGACGGTGTCGAATTGGAAATCCAGGGAGACTTCAATAAGGCCGCGGATGCGGAGACCGCTCGCAAAGAAATTGACAGATTGCTCGAAGAGGGACGCCAGAAACTTGCCGAAGCATCGTCCAGTTTGCCCCCCGGCGCTGCGGGGGTGTTCAATGTTGCAAAGTTGGTTCTCGGCAAAATCAAAGTGTCGGCCAACGGCACAACGTTTGCCGTCAACGCAAGCGTGACCGGTTCGGACATCGACACGATTAAGGAACAAGCCGGCCCGATGATGATGGCCGGGTTGATGGGCGGAATGGGTGGCGGCATGCCGGGTGGTGTTCCCGGCGCGGCTGTTCCGGGGGGCGGGAACTTCCCCACCACCGGCAACCCAATGCCGAGTACAGGCCCGGGCAATCCGATCACCCAGGCACGCGAAGCCGCCCTCCGCACACAGTGCAAGAACAATTTGAAGCAGATCGCGTTGGCCATGCACAACCATCACGATACGTACAAAGGATTTCCCGCAGCGGCAACAGTCGACAAGGCGGGCAAACCACTGCTGAGTTGGAGGGTCCACGTGCTGCCGTTTCTCGGTGCAGCTTCACTGTATGATCAGTTCAAGCTGGACGAACCGTGGGACAGTACCCACAACAAGAAACTGATCGCCCAAATGCCCGCTGTTTTCGCCTGCCCCAGCGGCAGCCTGAAACCTGGAATGACAACCTACCTCGGAGTCTCCGGCGAAAAATCTATCTTTAATGGGTCCCAGAAACTTGGATTTCGAGATGTGAGGGATGGGACTGCGAACACGCTTATGGTCGTCGATGCCGACGATTCACTCGCGATCACATGGACGAAGCCGGGCGACTTGACCTGGTCCGCCGACAGCCCATTGAAGGGGCTGGTGGGGCATCATGGTGATGGCTTCCAGGCGGTGTTCTGTGATGGACATACGCGGTATTTTCCAGCAAGTATTACGGCCGAGATGCTCACCGCGCTGTTCACAAAAGCGGGCGGCGAGGTTGTCGAACTGCCATAATTGCCGAAAGAAGCGTCCAACCGGTTACCCCAAATCATCCAACGGAAACAACGGTCGTCGAACGTACTGGAACGGGAACGTGCGCAAATCGCTGGAACATGGCCCCGGTGTATCGACGGTGTAGCTGGCTGTGGTGATCTTGTCGTAGGCCTGTCGATGGGCGACGGCGGCTTTGACGCCGACGACCGACAGCGTTTCCGGTTCGATGCCCTGACTGCGAAGTTGGCCGAGATCGAACGGCGGCGTTTTACGGCTGGTGAGCAGAATTTGCACGCCGCTCCCTTCTGCCTCCAAATCGTGTCGCACAGTGGCGCAAGGGCCCATGTCAATTTGCATGCCGGCCATTGAGGCCAAATGGCTGTGCGGATCTTCCAGCCGGAATTGGCCGTCACTCGTCGAAAGCAGTTCCACTTCAATAGTCAGCGGCCCTTCTGAGAGACGGCTGCCTTTCCCGCCGATGGAAACTGTTGCCCTTTCGCCCGGCGAGAGTTTCTGTAGCGTGGCGACAGCGGCCGGGTCGTTGATGATGACGGCCGAGTTGTCAATCTTGTGTTCGATGAGCGCCCGTAGAATGCTTGTGCCGTCGCCCGGTGCGGCTCCACCGATATTGTCCGAAGGTTCGACGATGGCAATCGGGCCTTCCCCGTTCGCTGCCCGGTCGCGTATCTCGTCAATCACGTCGGCCAACGGCGTGTCGAGCACGTTGCCAGCTTCACGGTTGGTGACGGTCCAGTCACACAACTCCTGAAGTTTTCCTCGTGCGATGTCCGGGTCGCCGAATGTGACGGCGGCGAAGCTGACACCGGTCATCGGCGTGTCGGCAAACGAGTAACCGGCCATCACATTGACGGCGGCGAACTCGGGATCGCTCTGTTCAATCTCGCGTGCTTTCGCTTCCAATGTTTGCATCGGATCGTCACCGGTTGCGACACCGGTCGGCGGCCACATCACCGGCGGCTGCGCCCAAACCGAGATTGGTCGACGGCCTTCGGACAAAATTTGGTCGAGCAGTTTCGCGCCGTTCACCGTCGCCTCGCGGGCATCGGTGTGCGGATTACAACGGTATGCAATGAGTCCCTGCGTTTGCTCGATACACGAATGAGATATGTTGCCGTGCAAATCGAGGACGCCGCAAATGGGAATGTCGGCCGCGTTCGGCAGGCCGCGAATCCGCCCGATCAATTCGCCTTCGGGATCGAGAATCGTCTCGCATGCCATTGCGCCATGCAGCACCAGAAAGATGCCGTCGACTCCCTCGCCGGATTCCCGTTCGTAGACTCGGAGAAATTCATCCCAGAAACAATCGAAGACGGCATCGTCCACCGTCGCGCTGGGCGTGGCACGCATGTCGATTGTGGGAATCACCTGCCAGCCCGATGCGTCGGCCACTTCCAACGCACCGGACAACGGTGAGCCGTCACCCCGCGCGCTCAACAATTCATCGCCGCGTCGAATGCCGAATTCACCCAGCGGTGTTGTGCCTTCGAGAAACGTGTGTGTCTCGTGAAACAGACCGCCTAACAGAATGCGTTTGGACATGGTGCTGTACCCGTTGCGAATTCCGCGCTGGCCCTGTGTGTCTTCACACGGGGCGAAATTACTAACGTAGAACTATGTCGTGGTTTCATTGGCGAAGACGCGGTCGTAGGATTCCGCTGCAATCCCACCCAGCCAGCGGGCAGCATCCTGGTATCCCTGGCGGCGGTAGTCCCAGTTCTGCGAACGCTCGATTTGCTCCAGCCAATCGCAAACGTGGATCACGCATAAGTCGTGAAATTCGCCGGCAGGCAGTTCGCATTCTTCCTCAGTACAACGATCGCGAAAGTGGCGTGGTCCCTCGGCGTTTGCCACCGTGTTATCGAAGACCGTGCGATCCATCACACAATTCAAGTACGCCAACCGTTCGGCGCGTTCGCCGATGAGTTCCCGCACTTCATTGCGGCGATCCAAAGGGAAAGCAAACTTCTGAAACAATTCGGTGCCGTAAATTGAGTGGAACAAACCGGCATCACAAACTTCCTCGTCGCAGCCCCACGCCTTCAAATCGTTGTAAACGCCAATACCGTGCGCCATGTAGGTCTTTTCGGAATGCTCGATTTCCACGGCTCCGACTTTGTGGAAGAAGTCTGTCATCTGCTTAAAATGGTTTTCCATGGCACTTTCCCGGCTGAGAGTTTTGTTCATTTACCACGATTTTCGTCCGATCACCGTTCAACGTCAACCGAGCGCGTTACAGTTGGAAGGGACCCGTGATTGCGCGACGGGTTGGCCAAGCTGCCGTCGCGTCGGGTCTCGTGGAATGGTTATACTGAAACTTGTCCGAAAAGCCGGTTGCGGTTGTTCGTGATACTTCCAAGCAAATGTCTGGGTGACCCGTCAGAGGTTTTCGGACGACTTGTAAGAGTGTCGAGGCGGGCAAACTTCACAGGAGCGACGTTATGAAATTGATTCCGACCTTTGTTTGGTGCGTCATCGCAGCAATCTGTGTGTCGTGCGGAACGGCTGCGCATGCCCAGCAGCGCGATCTGATGACCGAATTGCGACAGAAGATGGTCGAGAATTACCTCGTCAAAGAAGGAATTAAGAACCAGCGGGTGCTGACCGCGATGCGAAGCGTGCCGCGGCACGAATTCGTTCGACGCAGCCTGCGCGTTCAGTCGTACTTCGATTCCGCATTGCCCATTGGCTACAAGCAGACGATTTCGCCGCCGTTCATCGTCGCCTACATGACTGAAACGATTGACCCACAGCCGAAGGAAAAGGTACTGGAGATCGGCACGGGAAGCGGCTATCAGGCGGCCGTGTTGTCACATTTGTGCGAAGAAGTTTACTCGATTGAAATTGTCGAAGGTTTGGGACGCGCAGCCGGAACGAGACTACGCCGACTCAAGTACCGCAACGTCAAAACGAAAATTGGCGACGGTTACAAAGGTTGGGCGGAACATGCCCCTTTCGACAAGATCATCGTCACCTGCTCGCCGGAAAAAATTCCCACGCCGCTCGTCGAACAGTTGAAAGAGGGCGGTCGCATGATCATTCCGCTGGGCGAGAGGTACCAGCAGGTGTTCTATCTGCTCGAAAAGAAGGACGGCAAGCTGGAACAAAAGCGATTGCTGCCGACATTGTTCGTTCCCATGACGGGCATTTCTGAAGACAAACGCGAAGTGAAACCCGATCCGCTGAAACCGCGTATCGTTAACGGAAGTTTTGAATTGGACAAGAACGAAGACGGCCGTGCCGACAACTGGCATTACCAACGGCAAACAACACTCATGAAGAAAGATGCGCCCGATGGCGAGCGTTACGTCTGTTTTGAAAACGACAGCGGCAATCGCGTCGCGCAGATGTTGCAGGGAACGGCGTGCGACGGCCGCAAGTTGAGCGCGTTGACGGTCACATTGAAAGTGAAGTACGTCAACACGGCCGAGGGGCCCAGGCGCTACAATCGTCCCGGTCTGATTATTCACTGTTACGATTCGGTGCGTCGTCCGGTCGGTGACTTGCTGTTTGGTTCGTGGTTGGGGACAAGCGACTGGGAAACCGTTTCACGAAAAATGACACTCCCGAAAGAGACGCGGGAGATCGTCATTCAGATCGGCCTGAACGGAGCCACGGGAAAACTGTGCGTCGATGATTTGAAACTGACACCCACCGAGCGATAACAACACATCCCTCCAAAAGCCCACGGGCCGCGGCCCGTGGGATCACGATGCCACCATGACCGCCCCCCACGCCACCACGTTCTTCGACTTAACCGGTCGCGCGCAAATTGAACTCACCGGAAGCGACCGCGCCAAGTTCCTGCACAACTTCTGCACGAACGACATCAAGCGCCTCGGCGAAGGCGGAGGCTGTGAAGCGTTCGTCACGAATATCAAAGGCCGCGTGCTGGGTCACATTTTCGTCTTCGCCACGGCCGATTCCCTGTGGATCGACAGTGTGCCGGGAGCCGATGAAACACTGATCGCACATCTCGACCGCTACCTGATCACCGAAGACGTTGTGTTGAATTCGCGCACCGAGGAGTTTGGCGAGTTCTTCCTCACCGGTCCATCGGCCGTTGATGCGCTGGCTAAGATGGGAATCGACGCGGAGAGTCTCGGGCTCAACGGACATTCGGTCTTGGGCGCGGGAGAAACGTTCGTCACAGTTCGCCGCGTCGATTGGCTGAACGAACCGGACTTTCTGATGTTGGTCGCGTGCGACAAACTGGAAAATGCGCGGAGTGCATTAACCGCAGCCGGCATTCTCGAATCAAACCCAGAAACATTCGACGCACTGCGAATCGAGTCGGGCTTTCCGCTCTACGGCTGCGACATCAGCGACGAGAACCTCGCCCAGGAAGTCGGCCGCACGCAGCAGGCGATCTCGTTTACGAAGGGGTGTTATCTCGGCCAGGAACCCATCGCCCGGCTCGATGCGATGGGACACGTCAACCGCCAACTGTGCGGCCTGAAGCTGGCAAGCGGGCCGGTTCCGCAACGGGATTCCGTGATCGTCGCCGATGGTGGTGAGACGGAAATCGGCCGCGTGACATCGGCCGCCGTTTTGCCCGCCACAAATCTGCCCGTCGCGCTGGCCTACTTGCGACGCCAGTTCCTGACGCCCGGCACCAACGTTCTCGTTCAGACCTCAGGAGAGAATATCGCCGCGACCGTTTCCAGTTGCGAGCCGGAATAGTCCACACGTCTGGAACCGATTCTGGTCAAACGATGTCGGGCAGCTCAAACCCCTTGCGATGCTCGCGGCCGACGTATTGGTTTGCCTCTTTGTCGTCGAACATTTCCGTTTTGGAATCCAGTCGCAGTTTCTTGCCCGTTCTCCAGGAAATGTTGCCGGCGTGGCACATCACGGTGCTGACGTGACCGGAATAGATTTCCTGGTTGAGCGATTCCCGTTTGCGGCTGCGAACCGCGTCGAGGAAGTTTCGGATGTGCGCTTGCTGCCCCACATCGCTGCTGCCCTGCTTGACGATCTTGCCGGCGACATCGTAGGCCCTCCATGAAGTGTTGGTCAGCACCACCCAACCGTTCTCACCGTAAATGTAGGCCCCTTCGCCGGCACCGTGTATTTGCGGTTTCGACCACAGCAGCATTTCGTATTGCAGGACTTTGCCCGGGTACTCGTAGTTGACCAACATGGTGTCGGGCCATTCCTGATCATCTTTGAAGAAGAACTTGCCGCCGGAACAGGAGATCGCATCGGGCATGCCATCCAATCCCATCACGGCACGGCAGTAGTCAATTCGGTGAACGCCGTCGTTGCCCAAATCGCCGGTGCCATAGTCGAACAGCCATCGCCAGGCGCTACCAACAGTTGACTTGTTATATGGCCGCGCGGGTGCCGGACCTTGCCAGATCTCGTAGTCGATGTCGGATGGCGGCTTGCTGTCGGCCGGCAGATGCACTGCGCCATTGCGAGCCGTTTCCCAGGCTTTGCCGTAAATCACCTTGCCAATCGCGCCGCTCTTGACGTAATCAATCGCCTCTTTGAGGAACGCGGCGCTGCGGATCTGCGTTCCCATTTGCACCATGCGGCCGCGCTTGCGGGCGGCGGCCACTGCCGTCTTGCCTTCGAGAATGTTATGGCTGGCGGGCTTTTCGACATAAACGTCTTTGCCGGCCAGGCAACCCTCAATTGTGAGCAACGCGTGCCAATGGTCGGGTGTTGCGACCATGAAAGCATCGATCGACTTGTCGTTCAGCAAGTCTCGGTAGTCGTTGACCAATTTGGGCATCCGCCCGGTCTTTTGCTTCATCTCAGCGCCGCGCTGGCGGCGGACCGACTCTCTGACATCGCAGATATGAGTGATGTCACAATCCGGTTCGGCGGCAAAGCTGTTCATCACCGAGTTGCCGCGCCCGCGAACCCCAATGCAGGCAATGCTGATCTTGTCGTTGGCAGCAAATGCTCTGCTGCTTTGCAATGGGAAAAGCCCGATGCCAACGCCGACAGCGGCAGACGTTTCGAGAAAACTACGCCGGGTGCTTCGAGACATGAGCGGGTCTCCTTGGTGGATGGAACCTTTCCATGAGCATATCCTCATTTGGCAGAAGATCAATGAGGAAGTCAATAGTCGCGCTGCCAACGGCTGGGGTTCATGCCCGGCGCTTCGCTGGCCATGTTGGCCGGCTTGTTCCCACCGGCAAAGTCCCAGCCGCGTTTGTTGCGGCTGCCGAAGAACGGCTGGATCGATTCCGGTAAACGGGCCACCTCGGCGGCATCCCATTCCTCGACATCCGCCACCGGTCCCGCCCATCCGGGCCGATACGCCAACGCCAACATTTCACGGGGGGCATCGCCGACGTTCGGCAAGTTGCCGTGAAATACTCGATGGTTAATCAGCACGGCCGAACCGGCCTTCAACGTGACCGCGACTTCCTCCGGATGCGACTCGTACCGCAAATAGGGATTGGCGTCGGCATGCATGCTGAGGTGAGAATGCGGCACGACGCGAAACGGAGAAATCTCCGGCGTTAAGTCGTCGAGATAATACAGCACCCGCACCAGGAATGGGCAACTCCCTGCGTAACCAAAAATCTGCGATCCATACGGTTGTCCGTCTGCATGCAGGCTGATACCGGGATGCCCCGGTTCGCTGCGGGCATAGACATGAGACATCAGAATCACATCATCGCCAAACAGCACGCGCAGAAACGCAGCGACAGGCGGATTCGCAATCAGCTGGGCAATGCGTCCACCGCGAAACTGCAAATTGGGACATCCGCGCTGGTGTTCGCTGTAATCGACTCCGGTCGTCTCCAACGCAGTCGTTTCCAGCTTCAGCCGGGCGACTTCTTCAGGATCGATGACGTTCGGCAGAACGAGATAACCCTCAACTTCAATCTGCCGAATCCGCTCACCCAACGTCAGTGCCGACCAGTCGCGATTATCGAATAGGATTGTCATGCGGGGTACCGTTTCAGAATTCTCGACGGGGAACATCAGGACATTTTCCGCTGCACCATGCATATCGGAAATCATCACGGCATGACAAGCCGCCGGCACCACGCACGCATTGCGTGCCACAACAGTCGCCCTGTGGTCGGGGGCAAAATGTCATCCGGTTTGGCCAATTAAAGTCTCCAGCTTTTGGCCCGTTCTCAATTCTCTTCTTCGGGAACCAAACTCAGAATCGCTTCCAGCGACGCGCGACGATTGTCTGAAAGCACAACAGGTTCATCCCCATAATACTCAGGATCGAGACGGCCTTGGATTTCTCTCTCGTGGTAATGAGCCATCGCGGGGCCTTCGGGAAGGGATTCGAGGAGTTTGACGTATCTCGCCAGCGTTTCGTCATCCATTTCGCGCAGCCGGATCCCATGGCTACGATAGTAGCGACGACCGGCGCGGGTCTGGACGGCGAGCTTCTTGCGATAAAGCTCTTGCCCCCACTGCGGTCCCGATGCCTCCAGATAAAGCAGCACGTCAACGAAGGATGGCTTCCTTTCGCCATAGCCGAGACGTGGGGGCGGGCTCCAATGCGGCGGGAAGTCGCTGCGGTCGCGCTGCGACATGTATTGGACCGCTTCCGCGATTCGCCCCGCTCGCAGGTCGATTTCAACGCGGCGTCGATTGATTTGTTCGCCTTGTGTGAGCGGCAGGATGGCTATCCAAACGAGAATTGAAAAAGCCGACAGTCCCCACAGCCCCCAGGTGACAGTTTGAGTTTCCCGCTGCGGTAGATGGATATCGCCCGTTCCCGCAGCTTTGCGACGGCTGCGCACCGCATTAACCGATGCGCCAATCAGCCACACGGGCAACGAGACCGTACCTAAAAACCGCACCAGGAAACCGGTCGCCTGAATCACCTGTTCGCTTTCGGTAAGACGAATCCCGCCCATGAAGTTCAAGATCGGAAGTGGCGTCAACCAGAAGACAAACATCGCCACCGTGTCGGCGAACAACATCACAACAAAAAACGCAGAGACAGCCGATCGCGCGTAAACGACCGAAACAACGCGGGTGATCAAGGCGACACGCCACACCGATACGATGCCCAACAACCAGAGATTCACTCTGACCGCGTCGGGGGCATCAAGAAACCGCTCGACCGGGACTGCGTACAACCAGGCCAGAGGCGCGGTCATCCAATACACGCTGAGAAACTTACGGTAGTTTGACAGGAAATTGTTTGACTCCGCCTGGTCCTGTTCGCCTTCGTCCTGTTTGGCAGTGGAAAATGCGATCCTGATTAGCACGTAAAGCAGAAAGGAAGTCAGCAACGAGGCGCCGAGTGGCAAGGCCACATGCCACGGCTCGTGCAACAGATCCTCGCCATCGAATTCGCGAGCGAAGCCGGCCGAGAACACAAACAGCAATCCCAACCACACCGCGTGTCGGCAATTGACGACCTCGGCGATTGCTTGCCGATTGCCGCACAGGTATTGGATGAGTGTGAAGACTCGCATCGGTATCCGTTAGAATCGGGGATTGCGCCGCCAGATCTCTTTTCGTAGAACTGACCGTCGCTCAGCTGCCGCCGTCGCAAAGACGGCACCGATGACGCGGTGAAAACCTCGCTGCAATTGTTCGGCCGTCATTGGCTGTGGCCGGTAGGTCACGTCGAACAACGTATAATATGACCAGCCGCGATCTTCGATCAAGCGACCTGTCTGCTTCATCCTCTGATAAAGCGATGTGCCGGGAAATGGCGTCTGCAGAGTGATTTGTACTTCCGCCAGCGGGCTGGCCAGAATGAACTCGATCAACCGATCCAGCGACGCGTTGGTTTCGCCGTCGGCCCCCACAATGAAACAACCATTCACAACAACGCCTGCATCTTGAATGGCGCACACGGCATCCATAATTCTCTTGAGTTCCGCCTGCTTGGCGCCCATGCCTGGGTAACGAAACACCAGCGACTCGATTCCGACCAACAGCTGAACGCAACCTGATGCTGCCAGATGACGCAGAATTTCGGGCCGCTCGCCGACGCGCCAGTCCGCTTCGGTAAAGTAGCGAACATTGGCCTCGCCAAGTGCTGCCAACAACTCATTCGCATCACCGCCGCCGGCAAACGTGTTGTCGTCTGCCAATTCAATCCACGGCCGACGAGAAAATCGGCTGATCTCGGCCAACTCCGCGCGAATCCGTACTATCGGTTTTTCGCGAAACGAGCCCAGCAACCGGCTTGCTCCACAGAAGTCGCAAGCAAACGGACAGCCGCGTTCGGTTTGCAACGTCCATCGCGGAATCGCTCGACCGCTGAGCAAATCGAATCGCGGCATCGGTGAATGCGTCAAATCAAAGTCTGAGGCCGAACGGTAAATTTGCCGTAGCGACTGGGATTGCGCGTCTTTCAGCACCTCATCCCAAACCGATTCCCCTTCGCCGACGACCACCGCGTCGCAGTGACGAGCTGCTTCGTCGGCGCAGACCGTAGCGTGCAGTCCGCCGATAACCACGGGAATGTGACGTTCGCGAAAAACGGCGCTCAGTCTGTAGGCATCGTTAACGGATGCCGTAAGCGCCGAGAGCGCGACAAGCGCCGGACCTCTGGCAACGACTTCCTCGACCAGTTGGCCATCTCAGCGCGCGGCTTCGTGGTAGCTGCACGTCCAAGACTGAGGCGTCATACCGGCGAGTGTCAACATTCCCAACGCAGGAAGTTCGGAAAGCGCATCGGCGCGATTGCGCAATCCCGGCAACGTCATGCCGAGTTCGAGAATCTCTTCGGCTTTAACTCGTAGGCCGGTCTGCGGTACAAAAGCAACGTGTGGCATCGACGTCTGACGAGTTTGATAAATCGTGTCATTTCGATTGACGTGTAAGAAAGTGATCTCGCTTGATTGTATCCGAGTGGCCCTTGTGGGGCGACGGAATTCATTCGACGTACGCGCAAGAAGAGTCGTATGCGGGAGGTTGCTTGAAGCTGACATGTATGCTATGCACCCGTCGTATCGTGCTCCGATCAAATCGGCCGATGCTGGAGAAGTTCAACGAGGGAGCGAGAAAATCGTGGATCGTTGGACCGTAGCGGATTTTTCTCGAAGCCGACGGTTCGCTGTTGACGTCCTTCTGGTGTACAGTGAGCGGAGCAACATTCATTCCCCAAGACCTTCGATGCCGAGCGTTGTTCGGCGCGGGAGAGATCAGACATGGATCGCAGAGCGTTCACTCAACTGCTGACAATGGGGGCCGGCACGTTACCGTTGCTCGGTGCTGACGCGGCGGACAACGATAATCTCGCTACCGATGATTCCGTGAAATCCGACGATGTGGCGACATCCTCAGGGAAGGCGAAACCGACCATGCCCGAACCGGTCAACGTTGCCGATTTTCAGAAGTTGGCTGAGTCGCGTATGCAAAACGCGACTTACAACTACATCACAACCGGCTCGGCCGATGAGATCACGCTGCGGGAGAACGTCGAAGCCTTTCGGCGGATGAAGGTGTTTCCACCGTTGCTCAAGGGGGTCTCAAAAGCCGATCTATCGACGACGGTAATGAAACGCAAGATCGACATGCCGATTCTGTTGGCACCGGTGGCCGCACAGCGGATGTTTCATCCCGAGGGAGCGCTCGCATCGGCGCGGGCAGCAGCAGCCGCGAAGACGGTGTTTGCCGTCAGCAGCAGCGTCGGACATAGCGTCGAGGAGGTCGCCCGGGCGGCGGCGGGACCGAAGTGGTTTCAACTCTACGTTCCGAAAGACCGTGCCGTCGCGCGCCAGCTCGTGCAACGTATCGACAAAGCCGGCTACGAGGCGATCATCGTCACCGTCGATCTCGGCGAATGGAAGGACGCCGATCGCCGCGACCGTTTCACGCTGCCGAAAGAAATGCTGGTCAAACACCTGCGCGACGTTGGCTACACACAGGTGACGAACGAAATGTCGAACGAAGAAGTTCAGGCTTTCAATTTGAAGGCGTGGGAGATTTCGCTCTCGTGGGAATTCTTCGGCTGGTTACGGTCGATAACGAAAACTCCTTTGTTGATCAAAGGGGTGCTGCGGAAAGACGACGCCGAAAAGGCCGTGTCGTTGGGAATCGACGGCATTGTTGTGTCGAATCACGGCGGCCGCCGACTGGACGGCATGCCGGCGAGCATCGAGATGCTGCCAGACATTGTCCAAGCGGTCAAAGGCCGTGCCGAAGTCTACATGGACGGCGGAATTCGACGCGGCACCGACGTGTTGAAGGCGCTTGCGCTCGGCGCGCGGGGCGTACTTGTGGGCCGTCCGTATGCTTGGGCGTTGGGAGCCGACGGCGAAGCGGGCGTTCGTAAAGTTCTCACGTTGTTACGCGAAGAATTCGAGAACGCGATGGTCTCGACCGGCTGCAGCAAAGTGAGCGACATCAATCGTTCGCTGCTGATGTCGTAACTCGATCTCTACTCGGAACACGTCATTCCCGCGCAGGCGGGAATCCAATCGGCTTGCCGAAAGGCATGCGGCGCGTGTTGGGGTGACGTGGGTGTGTCGGTGGTAGTTTTGCGTTATTTGCCGGTTCGCTGGTTTCCCGCCTGCGCGGGAAAGACGGTTCCCAAACTGGAGTTTGGGAACGAGAACAACAACGCCTGCCTTACTTCTTCGCCGGTATAATCTCATCCGCGCGGCAATCTTTGAATCGGAAGCCGCCATCGACGCACAACACCGATCCGGTGATGTAGTCGGCCGCGTCGGATGACAGAAATGCGGCAGCGCGGCCGATATCGCTCGGCGTTCCCAACCGGCCCCAAGGGAGCGAGGCGGCTTCGCGGCGGATGACTTCCTCGCCGAACGATTCGTGTTCGCCCGGCGTGTCGATCCAACCCGGTTCGATGACGTTGACGTTGATCTTGTACTGCGACAATTCAACAGAAATCGTCCTGGCCATGTGGTTTAATCCCGCTTTGGCGGCTCCGTAGGCAACACTGTTGGCCATCGGCATTTCGGCCTGCACGCTCGATATGAAAACAATCTTACCCTCGCCACCTTGCTCCACCATGTGCCGCGCGACCAGTTGGCTCATGTGAAAACCGCCGGTGAGCGTCGCCTGAATGATTCTCTCGAAATCGTCGGCGTCGAAATCGAGAAAACGGCACCGCACGCCTAACGCCGGGTTGCTGACAAGAATGTCGATGCGTTCAACCGCGTGCAGCGCATCACGGACGAGCTGTTCGCATCCGCTGCGGGAGAAGACGTCGCCTTCCACAACGGTTACCTCGCCGCCGAGCGACCGAATTTCGTCGGCCGTCGATACGGCGTCCGCGCTGCCGGGACGGTCGTTGATGACAACCTTCGCCCCGGCGCGGGCCAGTTCGACGGCACACCCCTTACCAATTCCACGGCCTGCTCCGGTGATCAGTGCCGTTTTGCCTTCGAGTTGCATTTTTCGTTCTTTCTGAGATTCCGACGTGATCCTCTTCTGCACCACAGCAATAGCAACTGACGACAGCCGGGGCAATCGACTTCTGCGCATTCAGTCTCAACGACGAGGTCGTTGTGCGTTGCGTCTGCCGATTGTTCGGGATAGGCTGAATCGTGATCGCTCACCTTGTTTTGGGGGGAGTGCATTTCATCGGTCGCAGTGTCTCTCAAATTCGCGGCCTCTCTTGTTTTTCGCCGAGCATCGGGAGCGTGTCAATGAAACGCCAGCCATCACAGCCGATTGTTTGCATGCTGAGTTCGGTTCGAATCGCCTTGCTTGCGATCGTCTGTTGTGCGGTAACTTCGGTGACCTCTGCTGAAGATTGGAAACAATTTCGAGGTCCGAATTCGACCGGCGTTTCCACCGAAAACAAGCCGTTGCCCGTCGAATTCTCGTTTGAGAAAAACGTGCTGTGGTCGGCCGAATTGGGACGTGGCATCGCCTCGCCGGTGATTGCTTCTGGTCGCGTGTTCGAGACCACCATGCTCGACAAACAAACGTTTGCCGTGATGGCATTCGACGCGAAATCGGGCAAGAAACTGTGGCAGAAGGAATTTCCGGCGGGCAAGGTGCCGGAGATCACACCGCCCAACGAGCACGCATCATCGACGCCGGCGACCGATGGCGACCGGGTCTATGTCTACTTCAGCACGCTGGGCGTGATGGCCTTCAATGCAGCCGATGGCAAGCTGCTGTGGAAGCAGCCCATCGCCATGCCGCATTACTTAATGGGTTGGGGGCCGGCGAATTCACCCATCGTGCATGAAGATCTGGTGATCTTCAATATCGACGACGACCTCGATCCGTTCCTGGTCGCGTTCGACCGTTACTCGGGCGATGTGCGGTGGAAAACGCCGCGCCCCGAGATGCTGGGCGGGTTCTCCACACCCGTCATGTGTACGGCCGGCGGCCGCACCGATTTAGTGCTGGCCGGTTCGGGAAAAATGAAAGGATACGATCCGCAAACGGGAAAAGAGTTGTGGACCTGCAATTCGCTGCTGCGGACAATAATGACGACGCCGGTGGTTGTTGACGACACGATCTACATGTCGTTGCAAAGTTACGGCGACACCGAACGCGTCCTCAAATTCGCCTTGCTGCAATGGCGCGACACCAACCAGGACGGCAAACTGACCAAGACAGAACTCGAAAAGGTCTTCTGGAAGAAATTCGACAAGGGCGACAAGAACAAAGACGGCGCGTTGGTCGGTGATGAAATCGACGCCGCTTTTCAGGCACCGTCTAACATGGCCGGTGGCGGCAACATCATTCAGGCGATCCGCGGCGGCGGAAAAGGCGATGTCACCAAGACGCATCTGCTGTGGAATCTGGATAGCAAAGCGCCCTCGAACATCGCTTCGCCGCTGGCTTATGACGGCCGCCTGTTCGTCGTCAAGAAGGGGGGCATTTCCTCGGCCTTCAACCTCAAGGACGGCTCGACCGCCTGGCCGCGCAAACGCATTCGCAACTTCGGCAACTATTATGCGTCGCCCATCGCCGGCGATGGAAAGATTTATGTCACGGGGGAGAACGGGTTCATCGTCGTTTTGAAAGCCGGGCCGAAACCCGAAATCCTGGCGAAAAACGACATGGGCGACAGTTGCATTGCGACGCCCGCCATTTCCAACGGACGGATTTACATCCGCACGCTGAAGAAGTTGTACTGCATCGGGAAATGAACGTTGCTGAATTCGTTCGCACCCAGAGCGTGTGAACGAGAAAAACAGGTGGAGCATGAAAACTGGCCGTGACCATTTCACTCTCTGGCCTATTGTCGTTATCCCGGTGGTTGTTGCAGCCATGCTTCCTTTGGTTCGGTTTTTACGCCAACTGTTTTGATTTTGAACTCGTTCCCACGCAGAACATGGGAGCGAGAAACTGGATTATTCTGGAGTGATCGCCAATGTTCCGTCACGTAGCCGTTGCACTTCTGATCCTCGTCGCCGGCCAATCAATCGCGCATGCCAGTGACGTCAACCGTGTGTATGTCGTCTCGGATTTCAAGGCACCGGAATTGGAACGTTTCGCGGCAACGGAATTGGCCGGGCAGTTTCGGCGGTTATTTCAGAACGTCGAAGTCGTGGCAACGAACAAGGTCCCCGCTGCTGCGAAACAGATCGTTTTCATCGGCAGCCCTGCGACCAATCCCGCGATCAAGCAGGCCGTCGGATCGAAATGGCCGAAGGTATCCGATCAAGGCATCGTTTTGAAAAGCGTCCAAGCCAGCGGCGCACATGCGCTGGTGGTTGGCGGTGACACTCCCGAAGCAACATTGTGGGCGGTGTATGAATTGGGGCAACGCTTCGGCGTGCGGTACATGTTGCGGGAAGACATCTTCCCGCTTGAAAAACAACCACTGAAACTCAGCGGATTCGACGTCACGCTCGAACCGCAATTGCGGACCCGGACCTGGCGAACGATCAACGATTTCTGCATTGGCCCCGAGTCCTGGGGACTCGGCGACCACAAAAAGTTTCTCGGCCAACTCGCCAAGCTGAAGTACAACGATCTGATGCTGTCAATCTACCCGTGGCAGCCGTTCGTCGATTACGAATTCGGCGGCGTGAAAAAACAGACGGCCACACAATGGTTCGGCGATCGTTTCCGCGTCGATGGCGACACGGTCGGCAAGAAGGCATTTGGCGGGGCGAAGGTCTTCGAGAATCCCGATTTCGCCGGCAAGACAGGTCACGACGAATTGACCGCCGTCGGCATCAAACACGCCCGCGGCATCATCGCAGAAGCCCGCAAACTGGGGATGACGGTCGGCATTTCGATTTCGCCGCTGGAGTTTCCCCGCGAATTCCAAGCCGCGCTGCCTGGCTCCCAGGTCGCCACCGGTTTGAATCAACTGACGATTTTGCCCGGCGCAAAACAAGGTCCGAACGACAAGCGACTCAAACAAGCCGTTAAGGCGAAGATTCGCGCTTATCTTCAGACGTATCCCGGCATCGAAAAACTGTACCTCACACTGCCCGAGTTCCCCGAATGGGACCAGCACGCCCAACCGGCATGGAAACAACTGTCGGCGCAACGCGATCTCGGCGACGTCACGCTCGATCAACTGATCGCCACCGCGCGCGACCGGAAACTCATCGCGTCCGGCAAACGCGGCGAACAGGCGCTGAAGGGCAACGTCGTCGCACTCGCCTTTCTTAACAACCTGTTCAAGGACGAATCGTTGCTGACCCGTGCCGATGGCGGCAGGGTGGAGCTGGTCGTTACGGGCGTCGATCCGGCACTGTTTCCGCTGCTCGACCGCGTTCTGCCCGCCGGAGCAGCGACGCTGCACTTCATCGATTACACCGCGCGGCGTGTTGCCGAACACAAGGAACTGCTGGCCCTGGTACCAGCGAAGATAGTTCGCTCGCAACTCATTCTCACGTTGGCCGACGACAACGTCGGCATTCTGCCGCAATCTTCGCTGGGAAGTCTCGGCACGCTGATGGACGAGTTGAAGACACTGGGCTGGGACGGTTTTTCGACGCGGTACTGGATCCCCGCCGAACTCGACTCGTCGGTCCATTTTCTCGCACAGTCTGCGTGGCATGCCGACCTGACGCCAAAGGATTCTTATTTCGATCTGTGGGAGACTATCACCGACAACAAGTCGGCCACGCAGCGGATGTGGTTGGGCGAACAACATCTGCAGCAGGCGACCGCGCTCATCGATAAAAACGACATCGGCTTCACCTTTCCCGTCAAAGGGATGTTGATGAAACATTACCGGGCGGACAAACTTCCGGACTGGTGGCAGGAAGCGAACGACCATTACACGCAGATGATGATCGAGCTGTATCGCGTTAACGGTTCCATCGATCCCCGCGCCACCAAAATCACCTTCTACTACGCCAAGCGCGGTGAATACGTTCTCACCTACCTTGCCGCAGTCAAGGCGACGCGTGAGGCGGCGATTGCAAAGAAAAACGGCGACACCGAAAAAACAATCGAGCATCTGGAGACGGCCGTCGAAGCGATGTACGACACCATCACCACCGTCGCCGACGTCGCAACCGACCAAAGCGATCGCGGCCTGATTGCCGTCTTGAACGAGTTTGCGTATCGCCCGTTGCTCGCCGAGTTCGAGAAACTGCTGGACGCCGAGTGAACGAGTTTCACTCCTGCGCCACATGACAGGAAACGCAACTGGCCGTTAGTGCCTGCTGTTTGAAGTGGTGAGCGTCTTCGCGATACGGTGCGAGTTCGGCATGACAGTGTCGGCAATCGGTGCCGCGCTGCAAGGCGACAGTGTGGACCTTCTCGAAGTGCCAATAACCCGGCCGAGGCTCTGCCAGCAACTCTTTAATTTCGTGGCAGGTCGTGCAGCGAGTGTCGTCGCGCGTCGGTACGGTTCTCGTCATCCCTGGTTGTTTCAGCAAGAACCGCGCTGCAACGCGACCGGTGACAATGCACGGCCCCAGAAATGTTCCCTCCAGCGCCGCCTTTCCATTGATTCCCGCCAAGCCGGTTAATTCGCCGACGGCGAACAGGCCCGGAATTGACTGTTGCTTCTTGTCCAGAACGCGGCAATCCAGATCGATGGCAACGCCTCCCATGCTCTTGCGCGTCAAGGGAAATGCCTGCATCGCATAGAACGGCGGTGTCTCAATCTTCGGCGAAGCGGAGTTGGAATAGTCTGACTGGTCGGGACCGAATCGGTCGAAATCTTCATCCACACCTCTTTTGACCAGCATGTTGTAACGCCGAATTGTTTCGGTCAGGTTCTCGTCGGAAAGTCCTGTCTTCCGGGCCAGTTCTTCGAGGGTGTCCGCCGACTTCACCAGCTCCGTGTTCTTCAGAACCAGCCGTTCGACGACATTGAAGTCCGCCCAGTCCGATCCGGAAATGACAAACTTCGGCTTACTGGCTTCATCAAACACAAACCAAACCGTAGCCTCATCCTGTTTGAACAAGACCGGCATCACTTCCTTGGCCCAGCCATGCAGGTTGGCAAATCGTTTCGCTTGCGAATTTACGATGATGCCGTGCATGTTCGCCGCGCTCAGGCCGCGATTGCTGTTCGGATAACGCGGATCGGGGATGCCGGTGAAATAGTTCCACTGATGGTCCATCTTCACAAGGTCCGCGCCGATTTGTCGGGCCATCTCGTGTCCGGAGCCGAGGGAATTGCGGCCGGAACCGGCCAGGATTCGTTTGGGAAATCGAAACTCCTGCGGCCAGAATTCGCGGACCATGTCCAGATTGCTCTGGAATCCCCCCGTCGCCAGAATGACTGCCGGCGCGCGAAACTCGCGTTCCTCTTCATCGCGCACGTTCTGAGCCAACACACCAACGACGCGTCCGTCCTTGGTCAGTAGTTGTTCGGCCTTTGTGTTCCAGACGAATTCGATGTTGTCCAATTCGAGACATTCCCGATAAATCGGGCTGACGAGTCCGATGCCTCGACCCCGAGGTTGGTGAAAGCGGTTGACCGAGTTGCCCGGCGCTGTGAGGACTCCATCGAATTGCAGGCCCAGCTCCGTCAGCCAATCGAAAATCTCCTCCCGCGAGTTATCGACATAATAGCGGACCCAATCGGTATCGGCGTCTTCCCCCCAGTCGATGAAATCTTTGTAGGCCAATTCCGGAGTGTCGGTGATGCCCTCGGCTGTTTGGGCCGGCGTGTTCACAATTGAGACCCCGCCTTGCGACATGACGGCATGGCCGCCAAACACCGACGACATTTCGATTACCGTGACTCGTGCACCGCCGCGTCCCAATTCCAACGCAGCCGTCAGCCCGGAGATTCCCGCGCCGACAATGACTACGTCCGGTTGCTGGTCCGGTTGAGGCGCGTCCGTGTTGGTATCCGCTGGCGTCTGACGTGGTCGATCATTTCGGGCGGTAGGCATTTCGCCCATCTTCGCGAACCAGAGAATCAGCACGGCCCCGGCAATCGTCCCCAGGATGGTGGTCGCTAGTTTTTGCTGAGGTGGCATGACGTCGTCTTTCGAATGCATCGGCTGATTTACACGGCGTACTTTTTCACGACGTCTTCATCCACTTCAATTCCGAGTCCCGGTTTTCTCGAAACGTTTATGTAGCCGTCGCGCACTTGAATTGGTTGCCGGGCAAGTCCGTTCCGCCAGGGATTTTCCGACTGGTCAAGTTCGAGCATCGGCGTGTCGGTGGGGAACCCCCAATGCGGGTCGGGCAGCAGCGAGAGCAATTGAGTGGTGGCGGCAATAACAATGTCGCTACCCCAGCAATGTGGGATGCAGCGGATGCCCGAAAGACTTGCCATCTCAGCGATGAACAATGCCTCGCCGATTCCCCCACACAGGCTGATGTCCGGCTGAATGATGTCCATTGCCCGTCGATCGATCAACTCTTTTGCGCTGGCTCGGGAGTCAACGGCTTCACCTGCCGCCAGCGAAAGCGGGAGTTTGCGTCTTAGTTCTTCATAGCCGGCGTACTTCGGCGACTGTGGCAGCGGCTCCTCGAAGATTTCAAAACCGAGCTTGTGCAATTCGTGTCCCATTTGCACGGCGGTGGCCATTGTGTATGCGGCGTTTCCGTCGGCCATCAAACGAACCTTTGGGCCGACCGTTTCGCGAATTGCTGCAGCAACCTTCGCTTCGCGCGCGACAGAGTAGCGGCCAATCCGCATTTTTAGTGCACGGTATCCCCGTTTCACCAGCGCGGCGGCTTCCTGGGGAAAGTGATCTTCCGGTTCCATTCCTGCGACGTAATTCATCGCCGATGCGTACACAGGAACGCGGTCGCGAAGTCGCCCGCCAAACAGTTCCGCAACGGACATGTTCAAAGCCTTGCCGCGCAGATCGTTGAGCGACATGTCCAGCGCTCCAACGGCCAACGCGTTTCCGAAATTCGGTCCCCACATCAATCTCCAGAGCCGCCGATGTTCGAGTGGATTCTGTCCGATCAGACGCGGCGCAAGATGGTCGTCGATCGTTCCGCGCGATCCGTTAATCGGAGCCGTTTCTCCCCAGCCAACCAGCCCGGCATTGGTTTCGATTTTGACCAGCAACGTCTGGCGAAACTTGTCGAGCGGGACCGACACTGAAACCCCGAACGGGCGTTTTAATTTGTGACGCAGCAGATACGTCTTCACAGCAGTAATCTTCAGTTTTCGCACTGATGAATTCGGTACGACTTCGTCGGCCGACGCAGACAGAGGCAAACTCGCAAGGCCACCGGCGGTGAGCAACGCGGTCGTCTGGAAGAACTCTCGACGACTTGAATTTGAGACCGGCATCATGAGACTCCTGGACCAATTCCAATTGCGACAACTAGAACACGGGGCGCATCAGATGGGACTGAAATCGGACAGATTGATGAAACGAATCCGAATCCGCTGATCGCATCAGCATCACGTCGATTTGCCGAAACCCCACAGGTGGGCGGCGTTTCGTCCGAGGATCTTCTCCTGGTCCTCGGGCGTGAAGAAGGGAATCTCCTTGCGGAACAGGTCGATTTCCTTATTCAACGGCGGGCGGTTGTATCCTGCACGCGCTGCCCCTGGGTATCCGGTTCCGAACAGCAGTCGATCCGGCCCAAACGCTTCGTAGACTCGTTTGACGTGCGGGTAGGCGTCGGGAAACGGATACTTGCCCGACTTCGAGACCGAACTGAGTTCGGAGACCTTCACCCACACGTTGGGGTACTTCGCCATCGCGAGCAGCAAACGGAAATCCGGCTCGGGATCTTCGGCCCCCAGATCCATCTGGCTGAGGTGATCGATAATCACCCGCACCTTCGGATGGGCGCGGACCATAGTCTCCAGCTTGGGCAGTTGCTTCGGAGCAATGAAGTAATTGAACACGGCCCCCAGTTTCTCGGCTTTACGCCAGACCCGGTGCGTTTCCCTGGCATTGATCCAACCATCACCGCCGTGCTTGCCATTCTCGTAATAGATTGCGCTGAACCGCATGCCGTGCAGCCCGTGTTCCTTCATCCAGAACTCCATCTTGTCCGCCACCTTGGGATCGGTCGGGTCGATCAGCCCGTGCGCCTTCAAACGTTTCGGATACCGCTTCACACAATCGGCCACGTAGGTGTTGTCCCAGCCGTGATAGATGACCTGAACCAGAACGGAATGCGTGCAGCCGTGCCGGTCCATGTCCTTCATCAACATCTCAACCGTCCCCTCGTGGGGCGGCTTCTTGAAGTCCTTGGAATAGGGATGCGGAAAGGGGTAACGTTTCGGATCGTTGGCCCACACGTGCATGTGGGTGTCGATGATGGGCGACTTACCGTCCGGCGCCGCATGAGCAGATTCACTCAAAGTCAGCCCACCAACAACCGCCGCCGAAGACGCCACCGATTGCATGAAAGCCCGCCGGTTAACGTCCGATTCAATTGCCGTGTTGTGAAGCGCAGGATGATGTTGCATCGTGTTCTCGTCAGGTTGCAGGATGATGAACGCCACTGAACAAATTCGTGCTGCCTACTTGCTCGGCCCATCCGATTGCAAATACGCAATCAAGTCGCGGATTTGTTGGTCGGTTAACTCGTCGAGTAGTTTTTCTGGCATCAGCGAGACGGTTGACTCGCGTAGTTCTTCGACGTCCGCCCGGTTGAGAACCGTGCGTTTGTTTTTTGCGTCGAGCAGGGTGATTGTTTCCGCTGTCGAGCCGGCCAACAGGCCGGTCAGCACGCGGCCGTCGGTGGTGACGGCGATGTGGGAAATGTATTGCGGTCGGACCTCGGCGTTCGGATCGACGACGTTGCGGATCAGCTTCTGGCGGTCTTTCCGCTCGGCACCGGTGAGGTCGGGCCCGATGGGAGTTCCTTTGCTATGCAATTTGTGGCAGCTTGCGCAGGTCTTTTCGTAGACGATCAATCCGCGTGTGGTGTCGGACTTGCCGCGATAAAGCAACTGGGTGACCGCTGAGATGCGGCCCTGTTTTTGGAGCGGCGTTGCCGGCTGAACTTTTCCCCAGGTTTTGACGACGGCCGTTTGAATCCGTTTGTCATCGTGTTGGAGCAATTGCCGCACTTGTGTCAGCGTGACCTGTTTGGGGTCGATCGACTTTTTCTCGACGGCGTCGAGCAATTGTATCGCCCAAGAGGGGCGGCCAGACAGTAAGTCAATAGCTCGCGACCGCGCGCCGGGTTTGAGCGTTTTGTAAGCCGAGAGCACATCGGCGGCGATGCGATCATCCTGAAAGAAACCGAGCGCCGACAGCACCGCCGTTTGTATCGAATCCGCTTCGGGGCGGCGGATCAGACTTAGCAACGTTTCCGTGCTTCCCACCGATCGCGTTTCGCCGAGAGCGCGAATGATGGCGACCCGCTCGCCGGCCGGTCGATTTGCGTTTTCGATGAATCGTACGGCGGCTGTTGTCGAAGCGCCCATTCGCAATGCGAGCTGCATGACTTTTGGGTCGGAGTTTCTTCGTTCCGCTAATTTGTCGAGCGACAGCTTTAGTGATTGCGGAACGCTTTCGATTCTGCGACCGGACAGCGCCCCCAACATTCCCGCCAAGATGAGATCGACGTCGGCATCGCTGGGCGCCATCGCCAGCAGACGCGCACAGGCTGCGAAACCCTCTTCGGTGCCTTCGGCCGTCAGGCGGCGGGCGAGTCGTTCGATGATGAATTGTCGCACGAGTGGCAATTGCCAGGCGTCGGACGATTCGACCAATCGCAAAACCGCGTTGGTATCAGAGATCGCTTTGTCCTCAATCGCCCACCACAGTAGCAGCGGCACGTGGATGTCTTCCGCGTCCTCGTCGTGGCGAAGCAACTCGCGGACGATGGGGATTCCCGCGTCGGCCGGCAATCGCTTTGCCGTGCAGGCCAACTGGCTGCGGACGATGAGGCTTGATTCCTCGCCAGCAAGCCGCGTGAGTTGCGGCGGTAACCGTGGCGACACGCTTCGTTCATCACCCAACAGCCGGACGGCCCATGCGCGAACGTATTCGTGCTTGCTGCGGAGCGTCGTCTTGGCAAGTTCTTCGTCGAATCCGCCGCTGACGTAAATCGACCACAACGCCTGTAACACCAGTCGCTGGTCGTTGCTCGCAAGCAATGTCTTGAGACGGGGAACAACCGAACGGTCCCGCCGCTCGGCAAATATTTGTCGCGCCTGGCGTGCATACCAATCGTTGGGATGCGAAAGCAATTCGATCAGCTCGTCGCTGGACTGTGCGCCCAAATCAATTCGACCGGAGGGAATCGTCATGACGTCATTGGGGGCGACCCGCCAGACGCGTCCGTCGTCTTTGCTTGGCTGATACCACTTGCTGCGATTCTTCGGCGAGGAATGCGAAATGTTGTAGTCGTACCAGTCGGCAACATATAGCGCACCGTCCGGCCCGACGGTCGAATCGACCGGACGGAACCAGATGTCGCTGGTGGTAATGAAGTCGCCGACAGCGCGCGTTGCAAATGTTGAACTGCGTTTTTCGAGCGTACTCCAACGGCTCGCGCTGTGACGGGTGTTGGGCGCAATGCAGGCGCCGTTGAAACGCGGGGGGAACGCGCCGCCCTGGTAGAGTACAAACCCGCCGGTCAGGCTGTCGCCGGTATAACCGTGATGTTTCACCGGCTGAAAATAGCCGTAGGAATGCGGATTGTGCAGCGGGCCGTGCTTGCCGAATCCTTTGACGTAGTACGCCCCTTGAACGTGATGCACGAGCGGCTCGACCGTGTTGCCGCCGGCGAACAGGTTGCCGAACCGATCGAAGTCGATGCCCCAGGTGTTGCCGCCCCCTTCAGCGAACAGTTCAAACTGTTTGGTGCGCGGATGAAAACGCCACACGCCCTGCTGAAAGCCAATGCCCCGAATCTCGGCCGTCGCTGTGCTGCCTTGCGCACCGTAAAGCCAACCATCGGGTCCCCAGGTTAACGAGTTGGCAAACGCATGCGCGTCGTCCATGCCGAACCCGCGCAACAACACCTCGGGATCGCCATCGGGGACGTCGTCTCGATTCAGGTCGGCGTAGAACAACAGATAAGGCGGCTGAGCGACGTACACGCCGCCGTATCCCACGGCCATTCCAGAGGCGAGGTTCAAGTTCGAGAGAAAGTGTTTGACGCTATCCGCGCGGCCGTCTCCGTTGGTATCTTCGTAGATCGAAATCCGGTCGTTGCCTTTTGGCCCCTTTGGTGGCGGATCGGGCAGCTTGTCGTACTTCGTTCGCAGCCAGTTATCAACTTTGACCGGCTTCAAGCCTTTCGGATTCGGGAATTGCCGGTACTGCAACACCCACATCCGACCGCGATCATCGAAACTGATCGACAACGGCTGAACCACCTGCGGCTCGGAGACAGCCAGCTTGATCTGCAATCCCTCAGCGACTTTGAACCGCTTGACGGCCTCAGCCGGCGACAAAGGCCGCGGTGCTTCTTCGACGGCAACAGTGCCTTGAGCCTGGCAAGTCGATGTGCAAAGCAAGGCACCACATGCAATTAACAGTGATGTGAGAGTCCACTTGGATGACCAATCTCTCTTCAAGTTCGACGTCGTCAATTCCTGTCTCCCATGAATCTGGAACCGCTGGCCGTTTGCTGTAGCATAAACCCAACCGGCAGTTCTTTCCATGAGCAGGACGCGACGACTCTCTGTGAAAGAGCGTGCGACGACGGTTACGGAGTTTCCGCACACGCGAGAAGGACAAGAAGTCGGCGGTGATTACTCTTCTGACCGGCAGCGGTAACCGACGCCTCTGACGGTTTCGATCACACTAGACGAATCCTCAAGTTTGTGTCTCAGCGAGCGGATGTGGACATCGATCGTCCGCTCGAACGAAGGAGCATCTGCACCACGGCAACGGTCCATGAGTTCGTTGCGGGTGAAGGCACGGCCCGGCTGTCGAGCCAGTGTCCAGAGTAATTGAAACTCGGTCGGCGTGAGTTGTAACTCCCGGCCATCGAGCTTTGCGACATGACTCAAGCGGTCGATTTCGATTCCATGGCTGATCACGATGTCACCGCTTCGCTTCTGGTCACTCGAACGGCGAAGCAGCGCTTTGACGCGATGAATCAACGGCTTGAGTTTGAACGGCTTGCTCACGTAATCGTCGGCGCCCATGCTGAATCCGACGATCTCATCGACCTCTTCACTCTTGGCCGTCAACATCAGAATGCGGATGCGTTGCGTCTTGGGATTGCTGCGTAGTTGCCGACAGACGTCTAAGCCGTCCACAATGGGGAGCATGAGGTCGAGGACTACTAAATCGGGCAAAGCTGAGCGGGCGAGGCGCAGACCTTCCTGCCCATCGGTGGCAACGATGACTTCAAGACCTTCTTTGCTGAGGTTGTACGTGAGAATGTCGACGAGAGATGGCTCGTCTTCGATGATCAAAATGGTTTGCTTCGCCATGTTTCCAGACTGTTATAAAATGGACCGATGTCTGATGATTTGTCCTTCCACAAGGTAGACGACGTCTTCCGCGATATTTGTGGCGTGATCGGCGACGCGTTCGACATGACGGGATGCTGAAAACAGGTGCATCGATGCTTCGACCAGATCGGGCGAATGCTGCATCGCCTCAACCAGTTCCTGAATGATCTCCCGGTTCAATTCATCGACAATATCGTCCCTGGTACACACATTTCGAGCCAACTCACTGTCGAGCGCGACGTAGGCATCGATTGCGCTGTGCAACATCTCCAGCGCAATTCTCGCCATTTCCTTGAACTTGTCGAGGACAACAATTTCCGTCCCCGGCACTAACCCACTTGCACGCTCAGCAATGTGGACTCCCAAGTCGGCAACGCGTTCCAATTCTCCGGTGATTTTCATGACCGTGGAAATACGTCGCAAGTCGATTGCAACGGGTTGATGCAATGCCAGGATTTTCAGGCACTCTTCTTCAATTTGCACGTCGCAGCGATCGATTTCGTCGTCCTGCCGGGCCAACTCGCCGGCAAACTCTTCGCTCGGTTTCGCCAACCCATCGACCGCCTTATGGACCATTTCCTCAACCATCGCGCACATCGAAAGCAAACTTCGATGCAATCCGTCAAGGTCACGAGTGAGATGAATGGACATTGGAAATTGTCGATTGAAGATTGGAATAAGACGCACGAATTGCAACATTTTCAATTGACAATTATCAATCGACAATCGTCAATCGACCTTATCCGAAACGCCCGGTGATGTAGTCCTCGGTTTGTCTCTCGCGCGGCTTTGTGAAAATCTCTGTTGTCTTCTCCATCTCAATGAGGTGTCCTTCATAGAAGAATGCCGTCCGGTCGCTGATGCGGGCCGCCTGTTGCATGTTATGCGTGACGATGACGATCGTGTAGTTCTGTTTCAGTTCAAAGATTAAGTCTTCAATTTTTGCGGTCGAAGCGGGATCGAGCGCCGAGGCCGGCTCGTCCATCAGCAGCACATCGGGATCGGTCGCCAATGCTCGGGCAATGCACAGCCGCTGTTGTTGACCACCGGACAGGGCCAGCGACGGTTCGTGCAGGCGGTCTTTCACTTCGTCCCACAAGCCGGCCCGCTCGAGCGACCGCTCCACAATTTCAGCGAGTATCTTCTTGTTCCGCGTGCCGGCAATTCGAGGTCCGTAAGCCACGTTCTCGAAGTTGGACTTTGGGAACGGGTTCGATTTCTGGAAGACCATTCCCACGCGTTTCCTCAATGCAACAACATCGACCTGCGGAGCGTAGATGTCCATTCCTTCCAGCGACACCTGGCCGGTGTGCCGTGTTCCCTCAACGATGTCGTTCATCCGATTGATCGTTCGCAAAAACGTGCTCTTGCCGCAACCCGACGGGCCAATGAGCGCGGTGACCGACTGTTGCTGTATCGCCATCGAAACATCGAACAAGACCTGATTCGGTCCATAGAAGAATGACAGGTCCTGAGTTTCGATTTTGAACGGCATCGGATTCGTGTCGCGCACCCGCTTCTCCGTTTCATGGCGTGGCCGATGATGCGCGCGTTCTGAAATCTTGTCGAGCTGTGTCATCATGAGAATTGATCGCCGATGTAGGCATGTATTCGAGAATAAACTACCAGCGAATCCGTTTTTGGAAACGGTGGCGTACCAGGATCGCGGCTCCGTTGAGCATCAGCAGAACCGCCAACAACACAAGAATTCCCGCTGCGGCCACGTGCTGATATTCGGTTTTGGGCCGCGACACCCAGTTGAAAATCTGAATCGGAAGTGCGGTGAACGTGGCGAAGGGCGCTTCGGCGATACCGCTTGGATTCGAGATGATGTCCGCCGGGCTGGAGATGTCGCCCGGCGTAAAGGCGACGTAGGTCAGCGCGCCAATCATCACCAACGGTGCCGTTTCCCCAATCGCCCGCGAGACGGCGAGAATCACTCCCGTCAACATGCCTGGCAAGGCAGCCGGCAGGACCTGATGCCGCACGGTTTGCCATTGGGTCGCTCCAAGTGCATAGGAGGCTTTTCGGATTGAAACCGGAACCGATCGCAGCGCTTCCTGTGCAGCGACGATGACCACCGGCAGAATCAATAGTGAGAGTGTTAACGCGGCAGCGATGACCGTTCGTCCCAACGGGAGCGGGATTTCCAGATTCGCGAAGATCAGTGGAACTTCGACGACTTTCGGTTGCGCCCCGAACAGGCCGAACATTCGCACGAACACGGTTAACCCCAGAATGCCGTAAACAATCGACGGCACGCCGGCGAGATTCGACAGGTTGACCTGAATGAGACGTTTCAACCAGTTGTCATGCGCGTATTCTTCGAGATACAGCGCGGCTCCGATTCCAGTGGGGACCGAGAACAATGTCGTGAACAAAATCAGCCACAAACTGCCCCACAGGCCGGCCAGAATCCCCGCTTGTTCGGGATGCCGCGAATCGAAGTTGGTGAGGAAATTCCAGTCCAACCAACCAGAAGCCTGCCACACAACTCCCATCAGCAGCACAACCAGGACAGCGATGCCAAACCAGGTCGAAGCCATACATACGGCGCCGAACATTCGCCCCAAGCGATGTCGTGTGGCCAACCGAGATTTATAAACCTGATCGGACTGACTCATTCATACACCTCGCGGAAGCGACGCAACACAGCCTGCGACAGAATGTTCATCGCCAGCGTGATGCAGAACAGCGTCAACGCGATAGCGTAGAGGCTTTGGTATCCGATGCTGCCCGCCGGTGTGTCGCCGAGGCTGACGTTGACGATATACGAAGTCATCGTTTGCACGCTGCGAAACGGGTTCATTGTGAGTGCCGGAGTCATTCCCGCGGCGATGGAAACCGCCATGGTTTCTCCGACGGCACGCGAGATTGCCAACAGAAACGACGCCACAATTCCCGAAGAGGCCGCCGGCAGCACCACCTTGACCGAGACGTCGAACTTTGTTGACCCCAGTGCATAGCCCGATTCTCGCAATCCGCGCGGAACGGCACGCAGCGCGTCTTCACTTAGCGATGAGACCATCGGCAGTATCATAATGCCCACAACAATTCCGGCGCTGGCCGCGTTAAACACATCGACATCGAAGCCAAGCCAATCCTGAAAGATTGGCCTGAGTACATAGGGGGTTACGAAGACCAGTGCGAAATAGCCGTAAACGACGGTTGGAATGCCCGCCAGAAGTTCCAGGGTGGGACGGATGATGTTGCGGGTGCGGGGGGACGCGTATTCATTCAAGTAGATGGCGCTCGATAGGCCGACGGGCAATGCGATCACCGCGGCAATGCCGGCAATCAGAAATGTTCCCACCAACAGCGGCAGCACGCCGAAGTGTTGCTCGGCAAACTGTGGTGTCCAACGCGTCTCGGTGAAGAATTCCGTGACCGACACTTCCTGAAAAAATGCAGTGTTCGGTCCAACGGAAACAACAGCTTCGGTCACGAGCACAAAGACAATGCCAACGGTTGTGCCGACCGAAAGCAACGCGCAAAGGAAGAGCGCAAACCGAATCACGTGCTCTCTTGCTCGCATCAGCGAAAAACGACGAGCAAGAAAGTTGGGAGTTTTCTCTGTGGTTGGTTCTGTCGCAAACTCTGCCGATGACACGGCGCAATCCTTTCTTGTCTCTATTTACTCGGCGTCGTGGTCGATGCATCCTGTGCAGCTTCCAACGACTTTCTTGTCCCTTCGACCAATTGTTGACTCAATCGCACGTAACCAACTTCGCCGACCAGTGTCTGGCCTTGTTCCAGGTAATACTTCAGGAAGATGGCCACTTCCGGTTTTTTCAACGATGCCCTATTCACGTAAAGAAACAGCGGTCGCGACAACGGTACATATTGGCCCGCTTCGATTGTCTCGTCGGTTGGTTTGACGCAACCCGTCGCATCGTCGGACGGTGCGACTCCGACAATCTTCAGTTTGTCCGCATTCTCGCTGTAATAGGCGAAGCCAAAGTATCCCAGCGAAAATCGGTCACCCGCGACACCACGAACTAGAACATTGTCGTCGGCGCTGGGCGTGTAATCCGAGCGGCTCGCACCGCCTTCACCACAGATGGCTTCCGTAAAATAATCGAACGTCCCTGAATCGGTGTCCGGCCCGTACAGCCGAATTTTCTCCGCAGGCCATTTCGGGTTCACATCGCTCCAATTGGTCACCTTGCTGTTCGGTTCCCAGATGGTTTTGAGTTGCGAGGCGGTCAGACAGTCGCACCAGTCATTCTGCGGATTGACGATCACCGAGAGTCCATCGACTGCGATCTTCAACTCCAGATATTCAATGCCGTTCTGTTTGCAGGCATCGATTTCCTTCTGTTTGATCGGCCGCGAGGCATCGTTGATATCGATCTCGCCGAGGACGAACTTCTTGAAACCACCACCGGTTCCCGATGTGCCGACGACAACTTTGACGCCGGAATGCTGCTTCTGGAATTCTTCGGCAACCGCTTGGGAGATGGGGAAGACGGTACTCGACCCGTCGATGCTGACCGTGCCGCTGAGTTTGCCGGTGGAATCTCCCGGCGAAGTGCTGTTTGCATCCGACCCGGCGTCTTTAACATGACAGCCCACAAGGATAGCAGCGCTCACAACGAAACCGATCACGGCAGCCACGGAACGTATCATCAGTCCTGTTTTTCCACCTTCTTCTTAGCGGGTTCAAAAGGATGCGAGGTCCTGAACACTGAGGGCCATCCTCACGTTCACTTCACGCGAGCATCCTACGGATGGAATGTGAAGATTCCAGATGGTGGAATGTTAAGAATCGATGAAGGTCCGGCGCTCGTTGCCAAGTGGTGCAAGATGGGTACGGAACCAACTTCGCTGCCAGTCGGCAGTGGGTTCGTTCTTACCCCCGACTAGATCGCAACGGAAAAATCGTTGGCCGGCCTCAATGGTTTGGGCGGGCTAATCTGCCAGCGGCAATCGCACGCTAAAGGTAGCGCCCTTGCCCGGTTCGCTGCTCACTTCGACGCCGCCGCCAAATTCCTGCACGAAGTGCTTAACGATTGAAAGCCCCAAACCGGTCCCGCCGAGTTCGCGAGATCGCGCTTTGTCGGCGCGGTAGAAGCGTTCAAAAATCCGCGATTGATGTTCTTTCGCAATGCCAGCACCGTTGTCCACGACTTCAAGTAACACCATCGACTCGTCTGCGCGCCAACGAATCTCGACTCGTCCTCCTTCGGGCGTGTACTTGATCGCATTTTCGATCAGGTTGTCGAGAATTGTCTGAAGTCCTTCCGCGTCGGCGAGGACACTGATGGCCGAGTTTGGCGACTCAGTCGTCAGTTCGATTCGTTTGGCCTCGGCAACTTCGGCCCGCTCTTCGATGCACGACATCACGGTTTCGGCGACATCAACCGCTGTGACGTCGAACACGCCGGCACCCGATTCGACCTTCCCCAGTCGCAGAAGGTCCAGAATCAGCGAGTGGAGCCGATCGGCCTGTTCTGCGATGCGCCCCAGAAACTTGCGATTGTGTTCCGGGTCATCGATCGCCCCGCCGAGAAGCGTTTCGGCATGCGCTTGAATCGAAGTCAGCGGCGTCTTGAGTTCATGGGAAACATTCGAAACGAACTGTTGCCGCATGTTTTGCAAACGCCTCAGTTTCGTGACATCGTGAAAAACCAGAATCACACCGGGACACGGATCACCTGCCAGACGAGTCGCCGAGAGTTTGACGATCGATTGCGTTCTTGCCAATTCCAACTCGACGCTTTCTTGCGTCGTGGTTTCTAATGCCTTTCGAACCACTTCTTGAATCGCCGGGTTTCTCACGGCTTCCCAGATCGGATGGCCGACGACGTCGGGAATCGCGATTTCGAGTAGCGAGCGTGCGGCGAGGTTGGCAAAAAGAATTCGTTCTTCACCATCGACCGCGAGCACGCCCTCGATCATTCCTCCCAAAACGGCTTCGAGTCGCTCGCTATTCTCGACAGACTCTCTTCCTTTTCGGTCGAGTTCGTGAATTCGAGTGGAAAGCTGATGGCTCATCGAATTGAACGACTCGGCAAGCGTTCCCAATTCATCGCGGCCTGGCACATCGACCTCTTGCTGGATGTCGCCATCGGCGATCGACTTCGCCGCCTGGGTGAGTGTCGCGAGCGGCCGAATGATGCGACCCACAATAAAGTACGTGAAAGTCAAAGCGGCAAGACTGGCCAGGAGCGCAGTGACGAGAATCAGCCGCTGGACTGAAGTTACCTGGGAATGGACCGATTCCATTGGCATCGCCACGCGAACAAATCCGGCCGGACGCTTGCCTTCGCCCACCCGCAACGCGACATACATCATGGGAATTCCGAGGGTTGGACTCGGTCGCTGAGACACACCGAATTCATTCGTCCTGGCCTGCAATAATTCGTCCCGGTTCCGGTGATTCTCCATCGCTGCCGGGTCTTCGACAGAATCCCCGAGGACCGTCCCATCTTCCGCCACCAGGGTCATTCGCGTGCCAGTTTGCTCGCCGAGTCGCCGCAGAGTGGACTGCAATGGAGTGCCGGGACCGTCCTCAAAGACGTCGGCCATGTCGTTGCGCAGCAGGACGGCCGAATCATGCAATCGCTGCTGAGAGCGTTCGACGACAATGTCTTTTTGCCGGCTCGAAAGAATCGCGACGAACACCGTCGCCGAAACAAGGGTCAGCGCCGCATACGTGGCGAACACTTTCCAGAACAGACGCGACGACAACAAAACCAGACTCCACCATCAAGACAACTTTGACGAGACAGGCGACAACTCGGTGCAGTCGTTTTAACGGCTTGGCGACCTGTGGAAAAGAGAAGGCCCGCAGGATGCATCTCCAGCCTTGTCGGAACTCCAACAAAGTTCCCGGACACCTCAACCCCGTATTCGGTGGGGTGTTGCATTGGGCTGTTATTGCTACTTTTGGCGATTCTGATCTGGCAGTGGGATTATTCTGTGCTTGTCGGCGCCAAGCTGATAGTGTGTGGGGTGGCTCTGCAGTCGTGGGAATTGCAGCGCGTACCACGATTCAAGAGGAGCAGGCCGAGCTGTGACGGGTTCTCGACGAGGTTTCTCGAAACAAGCACTTTCATTCTGGAGAGACACGAATGAACAACTCAATCAAATTCGTCCTCATTGCCAGTTCTCTTGGGGCGGTGTTGATGTCTCAGGTGAACTCGGCACCGGTCGATGCGCCTGTCGACAAACCAGCCGCTCAGAAGAAGGCTGTCGCCGTTCGTAGCGTGCTTGCCGAGAAGACGGCTGACAAAGAGCAGCCGTTCCGAAAGAAAGCACAGGCCTTCGTCGATGCCTACGCCAAGCGAGACTCCAAAGCCATCGGCGAACTGTTCACCGAAAAGGCTGAATTTCATGACGAGTTCGGCGAATTGACCGTCGGTCGCGATGCCATTGTGGACATGTTCCAGGATGTCTTCGATACCACTCCCGATGCGCTGGTGGATGAGATCAACATCGAACGCGTGCGGTTCATCACCAATAGCGTCGCATTGGAGGAAGGAGTCGTCGCAACCACGGAATATCCCGGTGGGGCTCGCGAAGTCAATCGCTACATCGCGTTACATGTTAAGGAAGGCGACGGCGAGTGGCGGATCAACACGCTGAAAGACTACACGCGAGAAAAAGGCACCCGCGGCGAACATCTCAGTCAACTGGCATGGTTGGTCGGCGATTGGGTCAGCGAAGATCCGTCGTCCGTTGTTCACACCACATGCAAATGGTCAGACGATGGCAATTTCCTGTTGCGACGCTTCACGGTCAAGATTCAAGACAAGCCGGTTATGAACGGCGTGCAGCGGATTGGCTGGGATCCGCTTCGACGAGAAATCCGATCCTGGGTATTCGACTCCAATGGCGGCCATGTTGAAGGGACGTGGAAGCGCAACGGCGATCAATGGCTGGTGACATCGAGCGGCTTCAATGCCGACGGCGAATCGGCATCCGGCGTCGCCGTCTACACAATCTTCGATGCCGAACGAATCACTTGGCAGTATCGCAATCTTGTCATCGGCAATGAGTTGCGGGAAGACACCGCCCCAATCGTTATGGTTCGACGCCCACCGACTGTCCAGATCGTGAAATAATTGATCGCAAATCATAAATCCGAACTATTTCACCACTTTGAATTACGGATATCAGCCATGAAACAGCTTGCAACAATTCTGATCGTCGCGTCGTTGGTTCTTGGAAATGTCTTGGAGGCAAACGCCCGCGGCCGAGGTGGCGGTGGTCGCGGTGGCGGTGGGCGTTCACGGGGAGGCGGTGGGCGATCAATGAGTCGCCCCAGCAGCCGACCGGCCAGTCGTCCTTCGAGTCGCCCCTCACGCCCGAGCAGTCGCCCGTCGAGTCGTCCGTCAACACCCTCTTTCAGTCGACCGTCGTCGCGACCATCGATCTCGCGCCCCAGTACACGGCCAAGCACTCGGCCTTCGACGCGCCCAAGTACACGTCCAAGTACCGGAACGCGCCCATCTATTGGAACCGGTAACCGGCCATCCATCCGACCGGGAACTGGGACTCGACCATCGATCAGACCCGGCACACGACCGGGGAACTTACCATCAACGCGTCCAGGTGTGGGAACTCGACCGGGAGCTGGGGGTCGTCCCGGCATTGGCAATCGACCGGGGGCCGGCACTCTGCCCGGTTTGGGAAATCGACCGGGCATCGGCAATCGCCCCGGTGTCGGCAATCGACCGACACGCCCGAACGTCGGTGATCGTCAAGATCGACTTCAGGATCGACTCGGTAACCGACAAGACCGAATTGGTGATCGGATGGCGAACCGCGGTGACCGCGCACAGAACCGCCGCAATCAATGGAACGATTGGCACGGTCGGCATTACAACCATCACAGCCACTGGCATCACGGTCATTGGCACGGCCATTGGGGACCGGGATCGCGATGGAACTATTGGTGGAACCGCTATCCGGTGCTGACTGCATTCGGCGTCACAACATGGGCCGTCAACCGCGTCGGTTGGGCCTTCGGCTACAACAACTATTACAACCCCTATGTCGGCGACACAGTCATCATCGACAATGGCTCGTATAACTATTCCGATCCCCTGGTGATGACGCCGGACGAAACAACGCTGGCGGCCGATCCCGACGACACTTCGCCTGCTGAAGGGCCTTCGGAAGATGGCCTGTCGAACTTCGACACGGCGCAGAAACAGTTTTACGACGGCAACTATGAGGCCGCGCTCAGTTCGGCAGATGCTGCGCTCAAGGAATTGCCCAACGATGCGGTGGTGCACGAGTTCCGCGCGCTGGTGCTGTTCGCATTGGGAAAGTATCCCGAGGCAGCGGCAACATTGTACGCGGTGTTAAGCGTCGGTCCTGGTTGGGACTGGACGACCATGAGCAGCCTGTATCCGGAGGTCTCAACCTACACCGAACAATTGCGGAAACTGGAAACCGTTCGCCGCGCCAATGCCGACAATTCCGCGGTATGTTTCGTTTTGGCATATCACTACATCACCTGTAACCACAAGGATGCGGCCATCGGTCAATTGAAACAGTTGGTCAAGCTGCAGCCGAAGGATCAACTGGCAGCGAATCTTCTGCAACAACTCGATCCCGAGGCGGAGATTCCCAATCAGCCGGACGTCACCAAGCCGCCCGAAGCGGTTGACGCAATCTCGCAAGAGCAACTGCAAGGCAGTTGGCAGGCCAAGCGTGCGTCCGGCGAGACATTCCAGTTGTCGCTGGACGACAAAGGCAAGTTCAACTGGAAGTTCAGCGCGGATGGCAAATCGCAGGAAGTGCGAGGCGTCTACGCCATCGATAAGGACGGCGTACTTGCACTCGAAATGAACGACGAAGGCACCATGCTCGCTCAGCTCGACGTCAAGGGCGACAAATTGGACTTCTACATGCTCGGTGACTCACAAGGATCAGCACCGTTGAAGTTCTCGAGGCAGTGACGAAGAAGATGACTCGTCAGGGTGGCTGGGTGCGACCGGTGGGAGACCCCAGGCCGTGAACAACTGGGTGTTTTCCGGATTCAAACCCAGCCGCCCGTTGAGATCACCAGTTGAATTGACTCTAGCGCGTCGGTTTCTGGCACTTTGCTACTTGGCGGGATACATTGAGGGCCGGTGGATTCCGTACAGGCCCTAACTGAATGTCGCATGCCCGACGTCACGTCTGATCATTTTTTCTCACTGCTGCAACAGAGCAACCTGCTCACCGTCGAGCAGTTGGAAAGCGTGCGCGCGGACTTCGCCATCGCAAGCGATGAGCAACTGCCGCAGTTGATCGAGCAGCTCATCGAGCGCAGCTGGCTGACACGCTGGCAGGCGAAAATGCTGCTCGCCGGGCGGCATGCGTTTTTCCTCGGCAAGTACAAACTGCTCGATCATCTCGGTGAAGGAGGGATGGGGAGCGTTCTCAAGGCTGAGCAATCGCCGCTGGGGCGGCTGGTGGCGATAAAAACCCTGCGCAAGGATCTCGTCGCCAGCAAACAACTGGTTGCACGCTTTCGTCGCGAGATCCAGGCGGCAGCAGCGCTGAATCACCCAAACATCGTCGCCGCTTACGATGCCGATTCTATTGCCGGCCGGCATTTTCTGGTGATGGAATACGTCGAGGGCCGCGATCTGGGTGTGCTGGTCAAACGGGGCAAGAAACTTCCCAGCGGCGCAGCCTGTGAATACGTCCGACAGGCGGCGCTCGGTTTGGAACACGCGCACGAACGGCAAATGGTGCACCGCGACATCAAGCCGAGCAACCTGTTGCTCAAGGTCGAGGGTCAAGAGTCGAGAGACAAGAGTAAGAATTCTGGCTCTGGACTCTCGACTCTGGACTCTCGACCCGTCGTCAAGATTCTCGACATGGGCCTGGCCCGCATCGTGCAGGGCAGTGGAAAAGAACAGACCGAACTGACACACACCGGACAGGTGGTCGGCACGCCGGATTACATTTCCCCGGAACAAGCGCGTGATACCAGATCAGCCGACATCCGCAGCGACATCTACAGTCTGGGTTGCACGCTGTTTCGGCTGTTGACCGGCAAGGTGCCGTTTCAGGGTGACGGGGCGATTGCCAAGATCACGGCACGATTGGTCGACGACCCGCCGTTACTGCGCAGCACGCTGCCCGAGGCACCGGCGGAATTGGAAGCCGTGTTACTGAAAATGATGTCGCGGAATGTGGCGGAACGGTATCAAACACCGACGGAAATTGTGCAGGCGTTGGCACCATTTGCCGACGCGGCAACCGCGCCGCCCATCTCACCAGAGACATCGGCTGCCGCGAAACCTGCCATTGCCCCGACAGTCGCCGCCGCCGTCGCTCCGGAGTTGAACGACTTCCTGAATCAGCTGGCTGTCGCCGCCGCCCGCGACGAAGAAATCGACACCGGCACGCAGGAATTGGAGAAGACCCAGGCGAGCGGGGGGCGTAAGCCCCCTGATGTGAACGCGCCGACAGTCGCATTCGAACCTGCAACAGATCAGCCGGCTGACGCCGACCGCTCGCCGAAGATTTCACGCGCGGGACGAAAACTACAGGATGACATTTCCGCACGCAAGCACGCCGACCGCAAGCGGTTGTTGATCATCTCATCAGCCATTGTGTTATTCGTTGCCGTCGTGATTGGTTTAACAATCTGGCACAACACAGGCGCAACTCATCTAATTGTCGAATGGCCGCAGCAGGAACTGAAGTCGGCCACGCTCGAAGTCGATGGCCGTCCGCGAAGCTTGTTTCAGGGTGAACGCTACGAATACGAAGGCCGACCGGGAAGTTACCAGCTGAAACTCACGCGCGACGGCTACACCCCAATCGAAATGAAGTGGACTCT
>JABISG010000104.1 GCA_018699955.1 Planctomycetaceae bacterium | reverse complement strand
GGTGTTGATCAGCTGACACTTTCCGGCGGCGACGTGACGTTTGATATTAACGCCGGTGCAGCGGGTAACGCATCGCTCGACGTGCAAGCGGCCGTTGACGGTGGTGTCGATCTGATCCTGAACGTGGATGGCACGACCACCGTCGGTGAAGTCGGCAGCGGCAATGCAATCGGGACGGGTACCGGCGCGGCAATCACCGTCAATTCGCTCGGAACAAGCGAGTTCCAGAGTGCAGTTGAAGTCGCCTCCGGCATCGTACAGGTCAACGCGGCCGGTGACGTGACGTTCCGCGAGAATGTGACGGTTGCCGCCGGCGACACCGACACGACGTTTAACGCCAACGTGACGCTGGACGGTTTGACGTTTACCTCCAACGGTGGTCTGGACGTGCAGTTCGGTAACGCAGCCGGTGTTGATCAACTGACACTTTCGGGCGACGACGTGACGTTTGATATCAACGCCGGTGCAGCGGGTAACGCATCGCTCGACGTGCAAGCGGCCGTTGACGGTGGTGTCGATCTGACTCTGAACGTGGATGGCACGACCACCTTCCAGGGTGACGTGGGCCAGACGACGGCCATCGGCGATGGAACGGGCGCCGCGATCACCATCAATTCGATCGGGGAGACAATTTACCAGGGGACGGTTGTAACGGAATCGGGTCTTGTCCAAGACAACGCTGCCGGTGAGGTGACATTCCTGAGGAACGTGACGATCGCCGCTGGTGATACGGCGACGATATTCAACAAGAACGTGACCATCGACGGTACTGTTCCGAACCCGTTGAATTTCAACTCGACTTCCGATGTGACCTTTGGCAACGACGCAGCCGACAGATTGACTCTGTTCCCAGACGTGAATTTCAATGTTCTCGGGGCATTACAATTCATCTCCGTGGTGATCAACAACAATGGGGGAGATATTGTATTCTCAAGCGACACGTTAGAGGTCAATAATACGATCGATACAGGGGGTGGAAATTTCACATTCACCGCGACCGTGGGCGACGTTGATTTCACCTCAAACGGTCGCATCTTCTCGCAGGGCGGCAATGTCTCCATCACGTCGGATCTTGGGTCGATCACAATGGAAGATGGGGCGGAGGTGAACTCGGGAGCCGGCACAATCCTGTTTGACGCGCCCAACGGCGACATACAGCTGAGCGGCCTATCGACGACCAACGCGACAGACATAGCCGTTCAGATTATGACGGGCGGTTCGGTGACCGACGCGGGCGATACGAACGTCGATATCCAAGCCCCGAACGGGCGACTGGTGATCACATCCGTCGATGGTGTCGGCACGGGCGATGCCATCGAGACCACCGTCAGCTCAATTGACATCGATAACACCGGGGCGGGCAACGTCGAGATCGCGGAAACCGATGACCTCGCGATCTTCCGGATCGCAACGCCGGATGGTGTTAATCTCAATATCGCAAACGGCGAGGTTACCGACGGCAACCCCGGAGCACGGCCCGATATTCAGGCCACGAACTTAATCCTGCAGGCGACAAATGGCGTTGGAAACGGCGACGCCATCGAGACCACCGTCGATACCATCAACATTGTTAACACCGTGACGGGCAATGTCGAAATTGCGGAAACCGATGACCTTGAAATCATCGGAGTTGAGACGCCGAATGATGTCGATCTCAATGTTGGCACGGGTGGGAATGGCGCGATTATCGACGGCAACACCAATGGACCGGACATTAAGGCCAACGGCGTGGCGCTGCAGGCGACAAACGGCATCGGCGACGGCGACCCGATCGACACAGAGGTGCAGGTCTACGCTGCAGCGAACACGACCGGTGGCAACATCGCGATTCTCAACGTCGGTGCCGGCGTCATCGGCGAAGTCAACGGACTCGAAGGTATTACAAACGACGCGATGAACGGCGGCATCACTATCACAAACGCCAGTCCGCTGACAGTCGATGCACCGGTTCTCGCCACGGCGGGGGGGAATATCAGTCTTACCAGCCTGAACGATGGCAATTTGACCGTCAATCGCCAGGTGAGCGCGACCGGCGGTGATGGCGACATCATGCTTGATGCCGGGGCAGGCAGTCTGATTATCAACGACGATCCAAATGTGGCCAACGAACTGTTGGTCGTCGGCGCCGGAACAATTTCCGGCACTCCGGATGGAACGACGCAGGTTGAGGACGGCGTGTTCTTCCAAAGCGGCACGGGGCGCGTTTCGTCCAACGTTCCCAATCTGGTCATCAGCCCACTGAACGGCATCGATATCCCCGACGTCACCAACACCGGCGTGGCCGAGGTCAATTTCAATTTCGGCCGAGTGGGTGAAGAGAGCTTCACCGTCATAGTTGAATTCGGCGTACTCGATGCGAGTGGCGCGTTGTTGTTCGAGGCGAGCATTGTCGGTCGTAGCGATACCGGTTTGGGCGTCGATCCAGAGACATTTCTTCCAACGGGCAACGGGTTCTTATTGGAAGAAGTCGACTTTATCACGCCGGGCCGAACGATCTTTGATAATGCCGAGCAATCGTTCCTGGAAGGTAATCCGAATCCAACGAACGCCAGTGCGGCTGTCTTGATTCGCATAACGGTGATCAACGATCCGAACATCTCCATCGGTGCGAGTGAGGTTGTTGTCGTCGTCTCAGCGGCTATTCCGGGTGAAGGCATCGGTGCGGTTGCGGTGGACACCACCGGCCAGGTCGATCAACTGGCATTCCCGGATGAGGCAGATACGGCGGCGGCAAGCAACGCCGTCACTCCCGTCACGCTCTCTAGTCAGGCCCAGCAAGCCGTGCAGGCAATTGTTGAAGCCGCTCTGGCATCGGGTCGCCAAATCATCATTCATCCGCTAACTCCGACTGGTGATCGGGTTATCGGAGTCGATAAGACCCCGGTCGAAATCGAATTGGACGAAACCGTGCTGAACGACCTGACCCGGTTGTTCAGCGAGCTTCCCGATGGGCGGTATCGTATTTATCTCCGCGAAGCGGGCGAAGAGCGGTTGCGGTTGCTGTTCGATATCAATGTCCGTTCGGGTACCGTGACCAGCATCGAGAAAGCCACGCCCAACGAAGACGGCCAGAACGACAATGAAGAAGAAGAGAAAGACGACCAGAATAAAGGTGCCGCCGGTAAGGACAAGGACTCTACCGACGAACAGAACGACGAACAACAGGCCGCTGGCGGCACGCTGCCGCCGGTGATGCCACAACATCAATCACGGTTGGACGAAATCGTCGGCGAGAGTGAATTGGATCGACGGTGGTCGCGGTGGACTCCCAACGAAGATCGGTTTGCCGTATCAACAGTCGCTCCAGTTGCCGCGAGCCTCAAGCGGACGGTAACAAAACGTAGCCAACCTTCCGTCGATGATGCGGTTGATTTCGACGTTGTTCCTACCGAGGAAGACATTTCTGGCGAATCGCCGTTATCGGCCGAAGCAACATACTCGCTTGCGGCCGCCGGTGCAGTGTTGATTGCCGGGCGATTGAAATCGCGCGACGCAACGCGACGCTCTGCCGTTGAAATTGATACTGTGATGGAAGGACTGAACGATGAAACCTTTTCGCGAGCGGCCCGGTTGTACCGAAGATTACGAAAGGGCCGGTCGTAGGGGTCAGTCAGTGCGGGCGGGGAATGTCGAAACGAATATCTGCTGACATTTTGTGTTCGGTGAAAAGTTGTGTTTGGAGAAAAGGCCGCAGAGACGGACCTCGCGAGTTGTTAAGATGGAATGCCGGAGTTGTTGAAATCGAATAAGAGTGCGGCTGGGAAAAAGCGGCTGTTCGGCATGGGGATGTTGCCGACGCCGACCACTTGGGAAACGACACACAGAAGACGCCAGACAAATTTGTTATTTTGAAACAGTGTACTTGCAAACAAATGATTTCTCGTTTGTTTGAAACGACATTACGTTACGGCGGAGAGGCGTTATGCCAACATGTTCATTCTGCGATGCAAATCTGGAAGCGGTCGATGTTGAAGGCGGACTGTGTCCGGTTTGCGGAAAGTCATTGACGATCCGCGACACGGTCGAGTTCGATGACCCAACCGATCCGACAGATTCGGAAGAAAATCTCGGAACGGTCGAATCGGATGACGCCGCGCCTCCCGATGACGGTTCCCCCGTCGGCAGCGACACCGTCGATTTGCCATCGGACGAATCTGAGCAAGAGTCAGCTGAGGCAAGCAATGTTGCCAAGCCAGACGCATCCAATTCTGCCGACGATCAGGAATCTCTCGCCACCGTAGAAATGGATGCAGACTCCGAACAGGAGTCGCAGGCAACGATGCCGTTGGATGAAGCCGACGCTCCAGCCGAAGCCGGTGCAACGCTGGAGATGCCTGCAGACGGCGCCGATCAGGAGTCTCTCGCCACAATGGAGATGGATGCCGACGGCGAGCAGGAGTCACTGGCGACCATGCCGTTGGATGAAACCGACGCACCAGCCGAAGCCGGTGCAACGCTGGAGATGTCGGCTGACGACGGCGGCGATCAGGTCGAACCGCATGATGCCGATGATGAACAGGGATCTCTTGCGACAGTGGAAATGGATGCCGACTCCGAGCAGGAGTCGCTGGCGACGATGCCCCTGGATGAAGCCGACGATTCGGCAAAGGACAACGGCGATACGTACCAGTTTGATGAAGGTGTGAAGGCCGATCAGAAGTCTCTCGCCACCGTGGAAATGGACGCCGTGGCGATGGATGCCGACGAGAGTGACGACGGTGGCGACGACACACAGGCCACGATGCAATTGCCGTCAGAAGATTCGCACGAGTCAGGCGCTGAGACATTCGCCAGTGACGATGATGAAGACGACAACGAAGACGCAATTGCGACGATGGATCTTGACGCCGCCGGGGATGGCGACGACGCGCTGGAGACGTTTGAGATTGATGACGACGATGATGCCGGGCTGGATAGTAGCCAGGAAACAATGGCGACGATGATCGTCGAAATTCCAGCAGGTGAACGTGAAGGTTTAGTCGATGAGCAATTCGGCAGCGAGTCGTCATCAACAGACAGCGCAACCGATTCAGCAACCGACAGCGCGCCGATCGATTCCATCGACGAATCCGAGCAATTGGAAACGATGCCGATGGATCTTGCTGCCGGAGATGAGGGCGACGCGGCCGGTGGTGACTCAATCGATGTTGCCGAGTCGGCTGCAACTTACGTTATGGACGCCGATGGCAACGCAATTGACGATCTGGTCGCCAAGACGTTCGTTGATAGTGAAGAAGGCGGCGACAAGAGCACGCAGCAAACGATGCTCTCGGACGACTTCCCCGACAAAGACAGTTACGAGCAGACACTCGTCACCGACGATCTGCCCGACGAAGTGCTGAAGACAATGAAGGCGGCGTGGGTCAGCGCCGACCAGCCCGACATCACGCCGGGTATGACCGTCAAAGCTGAGGATCTGGAAGAACTCAAGAAGGCGGCAAAGGCGGCCCCGGAAACATCGCTGGTCATCAAGCTGCGGCGGCTGGTCGAAGCCGATGAAACAGGAACGGACGAGGCAGAGTACGAACTGGTCAAGGTGCTCGGCGAAGGCGGCATGGGCGTCGTGTATTTGGCAAAGCAGACGTCGATCGATCGATCGGTCGCCATCAAGATGCTCAAGCCGAAGACCGCCAAAGATGCCGACCAGCGGCTCAAGTTCCTGGCCGAAGCCGTGGTCACCGGCGAACTCGATCACCCGAACATCGTGCCGATTTACGATGTCGGCAGTAACGATGCGGGCGCGCTGTTTTATTCCATGAAGCGAGTGGAAGGCACGCCCTGGCTCGACGTCATTAAGGACAAAACACTCGAAGAGAATCTTGCCATTCTGGACGACGTGGCCAATGCGGTCAGCTTTGCCCACGCCCGCGGTGTGGTGCATCGCGATCTGAAACCCGAAAACGTCATGCTCGGTGGTTACGGCGAAGTGTTGCTGATGGACTGGGGGCTTGCCCAGCCCACCAAGGGATTCAGCAAGACCGGCAGCATTGCCGAGACCCGCAGCATGGGCGGAACCCCGGCCTACATGGCGCCGGAAATGGCAACCGGCCCGTTGCACAAAATCGGCCCGCACAGCGACACCTATCTGCTCGGTGCGATTCTGTTTGAAATCGTCACCGGCAAACCGCCGCACCGTGGTGCCAACGCCATGAAGTGTCTGATGGCGGCCGCCAAAAACGAAATCCGCCCGGTTGAGGAAACCGGCGAACTGATGGACATCGCCATGCGGGCGATGGCAACCAATGTCGAAGAGCGACATGCAACCGTCAAGGACCTGCAGGACGCCATCAAGGAATATCTGTCGCATACCGAAAGCATCGACCTTTCCACCCGTGCCGATCAGGATATGAAAGAGGCCCAGGAGTCGGACGTCTACCAGGACTACGCGCGATCGTTGTTCGGTTTTCAGGAAGCCTACGCGCTCTGGAACGGCAACGACCACGCGAAAGACGGCATCTCGCAGTCACGACTGGCCTACGCACAAAGCGCCTTGCGAAAGGGCGACTTCGACCTCGGCGCATCGCTGCTCAACCTCGACAACCCCGACCACACCGAACTGCACGCAGAACTGGTGAAGGGCAAAGAAGAAGTCGAAAGCCGCGTGCGCACACTGAAACGGGCCAAACGCGCCGGATTTGTCGCGGCATTGGTATTCGCAGCTGTTTTGATCGGCGGCGGAGTCTGGATTAACTCCGAGCGAGTCAAGGCCGACAAAGCGGCAGATAAGGCTACGACCGAAGCGGCAAACGCGTTGGCGCAGCAGAAGATAGCGAACGAAAAAACCGCAGAGGCGATTGAAGCGGGGAATAAGGCGACGACCGCTGCAGAACTGGCGAGGACTGAGGGAGAACGCGCCAAGACCGAGGCAGCAAATGCGTTGGCGCAGGAGAAGATAGCGAAAGAAAAAACCGACGAGGCCCTCGAAGCGGGGAAGAAGGCGACAGCGGCGGCGGACTCGGCCAAGATCGCCGCAGCAAACGCGCTCAAACAGAAAGGGTTGGCCGATGAGGCCGCCGATGAAGCACAGCAGCAAACCGCGATTGCCCAGTACCGTGGTTACATTGCAACAATCGGTTTGGCGAAGGCGAAGATTGACGAAAACGCGTTCGATGCCGCCCGTACTCTGTTAGATCAGTATCGCCCCAAAGGGAACGAACCCGATCTGCGGAACTGGGAATGGGGTCGGTTGATGTACTTGTGCAGTCAGGAGTTGCGCGAGTTCAATGCGGCCGGCAATGTTCTCGGGATCGACGTTTCGGGCGACGGACAACGTTTGGTGATGGCGCTCGAAGGAGGCATGATTGAAGTTTGGGATCTTTCGAAATCCAGCAACAAGCCGGCGTTGACATTCTCCGTCGGCGGCAACGGGATCGATGTGAATGCGGTGGTCTTCTCACCCGATGGCAAACAGATCGCTGTCGGCACCAGCGCGGCCAAAGACAATGTGACACTCTGGGATATTTCAGCAGTCGAAGCGCCCGCAAAACCGCTGACGACGTTCGGTGACTCATCGGCAAACGATCGGTTTGCTGTGGAACACACGGCCGCCGTTCTCAGTATTCAGTTTTCACCCGACGGCAAGCAACTGTTGACCGGATCGGAAGATTACACGGCCCGCGTCTGGGATGTGAAAGAAGGCAAGCAATTGGTCCCTCTGCGAGGTCACAATTGGTTTGTCTGGGATGCCGCCTTTTCTCCCGACGGAACTCAAATTGTCACCGCCGGTCAGGATGGGATCGCCATCGTCTGGACGTACAACGCGAAAGACGTAAAAGAAGTTCGGTGGTCGGTTCCTGCCAACATTCAGCAGGGGGCACCGTTTACCGGACATACCGGGCCGGTGTTTGCCGCCGCCTTTTCTCCCGACGGGAAGGATGTCGTCACCGGGGGATACGATCGAAACGTGTTGATCTGGAAGCCCGAGGAAGTCGAGGCCTATCGTTGGGAGAAACTGCAGTCGTTGGGAACGACGACCGGCCAACTCACCGCCGAACAACGCGTGGCACCGGCGGCGAAAGCCCGTCGGTTGGATGGTCACATTGCCAGCGTTCGAGCCGTCCGATTTTTCCGCAAGGATTCTTCCGTCGGATCTGTTTCCAGCCCCAAAGCCGCCAGTTCCACTGCCGCCGCCACCAATAACCTGCTGGTGCTCAGCAGTGGTGACGATGGCACCGTTAAGGTTTGGAATGCGGCAACAGGCACCGCGATCAAGACATTTCGCGGACACGGAAGTTGGGTCCGCACCAGCGCGTTTGCTCCGGACGGGCAATCGGTGCTGTCTGGCAGTGGTGACGGCACCGCCCGGCAATGGAGCATTGCCGACTATGCCGAGATTCGCGAGTTGGCCGGCCGTGAATTCAGCGGCCACGGCAACGCCGTTTTGTCGGCTTCGTTCTCGCACAACAACCGCAACATTGTCACAGCCAGTCAGGATCGCACGGCAAAAACCTGGTCGGGCGATGGCCGGGAACTGAGAACGTTTCGCGAAGGACACGAGTATCTCGCATCCAGTGCGCTCTTCTTCCCCAACGGCGAGCGAATGCTGACCGCTGCCGTCGATAACAGCGTAAGAATTTGGAATGTGGCCCGTGGGACCGAATTGAAACGGCTCGAACACACCGGTCGTAGTGCCGCGGTTGCACTCTCACCCGATGGCAAGTGGATATTGACCGGCAGCGACCGGGTCTCGCTCGCCGAGGGCGCGCTGTGGAGCGCGAAGCTGTGGAGGGTCGATTCCGAAGACGACAAGCCGATTTTGGAACTCAAACACATCGATGCGAAAGACAAAACGCACACGGCCGAAGTGACCGCGGTTGCGTTTTCACCGGACGGCAAGCTGCTCTTCACGGGAGACGGAAAAGGATACGGCCATCTGTGGCGTCTGGAAATTGCGGCAGATGGAAAAGCTTCCGCTTCATACGTCCTTCGTCTGAAGGGCCACACCCGAGGTCAGCGAATTGTTTCTGCTCGTTTTCATCCCAATGGAAAACGCGTGTTGACCGCCAGCACCGACAACTCGGTTGCCCAATGGGATGTGTCAACCGGAAAGGAACAGAAGAGTCTGTTGCTCAAACACGACGACTCGCTGACGGCAATGGACGTTGCGACCGACGGCACGCGAACACTCGTGCTGACCAGCTGTGCCGACTTGACCGTGCGTCTTTGGGATGCCGAGACGGCGAAGGAAATCGGACAACTGAACACCGTCGGCGGGATGGCCGCCCTTGCACGCAACGTAACCGACAGGCTGAAGCAACTGAATCGCGATCCGGAGTTTCTCTGGACCGATACGGAATTGACCAAAGACGATGTTTCGCGCATTCTCAATCCGAACTCGCTGCGTAAGCCGGCCGATTTTGACGACACGTTGAAGAAGCTGGCAAGTTTACTCGACGTAAGAGAAGCAGCCGATCTGCTCAAACCGTACATCCCTGCAGTTGCCATTTCAGCCGACGGAAAACGTGCGCTGACCACAAACGCCGAAGACCTCACCGTTCGGCTGTGGGACTTGGGAACATTGAAAGAGATTTCGATTGCCGATGGTCGGTCGTTCCTCGATTCCGACCGCGTCGCTTCGGTGGAAGCGGCCGTCTTCTCGCCGCAGAACGGCGACATGGCAAAGAAGGAACAGTTTATTCTGACGGTGGGCGGCAGCAATGCTCAACTGTGGGACGAAGCGACAGGCCGCGAGCAGATTCAGTACAGTCCGCACGGCTCTGTCTCGGCAGCGGGCTACTCGCCGGACGGAAAGTTCATCGTCACTGCGGGCCTCGATAGCACGGCCCGCATTTGGAATGCGGCAACAGGCAAGACGGTTGCCATCCTGGCGGGACACACATCCGACGTGAACAGCGCGGTGTTTTCACCGGACGGTAAACTGGTTTTGACGGCCAGCAGTGATCGCACGGCCCGACTGTGGGATGCAACCAGCGGAAAAGAGTTGAGGAGTTTGGAAGGACACGAAGGGAAGGTCTTACAAGCCGTCTTTTCCAACGACGGTCGCCGTGTCGCCACGGCTTCGGACGATGGGACGGCTCGGATTTGGGAAGTTGCTACTGGAACCGAATTGGCAAGCATGGATTGCCAAAGCGGTGCCGTGCTGTGTGTGGCGTTTTCCGGCGACGGCAAGCGAGTGATCACCGGAACTCAAGGTCAGGATGCTCGGTCGGCCTACGCCAAAATATGGGCGATTGAGGACAAGGCTGACGACACGCTCGAGATCAGCGAGCTGATGTATTTGACCGGGCATACCGCCGCCGTGACCTCGGTGGCGTTCTCCCCCGACGATGAAGGAAGTCGCGCATTGACCGGCAGCGAAGACTACGTTGTGAAGCTGTGGGACATGCGAACGACCGACGACATCACCCGTTTGGCGGCAGAATCGCAGCCGGTCGAAGCTCCCGTTCCAGTCGATCCGGCAGAACAAGCCGAGGCACCACCGGCAGACAACGCGCCTGCCGAGCCTGTCGTCGCAAAAGCAGATGAAGAACAAAAGGGTCCAGAAGCAGCCAAAGAGATTTTGAGCCTCGCCGGTCACCAGCGCGAAGTCACCTCGGTGGCCTTCTCGCACGATGGCCACGATGTTCTCACCGGAAGCCGCGACGGCAAAGCGATTCTTTGGCTCACCATCGATTGGACCAACAACCAGGGAAGTGTTGCGACTGCCGTTCGCGGCAACTCGCGCCGCGAGGTGGCAGTCAGCAAGTGAGAAATTCGGAAGCACATCGATCCGATGCGCAGCGATGACACGATTGTCGCGTGTGAGCCAAGACCATAGAGATCGGTCGTTTGTTGCGATTCTGCAGCCGTGTTTTCTGATTTGCAGTCGCAGAGATTAGCGGCACGGTCTCGGGCGATTTCTCAAATTCATTCACCGAAGCTGTCTATCAATCATTAGCCGCCATTCAAAAACGGGTAGGTTGATTCCCCGCCTATTCGCAGAAGCCCTTGCTAAATCGGCACTTATCGGCATTCAGGCAGCGGTGTAACGGGTGGTTTTTCGGCATCATTTCCGACATTGATATTGCCTCATTTGGCGTTGTGGCGATAATTAACAGCGTTCGCCGGTTGCATGATCGCTTGGGATGGCGGTCAACAAGGAGTGCCGTCTCCGCAGCGTGTCGGCCGCTTGGGCGAACCCCGCTTTTTCACAATTCGAACCGAGCCATGGACGGTGATCCCCGCACACAGCTTTGTTCTCGTCCTCGCGAGTGCCGTAAATGCGTTGCCGCATGCGCGGGCATAAGCCAGACGAAGACATCAATGCGGGGCTGCAGTCTGTTCGGCTGAAGCAGCATCGTGATGGGCCAATGATTTTGAACGACGGACGAGGAGTTCATTTGTCAGCATAGGTTTGACGAACCAACCGGATCAATTTCGATCCGGGACAATCGATGGCGGAAGGAGAAATTCCATGAGTGCAGGTCGCGCAATACTCGAACGGTTTTCCAAACGTCAAAGCCCGGAATCCTATCGACAGGAACACTGGCAAGGTTCTTTCGACGATTACCTGGATATCGTCAGGCAGACCCCCAGGGTGACTCGCACTGCGTTTCAGCGGCTGTACGACATGGTTATCTCGTATGGATCCTACCCGCTGGAAGGCAGTAAAGAGGGATTGATTCGTTACAAGTTCTTTGACGATCCAACGAACGACGGTCGCGACGCAATTTTTGGACTGACCCGTCCGCTGATGGAGATCGTCAACATCTTCATGAGTGCAGCGCTCAAGTACGGCAGCGAACGCCGCGTGCTGTTGCTGCACGGTCCCGTGGGAAGTTCCAAGAGTACCATTGCGCGCTTGCTCAAGCGCGGTCTGGAACGCTACAGCCAGTCCGATGAAGGAGCAATCTATTCGTACGGATGGAAACAGGACGATGGCGAAGTGCAATGGTGTCCCATGCACGAAGAGCCGTTGCATCTGGTGCCTCTCAAACATCGTGCAGAGTTCACCGATGCACTCAATGAAGGTCACGATAGCGCCGACGCGAATTCATACAAAGTCGAAATCGTCGGCAACCTTTGTCCGCTGTGCCGCTTCATGTTCCAGGAGCGACTGGAAGCCGTCGCCGGTGACTGGACACAGCTCCTCGACCAGATCGTTGTCAGGCGATTGGCGTTCTCCGAACAGGACCGCATCGGCATCGGCACGTTTCAGCCGAAGGACGAAAAGAACCAGGATTCGACCGAACTCACCGGCGATATCAACTACCGTAAAATTGCCGAGTACGGCAGCGAAAGCGATCCGCGGGCATTCAATTTCGATGGCGAATTCAACGTTGCCAATCGTGGGTTGATCGAATTCATTGAAGTGCTGAAGCTCGACGTTGCATTCCTTTACGACCTGCTGGGCGCGTCGCAGGAACACAAGATCAAGCCCAAGAAATTTGCCCAGACCGACATCGACACGGTCATCATTGGCCACACCAACGAGCCGGAATATCGCAAGCTGCAGTCCAACGAGTTCATGGAAGCCCTGCGCGACCGGACCATCAAGATTGATATCCCCTACGTCACCAAACTCTCTGAAGAGAACAAGATTTACACGAAGGATTACAACTCAAAACGCGTTCAAGGCAAACACATTGCCCCGCATACGTTGGAAATCGCCGCCATGTGGGCGATTCTCACAAGGCTGGAAGAACCGAAAAACGCCGGCTTGACGCTGCTGCAGAAACTCAAACTGTACAACGGAAAAACGTTGCCCGGCTTCACCAGTGACAACGTTCTGCAATTGCGCAAAGAGACGAGGCAGGAAGGTATGCTTGGCATTTCACCGCGTTATGTGCAGGATAAAATCTCCAACGCGCTGGTCACCAATGCCGATTCGACCTGCCTGAATCCGTTCATGGTGATGAACGAACTCGAAGGCGGACTGAAGCATCATTCGCTCATTCACAACGAAGAGCTCAGAGAGCACTATCGGCAACTCGTCTCGGTGGTTAAGGAAGAATACACCGACATCGTCAAAAACGAAGTGCAGCGCGCCATCGCCGCCGACGAAGACGCGCTCACGCGATTGTGCGCCAACTACATCGACAACGTGAAGGCGTACACGCAGAAAGAAAAGGTGAAAAACAAGTTCACCGGTGAGGCAGAAGAACCGGATGAACGGCTGATGCGGTCGATCGAAGAACGGATCGACATTCCCGAGACGCGAATGGACGACTTCCGCCGCGAGATCATGAACTATATCGGCGCGCTGTCGCTCGACGGCAAGACATTCGACTACCGCACGAACGAGCGGCTGCAGAAGGCGCTCGAAATGAAGCTCTTCGAAGATCAAAAGGACACCATCAAGCTAACCAGCCTGGTATCCAATGTCGTCGATGCCGACACACAGGAGAAGATCGACATCGTCAAATCGCGACTGATTCGCGATTTCGGTTACAACGACGAGTCGGCCACCGACGTGTTGCAGTACGTGGCCAGCATCTTCGCACGCGGCGATGCCAAGACGAAGAGCGAATGAACAAGTGCGGAACTGCCGACGATGGCAGAGTTTTGTTTTCGTCTTGAAGTGTGATCGATACGAAAAACCGAACAGTGCGACGACTGTTCAGTGCATCCCACCGTTACTTCGCAATTCATAGTTGGGGACGATCATGCCACGTACCATCGATCGCGACATGCAGCGCTTCAAGCAAATTGTGCGGGGGAAGGTCCGTCGCAATTTGCGGAAGTACATTACGCATGGAGAAATGATCGGCCGCACGGGACGCGAGATGGTCAGCATTCCCGTGCCCAACATTGACACGCCAAGATTCAAGCACGGTCAACGCGGTTCGGGCGGCGTGGGACAGGGTGACGGCGAAGAAGGTCAGCCGATTGGACGCGGGCAACAGGAAGGCGACGGGCAAGGACAGGCCGGCGATCAGCCTGGTTCGCACATTCGAGAAGTCGAAATCACGCTGGATGAACTGGCCGAAATGCTCGGTGATGAACTCGAACTGCCCAACATCGAACCCAAGGGCAAAAACGCCATCAGCAGCAAGAAAGACCGCTACACCACCATTCGGCCGACCGGTCCTGATTCGTTGCGTCATTTCAAACGAACCTACAAGCGGGCGTTACGACGACAAATTTCCCTGAACGACTACAACCCCGAGCGCCCGGTCATCATTCCCACGCGCGACGATGAACGGTATCGCAGTTGGAAGAGCGTGAACGAGCCGGAAGCCAACGCGGCCATCATTTACATGATGGACGTCTCCGGATCGATGACCGACGATCAGAAGGAAATCGTCCGCATCGAAGCCTTCTGGATCAACGCCTGGCTGAACAAACAATACGACGGTTTGGAGCGAAGATACATTGTCCACGACGCCGTCGCACACGAGGTTGATGAAGACACTTTTTACCGCACGCGAGAAAGCGGCGGGACACGAATTTCTTCGGCCTTTCAGGCGGCACGAAAAATCATCACCCGCGACTTTCCCCCCGACGATTGGAACATCTACTGCTTCCAGTTCTCCGACGGCGACAACTGGGGTGAAGACAACGACAGCTGCCTCGACATCCTCAAAGAACACATTCTGCCCGTCTGCAACCTGTACTGCTACGGGCAAGTTGAAAGCCCTTACGGCTCAGGCGACTTCATCCGCGAACTTCGCCGCTTCGAAGACGAATGGGAAAACTTGATCCTCTCAGAGATCGGCAGCAAAGATGCAATCTACGATTCGATCAAGGAGTTTCTGGGAACGGGCAGGTAAACCGAAACGAGAATGAGTGACTGGATATGGTAGTCAGCACACATCGACCATTGCCTCAGGAGATTCGCGATATCCAGCGCGAGTTGGAAGAAACCTGCGCCGGTTACGGGCTGGATTTCTTCGAGACCATTTTCGAGATGGTTGATTACGAAGAAATGAGCATGCTGGCGGCCTACGGTGGATTTCCCACGCGGTACCCGCATTGGAAATTCGGTGCGCAGTTCGACGAGCTAATGAAGGGTTACTCGTACGGTCTGCAGAAGATCTACGAGATGGTCATCAACACGGATCCCTGTTACGCCTACCTGCTGCGGGCGAATGAGTTGACCGACCAGAAACTGGTCATCGCACACGTTTATGCGCACTGCGATTTCTTCAAGAACAACGCCTGGTTCGCGCACACCAATCGCCGCATGCTCGATGAAATGGCCAACCATGCCACGCGGGTCAATCGCTACGTTGATCGCTTTGGTTACGACGAGGTGGAGCAGTTCATCGACACCTGTCTGTCGCTGGAAAACCTGATCGATCCCTATTGGCCGCACATGAGCCGCGCCAGTGACGTCAAACAAAAAAGCCCTCCCGGTTTTGCAGCGAACGGCAGCGATGGCGAGACCGTAGACTCACAGGGACGATTTCCCTCGAAAGACTACATGGATTCGTTCATCAATCCACCCGACGTCTTGGAGCAAGAGGAAACCGATCGCAGACAGCAACGAGAAGAGCAGGAAGAAAGTCGCTCGTTTCCTGCCGAACCGTGGCGTGACGTGCTGTTGTTCTTGCTGGAGTACGCTCCGCTGAAAGATTGGCAGCGCGACATCTTGGCCATCATTCGCGACGAAGCGTATTACTTCCAGCCGCAGGGACAAACCAAAATTATGAACGAGGGCTGGGCCAGCTTTTGGCATTCGAAGATCATGACCAGCCACGCTTTGACCGACGCCGACCTCATCACTTATGCCGACCATCATTCCGGAACAATGGCCACCAGCCCACAACGGCTCAACCCATACAAACTGGGCATCGAGTTATTCAAAGACATCGAAGAGCGATGGAACAAGGGGCAATTCGGTCCCGAATGGGATGCCTGCGACGACATTCACCAGATGGATACGTGGGACAGACAACTGGGACTGGGTCGCGAAAAAATCTTTGAAGTCCGTCGCATCCACAACGACGTCACTTTCATCGACACTTTTCTAACAGCTGAGTTTTGCGCGAAGCACAAAATGTTTTCGTTCGCGTTCAACGATGCAACCGACTATTACGAAATCGCTTCCCGCGAGTTCGAGAAGATCAAGCAACAACTCCTCAACAGTTTGACGAATCATGGGCAGCCGTGCATTCGCATCGTCAACGGCAACTATCAAAATCGTGGTGAACTCTATCTGTTGCACGACTACAACGGCGTCGAACTCAAACTCGACTATGCCCGCGACACGTTGGTCAACCTGCACCGATGCTGGTCGCGGCCCGTACACATCGAAACCGTCGTCGAAGACGAGCCAACGATTCTCTCTTACGACGGCGAGTCGCACGAGATGAAAACAAAGGATGAATGAAGGCCCCTCATGAGTCTCAGCGACGATCTTGCCAACGAACTGACCAAGCTGGCCGGGTTTGCATCGACTGTCCCGCAGACGGTCGCGGTTACCGATGCCAACCAGATCACGTTGGCAGTCGATTTCACCGCCGTCGATAGCATGAGTTGTTCGTTCCGCGAATTGCGACTCAGCGTTTCGTCACTCGTCGCTTGCGACGTCGATGTTCTCCGACAATGGGCACAGGCGCTCTCGGGCCGTGTGACCTATCTGCTGGAGAATCTGGGGCCGGTCGAAATCGACACGAATTCCGGCAAAGTCCTCGTCCGGTCGACGCCTCCCGACCAGCAACCGGACGGCACGAAGTACTTTGAAGTTCTTCTCGAATCAACGACAACCGGCAATTTCACACTACGGCGCTACGAGTCCATCAAAGGCACCCCCGGCCGCACCCCGGTCGATATCCAGACCACGCACGAAGTGCTGTTGAAGCTGGTGGGCGATCTGATCGATACGGTGCCGACGCCATAGCAAAGGCGAGCGGGGGCGTAAGCCCCCTGATGTTTTGCGCGACTGTTCCCTACATCGTATCCCGCTGTCCCCAAGGCATGGGCATTGTGCGCTTCACTTGTTCGGCGTGCCGCACATCGATGGGGCGTTTTTGATACCAGTCGACGAACGTCGAAAGCTGCTTCACCGCTTCGTTGCAGGCGCGTTCGCCCTTTTCCACGGTTGCCAGTTCCGCCTCGCCCAGCACGCCGGTTTCTGAATAACTGCTGGTCCACGAGGTGAGCGCTGCCGGGCCGTGGCCGAACAGATCGACGTAACAGAACGGGCTGTTTTCCTCGTTGAATTTGATCGTGCCGCTCTTGATCTTGTCCTTGCGGACTCCTTCTTCTGACAGGTACAGGTACATCGACGTCTCCAGTTCGCCGGCGTGCGAGCAGCCGCCGGGGAATTTGCTTTCGCGCCAACTCGGCAGAAATTCCGGATCGACCGTCAGCAGGCTCCACCACGCAATCAGCACGCACTCGGCGTCGGTTTCCAAATTCGTGCGGCGGGCAACCAGGTCGAGGTTCGGCATGTTCGACCCGTGTCCGTTGAGTAGAATGATCTTCTTGAAACCGTGATACGCCAGCGACTTGGTCACATCGAGCACACTCCGCATGAACGTCTCGAAATGCGTGTTGATCGTGCCGGGAAAGTCCATCACGTGGCCGGTGTAGCCGTATTGAATTGTCGGCAGCACAAGCACCTTGTCGGCCAGATTCCGCCCGGTCCCATGCGCTACACCGCCGGGGCAAATCAAATCAACATCCAACGGCAAATGCGGCCCATGCTGCTCAACCGCCCCGCACGGAATGATGCACACCTTGTTCATCTCAACCGCGTCGTTGATCTCGGGCCAGGTCAGTTTCTCATAACGGTGTTCGGTCGCGGCACGGCTGGTCATGGTGTGTGTTCCTTGATGGTTCGTCTTGTACTGATTTGACAATTCAACTGTGGCAATATCTGACTCGGAATGACATTCTAGCCGTTCATTTGCTGTTATCGCACGTCCGTCGGAATTTTCACAGAAAAATCGCACGGTGATTCTTGCGAGCGAGCTCGCGATAGGAACGATCGGTGGTCGGAAAGCGCAAAATGAAGTGACGTTTGGCCCGTGCATTGAATCAGCTACTTACATCACCGATGATGATTCCATGAGTACCGCAGTCTCGCTAAAACATGTTCTCATCGGCACCGCCGGGCATATTGATCACGGGAAGACGCGATTGGTCAGCCGGTTGACGGGGGTTGATACCGATCGGTTGCCGGAAGAGAAGGCGCGGGGGATTTCGATCGACCTCGGGTTCGCCCATTGGGAGGCGGAAGAAGGGGATTGCCGCTTTCAGTTTGGTGTGATTGACGTGCCGGGACACGAACGATTTGTGCGGAACATGGTCGCCGGTGCGACGGGCATCAATCTGGCGTTGCTGGTGATTGCCGCCGATGACGGCGTGATGCTGCAGACGCGCGAACACTTGGAGATTATGGACCTGCTGGGCGTGCAGGCCGGCGTGATTGCGATCACCAAGATCGATCTGGTCGAACCGGACTTCGTCGAACTGGTCGAAGCGGAAATTGAAGAGGTGACGGCGGGTACGTTTCTGGAAGGTTGTCCGGTCGTTCCGGTCTCTTCGGAAACCGGAGAGGGCATTGACGTGCTCCGCAGCACGTTGACGAAGTTGGCGGCGGGTACAGAATGGCCGCAGCCGCCGGACTTGTTCCGCATGCCCATCGACCGTGTGTTTTCCATTACCGGACAGGGGTCGATCGTTACCGGTTCGGTTTTAAGCGGCGAAGTGAACCCCGGCGACGTGTTGGAATTGCTGCCGGAAGAACGTTCGATTCGCGTTCGCAGCGTCGAGAATCACGGCATGCTAACTGACGACAGCAGCGAGCGGCAGCGGACGGCGATCAATCCGGCCGGCGTCAAAACCGATGAATTGTCGCGCGGACAGGAATTGGCAACGCCAGGCTACCTCAAACCGACGAAGCGGTTCGTTGTCGAATTGCGTTCGCTCGGCAGTTCGACGGTCATCTTGAAGGATCGGCTGAATGTCTCGCTGCATCTGGGAACCTGCGAAACGTTTGCAAGCGTTATCTTGAAGGGCAAGCAACTCAAACCGGGTGAGCGAAGTTACGCGGAATTGCGGACGGCCGATCCTGTGATGGGCGTACATGGTCAGCGTTTTATTTTGCGGCGGCCATCGCCGCCGATGACGATTGCCGGCGGTCGCATTCTCGATCCCGGATTGCCGGCAGGCAAACGGCTGAAAGATCTCGCCGCCTACGCGGCGGCAATGGATTCTCCCAATGCGCAGGAGCGGCTGTCGTTTCTGTTATCTCATGCCGATAGTGTCGATGAATCGCCATTGGAAGCCGCGCGACGGGCCGGCATTGATCCCGGTAAATTCATGACGCTGATTGAGCAGTTGAAATCCGAAGGAATTCTGACCGCTGTTGGCGATGCCGATCGGCCGTTGGTCATTCATCGCGATCGGTTGCAATCAATGTCCGCGTCGGTGTTGCGAACGATTCGCGAGGAAGTCCAGCGACACCAGCCGCGGCGAACGCTGCCGCGGAATACACTGCTGACGGCTTGCCGCGGAATTGCCCGCAACGAATTGTTGATCGCCGTGTTGGAATACTTGCTGAAGAAGAAGGAACTGGTCGAAATTCGCGGCCAGCTTGGTCCGGCCGATGCGCAAGTGAAATTAACGAAGAATCAACGACGGACGTTGGTGAAGATGCTCGACACGTTGACGGCCGCCGGTCTCACACCGCCGACGATCAAAGTTCTCGCGGCGGATTTGGGGCAGAAGCCCGAGCAGTTGCAACCACTACTGAATTTGAGTGTCGAAGACGGCCTGCTGGTGCGCGTGAATGACGAACTCTATTTTGCACCAGAGGCCATCGACACAGCCCGAGAGATGACGTCCGGTTACTTGAAAGAGCATGGCGAGGCGACGATGTCGCAGTTGCGCGAGGCATGGAGCGTCAGCCGCAAGTTTGCGGTGCCATTGTGCGAACTGTTCGATCAACTGGAAATAACGAACCGGCAGGGCGACGTCCGCACCTCTGGACCCAAAGCCGACGTTCCATTCAGCACCGATGCCGGTATTTCCGTCTGATGCATCTTTGCGTTAAGATCGAATGTGTCGAATGCTTCCGCGTCAATCCACTGGAACCGGTGTCTTGTGAACAAGCCTGATTCGTCGAACCTCCGATCACTTCCTGCCGTGCATGCCGTACTGGCGCATTCGTCGGTCGGTTCGTTACTCGAAGAACACGGCCGACCGGCCGTTGTCGGTTGGATTCGCGACGAACTCGATCGTTGCCGCGAGCAGTTGCAAAACTCTGCTGTTGTCGGCAACGGTGTCAGCGATCCACAGCAGATGCTTGATGCGGTCGCCGAGCGGTTGCAACAGCGCGCGGGTGATGTGGCCGGTCAGCGTTTTGGTCGTGTCATCAATGCGACGGGCATTATTCTGCACACGGGATTGGGACGCAGTCCGCTGTCGGCGGCGGCTCGGGCGGCGTTGTGTGATGCATCAGGCGCCGGCAACGTCGAAATTGATCTCGCCACCGGCGAACGGCGCTATCGGGGGTATCAACTCGGGCCGGCGTGGACGACGCTGACCGGCTGTGAAGACTCGTTGATTGTGAACAACAACGCGGCGGCCACATTGCTGACGTTGCAGGCGGTGTGTGCCGGGCGTGAAGTGATTATTTCGCGGGGGCAGATGATCGAGATCGGCGGCTCGTTCCGTCTGCCGGAAATCTTTGAGCTAAGCGGTGCGAAGTTGCGTGAAGTCGGAACGACCAATCGCACGAAGCTGAGCGATTACGAAGCGGCCATCGGGCCGGAAACCGCCGCCATCATGCACGTGCATCCGTCAAACTACCGTGTGGTTGGGTTCACAGCGACGCCGGAGATACGCGAACTGACTGAACTCTCACATGCCCACGGGTTGGCATCGATTGACGACATTGGCAGCGGTGCGCTGGTGGATGTCACGCGGTTTGGATTGCCGCCGGAGCCGACATTTGTGGAGAGCATCGCCGCCGGTGCCGACCTGGTATTGGGAAGCGGCGACAAACTGCTGGGCGGACCGCAGGCCGGCATTATCGTCGGCAAGACCGACTTCGTCCGCATGGTGCGAAACCATCCGTTGGCCCGTGCGGTTCGGGTTGGCAAGTTAACGTTGGCGGCGCTCGCGGCCACGTTAGATCCCTACTTGCGAGGGACGGCGGAACAGGAAATCCCAACGCTGTCGATGCTGGCTGCAACAGTCGATGATCTTCGCAGTCGCGCGGAATGCCTCAAGGCGGAGATCATCGCATCGAACGTATTGAACGTTGAAGTCGTGTCCGATGTTTCCCCCGTCGGTGGGGGATCGATACCGGGCGCGGAACTGCCGACGATGGTGCTGTCGGTCAATCACGACGGGTTGTCTGCAGACGAACTCGCGTGCCGATTGCGTCTCGGCTCCATTCGAGTCTTTCCACGGATTCAACAGAACCGCGTCGTTATCGATTTACGCAGCGTGTTGCCCGAGGACGATTCGAAGATCGCGCTGGCGATGCGGCTGGCGGCAGAACAGGGATAACCTAAAGCATTGCCAAGTTAGAAAACTAGGGTTCACGAAATCAGCCGCCACGCGCTAGCGTCCGGTTTCCACCGAAAAACCGTGGGCTAGCGCCCTGCGGCTGATCTTAGAATTGAGCTTTGACAAAGCTCTAGTTCAGCAAGCTGGCAGCGATGTCCGCGTCGTCGTAGCATTCTTCCATCGCCGAAGAGACCGTAGTGACCAACTCTCGGCGGGTGACCGGTTTGGGGAGCACGGTGAAGGCGTCGGCTTCTGCCGCGTTTCGACGAAGCTCGTCGGTGGCGTCGGCAGTGATCAGAATGCAGGGGGCGACGGCATAGACGGCCTTGAGAACCCGCAACGCTTCCAACCCGGTGAGTTGGGGCATGTGCATGTCCAGCAGCGCGATGTCGATGCGGTGCCGTTCTGACAACTCAACCGCTTCGGCTCCCGAACTCGCCTCGATGAGCACAAAATGCGGCTCGAGAATGAGGTACAACGTCTCCCTGAAAACGACATCGTCGTCGGCAAGCAGGAGTTGATATTGTTGTGAAGCGATCGTCATGCCGGTTCACCAGAACGATTGAACTGTGCAGATCTCTATACTATCAGACCTTTTTCAACGATTGGCAATTAGAATCAGCAAATCGAATACCAAACACGGTCAATGGAGTCAACACATCTTAAGCCATTCCCGCCAAGCAGGTTAGGGCTAATCACGGATTTGGACCCGAATTGTCGGTGGACAAGAAAGAAGGTTCCTGGAAAGAACCCGTGTTGCAACCTGCCAGTTCGGCAGCGTACCGGTAAATGGGTCGCGGATTCAATTCACAGGTCAAACCGCGTCGGTTTGCCGAATCACTTCCTGGCGAACCGTGTCCACGGCCATCTGCGAGAAGAATGCAGACAACTTCGCATCGTAGACATCAGAATCGACGTGCCTTGCCATGTTGTGTTTCGCGCGGGCTACCAGCCACATTTCGTGGGGGCCATCGCCGATATACTCGCACATTTGCCGAGTGATTTCGGGAGTCACGTAGGAATCCCGCTGTCCGGCAATCAAGAGCGTCGGCGTATTGGCAAGTCTCGGCAGCGAACGTTGGAGCCGCGTATAGCGGCAACGCCGCTGAAATTCGGCGACTCGGCGGACCATGGCACTCGTCCATTTGAGATGCCAGGTTGGCAAGATTCGCATCAGCCATTCCGGGGCATATAGCACAGCCCACCGCAGGGTGAAATGCATGAACAGGCCGCGCGTCGAAAATGCACCTTCGGTGGCGACACACTGAATTTCGGGGCAGCGCGTCGCCGCAGCCAGTGCCGCCGATCCACCTCGGCTAATGCCCAATAAGCCAACCGGGAGTTCCTTCAGATCGTCGCGGGTTTGCGAATAGGCGATGGCCGCCAGCACATCTTCGACTTCAAATTCGGTCAGCCAATGCAGCGGGTCGTAGCGTTTTGCGGCGTCGCTTTCCCCCTGGTTGCGAAAGTCAAAGGCCAGCAGATCGAAGCCATCTTTTAGCAGACTGCTCGCGTACCAGTCGGCCGACCAATGCTCGCCACCCAATTCGGGACAGAAGATGATCAACCCGCGCGAAGGTCCATCGACTTGCCGACGCAGGCTGCCCCGCAATGTCAACCCGTTGGTTGTGGGGAACTCGATCCGTTCCGCGTCGGGATTCTGGGGGTGCGCTTCAACGTTAAACGGCAATTTCCGTACGAACGAGCGCAGCATGATTGCGCCGTACAAGCCATGTAAAATGAATTCGATAATGAACAGGGCGACCAACAGGCCGCCGACAATCCAACCCACCACTCTCTCCAGTGACATAAGTCCGACGGTATGCTCTGCGCGGCAGTGGACACCTTCTGGTGATGGTGTTTGCCGATCGCGATTCGCAACGGCCGAATCACCGTCGCGCTATTAGCGCGGGGATGGCCGTCAATTAACCATAGCACGCGAATCGCCCCCACGAAACGCCCGGTCAGTCGTCAAAACCGGCAAAGACCAGCGAGATGTTCTGACCGCCGAATCCGAAGCTATTCGAGAGGGCGTGCCGAGTGACCGCTTCGCGGGCCTCGTTGGGGACGTAATCCAGGTCGCAGTCGGGGTCGGGAGTCTCGTAGTTGATGGTGGGGGGCAGTGTTCCCGTCTGGATTGCCTTCAGGCAGGCAATGGCCTCCACACTGCCGGCAGCGGCAATGAGATGTCCCATCATGCTCTTGATGCTGGAAACGGGAACCCGATTCGCCGCTTCCCCCAGCGCCTGTTTAATCGCCATCGTTTCAACGCGGTCGTTCACCACCGTGCTGGTGCCATGTGCATTCACATAACCGATGTCGTCGGGGTTCAGCCGGGCATCTTTCAACGCCATTGTAATACAGGCCAGCGCGCCGCGTCCTTCCGGATGGATGTCGGTGATGCGGTAGGCGTCGGCACTCGATCCGTAACCAGCCACTTCGCCGTGAATTGTCGCATTGCGGGCTTTGGCGTGTTCGAGTTCTTCCAGAATCAGCATCCCTGCGCCTTCGCCCAAAACAAAGCCGTCGCGGTCTTTGTCAAAAGGCCGGGACGCTCTTTGAGGCTCTTCGTTGTGCGTCGATAGGGCCGTCAGTAGATTGAATCCGGTCACTCCAAACGGATGAATCATACTGTGTGCGCCGCCGGAGAGCATGATGTCGGCATCGCCGCGGCGGATGAGTTCGGTCGCCTCACCGATCGCCTGGCTCGATGCCGCGCAAGCCGTCAGGCAGTTGAGGTTTGGTCCCTGTGCATTGAACAGGCCGGCCAGATGCCCGGAGGCCATGTTCGGCTCCTGCTCCATTTCCGCCTGGGGATGCAGCAGTTCCAGCCCACGGCGGGTGAATTTTTCCAGATCGACTTCTCCGTTTGTCTGAGCCTGGGCAACCATGTTCATGAACAACATGAAGTCCTGTTGCCCCTCGCCGGCCCCCAGATAAACGCCGAACATGGCCGGATCGATTCCGCTATCCAGAATGCCCGAGTCTTCAACGGCTTGACGCGCAGCTCCAATCGCAAACCGAATATTGCGGCCGGCGTGTTCGAATCGCTCCGGATCATCCACGGTCTGATCGAAATCAAAGTCCTTCACTTCGGCGGCGAAGCGTGTGGGGAATTTCGTTGCGTCGAAATGGGTGATTGTTCCAATTCCACTGCGGGCTTCGCACAACGACTCCCATGTTTTCTCGACGGTGTTTCCAATGGGCGTGATGCACCCGATTCCCGTTACGACAACTCGGCGTCTCATGGTCTGTGTCTTCCTCGTCGTTGAATTCACAACGAAAATGTACGGTTCGTGTTCTGCCAAGTCCCTGGCCGGAATTCGTATCTTGTCAATTCTCAGATGACGGGTGCCACTGGCGTGTCGCCAGTGCAGCGCGGCGGCTACTGGCGACACGCCAGTGGCACCCAACCCGTTGATGCAGAGAATCAACAGTCAATATTCACCGCACTAATGTAGCAGGATGATGATTGTCGCGAGAAGGCGAAACGTTACGAATCCGCGTCCTCGGCGTCCGAAGCTGACCCGTCACCGGCGCGTCCGACATCGAGAATTCCGAGCAAATTCATCGAGAACACGAAGTTCTTCTGGTCGATTGCTCCGAATTGAGGGTCACGTTGGTCCAGATGGGCAAACATAATCTCCCCATCAGCAACCAATCGCTCGCCGACATGTGCGGTACATTCGACGGTTCCCCCTTCGTCGCGAATGTCGATCAGCCGTGCTGAGTAGATCATCGAATCGCCCGGGCAGGCCCAACTATGAAAAGTCATCTTGGGGACTTTGGCCAAAATCACTATGTGTTCAAAGTTGCTGTTTTCGCCCAGCAGAATGCCGCCAGTTTGTGCCAGACCCTCGATGATCAGCGACCCCGGCATGACCGGGAAACCGGGGAAATGATCGTGAAGATGTTCTTCGGCAAGCGTGACGTTCTTGATGGCCCGCGCATGCGAGCCGCTCTCGAATTCGATGAAACGGTCAATCCAAAACCAGCGCATGTTACGGGTCGCCTTTCGGCAGGCGGTCGAAACGGAGCATTAACCCTAATTCGCCAGCTTGGCTTCGAGAAATCGGACCATCATATTGACCGTAAACAAATCCTGAACGTTTTCGACTTTCGGGTCCTCTGCCAACTTATCGACGTCGGCATAGGGCATGGAGTTCCGGATGTTGGCCAGACCTTCATCCGTCACGACACCATCCTGCACGAAGGACGAATCGGCCGATGCGATACTCTCGGGGAACAACTCGCCCCGGGGAATCTTGATGTCGAAGTTCTTCTCAAGTCGAAAAACGATATCGAGAAAGTCGATCGATTCGGCACCCAGATCGCCGATGAGCGTCGCCTCTGATGTTACTTCGTCGTCATCGACTCCCAACGCGTCGGTCAGGGTCTGGCGGACTTTGTCAAAAATCTCATCTGTTGTCGGCATCAAATTCTCTCCTTGGAATCGGAGGCAAGCAAATCGTCCCAGCGACCGAGTGGCTCCGAAATTCCGTCTGCTGTATTGCAGTCCCAAAAAAGGTTAATCACACGTTATTCTTACTTACGCCACCGATGGAATCTCAATTCAAACGGCCAATAGCCGGCCATCGACTGACGCCAAAATTCTTACATTCCCCCCAGCGTCAGGCCACCATCGACGTTCAATATTTGGCCGGTGATGTATGCTGCTTCGTCGCTGGCGAGAAACAGAACGGCGTTGGCAATGTCTTGCGGTTGCCCGAGACGGCGAACCGGAATCTTCTTCTTGATTTGGTCGCCGGCGGCGTTTCGCACGGCGGTTGTCATATCGGTTTCAATAAAGCCGGGCGAAACGGCGTTCACCGTAATGCCCCGCCGCGCGAGTTCGGCGGCGATGCATCGCGTGAAGCCGTTGATACCGCCTTTGCTGGCGGCGTAGTTGGCCTGACCGGGATTCCCGACGTCTGCGGCGATGCTGGACATGTTGATGATGCGTCCGAAGCGGGCCGACATCATCGTTCGCGTCACCGCCTGACAGAAATTGAAGACGCTGTTCAGGTTGGTCGAGATGACCGCTTGCCAGTTCTCTTCGCTCATCGTTGCCAGGAGTCCATCGCGAATGATGCCGGCATTGTTGACGAGAATGTCGATCTTGTCCCATTTCTCGAGAACTTGCTCGACGATCTTGTCGGCGTCTTCCTTGCTGGCAACATCCCCTTGCAGGGCGATCGCCTCGCATTGGTCGAGTTCGAGTTCCGAGACCAACTGCTCGGCCGCCTCGCTATTGGAACGGTAAACGAAGGCGACTTTTGCACCTTCCTGGGCGAGTGCTTGTACAACGGCCTTGCCGATGCCGCGACTTCCGCCGGTTACTAATGCAATTTTTCCCGCCAGCCTCATCGAAGTGTGTCCTGTCGTTGGTGTTTTCTGATTTTGGCCAGACGGCCTTCAGGTTGGGATTGTCTATTTCTTGTCAAATCGCCGATGCAGCACGACCGCTCGCAGCGATGACGATGTCATTGGGTTTCGGCAACTGTGTTGTTGGGGGCAGTTGCCTCTTTCCACAACTGTGCAAATAATTCGCGCTGCGACTGAATCCGCATGCTGTCGGACTCCGCAAGATTTGGTTCGGTCTCGCTCAGGTTGAACTGCTCCAGCGTCAGCCGCGCATTGACGGTTGATGCTCCGTCAACAGTGCCAGCTGTTTTCAACACGTATTCCCTTGGACCCCGCTTTTGTAGCGTTGCGGTAACGCACAAGGTTTGTCCCGGCACCACAAAACTATTAAACCGCACCGCCCGCGCTTGTTTCAGTAACACGGCGCTGTACTTGAAATCTTCGGTGTATCGCATTAGCCAAGCGCCTGCCTGGACCATTGCTTCCAGCATCATCACGCCAGGCATGACTGCAAAACCGGGAAAATGGTCGGCAAGATATTCCTCGGCCAGCGAAAGATTCTTGATAGCTGTAACCGATTTGCCAGCTTCGATTTCTGTAATTCTGTCGATCAGCGTGAAACGCATGGATTGAAACAGCCCTGCTGAAATTCTACGCGACCGGCATTGTCCACAAAGTATAGTGCGGCACGGCAGACGACTCAACCCAGAAGTTGTTAGGATTACGTAAGGTGGGTCCTAGACGGACGTTGCGTGGTGGGGCTTGGCGGGATCGAAGGCCGGCGGTCAGAATTTGAAAGACGGCACCAGCGAGACGGTCGCCGAATCGGCATAACCGGCGTGTCCCGATATCGGCCACTGTCAATCGCGGCGGCAACAGTTCACGCGAACTACTACCGTTTGGGGCCGGTTCCAGCAGTCGTGCGCGATGTGCGGGCGGGCGACATCGGGTCATACCGGTTGATCTTTTTTTGTCTTCGTCACGACCTTTACGCGCGACAATAACTTCTGGATCGGAAGAGTACAGTCGAAACGTTGTGCAGCGAACAACCGGACGCCGACCGGCAGGATTTGCATGTAATCGGCTCATCGGACAGTACGAAACTGAGTGCTGTTGTCGATCCAATTCAATGCACGGAGGGGTGGCCCTCGATTGGGTTGGCGATCATCTGCGTGCATCAATTCGAGGCAGATCCTCTGCCGCAGTCAGTCGGCGTCCAACTTTCAAAGAAGCGCTTCTGCGATTTCCGACGAAGTTGGCTGTCGGCTAACGAACCATTTCCGATCAACACCTTCCAACGAACACCGTTTCACAACGGAATCATTCGCACGGCAGACACGCATATCGACAGCGACGCGTAACAACGATCGCATCGATGTGTGCCGACGCGCGGATCAACCGTTGCCCACTTCTCGTTAATCATTTCACTTGAACCGGCAGGTCGCGGTTCAATCTCAAACTGAGTGTTTCAAAGATCCGCATAAGGAGATTCCCAAAATGACTACACGGTATAGGATGCGAATCAACGCCTCCTTGCTCTTTTCTGCCGCCGCATTGGGAGCCATCTTGCTGGCTTCTCCCGCGGGTGCACAAGAACAATGGAGACGGCCGACCGATTATCGCAGCACGCAACTGCGTTCCAGCAACAACGACAATTACAGTCAGTATCGCGGCTACGACGACGACCGGCTGATTGCACCGAAGGCCCGGCCGATCGCCGGTCAATCGGGACCGGTCTGGAACGGCGACGCCGATCGCGTTGCCCGGTTGGAAAGCCAGATGGAATCGCTGAGGACGACGCGAGTTGCCGAACTCGAAGCCGAAATCGCGAAGATGAACGAGCGCATTGCAGCCTCGGGCAGTGTGCTGCAGAGCATGAACGGAAGCTACGGCGGCTACGGTGCATGCGGTGAGTGTCGTACCGGTTGCTGTGAACCGTGCTGCCCGCCAGTGCAAACCGGCTTCTATGGTGGCATCGAATTCCTGTTCCTCAAGCCGCATTTTGAGAATAGCACGGCGTTCATTTCCAGCCAGAACGGCAACATTGGGAATCGTTCGGATGCCCGATCGCACGAATTTGGTTACGACTGGGATGCAGCGTCGAGGCTCGTGCTGGGATACACCAACGATTGTGGTCTTGGATTCCGCACGCGGTACTTCCATTACGATCACGACTCAGATCGCCCGATCGTCAATGTCGTTCCGGGTGTTGGAGATGTCCAAACGCCGGCTGTCGATCCCATTCTCGGCAACGGTCAGCAGTTCTTCCTGGACAATGGCAATTCGCCTGAGTTCACTGCTCAGAGCAGCTTGAAACTACAGACATGGGACTTTGAAGTGACCAACCAGCTCACGTTCTGCAGATCGCTGGTGACGGTTGGTGGCGGCCTGCGCTACGCCCAGATGGAACAGCGTTACCGAGCCATCTCCCGGTGGCCAAACAACGGTGCCGTTAGCGAAGTCATGTCAAATCATCGTGACTTTGAAGGTGTCGGTCCGACGTTGGCCCTCGACTTGCTGCGTCCCATCAGTTGCTGCAGTGGTTTGTCACTGTACTTCAGTGGTCGCGGTTCGGCCCTGTTCGGCGAATCGGATCAGGTCTACCGGAAATCCAATCCGCTTGCAAACCCGGCAAACGAGAGCTTTGTCCGCAATGATTCCAACAACTCGTTGTACATCGCGGAGCTTGGTCTCGGTGTTCAGTACACCCGTGGTTGCTTCTTCGGCCGTGGCGGTTGGGAAGGCCAATACTGGGCCGGTGCCGGCGGACCAATTACTAACTCGGGCAGCCTCGGACTGCACGGTCTGAGTTTCATGCTCGGCTTTAATTACTAATAGTGGGCCGAAAACCCTCTGACGGGTGTCACGCACTTCTTATCGTGGTGTCAAGAACAACCGCAACCTGGTTTTCGGACATTAACACCTCGTTTCGGGCAGAGACGATTCCCTCCGATCTTGGGTGGAGGGGCGTCCTGCTCCGATTCGATTCGGAAGCATGTTAGACGCCAACTCGTCCTGTTGGCTCCCTGAGCACGGCCTCTCGTTGAGGCCGTGCTTTTTTTGTACTCCGGCATCAATCGTGTTCTCTGGCGATGGGGTCGTCATCTGCATCTCGAAACATCCACCTGCGATACAACCGCCCTCCGTTGCCTTCCGGATCGGAGAGCAAATGCGGATTTCAGGGGACGAAGATCCCGACAAATACCAACTCCTGACTCTCGGCTCTCCGGGGGTTGTCGGTCGAAAACGGCCTGTCTATAGTGCATTGGCAATTCAACGGTGTCGTTCTTCCTCCCGTCAGCCGCGAATGGATCGGTCGCATGTCTCAACTTTCTCACTTCGACGAACAGGGCTCGAGCCGGATGGTTGATGTCGGTGCGAAAGAAATCTCGCTGCGGCAGGCGCGGGCCGGTGGAACGGTGACCATGCGTCCGGAAACGCTGGCGCTCATTCGAGACAAGCGGGTCGCCAAAGGCGACGTATTTGAGGTGGCGCGACTGGCCGGAATTATGGCGACTAAACGAACGGCGGAACTGATCCCTTTGTGCCACCCCCTCGGCCTCGACAGCGTCGAGCTGTCGTTTGAATTCGAGGGTGAAACGGCCGTTCACGTCGAGTCGCAGGTCAGCGTTCACGCGCGAACGGGCGTCGAAATGGAAGCGCTGACCGCTGTGAGTGTGGCTGCGCTAACAATCTACGACATGTGCAAAGCCGTCGATCGGGACATGGTGATCGGCCCGTTTGTCCTGCTGGAAAAAATCGGTGGCAAAAGTGGCCATTTTGAACGAGATTGACGAGAAACCCGATGAGGAAACTGAGACGGCGACCTCCGACTTCTGACCTCTGAACCCTGATTTCTGTTCCCGAAGGCTGCAGACGATGAGTGAAAAACTGGCATCAGACAATTTGCTGTCGCGGGTGCAGGAGTTTCTGGGCGACGACCTTCAAGCCGTCGAGGATGAATTCCACCGCGAACTGAAAAGCCGCTTTGCCAGCGTCGCCGACGTGCTGACCCACGTCACCCGTTTTCGCGGCAAACGACTGCGGCCCATTTTGCTGTTGTTGTCCGCATCGGCGGTTGGCAAGGTCAATCGCAATCACAGGACGTTGGCAGCCGTCGTCGAAATGATTCACACGGCCACGCTCGTTCACGACGATGTTCTCGACGACGCCGAGACCCGTCGGCATGTCGCCACCGTCAACTCTCGCTGGAACAATGAAACGAGCGTGCTGTTCGGCGATTTTCTGTTTACGCATGCGTTCCATCTTGCGGCCAGTTTGGACAGCACGTTTGCCTGCCGCGCCATCGGCCGCGCGACCAACATTGTTTGCGAGGGCGAAATCCAACAGGTCCACGAGCGCGGCAACTTCGACCTGGATGAAGCGGGTTATCTCGAAATCATTTCCGCAAAAACCGGCGAACTGTGTGCCGTCAGTTGTCTGTTGGGCGCTTACTATTCCGAAGCCGACGAGGCGGCCGTCCAATCGCTGGATGAATACGGCCGCCAGTTGGGAATTGCCTTTCAGATCTCCGACGATCTGCTCGACATTCTCGGCAACGAGGAAGTCACCGGAAAATCGCTTGGGTCGGATCTCGACAAGCAAAAGTTAACGCTGCCGTTGATTCGTCTGCTCGGGCAGTCAAGCGAACCGGAGGCGACGCGCATTCGTGCGCTGCTCAGCCATCCCGATGAAACGAGCCGCCGCGAGTTACGCAGTCTGCTCGAACAGACCGACGCACTGGAGTACGCCCAACGTCGTGCCGACGAGTTTGCGACCGGCGCCCGGGAATGTTTGAATGCCCTGCCCGAAACTCCCGCGCGACGCATTCTCGAATCGTTCCCCGAGTTTGCCGTACACCGCGCTTTTTGAGCGACAAAGGCCGTCGCGCCGCGCTCGATCGCATCGCAAGCAGGTTCAGTCACCCTTGCCAGACGGGCGTGTTTTGCCGTTCTCTGTTAGTTCCCGTGACAACTGTTTCATCTGCGGCTCCTGTTCGGGACGCAAATGAACGAGATGAAGTTCTGCGACCTCGTAGCTGGACAACTCCAGGTTCTCTTCGGCTAGTTCGAGGATGCGATCAAACACTCCCTCTGCCTGCCGGCTGTTCTCCTCTGCCTCGGGATCAAATTCGACGCGGAGCGTGACGCGCAATATCTTGGGCGTTCCCTTGTGCATCTTTCGTTGGCCACCCTGCACCAACGGATGCGAACCGTCGTACTCCGCAGCCAATGCTTCCTGCAGTGGACGAAACGGAGCCGTGTGCAGATTCCAGTAAACGTAGATCGAGCCGGTCACCATGACGGCGAACGCGAACATTCCCAACACCACCCAACGGCCCGGTATTTCTGTCCCCTCGCCGCCGCCTGTCGTGTCGTCTAACACCGTTTCCACCGTGTTCTTTCAATCAACGTCAGTCAATAAAAATTTCAATCACCGACGAGAAACCGTTCGAGTGTCGGATCATCCAATTCTACGGGGACCGGGCTGCTTTCGTTCCACTGCACACGGCCGGCGCGATCGATGAGAAAGATTCCCGGCAGCGACTGCCCGGTCTGTCTATCGTAGCGTCCCCATTCCTTGTGCACGAGGTAGCCCATTTCCGGCGCGCCCTCGGTTGGTGGCGGATCGGTTAACAATTCAAATGGGATGGCCAGACCTTGTTCTTGTAACTTCTTGACGGCGGCCCGATTCTGTGGCGGTAATGCCCCGCTGATACCAAACACTTTGATGTCGGCATCCTCAATTCGTTCTGCATTCCGGGAAAGCCACAGCAGACGCGGATCTCGATCTGCTCCCAGCCGGTCGTCGAAAAACACCAGGATGATCCGGTGTCGGCCAAGAAAGGTCGCCAACCGGACTGGTGTCGGCGGCGATTCGGAATTCGACAATGAAAACGTCGTTGCAGAACGTTCTGTCAACGATGCAACCGGAGTGGCCGGCCGCTCTTCGCGGCGCAGCCGGTACGCGCACAGCGAAACGATGAAGGCCGCAGCGATTGGCAGGATCAACACTCGATTTCTCATGCCGATCAGATTACAGCCCAATGAAGCTGTGATGCAATGGAGGGGAACCAGCCCGCCGCGCAAGCAAGGGTTTGAACGGCGATTGCGAGCAAGAAACCCTTGCTTGCGCTGCGGGCTGGTTGTGAATCCTTGTCGCAGATTGGCTTCGCGCTACGAATCGTATTGGATCCATTCACGGTCGGTTGCATTCACGTCCGCTGCCGCCAATACTTTGGCCAGCAGGAATTCAGCGCATACGAATGGGATGTCAAACAATTTCCGGGACCGGCACTGAAAGGATCGCCTGATGTCGCATCTCGCCGATGATCCGCTCCGTTTCAAGTTTCAATGGATTGACGATAACGGCAACGCGACCGGTTTCTTCCGTAAGCGTGGCAGCTTCGACGGGGAAACCTTGCTGTTGGACGACGTCGAGATTCCCGCCGGAGTCATCACGCAGGCAGAAGTTCGCGACACACGGATGATTTTTGCCGTCCTCACCGAAAGCGGAGAGCCGGCCGTGCTGGCGGTCAACCTGACCCAGCGTGCCGCGCAGAAGTTGAAATTGGAAATCGATATCTCCCGCAGTGCAACCTGGGCCGATTTTCACAAGCAGCGTCTGGAGAAAAAAGGGCGGCTGGCTGCGTTTCGCGACGAAGAATGTCCGCAGTGCGGGGCCACGCTCGTGCTGACCGACATGCCCGAGACGCCGCAACTTTATTGCCAATTCTGCAATTCACTGTCCACCGTCGATGCCATGCACGATCCACCCGCCGGTGAACACCATCTGAAAATTTGCGATGAATGCGACCGGTATAGCAAGCCGCGAAAGTTCACCGTTTTCTACTTCGTTTTTTTGGTCGTTGTGTACTATGTGAGCCACCGATCGACGTGGCGATGTCCCGCCTGCATGCGCGGCGACGCCTGGAAAATGCTGTTCGGCAATCTGCCGTTCCTCATCGGGGTACCGGTTGCGATGGTGCAGTTGGCGCGCAGTTACGGCGGCTCGGTAACGGGCGGAGCCTATCAGGGACTCGACGCCGCCAACTTGAAAGCCCGTCGCGGTGACCTGATGGGCGCGTTGGATGGGTATCGCGTCATTCTCGACCGTGTCCCCCATTCGGCCGGGGTGAAATACAATCTCGGCCGCGCGCTGCTGGAGCAGGGAGAGACCGACCGTGCCGCAGCAACGCTGCAGCTGGCCCTCGACGACTGTTCGAACTACGTCCCCGCCTATCCGCTTCTGGTCTCGTGTTACGAGCAGCTGGGAGAAGATGAAAAACTGGCCGCACTGAAACAGATGTGGGACGACGACGAAGCAGAGGACGAGCCGGACGAAGAAGAAGCCGTGGAATTGGAGTTCGACGACTGAGGCCGTTGGGCTGCTGACATGCAATTACAGTGGTTCGTAGTGACCCGATTCATCGGGTTTCGTCGTTCCAATGAGCATCTGAACTGCCAGAAGGCCATCATGCCGTGCCGGGATTTGGGCGGTATCGATATCGGAATTCAAGAATTTCGCACGTCTGTGCAGCAAGGGGCCAGGGAAACCCGGCTTGGTACTTCTGGCCGAAAATGGTTAAGATGAGCATACTGTTTGGATTAGGTTCAGTTTTCCGCTGTGAGAGAGATCGCGATCCTGGGCCATCGGTCAAGGCTTGGGGGGTGTTTGGCGTACTTTGAGATTTCGACTGGGGCGAATGTCGTCCGCTTACCAAGGGGAGCCACCAATGCAGTGTGCAGCTCATTATCATTGCCGACGTGCCACGTTATTCTTGCTGGTCGCGATAATAACAATCGGCTTCTCGCTGGGCGAGATTGCGTCATCGCGGGTGGTCGCTCAGACTCCTGACAAAGCCGTCGATGCCCCCAATCCAAAGAGTGCCAATGCCACCTCGAAGGCCGCGCAATCGCAGGACCTTGACGATCCGGCCACACCGTTTGATCCAAAGAAACCAAGAAGCGAGGCGGAAAAGAAACGGCTTGACGCCATTTCGTGGTATCTTGCCGGTCGCATCAAGGAATCGCGAAACGATTTCAAAGGGGCCTATGAGGATTTCAAGAAGGCCGTTGAACTCGATCCGACGGCCATCAAGGTTTACCGCGAACTGGTGCCGTTGGCTTTCCGGCTGAATCGACGTGATGACGCCGTCAAGTTCGCATTCAAGGCGGTTAAGCTCGATCCAGATGACTATCAGCTTCTGCGGCGGTTGGGGATTTTCCTGGCGGCCCAACGCCAAATCCCCAAAGCCATCGAGCTGATGGAACAGGCGGTCCAGTCGAAACGCATCGACAAAATGTCGGGCGATTTCGTGACACTCAATCGCGATCTCGGCATTTTATACGGTGCAATCGGAAATAAGGACAAAGCGGCGACGGCGTACGAAGTCGTCTTCGACGCGCTGGCACACCCCAAGAAATACAAACTCGACCAAAGGACGCGAGCGTCACTGCAGATCGATCCCAACACCAGTTACGAACGTCTGGGGCAGATTTTTCTCAATGCCAATAAGACCGATCTTGCCATCAAGGCGTTTGAGCAAGCCGCCAAAGACGCTCGCGGTAAGCCCGGCAATCTCAGCTACAACCTGGCACGCGTCTACTTCCAAACGGGAAAACACGACGAGGCCCTCACGCAATTGCAGAAGTATTTCGACGGGCAGTTGCAATCGAAAGGGCGTGCCGCCTACGTGTTGCTTGCCGATATCTTGAAGGCAACCAAGAAGTCGGACGAGTTGATCGGTCGGCTTGAGACGCTGGCGAAGAAGGATGCCCGCAACGCGTTGCTGCAACTGTTCCTGGCCGACCAATACCTCGCCGCCAAACGGTTGGACGACGCCGAAGCGATGTATAAGACGGCGCTCAAAAGTTCGACCGAGATGTCCGGGTATCTCGGTTTGGCCGCCGTGTATCGACAACAGAAACGACCGGCCGAACTCATTCAGGCATTGGCCAAAGGATTCGGTGGAACCCGTTCGCCCGAGCAATTGGCGGCCAATCTCGGCAAACTCGAGACCGAGATGAAGGCGATTCAAGAAGACGAGAAACTGCTCGACAGTCTGATTGCCGCAGGCCGCGAAATGTCGAAAGGGGACAACCCCAAACTCGATTTCAACGGAAGCTTCATCCTGGGGAAATTGGCCGGCGATGCCAAGAAAATTGATGCGGCCGTGGAGCTGTATCGATTCGCCCTGAAAGCTCGCGCCGACCGCGCGGGTGCTGTTTATTCCGAACTCGGTTCGCTGCTGCTGGAAAATGAAAAATACGGTCAAGCGGCCGAGGTGTTCGATGAAGCATCGACGGAGCCGGCACTTGCCGGCCAGTGGCCGATGTTTCTGTACCGCCTGTCGCAAGCCCACGAAATGAACGGGCAGACCAAGAAGGCAATCACAGCAATTCGTGAAGCCCGCCAAGGTTTGCCGGACAATCCGCTGCTGCATTATCAGGAAGGGTGGATCTTCTATCACGCCGAAAACTGGGATGAGGCCATCCCGCTGTTTGAAGAAATCATCGAGAATTACAACAAGCAGCCGGCGGCCAAACCGACCGTGCGGCGGGCACAGTTCAGCCTCTCGAACATCTACGTCCAACAGGGCGATTTCCCCAAGGGCGAAGCGATCCTGGAGAAGATTCTCGAAGAGGACCCCGAAGATCCTTCGGTGAACAACGACCTGGGATATCTCTGGGCCGATCGCGGCAAGAATCTTGAACGCGCCGAAAAGATGATCCGCATCGCGATCAAAGCCGAGCCGGAAAACGCCGCCTATCTGGACAGCATGGGTTGGGTGCTGTTCAAGCTGGGGAAATTCAAGGAAGCGATTCCGCATCTGGAAAAGGCCGTCTCGTTGCCGGGCGGCGGCGATGCCACAATTTGGGATCACCTCGGCGATTGCTACGATCGCGCGGGCCAGGCCGACAAGGCAAAAGACGCCTGGCAAAAGGCCCTCGACGACGCAAAAAAGCAAAAGAAACCCGATGAAAAAATCATCAAATCAATCGAAGAGAAGCTGAATCCGAAACCGGCTGACAAATAGACCAAGCCGGTTTGCCGCGATCCGCAGGGGAGCATTCCTCTGCATAATGCGGCTCAACGAAGCTGATCGATCACGACAGGTTATTGCGCATGGCTGGACACTCACATTGGGCGAATATCGCTGCCAAGAAAGGGGTGATCGATAAGAAACGCGGCAAGCTGTTTGGCAAGCTCAGCCGCGCGATCATTGTTGCCGCCAGAAGCGGTGGCGGCGACCCCACGATGAACCTCGCATTGCGTTACGCGATCGACAAAGCCAAAAAGTCGAGCATGCCGGCCGACACGATCGACCGCGCCGTTAAAAAGGGCACCGGCGAGACGACGGGCGAGAATTTCGAGGAAGTGGTTTACGAAGGTTACGGTGCCGGCGGAACGGCCGTCCTCTGCGACATTCTCACCGACAACCGCAACCGTACCGCCGGCGAAGTCCGCAAGATCTTTGAGGTCAACAGCGGAAACCTGGGCAGCACCGGCTGTGTCGCCTGGATGTTCGACCGCAAAGGGCTGTTCACCGTTCCCGTCGAAAACATCGACGAGGACCGACTGTTTGAGGTCGCGTTGGAAGCGGGAGCCGACGACGTTGCCCGCTCGGGAGATTTGTTTGAAGTCATCTGCGGAATCGACGTCTTCCAGCAGGTCGCCGACGCGTTGGAAGCGGGGAAGATTCCAACCGACGTGGCCGAAATGACACGCATTGCATCGACGACGGTCGAGTTGGATGCGTCCGATAGCCGTAAGATTCTCAGACTGCTGGAAGCCCTCGACGAACAGGACGACGTGCAAAGCGTGACGGCCAACTTCAACATTCCCGATGAAGTGATGGCCGAAGTCGCCGCCGAAGTGTAGCGGCTGGTTTCCGCGATCACCGCAGCATCACAACGCTATTTTGTCGTGAAGAACTTCGCCGCCGGCTGGCTGTTGATTGTCTTGAGCGTTTTGATCTTCTTCAGCAGTGGGGCGTTCTTGCGGGCCGCTGCTTCTGGGCAGAACAGCTCTTTCAGCGGCATCTCCTGCAAGGGGGACAGGTCAGCCACCTGCGTGTTGCCACAGTGCAGATACCCCAGCTGCATTCGCTGCAAAGGGGATAAATCGGCGACGCGCGTATTGGAACAGTTCAGACTCAGTATTGGGATCCCCTGCAAGGGGGAAAGATCGGCCAAACGGCCTTTGCCGGCCGCCGAGCCGTTACAGAAGAAACGCTGGATGTGTGGCAGCGCCCGTACCGGCCAGATGTCTGTCACGTCATCGGTGATGAACTGCAGTTCCAGCACGAGGCCGTTCTGGATTTTGTATTTCAGTTTTCCGTCGAAGTCGGTGTTGGCGAGTTTGAGTTGCTTGCGGACCGCCTCGATTTGTTCCTCCGGTTTGAGCTTTGCGACGGCGTCGAAAAATGATTGTTGTTCAACTGTGGGTTGCCAAGCCCCGACGACACCGCCGTCCCAATCAACCTTGCATTTTGGAAGCGCCTGTTTCAGAGCAGCCACTCCGGCCGCTGTGACTTTGGTGTTGTGCAGAAACAACCTTTCCAGCTGCTTGACGTCTTGTAGATGCGCCAAGCCCAAGTCTGAGAGAATTCGAACGTTGGGAGCTCCCAGAATAGTAACCTCTGCCAATTGTGGAAAGTTCTTTAGATGCTCAAATGCAGCGTCGCTTAGCTCGAAATTGCCCTCTAGTCGGAACGCACGAAGCTGCCGCGCGGAAAGCCGGTGGAATCCGTTGTCGGTAATCGCTGTGTTCGTAAGCGTGAGTTTTTCTAGTCCAGGAATCTCGTTCAGATGGACAATGCAAGCATTGGTATAGTTCGGTGTCCATAATTCAACGTGCTTGATGCCTTTCAGTTGTGAGAGAGATCGGAGTTCCGCTTCATCGAAATTATGAGGCATGCAGATTTCTTGGATGTTGGGCATCGGCGCGAGCTGCGAGATTCCGCGGCCGGTGACTTCTGTATGACCGAGTCGAAGACCGTTCAAACCGGTAAGACCTTTCAAGTTGACAACGTTGTTGTCTGTCACCTCTTTGGCATGCATCGGGTCCTCGAAAACCACACCAAAGACCTTGAACCGTTCTTTGGGGAGCATCTCTTTTGACTGCACATTGATGATTGTGCGTTGATCGTTGCCCGAAGTCGCATATACGCTTCCACCGACCGACATAACCCATTCGGCCGCGGCACGGTCGGCGTCGGCGGGTGGATGTGCTGCCGATTGCCACGGCACGTCATTCAGCGACTCGTGAAAGATGACGCAGCCCGGCAGCGCTTGCTGTAACTGGGCGGCGCCGGCGGCGCTGACATTTGTCCCGACGATATTCAATATTCGTAGAGACTTCATTCTCTTCAGGTGCAAAAGAGCAGCATCGTCGATGGCTGTGTTGCCAACGTGGAGAAATCTCAAAGCCGGTAGTGCCGACAGGTGTTCCATCCCCTGACCGGAAATCTTCTTACAGCCTTCCAGGTATAAAACACGCAGGCTGTTCCGTCGGGCAAGGTGTGATAGTCCATCGTCGGTAATCGGCACGGAATTGAGATGGAGATTTCGCAATTGCTCCAATGTGGCCAGGCTCGCCAGTGCTTCATCCGATAATCGAATGCAATGACCTAACATGAGAATTTCCAACTGGCTCAACGGGGCCAAATGTTTAAGCCCTGCTGCGGAAACGTCGGATAAACCGAGGTCCAATTGCGTCAAGCTGGTCAGCTTTCCGATGTGCGCGAGCTCCTGGTCTGCTTCCTGCAAGCTCGGCCACCTCAGACCTTCAATGCTATGCAGTCCTTCGAGGTTGATCGAACCTGTTCTTGGTTTTGTTTTACCGCTGAACACGATGTATTGAACGGCCAGTGCTGTCGGCGGGATTGTCTGCAACTTGCCGATCCCCCATGCGGACACCGTCCCACGATTTTCGAGTGCCCACAGGGCTGCTTGCCGGTCCGCCTTGTGCTCAAGTGACGGGTGAAGAATCGCGCACATCGGAAGCAGTTCTTCCATTTGGGCCGCGCCCGACTCTGTGACGTTCGTCTTGCGAAGATCAAGAAAACGAAGTGTCTTCAGTTGCCCAATTTGAGCCACCGCTTCGTCGCCAATCGCGGTGTCATGAAGTTCAAGCTGCTGAAGAAACTCCAATGACTGAAGGTGGCCGAGTCCAATTTCGGAAATCTGCTCACAATGGCCAAGGTAGAGGGCTGTTAGATTTGGCAGGTCCGATAGGGCATTGAGTCCTGCATCGGTGATTGGCATTCCATTGAGCCGCAGCCGGCGAAGACCTTCAAGCCCTGCGATGACATCAGTCGATGCATCGGTGACTCCCGGATTTCCGCCTAGAGTAAGATCGGTCAACGAAATGAGATTGGAGAGGTGCCGAACTCCCGCATCGGTTACTTGGGAATAGGAGAGATTGATTTGCTGGAGATTGGTCACACGGCCCAAATGTCGAAGGCTTTCGTCTGAAATATGTGTGCTTGGGAAATTCGCGGATTCGAGAAACTCGACAGTGCTCAGAAACTCAAGGCTGTCGACCGTCAGTTCCCGTTTTTCCACAAAACCTACGCTTTGAAGGGCGAACCGGCCGCGCGGAAGGTCCTCAATTCTGGCGACACTTTTCGCCCCCGGCGACCAAACGCGCACACTCCCGCCCAGCCGCAGCACCTCTTCCGCCGCGCGACGATGCGGGTCGGCGGTTGAAGCCTGTGCATTCGCCGCCTCAACCGTCATCGCCAGTCGGATGCCTTGGTAGTTGACTCGGATGTTCGGTGCGTTATCGTGCCGAAGTGCCGCACGGCAATGCCTCGCTTGGTGGCGCCAGGCACCGCCACGGCGCACGCGAATCGAGCCGGTCGGAGGGCCAAGCGGATCAAGAACGTCGTCTTCACCACTGAACTGCTTGAAATAGTTCTTGTCGAATTGGTCCCAGCACCACTCCGAAATGTTGCCGTGCATGTCGTAGGCACCGAATCCGTTGGGTTGTTTCTCGCCGACTGGATGTGTCTTTGCCTTGGAATTCGACATGTACCAGGCATAGTTGCCCAGTTTGCTTTCCTCGCCAAAGAAAAACATGCCCGTGCTGCCGGCGCGGCAGGCGTATTCCCATTCGGCTTCGCTCGGCAGACGAAAGCCGTTTCCGGGAACTTGGCCTTCCCCCCTTTAATTGATCCACAGCGAGTGAGAGAATCTTGACCGGGCTGAACACCCGGAAAGGATTCTTTGAGATGAAACAGAACCGACACACGGTGGACCAGATCATTGC
>JABISG010000130.1 GCA_018699955.1 Planctomycetaceae bacterium | reverse complement strand
GCGATGTCACCGGGGCCGTCGGGTTGTTCGTGTCGGAAGCGGACGATGAAGACACCGACTTTCAATTCGGGGCCATCGATGACGGGTGGCCACAACTTTGAAGCAATCTGCGGGAGTGCTTCGGCCAGGCTGTGTGTGGAACGGCTGGAGAAGCCACCCATCGCGAGTTCAACAACTTCGACCGTAGGACGATGAACGTACATGACCAGCGCAGCGTCCTCGGTGTTCGACCATTTGCAGACCGTCCATTTTCCCGAGGGGAGTTCGTAGTGGATGCCCGCAACAGTCGAGTTTCTGGATTTGGCGAGAACGGTGCCGGCGTAGCACGAGGGCGCTTGGGGATCGTGATCGCGGTACCTCATGAAGAACGGGCAACTGCGTTGGCTCGGTTTGTTGATGTCGTCCTGAGGTTGAAATGCGGTTGCCCCGAAAGTGCGTGAAATGGGGATTTCGATGACCGGGTTGCTCTTAATGCTACCGAGGCAAACGAGCGCCCGGTCGCCGGCATGCGCTTCGAAGTCGGCGTAGACGGCCTTCGCTTCTTTGATGGCATCGTCGTCGCTGACATAGTCGCCGAAGGCGGAGACGAGTCGCTGCTTGAGCGAGTAGCCTTCCTTCGGTCCGCGGAATTGTGGCTTGGCTTCAAAGAGTTGTTTGAGCAGGACACCGTGCAGATAGGAGTCGGCGGCGACGATCATCGCGGGCTGCACTTCGTGTGGGCGGATGCCGAAGCAGATTTCGACAAACTGCCGTCCGCCCAACAGTTCCCAGAACTCTTCCGGTTCGAGTGCGAACAAGATGGCGGGCAGCTGTGTCCGAGATATCTGATGGCGCTCCATCAGGTACTGGCAGATGGCTCCAAGCGATTCGAGTGGAAGATGTTTGACCCGGTTCTTGAGCAACGCTGAGACTTGGTGCCGTTGGAGTTTTGTGTCGGCGGCGATGCGTTTGATGAGTCCGCGTTTTTTTTCACCACAGTTTTCCAACAACTGAGCCAGCCGAAAAGTGACGCGCATGGGGATGTGTCCTTACAGAGAAAGAGGTTGTCGCCGGCAGGCCCGGGAAGAATCGTTTCCCTTGCTTTCATTATAATGTTAAAAATTCATGGATTACGCAACCATGTAAAACATTCCTCCATTTGGCGGGGGGAAAGGGAGGAAATCACAGCGTTGGCGATCGTAGCACAGTGGTGGTGTGTGTTGTAAGATGTTTTGTAGTAGTTGGTAACGTTCTTGTTGTGTGGGTTCTGTTGCTGTCGTTGACGCTGGTTTGTGGGCTTTCGTGAATCTTCATTATTCGCATGTGTGATGGTGATATCGCTTTTTCGAATAGTGAGAAATCTTCCGAAATAAAGCTTGAAGTTCTTTGCCCGTCTTCCAATACTGAATAGCAAGCAATGGAATTGTCAGTGTGCGGTTCGATTGAGAGGGGTTAAGCGGCAATGACCAGGGACGACACAAACCGTAATAACCGACTGCCAGGAATGCGGATTGTTTGGCGGCGGCTGCTCTCCCGCAATGAACGCTTGGCGTACGATTTTCATCTTTACATTCAGCGTATGCTATCGCGGTTGGGTTTGACTGACGGTTACGTGAAGGCGAATCGCCACTCTGGCAAGCTCTCCAACGTCCGTTTTCAGGTCAAGAGCAGTGGGCAAAACTCAGGGCAACGTCGTCCAGCCGTGAAACATCACCGAAACTTATCACCGGGCGAATTGCAGTTTGCGCTTCACTCGCGGCTTTCGCGGGTCATGAAGGGCTGCAACATTCAGTATGGCCGGATTGTGGTCGCGGTGGCGGCGGGAGATATCACCCGCGTCCATTTTACCGATTCGATCCGTCCGGATCAGGAGGGTTTTGGGCGATACTTTGTCTCGTAAGACGAATTGGGTGGCGGTCGGACGTCAACGGGCAGCGCTCCTGCAGTTGAATGGCCGCCGATGGTTCACCGGGAGTGTTTCCGGTTTCGAGTGAAAAGAGATCGCAGCAGTAAAGTTTAGAAACAGGCCAGCCGGCGCACGCAAAGCGAGGTTGCCCTGACCGTGTCGTTCATTGCATGCCGAAATCGGCAGTCATCCCTGACTGCGGACATCGGCGGCGAATGGGCGGCGAGACCGGTCAAGGCAGCCTCGCTTTGTTTTGCGCGCAGTGGGAACTGGGAAGAGTTGGGGTTGGTAAACAGCATTCGAAAAGGGGGCATGCATGTCGAATCAGTATGAATTACACGCCGCGGGTTTGGGTTTGGATGACGTTGCCAACCTCGATTCCTTTCCCTGGCAGCACGACGAGCAGTCGGATGCTGATCCGCCGTTTGCGGTGCGGGGGGCGGATGGCACGGTATGGGCGCGGTTGAACGGTGAGAGTGGAATGCTGGAACGGATGGACGTGGCCTTCCCCCCTTTAATTGATCCACAGCGAGTGAGAGAATCTTGACCGGGCTGAACACCCGGAAAGGATTCTTTGAGATGAAACAGAACCGACACACGGTGGACCAGATCATTGC
>JABISG010000085.1 GCA_018699955.1 Planctomycetaceae bacterium | reverse complement strand
CGTCAGCACGACGCAACTTGGCAATGATCTGGTCCACCGTGTGTCGGTTCTGTTTCATCTCAAAGAATCCTTTCCGGGTGTTCAGCCCGGTCAAGATTCTCTCACTCGCTGTGGATCAATTAAAGGGGGGAAGGCCAGCGGCATTCACCGACGAGTTGGGACGGCGGATTGCAGAATCGACACGCACCGACGCCGACGTATCGCTGGTCGTCCTCGAAATCGACCAGCTTGCAGCCATCACGGAGGAACATGGCGAGCAGACCGCCGATCTGGTGAGGCGCGGCGTTGCCGCATTTCTGACAGAAATCATGCGAGATATGGACCTCGTTGCGAGAAGTGGCGAAAACAGTTTTTGCATGATGCTGCCGGCGTGCTCCCTGGATGATGCCACCCGCGCTGCCGAACGCTATCGCATTGCCGCAAGCAAAACGCCGTTCGAAATCGACGAGCTTGAGTTGCAGCTCACTCTTTCGGCGGGCGTTACGTTGGCGGCGCCGGGGGAACCACCCGACAGTCTGATGAAGCGCGGCCAAAAGGCGCTCACGACGTCACTGCAATCTGGTGGCAATCGCACATCTGTCGAGGAATTGCCCACGGAAGATGATGTGAATGCTGCTGATGCCGCTGCAGTTGACGATGTCACCACAGCGGATGATGTCGCAGCAACGGATGACATCGTCGAAACTGACGATGTCACTGAAGCGGACGATGTCGTTGAAACTGATGATGTCACGGCAACGGATGACGTCACGGCAACCGAAGATGTCACCACAGCAGATGATGTCACTGAAACGGACGATGGTGTCGCCGCAGTTGACGCCCCCCCCGCAACGGCGGCTGACGTCGCGGCTGACGAATCTGACGAACCAGTCGAAGAGGCCCTTGCCGTTTCCTAGGCTTTCGTTTGCCGACAGCAGGCCATCTGCGCGTTCATCCAGAAATGCGATCTAGCGCCCGTTGCGCCAGTCGGGAGAGTCGAGGTTTCGATTCGTTGGCGGCTTTGTTCAATGCTGCAATCGCCGTTTCTCCTGCCGATTGGCCGATTCGTCCCAGCGCCCACGCTGCGCGTTCGCGCACAATAACCGGCCGATCTGCTTCCAAGGCGGAGCATAATGCCGAAACCGCAGCAACGGCCCGTTCGCCCAATCTTCCAATCAGCGTGGCTGACCAATAGGCAACATCGGGGGCTTCGTCCGCCAACAACTCAACCAGCGACTCCAGGTCGGAAGCCGATGGCGGGCCAAGCTCTTCCAACGCAGCCGCCGCCCATTCTCGCACCTCTTCGTTGTCATCGCCGGCGCATCGGGCGAGCGGCACGGCTGCACCGCATGCATCGTCTCCAAGACGCGACAATGCCTCCGCTGCGCTGCTCCGCACCCCGGTTTCGGAACTGCTCAAGTCGGATATCAAAACGGAAACATCCCGATCCATGCTCCTGCACCTTCAGAAGAATTAACGAAATCGCCCACCAACCACAGCGAATTGTCTCTGCCGACTGACTTTCGATCAAGCCGAATTATCGACGCGTGGCATGCTATTGATCCCGTTGCGTTTGCATTCTCAATTCGAATCCGTTGAGCTACGTTACCTGAACTGTGAACCGCGGACCGATTGATCATTCTATGTTTCTGTTGCGTAAGCCGACTGCCCAGATTCTTGCCGACGTTCGCAATGTGAATCGCGATACGCCGCTGTCGTACAATGAGGTGGGCGACTCGCGCGGCAAGCCGCCAGAGGGGTATGTCGTGGATCGCAATCGAGTGCGCCTCGGCAGCGGTAGCGCCACGTTCGAGCGCGCCAGGCAAGCCCTCAAATCGTGGCAGATGCTGCAACTTGGATGGGTCAAACCGTGCTGGCCCGACGCGACACTTCGCGAAGGCGAACTCGTGGGAACACAGGCTCGCGTTTGCGGGCTCTGGGTTATCAACGTTTGCCGAATCGTCTACGTCGATGAGACAGCATCGGAAGTGGGCCACGAGTTTTCCTTTGCCTATGGAACGTTGAAGGGGCATGTCGAGCGCGGCGAAGAACGATTCCGCATCGAATGGCAACACGCCGACGACTCAGTTTGGTACGAAATTGTTGCTTTCTCCAAACCCGGCACTTGGCTCTCGAAGGTCGGCTACCCATACGTTCGCTACCAGCAACGCCGTTTTGCCCGCGACTCGCTTCAGGCGATACGAAATCACGTCACCTGAAATCTGTCGGCAACGACCCTCTTGGCAGTAGCATCCAACGACGCAGATCAGCTATGGTGAGGCACGTGGCACAACGACGTCACGATATTACGCCAAATCATTCATTCGTCACATACATATTGGAGAAGAGACAATGCCCATGGCACGCTACCTGGCACCTTTCGCCGCTGCCATGCTACTCGTTCTAGCCGTCGGCTGCGGATCCGGAAAATCGTCTGCCGAATTGAAAGCCTACGAGGCGGAACATCCTCTTGGTCCCTTTGAGGATACCGATGGGGATTTCTCAACGACGGACACTGGCCTGAAGTATCGAGTGACGCGAGAAGGAACAGGCGCAAAGCCGGCCGTGACCGATACCGTCGAGGTCCATTATGTGGGAAAACTGGTGGACGGGACGGAGTTTGACAGCTCCTACAAACGCCAACTACCGACAGAGTTCCCCCTGCAGAAGGTTGTCGCCGGCTGGACCGAGGGGATGCAACTTGTGGCCGAGGGAGGACAGATCGATCTGATCATCCCCTCAGACCTGGGATATGGCCCAAACGGCGGAGGACCGATCCCTCCCGATGCGACACTGTACTTCACCGTCGAACTGCTCGATGTCAAACAGCAAGCCCAGCCGTCTGACGATCCCAGCAGCTCAGACCCGGCCATTCCGACTTCCCCCCCCTCACTTGGTCCCTTTGCCGACACGGAAGCGGATGGGAAATTCTCGACTACGGCTTCAGGAATGATGTACCGGATCACACGCCAAGGCGAAGGCAAGAAGCCCAAAGCAACAGACACTGTTTCAGTTCACTATGCAGGGACGTTTGCCGACGGAAAAGAGTTTGACAGCTCCTACAAACGCGACGAGCCAACCGAGTTTCCGCTCAACGGGGTGATTCGGGGTTGGACAGAGGGCCTGCAACTTGTCGGCGAAGGTGGCAAGATCCAACTGATAATCCCCTCGAACCTGGCGTATGGTCCGGGCGGCCGAGATTCGATTCCCCCGAATTCGACACTGTACTTCACCGTCGAACTGCTGAAGATCAAACCGTAGGCGATTTCTTGTGCAAAGAGGATTCCGCTGGATTGCTGTTACGCCTGGAGGCAAACCGTTCCATGCCGAGTTGCCCGACTTGCGATGCCGATAACGCATCGACGTCGAGTTTCTGCTCCGCCTGCGGGGCGGCGCTCGAAGACTCCCCAGCCAATCCGAATGCCGGTGAGCCGGCAGACGATTCAGCGATCGAGAACGCCGCACCAGCAAGCGCCGGCGATGCTCAAATCCTGAATCTGCTGCGCAAGGGCAAGAAGATTCCCGCCATCAAACTCTACCGCGAACAAACCGATTGCGGTTTGAAAGACGCGAAGGACTACGTCGAAGCGCTGGGACTTCGGCACGGCATTGTGCCGGCGAAAGCCGCCGGATGCACGGGCATGCTGCTACTGATGTTCGCCGCACTATCGGCAATCACAGCCGTTTCCGTCAACAGTTTGTGATTTCAACCTAAAGTCGAGAATCGTTTACGAAGAGGTGTCGGCGGTGAGACTGCTCAGAGAGTTGATGCGACTTCAACATGAGCGAGGATTTATCGACGAGGCGGCGCTGCGCGACCTGTCCTCGCGTGAGCGTGTTCCGCTCTATCGACTGGAAGGGTTGGTCAGCTTCTACCCGCACTTTCGCCGCACGGCTCCACCGGCGAGTACCGTTGATGTTTGCCGCGACGTGGTCTGCTCCATGCGGGGCTGCGGGGAACTCACTTCCGAACTGCGCAGCAAATTGCAGGACAACGGCGACGCGGAATTGCACGAAGTGTCGTGCCTTGGCCGCTGCGAGACAGCTCCTGCAGTATCGATTAACGACACAACGGTGCCGCAGGAAGCCGTGTCCGATTTCGATGAGCTGCTCGACCTCATGAACGAGCCAGTCGAAGGACACCATGATGATTCCCCCGAGACGTCACCGCAGTGGAAGTGTGATCCCTACCGGACAGCGGCCGACCGCTACGGCACGGTGAAGGCGCTGACCGCAGGGAAACACGATGTTGCCGCGGCCTGTATTGCCCCACTCAAGTCGAGCAATCTCCGCGGCATGGGCGGCGCCGGATTCCCCACCGGGCAAAAGTGGGAGCTTGTGGCCAACGAGCAGGCCGAAACCAAGTATGTGATTTGCAATGCCGACGAAAGCGAACCGGGGACATTCAAAGACCGCGTCATTCTCGAAACGCTGCCCCATCTGGTGATCGAGGGAATGCTGCTGGCCGGCCTGACCATTGGGGCCGAACAGGGCATCGTCTACATCCGGCACGAATACGAGCAACAACGGCGTGCCTTGGAAGCCGAAATCGCCCGCGCACAGGTAGCTGGCATTCTGGGAGAAAATGCTGCCGGTTCTGGGCAACAATTCGATATTGAAATCTTCATCTCTCCCGGTGGGTATATTCTCGGCGAAGAAACAGCGCTGCTGGAAGCGCTGGAAGACAAACGCGGAGAGCCGCGCATTAAGCCGCCGTATCCCGGTACGCACGGCCTGTGGGGCAAACCGACGCTCATTAACAACGTGGAGACATTTGCGCTGGCAACGTCGATCGTGCATCACGGCAGCGCATGGTGGAACGAACAAGCAGCAGAAAATTATGCCGGCCTGAAATTCGTTTCGATTTCCGGCGACGTCGCGAAACCGGGGGTGTATGAAATTCCGGTTGGGACGACGGTTACGGAACTCATCGAACGAGCCGGCGGCATGCGAAATGGACAACCGTTGAAGGCATTTCTGCCCGGCGGGGCCAGCTCGAACTTCCTCACCGCTGCCCACGCAAACACGCCACTCGATTTCGAAGCGATGCAACAAGCCGGCAGCATGCTCGGCACCGGTGCGGTCATCGTCATTGACGACACTCGCGACCTGTTTGCGCTGGCAACCAACCTCGTCCGTTTCTTCCGCAACGAGTCGTGCGGGAAGTGTGTTCCCTGCCGAATCGGCAGCGAAAAAGCGGTCGAACTGCTCGAAGACGTGCAGGCCGGCACGCGCGAAACTACAGAGTTGCAAGTGCTGACCGAACTGGGTGAGACGCTCGAACAAACTTCAATTTGCGGTCTGGGACAGGTCGCGTTGAATCCGATTCTTTCGATGCTCGAGTGCTTCCCCGAAGAAATGCCTGCGCATCAATGAGTCGGAATTGCGTGACCGGGTGCCACTGGCGTGTCGCCAGTGCAGCGTGCAGACCTCGCTGAACCGGCAACGTGAATTCGTAAGAGCCAAACCGACATCGTTCGTCAGTCGCTGAGGTGAAACAACCGTTTCAGCGCGTCGATCAAACCGTGTGGCGTTCCCTCTTTCGCTTCTTCCTTCAGCGTCTTTAGCGGCGGGTGCAACAGCTTGTTGACGATTCGCTCGATCGACTGTTCGATTTCCCGAATGTCCTCAGCGTCGAGGTGGCTCAGCTTCTTGGTGAGCCGTTCGACTTCCTGCCGACGGATGTCGTGCCATTCCTCGCGCAATCGTTTGACCACCGGGCCGGTCGCCTGATGATAAACGTCGTGCATGAATTTTGTGGTTTCATCTTCAATCAGCCGCTGCGCACGTTCGATCTCTTTAACGCGTTTGCCTCGGTTGCGTTCGCAGGTTTGCTCCAAGCTGTCAATGTCGTACAGGAAGACACTATCGTCGATCTCGCCGACGGCCGGCTCGAAATCGCGAGGCGCTCCCAAATCGAGAACGAAAACCGCCCTTCCCTCCCGTTTCTCCAGCACCTGCTGAAACCGCGGAACATCAATGATCGGTCGGTCGGCACCGGTTGTGCTCACAATCACGTCGGCGGCGACAAGGCATTCGTCGAGCTTGTCAAACGGCTCCGTTCGACCACCCCACTCGGCGGCTAACTCTTCAGCACGTTTCGGGCTGCGATTGACGACGATGATATCGCGAACACCTTCCTCTTTCAGATAACGAAGGGTTTCCTCGGCCATCTCGCCGGCACCAATAATGAGTACCGATTTGTCGTCGAAACGGTCAAAAATACTCTTGCCGAATTCACCGACGGCAACGCTGGCAATGGAGACGCGACCTTCCGACAGCTTGGTTTCGGTCCGCACGCGTGCCGAGACTCTTAAGGCTCCCTGAAACAGCGCATTGGTCAACGGCCCACAGGCATCGTTCTTCAGCGCGACGTCGTAAGCCTCTTTCACCTGGCTGACAATCTGCGGCTCGCCTAACACCATGCTATCGACGCTGGAAGTCACCTCGAACAAATGCCGGACGGCGTCCGGTCCGGTTTGCTCCAAAAGATCATCGACGAAGTCGTCGAGGGGAATCTGGTGGAAGTCGGCGAAGAACTTCGCAATTTGCTGATGCGTCGGCGCTTCGTCGGGCGATTCGTGTGCCGCATACAATTCAACTCGGTTACAGGTCGAAAGGACAACAATTTCCGAATCAGGAAAATCGATACGCAGCCGATCGTAGGCGGCGCGCAGTAAATCGTCGGAAGAGAACGCCAGCCGTTCGCGCACCGCCAGCGCCGCCGAATGATGATTGCAATAAATCACTTGCAGATTCAAAGAACAAACTCCAACGTCGTTTCAGATCCCACGGGCCGCAGCCCGTGGACTTTTTCTAGTGCCAGGTTTGGATTGCTTCGAGGCCGCCGGTTAACACCTGCAGGCTGATGATCGTTACCAGCAGGAAGCCGCACGCCCAGATGGTTGTCCAGGCAACCTGTTTCCCCACCGGTCGCTTGGTTGCCAATAACCAAACGAAGAACACGAGCATCACCAACCAGACAATGGCGTTACTGATGACGATCGGGTCGGCAAAGGAAATGGGATTCGGCCCTTTGCGCGAAAGCAAACCGATGAAAACGCCAAACAGCATTCCCAGTGTGAGCAGCGGAACCGAGATGATAACTGCCGCGCGGTTCAGTCGGGCTAACCGCTCAAGGCTGGGTAAGGCCAGATCGTTGACCATTGCTTGATGATGTTTCAACCTTCGATGCTGATACAGGTACATCACGCTCAGCACAAATCCGACCACCACGCCGGTAATTCCAAACACCAACAGCGTGGCATGGAGCATGACCCAGCCACTATGGGCCTGTTCGATGGCGGCTTTCGGCCCGACACTAAGATTGGGCCCGTCGCTGACGAAATATGCCATGACGATCAGGAAAATCACCACCGGCAACAAAAACACCCCCAATGGCAGCTTCCGGTTGACGGCCGTCAAAAACAAGTACGACCCGACCACCAACCACGCCAGCACGAGCATCCAATCGTGTGTCGAACTCAACAGCGGCGGCATTCCGGTTTGCCCGCTACGATTGAGCAGGTAAATCGTATGGGCGACCATTCCCGCAGCTGCAGCGGCGAGCATCACCATGCGATTAATCGAAACCTGCCGCACCCAACGCGCAATCTCCAATCCGAATGCCACCAGATAACTTGCCAGGAAGCAAAAAACAGTCACATTTGACATCAAAACCTCTCCATTGGTTCTCGCCGTCGTATCTCGACGTACATCGATTATACACCGAGAGGCCATCCTACGGGCAGTGCGTTTTTGCAAGGTATTTCCGCACAAATTCGAGACCGATGGTCAAGGCTCGCGTTTCAGGTTGGCGGATCGGGCGACTTCGATGTCCGAATGTCAGCCTGTCGCACCATTCGGCCGGATAGAAAGTTGCAGGCACACTCATCGTTGCCGCGTATTCTGTTCGATGTCGAGCATCAGTTTAATCAGCTCGGCAAAAGCCAAAACCGTGACACTCCAGAATGCGCCCCCGACCAGCGAACCGAGACCAATACCAACGGCGGCCCAACGCTCCGACTGGTCGTCGGCTTGAAAAACGGCCGCAACGCCCGCGACAAATGCCACCACAGCCGCCAGAATGATTACCGCCGCCAGACAGCGATAAAACAACGAGATGACGCGCAGCGCCGAATATTTTCGGCGATAATGATCCGCGCCAGAGGCTTGTTTTCCCGACAATGTCTCGAACTCAACGTCGGCCCTTAGCGGCGGCGCCAGGCCAGAATCGTCGGGCAATGTGACAACGGGCTGCTGCGTCACGGCTGGCGCAGCCGGTTGTTCGTCATCCGATTGGCATTTCGGGCAAAGTGTTGGACGGGGTAAATTCGCGGGAATCGCATAACGCCGTTCACACTGCGGACACTGCCACTCGATTCGTTCAATTGCCATGTTGAAAACAGAAGATGAAGGACCAAGACTGCAAGACAAACCACATCCCAACATATTGTGAGTTTAGCGGCGGGGCAACGCCCCGCGAGCATTTCACCATCAGCCTGCTATTGCTGCTCGGCCAAAATCGACTCATACGCCTCAACCGGTAGTTCCTGTCCGGAAATCGCCTTGAACTGGGCGGAAAGTTGGTCGATGTAGACGTCGGCCGGCTCCACGATTTTACAGCCGCGCTGGCGGGCTTCAAAACAGAAGGGGGAATCGCTCGGGATACGACAGACATCGAGTACGGCCATGTGGGTGCGAAAATATGCCGCGTTCATTTCCGATTTCTTATGCCCCATTTTCAGGTTGGGATCGGTCAGAATAACGACGTCGGCCAGCGTGTCGTACAGGCTGGCAAAGGGGACGACGCGGATGCCGAATTGCTTCGCGACACGCTGCGCCTGCACGTCGTTCGGTGCTGTCACACTGACAACGCCCTTGCGGCGGTGAATGCCGTGAATCATCGCCTGCGCCGTTCCGTTGGCTCCGACGACAAGCACATTACGGCGGTCGAGCGGACGATCGTCGGATTTGGCCTTGCCGAGCTTGTCCTCAATCGCCTTCAGCGCGCTGCGCCAAATCATATTGAAGGCGTTCCAGCCGTTCTTCTGTTTGAGCAGCAGGTCGGCGTAACCGCTTTGTTGTGCGGCCTCTTCGGCATGTTCGGCGAAATCCAGCGCCTCCGTCGAAAGTTCCGGCCGTACGACCAGCATGTTGATCCGCAGAGTTTCGAGCCGCTTGGCCAATTTGTCGAGGCCGCCAATTTCCAACGGCAAACAGCGCGTGTTTTTTTCGAGCAACTTGAAACCGGCATTCAGAATGCGGACGGTCAACGTCTCGCGCGGGCCGAAGCCAACCACGCCGACCAGCTTGGTCTTCTCGCCAATTCCGCTCCAGTCGTACAATTCGTCCAACTCGAAAATGCTGGCCTGTCCGTCGTGCGCTTCCATTCCTTTTTCAAGGGCGGCGTATATCCACGGTGACCCAAATTTGAGGCCCAACAGCGAAAACGTAATGCCGGGCCGTCCCAATCCCATGCCAACCACCGGTACTTCGCGCTTCTTGGCGACGGCGGCCAGCAACGGCCAGGCGGCGTCGAGATTGGGCGTGGGGCAGGTGAACTTGACGACATCGGCATCCGCCCTGTACGCCTCGTCAAAAATGTCGTCGATCTTACCCAACGGACGGTCGATGCTGGTGTAACTGATGACCCGTTTGGTCTTCCCGAAACGTGGCACACTGCCGGCGATATCGAGTTCCAACTCGATGTAATCCGGTCCCGCGCCAATTGCCTGCCGCAGCAATCCCAGCCGCTGCTCTTCGGTCCCCGTAAAATGTCCCCCGTCGGCCTTCCGGCGACAGGAGACGAGAATCGGTTTGTCGAAACCGGAGATCAAATCACCAACATCCGGCTCCTTGACCAGATGATCGAGACAGACTTCGATCATGTCGCATTGTCGCGAAGCATTGAGAATATCGACCTTCGCAAGTTTACGCGACGTCGGAGTGACGGAGATGCAGATCATCGGCTTGGCTGCGTTAATGGAAAATTGGTTTCTTGACGCAGAGACGCAAACTTGCAGAGGGTCGCAAAGAGTTGAGTTTGAAAGTCGGTCACAATAACTCTAAGTAAGCTATTTGAACTGCGTACGATGAAGCCGTCGCGGCATTCATTCAATTTCTCTTTCCTTTGCAAACCCTTTGCGTCTTCGCGTTTTCGCGTCTTTGCGTCAAATCATCAAATTCAGTCCGCCAAACTCTCAGAAAGAATCCGATCGTAAGCTTCCCGCGCACGATCGTATGCCGCTGATGCTTCGGCTTGCTCGTTGGCGCGGATCTGACCTTTCTTGGAATTCCAGCAGACATCGACCGCTTTTCGGCACCATTGGGCGCTCTTGCGACTGGCGCGGATGGGTTTGCCGGCGATTTCGACGAAGACCGGGTTGGTGTGAACCGATGGCAGGATTCGCACCGCGACCCAACTTGACTGTTTCAGGTCGATGTTAAATTCGAGCGACTGCTCGCTGCCGTCGGCCGGGATGTTCTTCGTCGCCACCGCATGACCGTTGACGATCAACTCGACCGGCACCGTTCGCGACTCGCCAACGCGGCAGCGTTCGATGTGCCAATACGGTTTCGCATCGAGCCGCGATTTGCGGATGCGTTCGGTCTCCGGTGTCGGTTGTTTGGCGAGCAATGCCGACGCGTCAAACGAAACCTTCACCTTGCCCGGCTTCTTCAGATTCAACTGGCTGATCTTGTTGCTGGACCCCGGTTCGCCGACGGCGACTCCGTTGACCTCGAAATCAAGAATGTGGCTGCGACCGTCGCCACAGTAACTGCGCCCGTTCTTCACGCCCTGAATCCACGTGTCGAAATCGAGCGGCTGATCTGGATCGAGTTTGACATAAATGCGGCCGAGGCCGACCTTGTCGCCGTAGATGCAGGGAAAATCGGTCTCGCCGCTGATGCGTGCGCGGTAGCCGCAGTTGAGCGTGTGATACCAGACGTTCAACTCCCAAATGGACGGGGTATCGACGGCCGAGATGAAATCGCAAACGCCGTCGGCAACAGTGACGATGTATTCGTTGGCACCGATGCCGTCGAAGCGCGGCATGGCATAGTCGGGCAGTTTGTCGGCGGCGCGGCCGTTCCAGCCAGCCGGTCGATTACGATAGTTGACGAACCCGCGTTGGCCGCCCGGAAGAACGTCGGGAAGTTGCAGTCCCCAGCCACTGTGACTGTAGCCGACGATGCCCCCCTGTTTCTTCCCCCATGCCAGCACCGGCCCGGTCCAACTGGGCCATTCGCCAATCACCGATGTTCGTTTCCCCTCGAAGCGTCCCGACTCACCGCCGTAGGTCCAATCGAACGTCGTCGGCTTGTCGTAGGTGAAGTCGTCTTCCTTCAGTCGCAGAAGGCAGAGGTGTCCCGCATGCGCCGAAGGGAAACCACTGACTTCAACGTCGTATCGCATCAGATAATTCGGCCGCGAGAGGGCCGACGTTTTTCCTTCAAAGTATGATTTCTGCGCGTACCAACACGGCCCCCAACTCAGTACGCAGCCGACGTTGAGATCCTCACCCAGAATGTGCCGCATCATGTCGGCGGGGGTGACGCCTTCGGTCGGATTCTCGTAATGCGCACAACCGGCGGCATGCACGTGATGATCGCCGGAGAACCACAGCCGTTTGGCCGGATGCGTCCAGCGTCGCAGTTTGAAGTTGGCCCGATGACTGACGACGCCACGGGGAACAACCAGCTTGCTGGTTTCTTCGTAATACTCCGGACCACGCGCGATCATCACCGAGTATTCACCCGGCGGGAGATGGATCGATTCGCCATCGGCCCGATAAATCTGATTGTGGAAGAAGAAGTCGGGCGCAAGGCGTCGCGCGGGATTGGGATAGACGCGGCCGAATTTATCGCGAATGACAAACGCCGCCATTGTCGGCGAGCCGTCTGCGTCCTTCACTCCCAACGAAACTTCAACAGCCGGCACCGACTTGAACAACACCGGCACGGCATTGCGAAAGCCAATGTCCTGCGTTCCCTGCCCAACATTGAACGCCAACTTCGCTTCGCGGCGACCGACATCGCGGCTGTAAAGCTGGATAATTCGGTATTCCAATTCCAAGCCGGAGAGCTTCGGTTTCAGTGGTTGCTTGTCGAACATTTCAATCGACAGAAACCGCTGCGCGACATCGGCGGCCGAGATGTCGATCTTCGGACGTTTCGCTCCGCGGCTGCGGCGAAACTGCGGGGCCGCATTCGGACTGACGGCAGCCAGCTTGGGATTGATGCCCGCCTGATTCGACACTTTCACCAGAAATGTTCGCCACCCCTGCTGCACCAATTCCTTGTTGGCGTCCCCCTCCGCAACTTTGACACGGCTTTCGGCGCTGATCTTAACGCCCGCCACACAATACTTATCGAGAATGCGTTGAATGCCGGTGATCGATTCGGTGGCATCGGTATTTCGCATCGCCGCCCGCAGCGTCTTCAAGTCGGCTGGACTGAATGGCGCGCCGACGTAGTTCATCGCTTCGATGAGCCGTTCGGTTGCCGAAACCAGCGGCTGCTGTTGAACGTCGGTGACAATCGGCAGCCCGTCAGCATAAACGACCGATGAGAACGACATCGTGGACGCAAACACCAATGACAACAACAAACCAAGCCGACAGGGGGACAGAGTCGCGCGCATTTCCGCTTCCTCTCGATGAAAACAATGACAGGGCGAACAACAGGACGGCGTTACAGAACGCAACAACCGGATTCACGCCCCATTGTGGAACGGAGAGGCGATGAGTGCAAGGAAGAAGGTGGCGATTGTCGATGAGTCGCGACCAACCGGCTGAAGTTCAAAGGTGTTTGTCCAAAAACTGCAATGTCAGTTTCACTGCGCGATGATCGGTTGCCGGAATGTCAGTCCCCTCAATCGTCTCGGTCACCTCGATGAACTCAATCTGCATCTTCTTATGATAATTACGCTGAGTGCAACGGTTGCGAATCGACTGCGAGATCAGAATGTGATCGATCTGGGTGCGCCGACCTTCGAATTCGAAGGTCCAGTGTTGACGAATGCGACGATTGAATTCGTCGCTGGGTTCACTTTCGCGGCGTTTGAAAAACCTGGGGCCGCCGGTCTGCGCGAGATCCTCGTTCAAATCGTCGAGACCACGAATTCGCCGCAGCGCCGGTTGCCCGCGATGGCCGTTCAGGTCACCGATGACAATCACGTGCTGGTCGTCGGCCAACTGTTTGAGGTAGTTCCTGCGCACAATCGATGCCTGCGCGATCCTTTTCGCGTCGCTCTCGTGGCCGCCGCGCTCGCTCTTCAAATGCACTGGATAAAGATAGACGACGTCGCCGTCAATTCTGATCGCAGCCCGCATCCCTTTGGAGACCGTCGTCTCGTCTTCGGATTCCACGTCATCCAGTTCACCGAAGAACCCTTCGCGGCCCGGAATTCGCGGCAACATCGATCCCTCGACGAACGGTCGCCGGGAGAGAATGGCAACATTTTGATTCGTAATCTTGTCGCTCGAATCGGCGAAGGCCAGATGGGGATAGTTTTCCTTCAATTCGTCGTGCAAGACTGTGACGTCATTTGGCGAGGCATAAATGCCATTCACCCGAGACACACGGGCGACTTCCGTCAGCACGATCACATCGGCATCGATCCTCTGGATTGTTGCGGCGATTGCTTTGACCGCTTTTCGATAATGCTGCTCGCGGAAGCCGTCTGCCGCCCACGTTCTTCGCTGCACTTCGGTCCAGGAACGACGATCGAACGGTAGACCGAATTTTACGTGAACGGTCTTTGGCGATAAGAACTGGCAATTGAGCGTGGCGATGGTCACCGTTTCGCCAGCGTTCAAAGACGATGTCCAGCAGATTAGCAATGCGAAGAAGGCCCAGCGCATGGTCGGTTCTCTCAAGAAGTGGCTGCAAGAACTCTCCCACCCGTCGGACGCACGGTCACCGCACCATCACGCCAGCAATTTCTTCACGACGTTCCCCGCCACATCGGTCAGGCGGAAGTCGCGGCCCTGGAAGCGGTACGTTAACTGCAGATGGTCGAGGCCCAACAGGTGCAGCACGGTGGCCTGGAAGTCGTGGACGTGGACCTGATCTTTCACAGTGTAATAACCCAACTCGTCGGTCTCGCCGACGGTGGTCCCGCCCTTGATACCGCCGCCCGCCATCCACATGGAATAGGCGTCGATGTGATGGTCGCGGCCGGCCGTGTCGCGTGGTTCGCCTTGCGGGGTCCGGCCGAATTCGCCGCCCCAGATAACCAGCGTATCTTCCAAAAGCCCCCGTTGCTTCAAGTCCTGCAACAGCGCGGCCGCCGGGCGATCCACCTCGCGGCAGCGATCTTCCAACGGCTTGTCCAGATTGGTGCCGGGGTTGCCGTGATGGTCCCAATCGGTGTGATACATTTGGACGAACCGCGTTCCCTTTTCCACCAGACGTCGTGCCAAGAGACAGTTACGGGCAAACGACGGTTTGGCTGGATCAACACCATACAGATCGAGTGTCTCTTTCGTTTCGCCGGCGAGGTTCATTAGTTCCGGCGCGCTGGTCTGCATGCGGTAGGCCATTTCGTAGGCGGCGATCCGCGTCGAAATCTCGGCATCGCCCACCTGCTTGAGCCGCAGCGCATTGAGCTGCGAGACGGCATCGACGAACTCCCCCTGCTGTTGCGAACCGATGCCCTTGGGTGACGAGAGATTCAAGATAGGGTCGGCACCGTTCAGGAACGGGACGCCCTGGTACGTGGTCGGCAGAAAGCCGCTGCCCCACAAAGGTGTGCCGCCGCGCGGACCGCGTGGACCGGAATGCATCACCACAAAACCGGGCAGGTTTTGTGATTCGCTACCGATGCCGTAGGTGGTCCATGCCCCCATGCTCGGCCGGCCGAATCGCGGCGAGCCGGTGTTGGTGAACATCTTCGCCGGGCCGTGATTGAACACCTCGGTTTTCATACTGCGGACGATGGCGATGTCATCGGCGTGTTTGCTGATGTTTGGCAGCAGTTCAGAAATCTCGGCACCGCTTTCGCCATGCTTGCCGAACTTGCGGCGCGTTCCCAGCAGCTTCGCGTCCTTTTTCAAAAATGCAAACCGTTTGTTTTCGACATACGACGGCGGAATGACTTGCCCGTCCAGTTCCTGCAGCTTGGGCTTGTAATCGAACAGTTCCAAATGGCTCGGGCCGCCGGCCATGAACATGTAGATGACCCGCTTGGCCTTGCCGGGAAAATGTCCGTCGCGCGGAAACAGCGGATTCGTTTTTCGGTCGTCCGCCTTCGAGTCGGCGGCAAACAGATTGCCGTCACTCATCAACGACGCCAACCCCAGCGCACCAAAATTGACCCCACAACCGGCAAAGAAGTGGCGGCGGGTGATGTCACGAAGGGTTTGTTGTTCGGTGTTCATATCCGCTCATTCCCGTGTAATGAACTCATCCAAATTCAAAAAGACGCGGGCCGCGGCGGTCCATGCGGCCGCTTCGGCTGCGCTGATGCCTTCCGGACGAATCGCCGGTGCCACTTGTGTGGCGTCTTTTTCTGCCGATTCAAATCGTTTGCGTTGTTGTGCGATAAATTGTGTGAGCACGGCGAATTCTTGTTCGCTCGGCTCTCGCGACAGGCAGACGCGGAAAGCATACAGCAGCCGCCCCGAGTCATCGTCGGGACCGTCGGTTAGAATGCGTGTTGCCAATCCCTGCGCCAGTTCAAAGAACGAATGATCGTTGGCCAGTGTGAGTGCTTGGAGCGGCGTGTTCGAGCGGGCGCGACGCGTGCAGGTGTTGTTGGCACGCGGGGCATCAAATGTTGGAAGAAACGGATACGGGTTTGATCGCCAGAAGTAAACGTACATGCCGCGACGGTAGCGGTCGTCTCCTTTGCTTTCCGGCCATGCTTTGGACACCTGCGTGAGCAGGTTGATGCCCGTAGGCTGCGGCGGATAAACGCCCGGCCCGCCCAACTTCTGCGACAACAGTCCGCTCGACGACAAACAAACGTCGCGAATCGCTTCGGCTTCAAGCCGAATGCGCGACTGCCGTGCCAGCAGCCGGTTGCCCGAATCTTTCTCCTGCAGTTCAGGGCTGACACGCGACGACTGCCGATACGTGGCCGACGTCACAATCCGCCGATGCAACCCTTTGCTATCCCACCCCGAGGCGACAAATTCACTCGCCAGCCAGTCGAGCAATAGTGGATGCGACGGTGCCGTTCCCTGTGTACCGAAATCGTTCTCGGTCTCGACCAGTCCCGTTCCGAAGAACATCTGCCAGTAGCGGTTTACTGTCACGCGCGGCGTCAACGGGTTTTCTTTCGAGACAAGCCAACGAGCAAGATCGAGCCGGCCGGGATTCTCGACATCCTTCGGCAACTGCGGGAACAGAGCCGGAATTTTCGGCTGCACGACGGCACCTTTCCGCAGAAAGTCGCCGCGAATCATCACGAAACTTTCGCGCGGCTTCTTCACCTCACGCATAATCATTGTCGTCGGGATAATCTGCGTGAGTTCGCGTTCGGATTTCTTCAACGCATTCAATTTTTTGACCAACGGCTGGCGGGTTTCATCGGTTCCGCTGTACGAGGCCTTCAGCACGGCTTTCTGGCCGGGTGTCCGTTTCCCGGTCGGAACGACCACACTCGCTGCGACACCGGCCGGCACGACATGACCGGCCGACAATTCGCTCGTAACCGACAGCCGAAACCGGCCGATGAGGTACTTCGCCGACTTGCTCTCGTGTTTCAGTGAGAATGTCAGTTTTGTCCCGACCGCCTTTTCGAGCGGCTGCTGCAGAACAAAAATCGCTTCGCGATCGACATTCGCACTGCCCTGCCCTTTGGCGACATTGATCGCCCAGCCGGTTTGTGCGTTGTCGTCGATGGCGTGCGCTGCCGGGAATCCATCCTGCGACCAGTCGGCTGCCGTCTTCGAGAATTTCAACGGCTCCGTTGCTGCGCCACTCGCCTGCATTGCAGTCACGGTTGCCGAAAACTCGGTGAGTACAAAATTCCCATTGTCGGCCAAGCCGGGACCGTTTTTCGGCAAGCCGGAATTCGTCAGCACTTCTAACCGCACGGCCACAACCTTTTCGACGGGAACATCGACCGTCACAGTGTAGGTATCGTTGGCGGGAATGTTGCCGTTGCCTCCAACAATCAGCGACCGGTCATCGAATTCGTTGATGGTCGCGTTTGCCTTCGACTTGAATTCGATCGCGTCCAGCATCACCCACTTTGGTGCGACGACGGTGGCGATCTCTGTTTCCCACTTGGCTTGTCCCACGGCGATCTTTGCGTCGTGGGTCTTCAATATCTTTCCGGTGGAGGCGATGTCGGCCCGCAGTTGTTTCTGCCGCGTTTCCTGCGCCGGCGTTGGCAGCGGGATGATGGGCTGAATGCTTTTGACATCCTGCGTGCCGTTCAGAAACGCGTACATCTCGTAGAATTCTCGTTGTGAGATCGGATCGAATTTGTGTTCGTGGCAGCGAGCGCAGCCAATCGTCAACCCAAGGAACACCGAACCTGTCGTCTCCAGACGATCGACGACCGCATCCACGCGAAACTGTTCCGGATCGGTTCCGCCTTCCTGATTGATCAAGGTGTTGCGGTGAAATCCGGTGGCAACCAATTGATCGCGCCGGGCGGCCGGCAACAAATCGCCGGCGATCTGTTCGATTGTGAATTTATCGAACGGCTTGCCATCGTTGACGGCATCGATGACCCAGTCGCGGTATTGCCAGATTGAACGCGGGCCGTCGATGGTGAAACCGTTCGAGTCGGCGTACCGGGCCAGATCGAGCCAATGCCTGCCCCAACGTTCGCCGTAATGCGGCGATGCCAGCATGCGATCGACCAATCGTTCATAGGCTCCCGGTTGATCGTCGGCCAAAAACTGTTCGACCTCGCTGAGCGATGGAGGCAGCCCGCGCAAATCGAGACTGAGTCGCCGAATGAGCGTTGCCCTGTCGGCTTCTGCGGAGGGGGCCAATCCTTCTTTTTCCAATCGCGCCAGTACAAAACGATCGAGCGGCTGATTGGACCACGCGGCATTTTTAACAGTCGGCAACGTCGGTCGCACAACAGGCTGAAATGCCCAGTGATCACTCTTTGCATCCGCGTCGGCTGCGACTTCGTCTTTCGGCGCTTTCGCCCCTTCGTCGATCCAACGTTTGATGAGAGAAATCTCTTGCGGTTTGAGCGGTTCAAGCTCGAACGGCATCTGTGTGACGTCCACATCATCGTCGTTCAGCAAACTCAAATAAAGCAAACTCTTCTCGCTCTTGCCCGGCACAATCGCTGCGCCGCGGTCTCCGCCCATTGATGCCAGTTTTGCCGTATCAAGTCGGAAGCCCGATTGCGGCTTCTTCGCCGCATGGCATTCGTAACAGTGCTTGACCAGCAGCGGTTTGATTTGGGTTGTGTAATCGACCGGCTTGATCTTCGTGGCCGGTTCGTCGGCAGCGAACGCAACGTAACCAACGGCGACCACAACGGCTGCCAGCGCAGCACAAATACTGGCTCGTGATTTCATGCGTTCATCCCAAAGATAAAGAATCAACATCAATGGCAGAGAAAACCCAGCGGCGATTCCGCCGAACCAACAGTGTCGATGCGCAGAGAGTCATTCTTCGACGCATCAGCTATCCAGCATATCACCCGAACCTAGAGGCAGGCAAGCACGCCCGGTGCGCAGCAAAGATAATCCAGCGAGCGACCGGCTTTATGCCGGTTGACCGACTGAGGTGACGCACGCATCGGGCGGGTGGGCTGAAACAACCGGCATAAATCCGGCTGCTCGCTTGAGTTGCTCGCTTCAAGCGTGTGCGCGGTCATTCCCCTTCCAGCCCCAGGCCGGAAATGTGAAAACCGCCCCCTTCGGTGCGAAAACTGAGTTGGAGCGGTTTTCCCGACTGTTCCGCCGGCTGACTGCAATTGAGCACTCGGGCCCCGTTGCAGATCACCAGCACGCGATTGCCGGTCGCTGTGAATCGCAGCTTCGTCGGTTTCTCCACAACGAACGGCACGGGGAACCGCCGCTGTTTGATGAGGGTTCGCTTCCCCTTGATGGTGGAAGAAATCCTGACTGCCTCGCGTGAAAACTCAGCCTGCATCAGCGCGTCGGTCGTCGGTGCAAACAATCGAATTTGAAAAACACCGGATTCACCAGTCGGCGCGATGAGGCACTCCACAGTGATTTTTCTGTAGTCGCGGCGGAACCTTGCCGATGCCGGCTTGGTCTCATCCGATTGCATTGCGTCGGGCTGGAAGTTCCAACCGTCGGCTTTCCAGTGTGACGCGAAAAACGGGTCCTGCCAACTGGTCCGCGCAGCATCGAAGTCCGGCGCGTCGTCCGATGTGGTCTCCGGTGTGAGATCGTCGGCGGGCGGATGACCGTTGGTTGATGCCGGTTGGACGACCGGTTCAGTCTGGTTGTCGCCGTTAGCTGAATGACTGTGCGAATCGTCTTGGATCGGGTTCGTCTCTGCAGTCTTCGGTGGTTCCTCCGGTTTCGGCTCCGTCATGCCGACCGTCCACCACCAGATGCCGCCAACCATTATCGCGGTCACGATTATCGTTCCCAAATTCGACACGACGCGCGATCCCAGCGAGGGTTTCGGCACCTCCAGCCGTTCGTCGTCGGCAGAATATCTTGTCTCGTGTCGTTCGGTCATTGGCGTTCAAAGTTGTTCGACATTCACGGGCTGTCGGGCGAGTTGCCGGGTGAACGGTTCACCCAGAGCCTCTTCTAAATAGATCGTCTCCAAACCGGCCGATTCTTTGAGTCGGTTGTATTCTTCCACAAATTGACTGGCTCGCCCGCTGTCGGTAGCGCCTCTTGTGGCCCGCAACAGAATGTTTTTTGGCGTGTGTTCCATGTCGATGAATTCGACGACCTGCGTTCGGTAACCGCAGATTTCCAGTGCGGCCGCTCGCAGCCCGTCGGTTGCCTCGGCGGCGAATCGTTCTTTCAGAATGCCGTGCCGCAATAGTCCGGCGAGTGCGGGGCTGTCGATCTTGTTCGCCAATTCGTGCTGGCAACAGGGGACGGCCAAAATGACATCGGCCCGCCAGCGAATCGCCTGCGCCAGCGCGTCGTCGGTTGCCGTGTCGCAGGCGTGCAGCGATACCGCCAGATGCACCGGCTCGTTTGCTTCGTGGACGCTGATGTCTCCTTCCTGAAACTCCAACCCGATGCAATTCAATTTCTTGGCAATCTCCCGACAGTTCTTAATGACATCAGTTTTCCGGTCGAGGCCGACAATATGCACCGATCTCGCATGCACGTTCGTCAGCAGATAGTGCAGCGCAAACGTCAAATAACTCTTGCCACAACCAAAATCGACGACGTTCAAAATCCCGTCGGCGGGCAGTTGGTCGTAAACGTCGTTCACCAGTTCCAGGTAGCGATTGATCTGCCGAAACTTCTGGTACTTGGAACTGCGGACGCGACCTGCGGGCGTCATCACTCCAATCTCAATCAGAAACGGGCACGGTTCTCCGTCGGCGATGAGATAATTCTTCGCGCGATTGTGCGTCTTCACCCGGCGAGTTTTTGTCGCCGCCGATTTACGGACGCGAATCGAGCCGCCCGCCGCGGCGCGGGCCATGTAGTCGGCTTGCACAGTGAATAGATGGCAGTGCGCGTAGGCTGCTCCGAAAAGCTCAGCGATTCTGCGACCCGCATCGGCCGGCTTGAGATTCTCGTGCGTCTCCAACCCGTCCCGCCGCGATGCAAATTGATAGACGGCCGCATCGCCAATGATGACCGGCCGCACCGTCAGCTTCTGCGGCAAATCGCCGGCAACCTTTCGCCGTTTGCTCAACGACAGCGCAAGGCAATCCCCCCCAATGAGCGCGTCTTGTATGATCTTCTGAAACTCTGCCATGAATTCCTTTTCGATGTCCTGCAACGAGATAGATTAAAGACGAGATGAACTTAAACAATAGGCGAGCCGTCGGCTTTATGCCGGCGGGATGTTATTGGGCCGGTGGGCGTTGAGCTGATCAACCCCAACAGCCGGCATAAAGCCGGCCGCTCGCTTGGAGTCTCTCTCTTGGAATCAACTGGCGCGAATTCTCAGGTTGCTGGGTTTCGTCGTCGTTCTACGTTAAGCTGCAGCCTGAATTGTATACTGCTTTTCGCGTTCCACTCTACGCGGTGCGAATCGGCCGGGCAACACGGAACCGGGTTCACAACATTTAGACCACCCCATTTAGACCACAGCGGAATCTGCCATGTCTTCCAAGTTGAACAAGAAACAGAAGAAGCAGATCGACGTCGCGCGCAAGAAAATTGCCAAGCTGCACCAATTGCTGGGCTATGCCCGAAAACAGCCCGACGATCCTAATGAGGTTCCGCGTCTGGAAGCAGAGATTGCCGACCTGCAACAGCAGATTGAGAAGATTCAAGCCGAAGGCTGACATCTGTCGTTCTCCCCCATCCGAACACTTCGCCCGTGTCTGATTTTCCTCCGACCTTGTTCGTCGTCCATCCAAAAGAGCGGCGAAAAAAGTGTACCGTCGAACCGTTGCGCGGACGTGACGGGTTCTCGTTTCACAAGTTCTCAAATGGCCGAGTCGATTCGCTCGAAGGCTATGTGCGGATTGGATTCGGCGGCCCGCTGTTGAGCAGCGACGATGCCGATTGCGGACTGTTGTTTCTCGACGGCACGTGGCGATGGGCGGAGCAAATGGAAAGCGACTACGACGATCTGCCGGTGCGCAGTCTGCCCGACTGGAACACCGCCTATCCACGCGTGTCAAAGACGTTCGAGAATCCGCACGCGGGCCTCGCCACAATCGAGGCTGTGTACGTTGCCTACACCCTGCTCGGCCGCGACACCACCGGCCTGCTGGACGATTATTATTGGGCGGAGGAGTTTCTGACGCTCAACGGCATGGCGAACGGTGAAACACCGACGAAGACTTTGGACACGCCCGCACCATCCTGCGACTGAAACAACGCATCCCCTTTTCCCTTCACGAGCAATAACCATGTCGCAACACGATGAATTTGCAGAACCGAAAAAAGGTTCCAGCAACACGGTTCTCTATGTCATTCTTGCTGTCGTTCTCGTCGTGGTTCTCATCTGTGGCGGCTTAGCCTTTGCAATCTATCGGGTGATCACCGGTGCCGTTGACACCGTTGTTGAAGTTGTCCACCAAGCGACGGTCCAGGGAATTCGCGATTCCGATTTGGATGACGACGACAAAGAAAAGATCATCGTACAAGTCGATCGAGTCCACGGAGCATACAAAGCGGGCGACATCACCACTGAGCAGGTCACGGAAATTCTTCAAAAAGTCTTCCAGGGGCCGATCATGATGGCTGGAACGTGCCAACACATGGAAAGACGCTACGTGATTCCGTCGGAACTCTCCGATGAAGAAAAGGCCGAAGGAAAGCTGACGCTACAGCGCGTGGCCCGCGGCTCATTTGAGGGAGACATCTCACAGAGTCAGTTTCAAACGCTGACGGCTTCGATCTCCGTTTCCGATCAGAATGGCAATCAGTCGTTGAAAGAGACGCTGACCGATGAAGAACTCCGCGAGTTTCTAACCCAATGCAAGAAACTCGCCGACGACACCAAGATTCCCGAGGAACCGCATGACATCGACATCGGCGAAGAGATCAAAAAGGCCGTCGATGAAGTGCTGATAACCGAATAACCCCCCGAAAGCCCACGGGCTACGCCCCGTGGGATCTCAATTAACGCGCGATTACTTTTTCTTACCAAGCGGGATTTCCAACTGCGACGGCGGAGCGTTCAGTTCCGCCTGATGACGTTTGACCTCAAGGCGAATGTCTGCGATCACGTCGGGATGATCGGCGGCGACATTGTATTTCTCCGACGGGTCGTGGTTGAGTTGATAGAGTTCGGGCGTCTCGTGCGTTTTCGGCCCGCCTCCACCGTATGCCGACTGGGTGATGAAGTGTGCTTTGAAGGCGCCCTTGCGGACGGCCATCAGTCGCGTGCCACGGTAGTAAAACATTGTCTTGCGTGGACTGGGACCGGTGCCAAGTAATACGGGGCTGAGATCCAACCCATCGACAATGCGGTCGGTGGGAAGTTTTGCACCGGCGAGTTTGATGCTGGTGGCGTAGATGTCCATCGTGCTGCCCAGGTCCAAGGCGACACGTCCGGCCGGAATTTTTCCGGGCCACCAGGCAATCGTCGGTTCGCGCATGCCGCCTTCCCACGTGCTGCCTTTTCCTTCACGCAGCAGTCCGGCCGATCCGCCGTGCGTGTCGAAAATCAGCCACGGGCCGTTGTCGCTGGAAAACCAGACGATTGTGTTGTCGGCCAACTTCAACTTGCGGAGCGTTTCCAATACCTGGCCGACGCTCCAATCGATCTCCTCGATCACGTCGCCGTACAGACCGCGGCGGCTGTGATCGGCGAATTCGGGGGAACGAAACAACGGCACGTGCGGCATGCTGTGCGCCAGATAAATGAAGAACGGTTCATCGCGGTGCGCGCCGATGAACTTCGTTGCTTCTTCGGTGTAGCGGCGGGTGATGGTGGTTTGATCGGCGGGACGTTCGGCGACCTTCAGGTTTCGCATCAGCGGGACGTTCCAGTATTTGACTTTCGGATCCCAGAACGGTGCGCGGCCGCGCGGCGCATCGTTCACGCGGTCCATGTCGTTGGAATAGGGAATTCCGAAGTACTCATCGAAGCCGTTGTTGGTCGGCAGGAATTGCGGCAGGTGTCCCAGATGCCATTTGCCGAAGTGCGCGGTCGCGTACCCGGACGATTTGAGTGCCTCGGCCAGCGTGACCTCTTTGGCTGGAATGCCCCCGCCCGAATTCGGAAATAACACCCGACGACGGTCGCTGCACATGCCACTACGAATGGGCAGCCGCCCGGTGAGCAACGCAGCACGGCTGGGCGTACAGACCGGTGCGGCCGAGTAGAACTGCGTGAACCGCATTCCTTCGGCAGCCATCCGGTCGAGATTCGGCGTGCGAATTGTGGGATGTCCGAAACAGCCCAAGTCCCCGTAACCCAGGTCGTCGGCATAAATAACGACAACATTCGGCGGCCGGTTTTCAGCGGCGCGAACTTTGTCTCCTGCGAGGAGTAATGAGTATGCGGCACATAGGCACGACAGCAGAAGGGCGTGCTGAATTCCGCGGGCAAACTTTGTCATGGTCAATCTCCAGGCTGATGTCGGTTCCAGGTGGTGCATCATTTGGTGATGTAAGCGGGTTGGCGTTTCAGACGGAACCTGCTGCTGAGAAAGAACTTCCCGCCATGCAGCACTCCATCTTCCGCCAGTTTAAGCAGATTCCCCTTAACGTGCGAACCTTTCGCAGCCGAAATATGAATAAGCGAAGGATTATTCCGGTCGGGTCAATCTTGCCGATGTTAACGGTAATTCGTGCGACAAATTCGGCTGAATCATCTCGGCCACCAAGCAGCACGAGTCCTGCTGAAAGCGATTTCGAGTCACGTTTCATGATCGATCATCACGAAATACAGCTCAATACTGCGGAAATGCCACCGCAGGGCGGTGATGCATCGGCCGTACAGGTTGTCGCGTCGATTCGCCGCGCTGCGGACCTCATTGAAGAACTGCTGACGGTCGATTTCTCTGCCTTCCGTTTGAACAAAACGCGATTTGCGGCGTTGCAATTCATTGGGCAATCGTCGGCGCAGGGGTGTTCTCAGACGGAGTTGGCCACGAGTCTGGGGCAATCGGAATCGAGCGTGAGCGGGTTAGTGAGCCGCATGCGAGCCGACGGATTGCTCTACCGGTTGCGGACGAAACACGATCAGCGGAAACGTCTGTTGATGCTTTCCGAACGCGGACGGCAGTTGCTGGCCGACTGTGAACTTGCCTATGGCCGGCAGTTTGAGAACGTCTTGAGTCGATTTGAAGCAGACTGGCTTGAACAGTTGTCGGGGCTTTTGGATGTCTTCTCAGAAAAACTGGCAACGACCCAAGCAGCGAGCGAAATCGATACGAAAAGAGACGACGAACAACCAATTCGTTCCAACGAATTACTTCGACGTTCTGCATAAACGAATACGTTCCGGTTCAATCCCGCTCCTTCTATTTTGAAGTGTGACACTAAATTGGCTTTGCAATCGATGCTCTCGAATACCAAACAGCGCCGACGTGACCGACACCGGCCCACGCGTCTTTCGGCTCCAGCGTGCTTCGTGTCGTTGTTGCTCATCGCCGCCACGCTGGCCGGTTGCTCACGGTCTTTCTGGCGACGAAACGCCGACAATGAAGTGTACGATCTGCTTCCGGAAAAGATGACCGATTCCCGCTGGGGATTACCCAGAATCGACATCACACCCGATCCGGCGAGCCGTCTGTTCGATGCGTATCCCCCCGACAAGGGACCGCTGCCCCCCGATGATCCGGCGGCCGCCGAGTACATGAAGCGAGTCAACGGCATTCGGCAATCGAAAAGTTGGCACAAATTCGGCACGACATTGTCGATTGAGAACCCGCAATGGTTGGAACCGTTTGGACTGGCGCCATCTGACGACGGTAACATGGCCGTCCCAATCGATGGTGATACGATTCTCCCGCCGGTGCCGGCAGAAGCTGCCGTCTCGGAAGAGGGTTCGATCATTCAAACAGCCGCTGAGGTCGAAACCGGCGAGATCGAAACCGACGAAGAATACTCGGTAGAAGATGGAGTGGGAAATGCGGCGGCCTCCGCACCGGGGCTCAAGCGGTACGGCATCGATAACATGCCGTTGCAGCAGGCTTTGGAGCTTTCGTACATCAACAGTCGCGAATACCAGACGGAAATCGAAAGATTGTACCTGAGTGCCCTCGACCTGACGTTCGACCGCTTCCAATTCCAGGTTCGTTACCTGGGGATCGGCGGTCGGGAGCCAACGGCCGATGCCACCTTCAATTCGGTACCGCGCACCCAGAATTCGCTGGCGACGAACAATCGATTCGGCGTGAGTCGACTTCTGCCGGCCGGCGGTCAAATGGCTGTCGAGCTTGCCAACAACACGGTCTGGCTGTTCGCCGGTCCAAATCAGACGAACACGGCATCCACATTGTCTTACTCGTTGGTTCAACCCTTGTTGTTGGGAGCCGGCCGCAAGGTGGTTCTGGAAGGGCTGACACAGGCCGAACGCAACACGCTGTATACGACGCGCGATCTGGCGCGATTCCGCAAGACGTTTTTTGCCGACGTGGTCATCAACGGTGCGGGCGGCGGTTTTATGGGAATCCTGCGACAGACACAGCTTGTGGCGAACCAGCAGAACAACATTCGGCAACTCGAAAATCAAGTGGAACTGCTCCGAGCGGTGACGTCGCAAACACCCGATGCGACAGCCGTCGATCTGCCTGCCCTGCCACCCGGCCTGCAAATACCGGCCGCACTTGCAGTACGACTGACCTACAATGCCGAGCGCAAGCAATTGCAGTGGCAGGGTGATTTGAGTGAAGAGCAGGAGCAGCAGCTCAGAGAGTTCAGGGATTCCAGCAACGCAGAAGATTTTCGCACAGCGGTTAACGAAATCGTTGCGCGGTTACGGACCGAGACGGTCACTCTCTCGGTCGCCCAGCTCGAAACAAGGCTGGCCACTGCCCGCAACGATCTGAACGCGGCGCAGGTGGGCCTGCTCGACAGTCTTGACCAGTTCAAGATTCAATTGGGACTCCCTCCCGACTTTCACCTGACGCTTGACGAAACACTGCTCGACCAGTTCAGGCTGATCGATGCTCCGTTCTTCGATCTCGAACGGCAAATCACCGAATACGTCTATGTCGTCTCAGAAGTGAACGCGGCGGACCCCGATCTGGCCGGTCTACGGACTGTCGCCGCCGGCCTCAAACAACTGCAGCTCGACGTTCGCCAATACGGCCTCAACGTCATCGACCGCGACCGCCAACTCGTTGATGAGAATATGGCCGAACGTTTGGCCCGATTGACTACCGAAGCAGGACGCGATCTTGTGCGCCGCAACATCAAACAGGACCGACGATTCTATTCCAGCTTACAGCAGGACTACGCAGAGATCGAACGGCAACTGGACGCAGTCATCAAAACGCTGAGTCAGAACGATATCAACGTCGATGATCGCAAATTGGCATTCACCACACTCAGCAGGCAACGTGAACGGTTGCTGAAAGTCGCACAAGGCCTGCAACCCGTTCAAGCGGGTGCGCGGGTGGAATTGATCCGGCTGCGCCAATTCCATCTCGGGCGGGAAGAATCGGTTGCTCTGGGGTTAGAAAATCGGCTCGACCTGAAGAATGCCAGAGCAGAGGTGATGGACACCCGGCGGCGCCAAGAGGTGGCTGCGAACCGACTCGAAGCCGTGCTGGACATTGTCGCCGAGGGCGACGTTCGCACGAGGCCGCTAGCCGGAAATCGCGGCGAAAACCCGTTCGACTTCCGTGGGCGAAGAAGCAGTTTTCGCATCGGGGCACGGTTTACAGCTCCGCTCGATCAGATTTCAGAGCGAAACGATTATCGGCTCGCGCTGATCAATTATCAGCGGTCCCGGCGAGCCTACATGGAGCAGGAGGACACCGTCAAACTCCAAATCCGCACGAATTGGCGGCGGTTGCAGCTGCTGCGGGAAAACTTTGAGACCGCTCGCCAGGCTTTGCGATTGTCCGCGACACAGTTGGACCAAACGGTTGAAGACGTGACTGCACCGCCCCAAAACGTGCAGGGCGTGCAGCAGCAAGTGCGGGCATCGACAAGCGGACAGCAGGGTCTGAACCTACTGCAGGCCCTGAATCAGCTACTCGGTGCTCAAAACAGTCTTATCCGAATTTGGATAGATTATGAGCGTAGTCGTATTAACATCTACCGAGATATGGGTATGATGGATATAGACCCCCGCGGCGTATGGACCGACGACTTCTACCAGCAGGCCCCGCCCTCCAGCCCATCAGAATCCAATGACACATCAAAACAGTTTGAAAAGCCAGTCGTACTCCGAGTCCCCGCTGATCGAGGACCAGTACTCGCTCGACGAGGAAGCGACGGAAAACCATCAGGTGGAGCCGCCGACGGTCAGTTCGCCCTCCCGAGGAAAATCGAAGTCGATGAGGAACCTTCTCGTAGTCCTGTTGCTGGCGGCGGTTTGCGGGGGCGGGTACTGGGCGATGCAGTCGGCGATGGCCGGAAAGACCAAACAGTACGACAATCTGGTCACCGAAACCGTTAGCCGCGGCGCGTTCTCCATCACAGTGACCGACAACGGAGAACTCGATAGCCTGCAGAACATCACGCTGACCAACCGTGTCGAGAAGCCGACGACCATTCTCAGCATCGTCCTCGAAGGAACCGCGGTGCAAGCACCCGTGGTTTCGGAAATTGAGGGTGAGGTCTCGGCGATACAAACACGGGCCGAAAAAGAGCAGGTCATCACCGTTCGCCGCGCACCGGTCGTGGCTCAAATGCCCGGTTTGCTGTTGTACATTCAGCCGCAGTCGACCGAACACTACGTCCATCTTGGTGACAACACGAAACTTTCGGTGGAGATCGGCGACCGCGTCAAGGTCGGGGAATACCTGGCAGCCGACGTTGTCTGCGAACTCGATTCGGCCGACTACCGGGAAAAAGCCAAGCAGCAGCAGATCGAACTTACGCAGGCGATCGCGGCATTGCAGCAGGCAAGTGATAATGTCGAGATTCAACGCGCGCAAAACGAAAGCGACATTGCCGCCGCCGAGTTGGCAATCGAATTGGCCGGTCTCTCATTGACGGAATATAAGGAGGGAGATTTCCTCCAACTGCAGAATGAACTCAACGGAAAAATCCAACTCGCCCAGGTCGAACTGATCACCGCCGAGGAGTTCTATCAGTTCACAAAGCGGATATCCAAGAAGGGATATCGCACCCAGAACGAGGTGGAAGCGGCCCGCTTCAGCGTCACCAAAGCGGAGATTGCTTTGAAAGACGCGAAGCAGAAACTGAACGTTCTCGAGAAGTATACATCGAAAGGCGAACTCGCAAAACGCAGCGCCGACGCCAAGGAAACGATACTTGAGTTGAAACGCGTGGAACGGAAAGCGAGCGCGGCGCTGTCGCAGTATCAGTCCGATTACCAAGCCCGCAAGTTGACGGCCGAAGTCGAACAAGACAAGTACGACAGACTCGTGCAGCAGATTGAAGTCTGCACGCTGCGTGCGCCGCAAGAAGGGCAGGTCGTTTACGCCAAGCCCAACAGCCGCAGCCGCGAAGTCTTCACAATTGAAGAAGGGGCATCGGTCCGCGAACGCCAAGCGATCATCAAACTGCCCGACATGACACAAATGAAAGTCGAAGCGGGTATTCACGAGTCCCGGATCAGCATGGTGCGCACCGAATTGCCGGTGAGAATTCGCGTCGAAGCTTATCCCAGCGAAATATTCCACGGCGTGGTCGCTACCGTCTCGTCGGTGCCGACACCGGGACGCTGGCCGAATATGGACCTGAAGGAGTACCCGATCACGATCCGGCTGACTGACAGCTTGGAAAAAATTCGACGGCTGAAGCCGGGCTTGACGGCCCAGATTGAAATTCTGGTGAAACAACGTTCCGACGTTCTTCAGGTGCCGGTTCAGTCGGTCATCTCCATCGGTGAACGACGAGTCGCCTTCGTGGTTGGCGACAAAGGCCCCGAACGCCGCGATTTGGAAATCGGCGAATCGAGCGACACGGCCGTCGAAATCCTGAAAGGTGTGAAGGAAGGCGAGCAAGTCGTGATGAATCCGCGCACGCACTTTGCCGATCAGATACAAGAGTTGGAGGCTGAGGAGAAAGCAGCAGAAACGGCAAGCGAAGGAGAGATCGCCGCAGCGGACGCTGCGAACAAAAAACCACAAGCCGAAAAGAAGAAGGCTCAGCCGCAAGGGAGACGCGGGGCAGGTGGGAATCCTTCGGCATTCTTCAAACGAATGGACAAGAATGGCGATGGCAAACTGACCGCCGACGAACTGCCCGGCCAGATGAAACAGTCGTTCTCAAAATTTGACGCAGACGGTGACGGATCGATCACACAAGCGGAGTTCGCCAAGGCCGCCAGCAAAATGGGCGGGGGCCGACAGTAACAGCCAGCCGAAACAGCCAGCCGATCCTCCCGCGTTCATCAAATTCTCACACAGCACAGCGCAGCGTGCAGGTTCTTGGCCTGCCCTTCCGCGCCGGCTCAGGTTCACATATGAAACTCGCAGCGAGTCTTCACGATCTGCACAAGTACTACGATCTGGGTTCGGTCGTTGTTAAGGCGCTGCGCGGCGTGTCGGCCGAATTTCCAAAAGGAGATTTTGTCGCCATCATGGGATCGTCCGGCAGTGGCAAGAGTACGATGCTCAACGTACTGGGCGGCCTCGACCGTGCGACTCACGGAGATTATGTTCTGGGCGGACACAACGTCGCACAGTTGGGCGATGACGATCTCTCGCGAATTCGCAACCAGATGATCGGCTTTATCTTTCAGTCGTACAACCTCATCCCGCAATACACCGCACTGGAAAACATTGAAGTCCCACTGCATTATCGTCCCGGCTACCCAGCCATCGGCGAGGCCGAACGCAATCGCTGCATCGACCTGGGAGAGATGGTCGGACTCGGCGATCGGTTGGATCACCGGCCATACCAACTTTCCGGCGGTCAGCAACAACGCGTCGCCATTGCCCGCGCATTGGTGAACGATCCGGAAATCATTTTGGCCGACGAGCCTACGGGAAATCTCGATTCGGCAACCGAGGAAGAGATTATGGCGATCCTCGACCGCCTGAACCGCCAAGGACGCACTATTATAATGGTGACACACGAACCGGAAGTTTCGATGCGTGCCAAACGCCGCATTCACATGAAAGACGGTCTGATCGAACGAGAAGACAACGCGACCGCCACCTGAATCCCAGGGGTCCTATCCCACCACCTGAAGCCCGCGGGTTGCCCCCCGTTGGAGTGAACAGTCAACTGCGAGACCCTGATGCATTTGTCCCGTCTAATACGCACGATCCAACTGGCATTAAAAAGCCTGATGCTGCACAAGCTGCGCTCGGGGCTGACGATGCTGGGAATTGTGTTCGGCGTGTTTTCAGTGATCGCCATGCTCGCGATTGGCGAAGGGGCAAGCCAGCAGGCCCAGGATCAGGTGCTCGAACTCGGCGCCATGAACATCATCATCCGGAGCATTAAACCGCCGGAAGATACGGGGCAATCGGGGGGAGGGAATCGGTCGCGGGTTTTAAGTTACGGACTCAAATGGACTGACTTTCATCTGCTCGACAAAACCATCAAGACAAAGTCGAAGGCGATTCCCGTCCGCGAAATTGTCCAGGAAGCGCGGCATCTGCACCGGTCGTTAAATGTCCGACTCGTCGGCTGCACGCCGGAATACATGGAAGTCAATCACCTGGAACTGAGCCAGGGCCGGTTTCTGACCGACGAAGACCAACAACAGTTGACCAATTACGCAGTCATTGCTCACGAGACCGCCCAAGAACTGTATGGCATTGAAGATCCCGTCGGCTCTTCGATCCTCGTCGGAGGAGCCTCGTATCAAATTATTGGTGTGACGCGTCCACGAACCGCTTCGGCGGCAGTTGGCGGCAGCCTCTCGGGGCAAGATTACAACAAGGACGTTTACGTTCCCCTTGAGACGCTGCGATCCCGCATGAAAGATCTGGTCATCCGGGTGTCGGCCGGTTCCTTCTCCGCCGAAGAATTCCAGCTCAACCAGATCACGCTGCTTATCAAAAAACGTGAGGACGTCATACCGACGTCCGACGTCGTTCGCGAGTCGCTTCTTCTCGATCCCGACCACGTTCAAAAAAAGGATTTCGCCGTAGTTGTTCCGCTGGAATTACTCAAACAGGCCGATCAGTTGCGTTGGATTTTTAACATCGTACTCGGCTCCATTGCCGCGATCAGCCTGGTCGTCGGCGGCATTGGCATTATGAATATCATGCTTGCTTCGGTCACCGAGCGGACCCGCGAAATCGGAATTCGCCGTGCACTCGGCGCGCGGCAAATCGACATCATTCAACAATTCCTGATGGAAACCGTCGTACTCTCCGGCATAGGTGGGATCGTCGGCGTTCTGTTGGGTTTATCAACGCCGTATGCGTTTCTTGGCATTCAATGGTTTGTGGAAGCATTTGTCCTCGAAGCGGGTTCGGGCGACTCGGAATTAGCACGCATTTTTTCTGACATGAAACCGCAAATTGCCTACTGGAGTCTGCCGGTGGCGTTCGGCATTTCTGTTTTCATCGGCATCGTCTCGGGCCTGTACCCGGCGTTTGCCGCCGCCAAACTCGACCCCATCGAAGCCCTCCGACACGAATAACGCCCCTCCGAAAGCCCGCGGGCCACGTCCCGTGGGACCCCATGCCGGATGACAACAACCACAACCACCCGCCCGCCGTTGCGCGGCGTCCTGTCCGTCTTTCAAACTCCGTACCACGAAGACGAGTCGATCGATTTCGACACGCTGGAAATCGAAATCGGCTGGCTGTACGAACAGGGCGCCAATGGGCTGGTGATGGCGATGGTCTCGGAGGTGTTACGTCTTTCGACCGACGAACGCGAACACCTCGCCGAGTTTGTCTGCCGCGCTGGACGTGACCGCGGAGTCGTGGTCATCAGCGTGGGTGCCGAAAGCGGTCACACCGCCGAACGTTTTGCGCGTCAGGCCGAAGCGGTGGGTGCCGACGCCTTGATGGCGATCCCACCCGTCTCAATTGCGCTGGACGATGAAGAACTGCGAACGTATTACGAACGAATTCTGACCGCAGTGAAGATTCCCGTAATCGTTCAAGATGCGAGCGGCTATGTCGGCCGACCGATGCCTATCAGCCTGCAAGCGAGAATCCTCGAAGACTTCGGCGACCGTGTGCTGTTCAAGCCGGAAGCAAATCCTGTTGGCCCGTTGCTCTCGGCACTCCGCGACGCCACCGGTGGCCGGGCGAAGGTCTTCGAGGGCAGTGGTGGAATCGCGCTCGTCGATAATTACCGCCGCGGTGTCGTCGGCACCATGCCCGGTGCCGATTTAATCGACGGCGTCATCGCGTTATGGAACGCGCTCGAAGCGGGCGACGAAGATCGGGCCTACCAACTTTCGCTACCAATTTCATCACTCGTCGCATTGCAGCAGAGTTTGGATGCTTTTCTGGCCATCGAGAAATATTTGCTGGTCAAGCGAGGCGTATTCAAGAACGCCATTGTTCGCGGTCCGGTTGGCTATCGGCTCGACGAAGAGACACGCACCGAAATCGACCGACTGTTCGACCTGATGATGGCTGCACTTGATTAGCAACCGTCAGTCGCGAGATAATACACCACAAGTTTGAACGGCATGTCTTCGGTTCCGCTGCTGGAGGGATTCAAGCGATGAGTGATGCTGGCAGAACGAAAGTTGCCCCCTGCGTTCATCCCCGCCTGTCGCGGCGTACCGCCATTCAGGCCGGCGGCATCGGGCTGCTCGGCTTGGGAATGAACCACGTTGCCGGTCTGCGCGAGATGGCGACAGGTGCCGAAACACTGCCCAAACCCAAAGCAGTCATCTACATCTTTCTTTCCGGCGGGCTAACGCAACACGACAGCTTCGATCCCAAGCCCGATGCGCCAGACAACATTCGCGGCGAGTTCTCGCCGATAGCAACCGAGACGCCTGGCGTTCAGATCTGCGAACATTTGCCCATGCTCGCCGCCCGCAGCAACAAGTGGGCGCAGGTGCGTTCGCTGTCGCATCCGTACAACGAACATTCGCAAGGACACCAGGTAATGCTATCCGGTCGCACGCCGATGCCGCGTGGCTTCAGCGGCAATCGGCCGCAGGCGACCGACTGGCCATGTCTGGCTTCGGTCGTGGGGCGAGTAGCACCGAGGCGCAACAATCTCCCGCCGACGGCCGTTCTGCCCGAAAAGCTGATCCACGTGAGCGGCCGCACTATTCCCGGTCAGTTTGCCGGCCTGATGGGCAGCGAACACGATCCGTGGTTCATCGAAGCGAGCCAATTCCGCACCAACGAATACATTCACGGCGCGTTTCCCCAGTACGGATTTCATCGCTGGAACGGTGCCACCAATCCAAAGGATTACGTTTTTGAAGCGCCGCGGTTCACGTTGGGACAGGGAGTCCTCAAGAAACGATTCTCCCGCCGCGTGAATCTATTGGGTGAAATCGAACGTCAACGGCGCGACCTCGATCAGGCCGCCCGCGTCGAACAATTCGACCGGTATCGGCAAGGCGCAGTGTCGCTGCTGATGAGCGGCGGGATTCACCGAGCGCTCGATGTTCACGCTGCCGATCCGAAACTGCAGGATCGCTACGGCCGCAACTCGTTCGGTTGGTCGCTGCTAATGGCGAGGCAACTCGTCGAAGCGGGCTGCAGTCTGGTGCAGGTCAATCTGGGCAACGACGAAGCGTGGGACACGCACGAATCGTCGTTCAAGAACCTCCGGGAATTCTTATTGCCGCCGACCGATCGCGCGCTCTCGGCGCTCATCGACGATCTCGACGAACGCAGCCTGCTGGACGACACGCTGATTGTGATGGCGGGTGAATTCGGCCGCACGCCGAAGATTTTCACCTTCCCCGGCGCGAAATCAAAACGCCCCGGCCGCGATCACTGGGGCGCAGTGCAAACGGTCTTCTTCGCCGGCGGTGGTGTTCGCGGTGGCAATGTGGTCGGCTCGTCAGACAAAATCGGTGCGTATCCTAAGTCAGATCTGCAACGCCCCGAAAACATGGCCGCCACAATCTATCAAGCGCTCGGCCTGCCGCGCACAACGGCTTGGACCGATCCATTGGATCGACCGAATCTCGTTTATCACGGCGAGCCGATAGCCGGCTTGACTTGAGTGCCGCCGCGTTAACAAGCTCCCTCTCCCTCTGGGAGAGGGTTGGGGTGAGGGCTGTTTTTCGTTCATCGACCGCCCTCACCCTGCTTCAATCGCCTTCGGCTTTGGAGCTGTCCCTCTCCCGGGGGGAGAGGGTTTTTCTACTGCCTTTAACTTTCCAGCGCCTGTTTCATGTCGGCGATGAGGTCGTCGGGATGTTCGATGCCGATTGAAACGCGGATCGTATTTTCGGTGATGCCGGCGGCACGGCGGGCTTCGAGCGTCATCGACGCATGGCTCATCGTATCGGGATACGACACCAGCGATTCCACACCGCCCAGCGACTCCGCCATCAGGAACAGCTTGGTGTTCGTCAGCACGCGTTCGGCAACATCGCGACCGCCCTCGACTTCAAAACTGAGCATCGCGCCGAAGCCGTCCTGCTGACGGCGAGCCAATTCGTGCTGCGGGTGGCTTTCCAGCCCGGGGTAGTAGACCGTTCCAACCCGTGGATGCTCTTCGAGCATGCGGGCGACTGCCATCGCCGACCGCTCGTGTGCCTGCATCCGTGGTCCCAGTGTCTTGATGCCGCGAAGTACAAGCCAGGCATCGAACGGCGAACAAGCAAGCCCCAGCGCATTCACAATGTACGAGATTCGTTCAGCCCGTTCGTCATCGCGGGTGACGACGCAGCCGCCGACGACATCGGAATGGCCGTTGAGGTATTTCGTCGTCGAGTGAATCACAACATCGACACCGTGTTCAAACGGCCGTTGCAAATACGGCGACATGAACGTGTTGTCGGCAATCGTCATCGCGCCGGCATCGCGGGCAACACCAACAACTGCGGCGATATCAACAACACGGAGTAAAGGATTACTGGGAGTTTCAATCCAGATGCCTTTAGTGTTCGGAGTCACCGCGTTGCGAACGTTTTCGATGTCGCCCATATCGACGAATGAAAACGTCAGGCCGTTCTGAGAGTAAATGTCGTGAAACAACCGGAACGTGCCGCCGTAAATGTCGTGGCCGGCAATAATGTGATCGCCCGGCTTGAAGAAGTGCATGGTGGTTGTGATGGCCGACATGCCGGTGGATGTCGCGCGGCAATCGATTCCACCTTCCAACTTCGCGATATTTTCTTCCAGAGCGCTGCGAGTGGGATTCGCGCTGCGAGCGTAGTCGTAGCCTTTATTCGAATCGAGGCTGTCCCAGTAGAAGGTGGACGTGGGATAAATGGGCGTGGTGGCGCTGTTGTAAGCGGAGTCTTTATTGACGCCGACGTGCACGCAGCGGGTTTCAAAATGCATAGCGGTGGCTTTCAGGGGTTCGAAATCAACACACGGGAAACGTTAGAGTTTACGCATGCGGATACCGCCTGACAACAACACCGCACACCAATTCGACACGACGCCGGCGCGGCGCCATCGGTTCACACAATCTGTCAAGCCGCGACAAGTGGTCGCGCCGACCGCTCGTTACGCCACAGCCTCTGTCTCGGCCGCAAGCGTCTCCCGCGCCTCGCGAACTTCGTCCTGTTTGACGAAAAACAGCAACAGTAACGGTGGAAACGTGACCAGACCGACAAACCAGAAGGTCAACTCGTAGGAGACCAGTGTGGCCGAATCACCATATTTTGAAAAGGTGAGCATTTTGAGGACCGGGCCGGCGAGCCAGTTGCCGACAACGTGCGAGACATTGGAGAGAGTCATGTAGGTCGTAAAGACGGTGGCCGCCGCCGTCGTCCACGAAATTCTCATTGCCATCGAAAGAAAGCCGACGGAGCCGATCGCACCTAACGTCTCGTACAACAGCACGTAGGACGTGGTGAACCAACGCTCGTTCCACATGCCCGGGCAGGCTGCGAAGATCAAGGCCACCAGCGCATACCCACCAAAACCGAAGATCAGAATCGTACGGCGACCGAAACGATCGGCCATCATCCCGCCGAGGACTGCCCCGATCATGATCGACGGAAAGGCATACAGGCCGGTCACTCGCGAGAATTCGACGGGGGTCCATCTCGGTGAGAGTTCCTGCGTGCAGAGTGTATTCGTGATGGTTTCGTTGACTCCCGATCCAATTAGCTTAGCCAGCGTGAACAGGACGAAGATCAACGTGGTCGTCAGCGAAAATGCCCGCAGGTACGCGCGAAAAATCTCCGTGGGTTTCCGCACGATGGCAGCGGTGATCTCGCTTGCCTGGCCGGCGCTCCACGGAAGTCGCTTCTCGCCCTGCCTTTCCAGAATGAACATTGGAATCAGCATGATGAGCAACAACAGGCCGACCTGCACGGCAACGCACGCTTCCAGCCCGCCGATATCGAGGACAACCGCCAGTCCCCACGCACCGATTCCCTTACCAACCAGTTTGGAGCCCCACATCATGCCGTTCATCTGCCCGTGTTCTTCCGGGAGTAATATATCGACCGCCAGCGCATCGGTGCATACGTCCTGTAGCGAGGCGAAACAGTTGTGCAAGAAATACATGAATAGAATGAGTTGCAGTTTCTCCGACGGGTCACCCAGTCCGATGAAGCCCAGCAGGCTGACAGCCATCATCAATTCGGCACCGATGATCCAGGGCCGCCGTCTCCCCATTGGGCGAAACGTGTAGGTGTCCATCAGCGGCGCCCAGATCAGCTTGAAGGACCACGGGATGAGGATGATGGCCTTCAGTTTTCCAATCTCATCGACGCCGAATTGGTCCTTGTATTCGAAGGCCAGATACGACGGGAGCGTGATCAGCATAAAGCCCCACGGCACCCCCTGCGCCACGTACAGTCCACACAACGTGATGATTCGCTGTCGGCGACTGTCGGCCATTGCCATGTGCGTGTCCTTCGCGGCGAGAGGCGGCGGGTGCAGACAACATTTGTTTGGTTGCCGGCACGGTCAGAAAGGCGCGTTCCGAAGCTGTAACGAGATGTCGGGCAGTATGACGCGAACGGTGGCGGACAATCAAGCAAGGCGACATCTGCGGTCGATTCGTCGTTCTGTCGTCGTGACATCGCCGTTGGCAGTCGCAAGTGTGCGACAACCAAATTCAGCCGCTCACGACTTTCTTTCTTGACGGTCGCTTTGTTTCGCGGATAGCATAAGATGTATCCGGGCCTGTAGATGGCGTCATTGAGAATCTCGATCCTTCAGGAGCAGTATTATGGCGTGCAAGCGAATCAAAAAAGGGTTTACGCTAATCGAGTTGCTGGTGGTGATTGCCATCATTGCAATTCTGGTGGCGTTGTTGCTGCCGGCGGTCCAGCAGGCACGCGAAGCGGCGCGCCGGTCGAGTTGCCAGAACAATTTGAAACAGTTGGGGCTGGCGCTGCAGAACTATCACGATCAGCACCGCGTTTTTCCGCCCGGGCAGATCAACACGACTATTTTGGGTGGGCTTAATCCGACCCAACGACGCTTCCCCAATCCCCTGGAGGCGACAACACCCGATCAGACCCTGGCGAGTTTCGAGAGGCTCAGCGGTGCGAGTTGGATGGTCTTCATTTTGCCTCAAATCGACCAAGCCAACACTTACCAGACTTGGAATTTCAACCGGAATGTCAGATTCAACGGCGAGCCGATCAACTTCAATCCGCGCGGCATTAAACCACCGGCCCAGACGGAAATGAAGGCCTTCTATTGTCCGACGCGACGATCGGACATGAAAATCAGCAATTACTCGTTCGTGTTTCGCGTCGCCCCGAACTGGAACAAAGGGGGGAACGACTACGCCGCGTGCAACGGATCGGGCACCTCGTTTAATGACCTGACCCGCTCGACATGGGACTTGACTCCCGCACAGGTGGTCAACGACCCCACGCTGTTGTTGGGACCGCGCAACCTGCACCGTGGAATGTTCTCAGTGAACAGCAGCACCAGGATGGCCGACGTCAGCGACGGCACGAGCAACGTGATCATGGTGAGCGAAGTCCCGAGATTGAACTTTCGGCTCAACATCAACGGGACCGTCGATACGCTCAACAGGCGGAAATCGAGTGACGGTTGGGCGTGGGGTGGTCCTGCGACGATATTCAGCACGCAGTTCGGTCCCAACAAGACGTTGCACTACAGCGAAGCGGGCAGCGACCACGGGCAGATTGTGCATGTGACATTCGCCGACGGAAGCGTCCGTTCGATCAGCGAGAATATTGAGATCACCACCTGGAGAAATCTCGGCAACATGTCCAATGGCATTCCTGTTTCCGAATTCTAAACGCGGTGGTGATTGGCGACAGGGATTTCAGCCGGATCGACGAAAATCGCCCCTACTTTAATAGAGGCATCTGTTATTCGTCGATCCGTCGGGTTGATTTCGTTATCATGCGATCGCGAATTCAGGAAGCCCGGCCGCTTCAAGTCGTCACTTCATGTCGTCGCGCGACTCCGATTCGCCACGCTCCTTTTGATTCGTTGCTCCTTAAGATTGGTTACTGGGCTACCTAATGTCGATCCGTTTTCAATGCGAGTGCGGCAAGAAACTCAAAGCCACTGACGACAAGATTGGCAAGCGGGTTTTGTGTCCCGATTGTGGCCAGCCGGTCACCGTTCCCGCGAAAGACCGCATGAAGGCGGAAATCATTGAGTCCAGCGCAGACCCGGATCGTCCGGTGCAGGACTCCGCCAAGTCGGCAAAAGATTTGCTCAAACTGTCCGCGGCTGCTTCGCGGGGCGAACAGGAAACAGAAAAGCCGACGCAAACATCGGGCAGGCAGCGCGGGGAAGAGGCAACCCTCACGTTCGGCGAGTGGGCCAACGAGAACGGCAAGCGAGTTGGCATTCCGGCAGCAGGAGTGCTGGTTGCTTGCGTTCTGCTGTATTGGGTGTCGTCATCCATGTGGGGTGACAAGCTGAAATACCCCCCACTGGTTCCAGTTTCTGGCACTGTCACATTCAACGGCAAGCCGCTGGCCGACGCCTCGGTCACGTTTCGTTCACAGGAAGCATTGATATCGGATGCAAAACTCAAGCCAGGCGCTTCGTACGCTCAGACGGACAGCGAGGGGCGTTATTCGCTCGAGTACTTTCCCGATGTTCCCGGCGCGGTCACCGGATTTCACCTCGTGGAATTCAGCAAGGTGGGACCGGACGGAGTCGAGACTCTTCCGGCAGAGTACCTCAGCGGTCAGTCCAAAATCAAAGTCGAGGTCAAGGCCGACAAGTCGGATGGCTACGACATCACACTGTAATGGCAACCGCAGTTGTCGCCTTTGACTCTGAACTTGGCCGACTCACATTCCGGCGGTGCGCAACAGGCGAACACGGTGACGGCTCGCTTTCATCCAGTGCTTGATCGTCGCACCGGTTAGCCACAAGCCGTGTTTGGTTCGCGCCACTGCCCCCGGAGGAACGACGCGAATGCGCCTGCTGGGCTTCTGGTCGGCGGCCCAATGTGTCTTGTAGTCTTCGTCGCCGCGCAGAAAATCAAATTCCCGATACCCATCGCGAATTGCCTGCTGAAAGTTGGCAGCCATCATCAAAGTTCCCGGGCGGAGCTTGGAATAATCGGGGTTGATGCCGCACTGGTACCCGTAAACGCATTGGCTGCCGCTCACGCTGAAATCAACCGCGAGCTGCGCTCCGTCCAATTCGATCCACTGTAACCGTAGTTGTCCGCGTGCGTGCAGTCTCTCGGCAACATCGAACAGGAAAGCTGGCCTTCCCCCCTTTAATTGATCCACAGCGAGTGAGAGAATCTTGACCGGGCTGAACACCCGGAAAGGATTCTTTGAGATGAAACAGAACCGACACACGGTGGACCAGATCATTGCCAAGTTGCGTCGTGCTGACGTG
>JABISG010000171.1 GCA_018699955.1 Planctomycetaceae bacterium | reverse complement strand
TCTGGATGGCCGGCGGCGGTGTCAAACGGGGCCACGTCGTCGGCGCGACCGACGAAATTGGTGCCAAAGCGGTTGAAGTCGCCCGGCCCATCCGCGACCTGCACGCGACGATTCTTCATCAGTTGGGGCTGGATGACAATAAACTGACGCATTTTCATGAGGGGCGATTCAAGCAGCTTTCGCAGACTGGGGCGAAAGTGATCGAGGAATTGATCGCCTGACTGGCCGGAAACGCCGTAGAGTGTCGAGGGGCCGCGAAACCGCAAGCGGCGGCCGCTCAATCTCCGCCTATCCCCATTTGCCCCAAATTGATACAGTTCCCGCCCGAATTGTCTTCCTCAATCGAGGCTCCAGAGTGGGCGGAAAAGCGATGCGTGTTGCCTTCTTCGAAGACCGGGCGGCGCAGCAGTTCACACCAATTGCATTGCTGCGGCCGGTGTTTGAACTGATCTGCGGACGATATTCGGTTCGCGAGCGCGGACTGACGCAGATCGACCCTGACGAGTGGGGAGTCTTCGTTCGCGACTATTTGGCCGAAACCTATCGCGAGGAACACCCGGCTGCACACGTCAACGATTTTCTCTGGCTCGGCTCGGGATCAACCTTGCTGGTTAACGGTCGTTGGCTTGCGCCGAACGGCGCGTTCGAGTTGTTGCGAGATGATGAAGTCGGTTTGATCGGCGATACGGTGGCGTATTTGACGCTCGATCCGGCGGCCGCAATGACGTTCATCGACCGTCCCTGGGATGTTGCATTGGCCGAGTTGGCACGAATGCGACGGCCGGTTCGGGCAGAAGGCGAATTGCTCGGCTACCCGTGGGACGTGGTGCGGCACAACGCGTCGCAGCTTGTGAATGATTTTCGCTCGGCAACGGCATCGACTTCGCAAACCGAGTTTGGTCCGCAGGTGGCCGTTCTCGGCAAGCCGGAAAACGTGTTCGTCGATCCCAGCGCGATCATCGATCCCTTCACCGTGTTGGACGCACGGCAGGGGCCGGTGACCGTTGATCGCGAGGCGGCAATCCGGCCGTTCACGCGAGTGGAAGGCCCTTGTTATGTGGGGCCGAATACGGAACTGTTTCGCGCACACGTTCGCGGCGGCACAACCATCGGCCCTAATTGTCGCGTCGGTGGCGAGGTCGAAGAGTCGATTTTGCACGGATACGTGAACAGCTATCACGACGGGTTTCTGGGCCACGCCTACGTCTGCCCGTGGGTGAATATGGGGGCGTTGACCACGAACAGCGATCTGAAGAACGATTACTCAACGGTCGGCGTGCCGTTAGCCGGCGAGATGATCGACACCGGTTCGACCAAGGTGGGCTGTTTTATTGGCGATCACACCAAGACGGCTTTGGCGAGCCTGTTCAACACGGGATCGTCGGTTGGCGTGATGAGCATGGTCTTGCCGGGTGGTGAGTTGCTGCCGAAACATATTCCCTCGTTTTCCCGCATTTGGCACGGCGAACTGGATGGTCGTTTCGATCTGGAGAGCAGCCTGGAGACTGCGCGCACGACGCTCGGTCGGCGCGGTTGCGAATTGACGACCGCAGAGGAACGGATGCTGCGATTCCTGCACGACGAGACGGCCGCCGAACGCGACGCGGCCATCTTACGATTCCGCGAAAGACGCAACCGGCGTTCGCAGGCAATCATGCGGGAAGCGTCGTAAGTGGCCCGACAGCGCACGGTCGAAGTTGAATCAGGCGAGCGGTGGGCGTTAGCCCGCTGATCTTCTCGATTGACGCGACGCACACGGAAGCTGCAATCGACAGCCGGCATAAAGCCGGCCGCTCGCTTGCTTCCGCTTGCGCGGTCTGTGCGTATTCTCCGGTTAAGCGGCTTACCCAAGACACGTTCTACAGTGTTGCCGCGTATTATTTTTTGCGCCCGCCAGCCGTGTCTTATTCCGGCAACATCTCCTAACGGGCGAATTTCACGGGAGTTGCGGCGCGGGCGACGTCTTCCAAAGGCAACACCTGGAAAATGTCAACTTTTCCTAAAGTTGCCGGTTTGACAAGCGATTTGCCTGACATAGGTTTTGGTTGTCAGCGACGACGCAAGCAACTGCATGAGTGAAACCACAAACGCTTTTGCTGAGGACTCGCCGGCCGGGTACGGCTCTGTTCTGACTGTTGAGTTTGGGGAGCCTGCTCGAATCTGCCGCTAACTTTTGAAGCGGTGGAGACTGAACTTGGGGTGAACCTTCCTTGGGAAGGTTAATGTTTTTGGGCGAAGAGTTTCGAGTGAAACCGTTTGCTGGAACTCATTCGTTTGTGTCTTGATCGGCTATGCGTCGGCGAGACAAACACTTTAAGAAAGAGGGACAACTATGAAGAACATCGCAAAGAGTGTCAAACGATTTTTGGTTTCTGAAGATGGCCCGACGGCTGTTGAGTATGCCGTGATGTTGGCTCTGATCGTGATCGTCTGCCTGACAGCGATTCAAGCGATTGGTACCAACGCCAATACCAAGTTTGGTGAAGTTGGCACCGCGTTGGCCTAACGGCCGACCGACGCGACACTTGTCGCGTCAGCCTGAGATTGGGTTAAGCCGTGCAGTCGGGCGAGCAATCGCCCGGCTGTGCGGTGCGCCCGTTTTTTTACGATGTAGTGTGTTTGCGCTGTAGTTGCTTTCCGCTGTTGTTGATTTGATTGGATTGCTGATGGGGAGTTGATCCCTGCGAGCTTTTGTTTCTTAGAAGAGAGGACTGAACATGTTGCCGTTTTGGATGGACTTTTCGCCTGCATCGGCCGCGCCCCTCTTCGCCGTTTTTACGGCACTTGCCGGTTGGCTTTTTATGATGATCAGCTGCCGACAATCCGGCGTCTGATTTGCCGGAGACGAAACTCCCGCCTGAGATAGACCCCGCCGACTAAGACACGCCTCAAATGACGCCTCCCGAAGAATTCCTTTGCCGCAACAAGACGGGAAACAGCGACAAGACGAGAATCAGCAGTTGCTGCACAGCGGTGCGACTGCTGATTCCCGACTTCTCGATGCGACCTTTCGCAACGTGAGAAGAGTTTGGGTTGCATCTCCGCATTCAAACTTTGCAGCGCGGGAACGAGGTGCCTTTTATTTGTCCAATCTGACCATCTTCCAGAGTGCGCGACGCGACACTGAATTTGGTTGTGAAACCTGATCGAGAGATCGGGTCGGGCAGGCATCGACCATACAGACGACCTGAAAAACTGAAATTCCTCAATCGACTGCCGCGCCAGGCAGATGCTGCGTGCTATGTTTTTCATAGACGCGCCGGCTCGGTGCTCATCCGCATTCGATTGCTGACTGAAATAGCTGACTGAATAAGAAAGGCCCATGAAAATGGACTGGCAAACAATCCTGCTCGAAAACTGGCACGTAAAATTTGTGAGTGTGATACTGATCTGGGCCGCTTGGATCGACGGTAAGGAACTTCGCGTTCCAAACTGGCTGACCTTTCCAATGGTGCTGTCCGGGTTGGTCTACTGTACCTGGACCGGCGGTTGGGCTGGCCTGGGTGGCGGACTGCTGGGAATGGTCGTTGGCTTGGCCTGTTTGCTGCCGCTGTATGCGGTGGGCGGCATGGGAGCCGGCGACGTGAAACTGATGGCGGGCATCGGTGCGTGGCTAGGTGTGACAATCACCTTCTACTCGTTCTGCGTCACGGTGGTCGCGGGAGCCATCATCGCCTTGGGCATGGTGCTCTATAAAAACAGCTTCCATAAACACTACGCGAACTTTGTGATGTTGTGGACCGAATGGTTCAGCGTCCGCGACCCGCGCGAACTTGCGAAGATTGCCGCCGAGCGGAAGTCTTCCATGTTTCTGCTTCCGTACGGCATTCCGATCTGCATTGGATCGATCTCTTACTTCTTTTACGCCGGCTTGATCTAAAGTCGGTGGATCGTTCGCTGTCGGGAAACGACGGCGATCGATCGAACTTTGAGCCAGGGTTCCAATGCTCGAATTGGGCGGCCCGAAAACCGGGCTGAGGCGGCAATGAGTGGGGCCGCCAACTGGGGCGACCTGTTTTTCTCAGGTTGCGTATTTTAACAGTGGGGCGACATTTCCGACAAAACCGTCACGATCAAACCAGTCGATAGAGTCGTTATAAGCTGAAGCTTTTACCACGACCGAACCGATGTAGGAGTTGATAAGACATCAGAGTTTCTCTGTCGTCTCACAAACGTGAACGGTTCGGTTTTCGGAAGACATTCGATAACGAAAACACGTGAATCCAGGATCGGCAGACGGACGGTAAGGCACAAACGCCCGTCGTTCCGTCTCCGATCAACCGGTCAACGTTTGGGGGGTAGCAGAGATGAAGATGAAAGCCGTCGTATTGCTGGTTGTGGCAGTCGGATGTGGACTGGTTGCCATGTTGGGGGTGCAGCAGGTTCTCTCGGGTAATAAATCGGAGGAAGTCAAAACCGCAAAGGTTTTGGTTGCAACCGCCGAGATCGTACCCGGTACTCCACTGCACGAAGAGAACACGATTTTCAAAGAACTGCCGTTGGAATCGATTCCGGAAGGTGCAGTGACCGACCCGACAGAGATTGTCGAAAAGTCGCTGAAATCGACGGCCGTTCCTGGCGAATTCATCATGTTGGCGAAACTGACTACTGACTTGGGGGCATCGAGCGAGATTCCGAAGGGAATGCGCGTGGTAACGACTTCGGTCAATCTCACGAAAACACACAGTGGCATGATCCGCCCGGGTGACCGGGTGGATATTCTGCTGTCGTACAAGGTGCGCGATGCAGATCGCGGAATGATGGCCAAGACGACGCCGATCTTGGAGTTCATCGAAGTCTTCGCGACAGACAGCATCATGGCGAGTCAGGATCAGGGAGATTCCTCTGAGATTAACGCGAAGAACCTGTCGTTTCTCGTGACCCCCGATCAGGCGTTAATTCTAAATCTGGCCGAATCGAAGGGCGACCTGAACCTCGCTCTACGGCACAAACACGATGATCAGCAAGTTGGTTCTGCACCTATTGACGAGAAATGGTTGGAAGAAGTGGGCAGTTCTTCGTTTGGCAAGGAACACGTCGAGGGTGACGGAAACCCCGGACCGATGTTGAGCGGCACGGGTGAGAAAAACGACGTTCGCGATGCAATTAAGGACGAATTGACCCAGCCGGAAACGCAAGCGGCAGAGGAAGTGGCGGTCGCACCGGTAGTCGAAGAGATCCCGACGTGGAAAGTTGTCATCTATTCCGGCAAGGACGTATTGGAGCAGGAAGTTCCACTGCCGTTGGATGAGAATGGTCTGACCGAAGAACAGGTAGCAAAGGCCGAAGCAGAAGCAGCGAAGGCCGAAGAAGAGGCGGCTCTTGCCGAGCGGGAAGCTCAATTGGCCGAGCGGGAAGCGGAACTCGATGCTCGCGAAGCCGAGATGAACAAGCCAGCGGCGGCGGTCGAAACGCCAGCCAAAAAAGACGAGGCGACGAAGACTAAGACGCTTGAAGCAATCGTCGCACCGGAACCAACCGAAGTGCTGAATCGGTCGGCCACAGAAGAAGAAGAGCAAGCGGAAGAGAAGACAGAAGTGAAAACGGAAGCAGTGAAGAAAGACACGGACAAAAAGGCCTGGGATGGCGCTGTCAAGCGATTCCTGACCGGTGCATAACGTCCGAGAGTCATTGTAGAAGATGTCATCGCGCAGGACGGAACTTGTGCGAGGAATAACATCGGTGCCGGCTATCGATTCCGACAGCCGGCGCGGGGGTTCACCGAGTCTCGAGGTGCACGGATGCAACGATTTATCACGCGGTCGTTTCTTACGGCCATTCTGATTGCCGGATTTTCGCCGCTGCTGTTACCTGTCGGCGTCGCGGTCGCGCAAGACAACACGCCTGCGACGGTTGCCAATGAGCCACTCGTTCATATCAAGGCGGATCGCAGTTCTTTGACAGTCATCGAACGATTTTCCAAAGTGTTGCAATTCGAGAATCGCATTTCGCGAGTCGATGGTTTCGATCCGGAAACATTGACCGTGACGGCGCTCTCGCCGACACAGCTGCGCGTGCAGGCGTTGGCACCCGGTGTGACGACTCTTGTTGTGACCGACCGAGAAAACAAGATCTTCACCGTGGAGATTTTTGTCGGTGGCGATGTGCGGCATCTGCAGGCATACATCGACCGGTTCTTTCCCAAGGCGGCAGTGCAGGCGGTCGCCGTGCGAGACAGCGTCGTATTGCGAGGATGGGTCACGAAGCCCGCGCACATCACCGAGCTGGTCGAAATTGCCGAGCAGTTTTACCCGGCCGTTCTCAACCAGATGAAGGTTGGCGGCGTTCAGCAAGTGTTGCTGAAGGTGAAGGTGATTGAGGCACAGCGGACGAAGATTCGCCGCTTCGGAATGAACTGGGCCTTTCGCAACGACAAATCGTTTATTGCCAGCACGCCGGGTATGTTGACTCCACTGGCCGGCCTCGCGACGCCGTTCGGCATGGCACCGACGGTCGACTTCGATGCCACATCGTTTGGCGATCCGAGCATTACCTTCGGAATCGCCGGAACCGATGAGGCGTTTAACGGCTTCATTGAAGCGTTGAAACAAGAATCGCTGTTGAAGATTCTGGCCGAACCGGAACTGGTCATCATGAACGGTCGGCCGGCGACGTTGCTGGCCGGCGGAGAATTCCCCATCATCGTTCTCGCCGGTTTGGGAACCGCGACGATTGAATGGCGAGAATTTGGTATCCGGTTGGAAGGGGTGGCGATTGTTCTCGACAACGACACCGTACGCCTCGAACTGCAGGCCGAAGTGAGCGACCGCGACTTTGCGAATGCGGTTTCGCTGGACGGCACCGTCGTGCCGGGCCTGACAACGCGGCGTGCCAACACTCAGGCCGAGATGCGATTCGGTCAAACGTTGATGATTGCCGGACTGATTTCGACCCGAGAAACGGCGGTGTTGGACAAGGTCCCATTCTTCGGCGAATTGCCCTACATCGGGGCCGCCTTCCGTCGAACGCGAATCGACAAATCGGAGACCGAAGTGGTTATTCTGGTGACGCCCGAACTGGTCGGCCCGTTGAACAAGAACCAGGTCCCGCCCGGTGGTCCGGGCATGTCGAGCGAGTCGCCGACCGACCGCGAGTTCATGTTGTACGGCTGGCCTGAAGTTCCCAACTACGGCGACGGCTGCTTTGGCTGTGAGACTTCGACTCACGGAACGGGAAGTTTAACGGTGCCACCAGCCGGCGATCTGCGACCCTATCCTGAGAGTACGCAGATTGTCCCGGAAGGGTCTCACCCGCCGGCACCGAGCAATCCCGCGCGGACATTGCCGAATGATTCGACAACGCAATCGACGACCCGCCCGGGTTTGGTCGTTCCGAAGTCCGACACGTCCGGTCCCGCCCTGAGGGAATCTGCTTCTTCCAACCGTGTCGCACCATCACGGCAGCGGACTTCATCAAAGAAAGAACCGAATTGGTGGATCGGTTCGCGCACTCGACCGTCGGCGCGTCCCAGCCGGGTACATCAAGTGGGCTACGACGACGGACAGGTGCAGCGAGCGAACGTGCAAAACTCGGGCGGTACGGTCCGTCAGGCTTCCGGAACGTGGCGGCCGCGACCAACGGCAAGCCGTTCGGGAACTCGAACGCGAAGTCCGTCACGTCCACGGCTGATTGAGCCGAAATCGAGAGTTATTCAATCTGACTACAACCAGAACTGAAACCGAGTCCCGCGCGGGATGTTCGATCAAAAAGTTGACAACCAGAAATCGGCAACTTGCCGACAGCGTGTGCTGAGTTTTGAAATTAGTGGTTCGGTGGTTGGTTCGCCGGCAATCTCGTAAAGCATGAAGGCAAGCCAATGGGAAACGTCGTACGACTGGCGATTGTCGATCCCAACGATGCTTCGCGCACCGTGATGAAGAACCTCTTGCTGGGGATCGATGTCATTTGGCTTGAGGCCGAATGCTCGCGGTACGAGTTCTTCACCGACGTCGCATCGCAAACTCAGCCCGACATCGCCTTGATTTCGCTCGATGCCGATCCGGAACAAGGATTGGCACTCGTTGGCAAATTGAACGAAGAGCTACCGAGTTGCGACACGCTGGTGGTCAGCAGTTCGCAGGAAGGCAGCCTGATTCTGCAGGCAATGCGAAATGGTGCCAAGGAGTTTCTGAGCTATCCGTTGAAGTTGGAAGAGTTTCTCGCCTCGCTGGATCGCATTCGGCAATCATCGGGCGGGCGAGATGGCGAAGGGCAGGTTCGCAGTAGCCAGGTGATTACAGTCGCAGGTGTCGGCGGCGGCGTCGGCTGCACGTCATTGGCCATTAATATCGCCTGCAGCATCGCGCAAGATGAACGCAACAGCGTCACCGTCATCGACCTGGACCTCGCACTTGGCGACGCCGATGTCTGGCTCGACATCATTCCCGACTACACAATTCAGGACGTTGCGGAAAACATTTCGCGGCTCGATTATTCACTCCTGAAGCGTTCGTTGACCAAGCACGACTGCGGTGCGTTTCTGCTGCCTCGTCCCACTCAGCTCGACGATGCCACGTCAATCACGCCAGACGAATTCCGCCGCGTGATTGCGTTGTTGAAGGCAACTTTCACACATCTTGTGATCGACATCAGCAAGGGGTTCGGCCCGCTCGACATGGCGGCACTGGAAGTCGCGGATTCCATTCTGCTGGTAACTCAGCTCGACCTTCCCTGCCTGCGCAACGTCGTACGGCTACTTCAATACTTTGATCTGAACGAAGGGTTCGAGGACAAAGTGAATGTGGTGGTGAACCGATTCGGGCTGGAAGCAAATCAGATCAGCTCGGCCAAAGCGCTCGAGACGATTGGCAGGGAGATCTTCTGGCAGCTTCCAAACGAATACGCCACCATTGTTGAATCGCGGAACAATGGTGTGCCGTTGTTGATGCAGGCTCCCAAGGCAAAGCTTACCAAGTCGATCGACCAGTTGGCCCGCAGCATCGACCAGTCGGCCTCAGGCGAGGTGGTTTCCCAGGAAGCCACAACCCGCAAAGGGCTGTTTGGTTTTCTCAGCAGTGGGTCGAAGTAGCCGCCCATTTTGAGCGAGCGAAGATCAGGCTTCCAGATCGAGGGCATTGCCGCGCTCGCCCGTTGCATCGGGAGTCCGCAACGTTTTGGCGCTTTCTTCTTCACTCTCTTCGTCTGGTCCCGGGCGGGAGAGCAGGCCGAATGGCTGCCGTCCATCGGCATCGCGATCGGACGAAAGTTCGGCCTCGGCCACGTCGTTGAGAGTTTGGGCCGACTGCGCATCGCGATCGACGGTCGCCTTCTGATCGGCCCCGTTCTTCTTCACGCTGTCTGTGTCGGCCCCGCTGCGCTGTGTGCCAGCAGCCGAACCGGCAAGGTTCATTCCCCCGACACCAATGTTCGTCAGACCGATTGAACTCATCGCTACGCCCTCGAATTCAGACAAAAGGGCAGGCAAACGGTCGTGTCACCAGCAGCCTGTTCGAGGCGGGTGGCCGTTCGTCGCGCCCTTCGGTAAGAGAGACGGCGATCCGTACTTGACGGGACAACGCCTGACCGAGGGCTGCAAATCGAAGGTGTGAATTCGCGATCGACGATGCCCGGTATTCAGGCGACGTCTCATCACCCCTTATCGGCAACCGATACGACTGAGGTTTCGTGCAATTGGCAAGTTTTGGGTAATTTGCAGAAAGTTTTCCGGTTACACAGGAATCGGGGCCGCATTTGTCATTCACATCCCCAATAGCTGCGATCCAATGGATCGCAGAGGCCTTGTTTGCGAACAGCCACGTCCCAGCAGTACAATACGCGGGTCCCTGGCCATCATGATTTTCTTCCCGGAGCCGACAGCATGCGAAGCGCGACGTTCATTCAACGCCTGTCTATTGGATTGTGTGCAATTCTCTTTCCGATGCTCGCGGCGGGGGCTGCCGAGGAACACTCCTATTCGCTGTTCGACGGCAAGACGCTCAACGGCTGGACGGCCGAAAACGGATGCAAGGCGAGTGTGAAGGACGGCGTGATTTTGCTTGAAGCGGGCAACGGCTGGCTTCGCACCGACCACAAATACGCAGATTTCAAGCTGCATCTGGAATGGAAGGCGCTGCAGGAACAGAAGTACGACGCCGGCATTTATCTTCGCACGCCACTTGGCGGCAGTCCCTTTCCCAAGAACGGATATCAGGCCAATCTGCTGCAGGGGAAAGAGGGGAATATAGGCAACTTGCCGGGGGCGGCAAGCACCGGGCTGGCCAATCCGTTCGGGCAGTGGAACACGTTCGACTTCACCGTCATCGGCGACGTCGTACAGTTGAAAATTAATGGCAAGCAGGCATACAAAGCCGCCGGCATCGCCAACAAGACCGGCTACATCGGCATTCAGATTGAAGTCCCACTGGGCGGACAGTTTCTGTTGAAGAACATTCACGTCACGGAACTGGGCCATCGCAGCTTGTTCAACGGCAAAGACCTCGCCGGCTTTGAAGGTGCCGGAGAACCAGCCGAGAAATGTTGGGCCGTTGAAGACGGCGTCCTCGTCGGCCTGAAGACCAAAGGGCCGTGGCTTCGTACCAAGGAAGAATACGAGGATTTCAATCTGCGGTTGGAATACCGTGTCGATGCCGGTGCGAACAGTGGAATTTACGTCCGCGTTCCGGCCGATGGAAATCATCACCGCAACAACGACATGCTTCCCCCGGCCGGCTTTGAGGTGCAGATCCTCGACGACTTTGCTGAGAAGTATTCGAAATTAAAACCGTACCAGTATTGCGGATCGGTCTACGATATTGCCGGGGCGAAGAAACACGTCGGCCGGTCGGCGGGCGAATGGAACACGCTGGAACTCAACTGCAACGGTCACCATATCACCAGCACGCATAACGGCGTCGTCATTGTCGAAGTGACCGCGGACGAGTTTCCGCTGATCATGCTGCGGAAGACGAAGGGCTTCCTCGGCTTGCAGAATCACGGCGGCGGCGTCGCGTTTCGCAACATCCGCGTCGCACCCGCGCTACCGACAGAATGATTGTCCCCACGGTTAGCCGCGACGCGAAGTCTTCGGAGCGGAGCGCTCGGTGGAGTCGCAGTTCTGAATTTGTTGCCTCCCGCGAAATATCGCAACAACTTCCTCCGCAGTCGGCGTGCGTCCAAACCCAAGCCGCCCCATCAACCCGCGCGACGTCCAACGGTTGAAGACGACTTCCCCCCGATGCTCGATGCGAAACGTCCCCCAGAATCCTTCGCGCGTTTCGCACCGCAATGGAAACTCGCGCTGCAACGCCTCCACAATTTCCTCGGCCGGCGCGGCAAGCCCACACAGTCGGCAGTAGTGAATGGTGACGTCCATTGGTGTAGGGGATAGTGAATAGGGATTAGTTGTCAGGGGCAGTTCTCAAACCCCTCTCCCCCCGGGAGAGGGACCGCTTCAAAGCCGCAGGCGCATGAAGCAGGGTGAGGGCCGTCAGCTTCAGGCTATGGGGGCTGAAGCAACGTCTAGGAGTTTTCGTCCGTTGGCGTTCCCGTTTGCGCTCGCCATTTCATCACTCCGCCGCCGATAATCAACGCAATTCCGGCGAACGCGCAGCCGGATGTCGTCAGAAAATCGGCGGACACCATGTCACTTTGTGCGCCGAGCCTAAGGAAGAAGAGAGCTGCACCTGCTCCAGTGAAAATGCCTGCGATGTATTCCACCGACAACTTGACCCACATATCGTGCCACTGCTTTCCGTTGGATGTTTGATTGTCGAAATCGTCGGTCAGAGTACAGGCAGTTTCAAAACTGCTTTTCGCGGTTGGGTGGCTGGGGGCGACCAATGGGAGCCCCCACCGATTGCCGCCTACACGTGCTGTGCCTTCCACAAATTCAGCGTCATATGGGCCTGCCCCTGATGATGCGGTTCGTGCCAGGCCAGCACTTGCAGAATTGTCCCCAGCGTCCAACCACGCTCCTGCATTGGTGCGGGAACGGTGTCGAGATCGTCGTCGCTGAATTGCGAGATCACACCCAGCAAGCGTTCGCGTGAGGTTTCCAGCCATTGGCGGATGTCATCGACGGACGGAATGTCATCGTCTGGGGTGCTACCGCCACGGAAACGCGCGACGGTTTCCGCATCGTCCGGCGGCGTTCCCGGAATGCGTTCGCTGGCAAACAACTCCTCAGCCGCGCCAATGTGCATCAACTGCCAACCAATATGCGCACGACCGGCACCCGGTCGCCAACCGAGCACATCAACAGGATTCGGCAACTCAGCAATCGCGTCCAACGTCGCCAAAGTCCGCGCACGATTCGCCTGCCAGATTCCGGTGGTGACTTCGATGATTCTCATGGTTGGCTTTCCGAGTGGGTAACGGAGGCGTTTCGCAACGCTGCCATTGTGCGATCCGTCGGAAGTGAAATCAACCGACCAATCCCACAGCACGATTGTGGCATGAGAACTCTTGCGCCGGGAATTGTTTCTTTGGTAGTGGCTCGGTTTGGGTGAATTTACAATCTACGGCCTCATCTACCGTAACCCGAAGCGTAAGCGAGGGATCGCGCGAGGTCCTCGCTTACGCTTCGGGTTATCATTCAACTCGCTCATGTGAGCCAATTCTGCTTCCTGGGCAAAGCCGTCCATCGCCTGAATGTTCTTGCCATTCCGGCTGAAAAAGTCGAGAATCCAGTGATCGTTGCTGTCATTGATCACGTTCGCTCGAATGTCGATCCTCTCTTTGCGACAGTTCGACATCCAAAACCCCTTTGGTCGTTCCGGAGTTCGATGAGATGACAGGTTCAGAACCTCGCGAAGTCTATTCGGCTGCCGACACGCAAGAGGCCCACTTTATCAAGGCCGCGTTGGAGGATGCGGGCATCGCCGCTCGCGTCGTGGGCGATTATCTCCAGAACGCTGTTGGTGATCTGTCGGCAGTCGCGATCGCGCCTTGCGTCTGGGTCCAATCTGAGGATTTTGACGAAGCCCGTAAGATCATTGCGGATCTGCAGGCCGGTGCTACGCCTGCCAATGAATGGAAGTGTGCCGAATGTGGTGAGCCAAATGAACCGTCGTTTGAAATCTGCTGGAACTGCCAAGCCGTCCACGACGGTGAATAGTCGATTTGGCCGAGGCCGTCCATCGCTGGGAATGTTCTTGCCATTCCAGCTGAAAAAGTTGAGAATCGATCCACCGTTGCTGTCAGTGAGAGAGTCGGCTCGAATGTCGATCCTCTCTTTGCGACAGTTTGACATCCAAAACCCCGTTGGGCGAGCGTTGAATTGACGTTTGCCAAGAAGTCGGTAATGCGAGTAGGGAATCCGGACTATGAAAACCAAATATTTCGCGCTTGCGGTCCTGACGCTTCTCCCAACTACGGCCACCGCAGACGGCGACGTGATCAAAGCCCGGCTGCTTAAGATGATGGACGCGAATCGCACCACGTTTCAAGCTAACTTTGGCTGCGGCTCAATCCAATGGACCCAGCACGCGAAACAGGATGCATTCGACCTTGAGGGTGTGCACATCGAAGAGACGGAAACAAATGGCGTTTTTCAACTTTGGTGGGATGGCGAAAAAGTGGCAACGCGATATACGCGGGATTCGATCCATACATATCCAGATGGCTCTTGGAGTATCGAGAAAACAGGTCAACGCACGGCCTTCGATGGCAAGGAATTTCGCAGAGCAGAAAACGCCGCCAATCCCAAAAGGGTCGACACCTCGCTGAAGCCGAAGTATCGGCCTGAGGAAAACTGGTTTCGGATGACTTGGTTTCGTTACCCGGGTTGGACTTGGCGAACAGATTTCGAGCGGATCGAAAACCTAAAAGATTGCAGCGTGTCGTGGAGCGTTGTGGTCTTCGAGGGGCGCAAACATGCAAGGCTTGAATGGAAGATGGCCAAGGACAGCCGCGCTACGAAATGGCGTGGAATTAAATTGTTCGACCTTGAGCGTGGTGGGGAGTTGGTGCGCGAAGACAATTACATCAGCGGGCGGCCCAAATGGAGGCAGACGCGAGTTATCAAGAAAGTAGGTAATGACGTGTGGTTTCCAGCGGAAAAAGTTGTCGAATTTCTGAATCCTAAGACTGGAAAAGTCACCTCGCGACACCGTTATCTGTTAGACATGAGAGCGAGCAGCTTCAATGACCGTGCATCCATCCCGAATGACGTCTTTCATCTGCCGTCATTCAAAGTTCTGGATGATCGCAAATGAGTAGACCTGTGACGCGACGCTGACTCGACCGCGAGGTTTATCAATGTCCTCAATGTGATGATGGCACTGTTCTGGAATCGGCGGGGTGGCTGGGGTCGAAGCGGAGCGAAGCCCCCAGACGAACGCTCCATTCACGGCACCCATCCCGGCGGAACACGATCCACGCGAATTGGTGAATCTCCTCCTGTCAACAAGAATGCTGCGCTTGACCATTCCCATTCCGACGCGCGTTCGACGAATCCCTTCCTCACTGGATTGGCATGAACGTAGTCTATCATTCTCATCAGCGTGGCCGGTTCGATGATGTTACGATCATGGCCGCCACCCGATTGCCAGAATAATCGTTCGGTTTCCCCTCCACGCTTTCGCGTGATGCGAGGCAGCCACTCGGGAGCGTTCGTTTTCAGCCAGTCGATTGCTGCTGATCCGACCGGCGCTTTGATGGCCTTACGAATTGCAGCGATGTCATATTCTGTTTCACGCGGATGGACCACCAGATGAACGTGTTCAGGCATGACAACATACGCCCACAGGTCGAAATGCCATTCGAAACGGGCTTCGTCAATCGCATCGGCCAACCAGCGCCGCGTCCGTTCCCGCGCGAGAAAAGGAAAACCTCGGTAACAGGTGAAGGTCAATTCGTGAGCATGACCGGGATCATTGAAGTTCTTCCGATGCGGCGTTCCCATTCGAGCGATGGTATCGATGTTGATGCGAGAAGGCAAAAAGAATACGGGGCACGCATCGTCTGGGGGCTCCCTACGGTCGACCCCAGCCACCCCTGCCGAAATACCGTTTTGGGCAAACGCAATCATTTGTGAGCAAACGCGGTTTCTTAGACAATAACAGCACAGCCCCTAGATCATGCGGTTTGGTCGCCTCCCGGCCCCAAAATCGGCGAATCGCTGGACAGCTTCTTTTTCGGTCGCTAAAGTCGTCCGGTCGAATGACGATGGGTTTGACGAAAGCTAGGAAGCGGCAATCAACCCCAATCAAATCGACGGCGAAATTTGTCGGATGACGGGGTCATCGGCCACTTCATCCGGCGCGGACCGAAGGATCGGATCCGGGAATTCAGAATGGATGCTGTGACGCCAACGCGACGGCTGACGATATTGGTCGCCGTTATTCTCCTGGCCCGCCGTGCTCCCTTCTGTGGTGATGGTCCGCGCGAGACTTGAAAACACAATGTGTTGGTTTCGGCGGTGTGCTGAAGCCAGGAAATTCGATTGTTGATTGCACAGGAAGTGCGATTTCAGGGAGGGAACCCGAATGTCAACGAAACCGGTTATTGGAATTAACGGCGACTACCGCGCACCCAAAAAAGATGTGGTGCCGCTCAGTTGGTTCAACACAGGCTACTCCGATTCGGTCACCGCGGCCGGCGGTCTGCCGTCGCTCATTCCGCCGTTAGCGGACGATGACGATCTCAAGCAGTTCCTGCAAACACTGGACGGCCTGGTGCTGGCCGGCTGCCGATTCGATTTGGAACCACTGCGATTGGGATTAGATCCCCATCCCGCCACACGCGCGATGCCGACACGGCGGGAAGATTTCGATCGTCGGTTGTGCAAGATGGCGGTCGAAATGCGGATTCCGATCTTGGCAATCGGAGCCGGCGCGCAGACGCTGAACGTTGTCTGCGGCGGGACGTTGATTCAGCACATCGACGAAGAGATTCCCAAGGCGCTGCACCATCGCGATCCGGTGGAAACGACGCTGCGTCACATTATTGAAATTGAACCGGGAACACGTCTCGATACCATTTACGGGCCGGGCGAAATTCGCGTCAACAGCCAGCATCACATGGCCGTCGCGCAGGTTGCCAAGCCGTTCCAGGTTTCGGCCCGTGCACCGGACGGGGTGATTGAAGCTTTCGAAGCGATTGATGACGACTGGTTCTGCGTCGGCGTGCAGTGGCACCCGGAGAACGAGACGGCGTCGGCTTTGGACATGCAGATTTTCGAGACGCTGCTCGAAGCATCGCAACAGCCGGAACCGACCGTGCTGCCGATGCCGTTGAAACGGGCCGCGTAGCGAACCGCGATTTAACGGAACGCCACCAGAAACCCGGTTTCTTTTAGAAACCGGGTTTCTTTTTGGGTGGTCGCGGCTTTACAGGTCTATTTTTTCTTCTTGTCGTCGGCGAAGAATTCTTCGGCCTTGAGTGGTTTGGCCAAGTCGATTTTCACGGCGGAAACGGTGAAGCGATTTCGTGTTCCCGGTCGACCTTCGATTGTGACGGCGGAACCCGGTTCGGCGCGGCTCACGTCGGCCAGCAGTACGGTGACCGAGTAGCCTTTATCGATAAACACCGGCACGGTTCGCTTGCCAGCGCGCAACGCGATGACTTCGTAATCGGGGTAGTCGGCGTCTTTGACCCGGCCGGTGATTTGTCCGGCGACGTTCCACGCCGCGGTACTCACACCGACCTGCTTGGGAGCTTTGGCAAACACGCCCCTTTTCTTGCCGGGGCCGACGTGTACTGTGAATTTCTTGCCGAAGAGTTTGTTGTTGGTCGCTACGGGTTGCGCCGAGACGAACTGCCCTTTCGTCAGGAAACCGACATCGCCTTTGGCGGTGACAGCCATCTTTGCTCGCGAGGTGACCTGGAACTCTTTCGTTTCCTTGTCGGCCGTCTCGACGGTCAACACGGCATTGCGTCCCTTCTTCGTCACGCTGACCAATTTGCCGGTGACTGTTGTTACCTTCGCTCCCTTCTGAGCGGCTGCGTTTTGCGGATGAATCGCAATAAGGGCAAGCACGACCGGTACCAGCATAAGCGGTGTCTGCCGGCCAAGAGACTTTGAAATCGAAGAGGACTGCAGCATGTGTCAACTCCCTGAGCGACGGGTACGGGTTTGGGGGACTTTGCAGAAACAGGGCCGGCATCACACGGCTGTTATCTACCATACCCGAACCGGACGCAAATCCCAAATGCGGAATTACCGAAATTAAGGCGGTCAGTTCTGGGGGCTGCGCTCCGAAAACGTCGCTTCGACCCCAGCCACCCATTTCCAAGACCAAAATACTGAGCAACCCTGCTCCCGAAATCGGTCGGGTTGACGTCACCGAGGTGTCGGCGGTACCGTTCCCAACGACAGGGGCCGAGAATTCTTCCCCGCCGGAACGCTGCCATTTCCCAAGACTGAGACCGAAGGGCGAAACGAACGCATGCAGCCCGATCGTGAAAGTTGGCAGCGCGTGCGTCGGCTGTTGGGACGCGCGGAAATTAACCGAGCCGTCGTCTATGCACTGCTATTGCGCGGCTGGCAATTGGCCGCCGGTGCGGTCAGCGCGGTACTGATCGCCACGCAGTTCAGCCCGTCGGAGCAGGGGTATTGGTACACATTCAGCGGACTGATTGCGCTGCAATCGTTCTTTGAATTGGGATTCAATATGGCCGTCATCAACATGGCGAGCCACGAATGGTCGAAGCTGTCGCTGGACGATGATGGCCGCATCACGGGCGATTCGGTGGCCATGTCGCGGTTGATTAGTTTGGGGCGGCTGTTATTCCGGTGGTATGCGCTGGCGTCGCTGTTGTTTGTCGCGCTGATCGGCGCATTCGGGCTTTATTTTCTTGCCGGGGAAAAGGGAGACGCCGGCGATTGGAACATTCCCTGGGTGGCGGCCGTCGTCCTTTCCGGATTGCTGTTGTGGACATTGCCATTCGTTTCGCTGTTGGAAGGTTGTAATCAGGTTACCACCGTAAACCGTTTCCGGTTGATTCAGGCCGTGGTCGCGAATCTGACCGTCTGGACGGCAATTGTGTTGGGCGCGGGATTGTGGGCATTTGTCGCGGTCACCGCCGCTCGGTTGTTGTGCGAGCTGTTCTTGCTGGCCTTCAAGTACCGTCGATTCTTTGGCTGTTTGATGCAATCGCCAATGAGCGAGCGGATGAGCTGGCGCGGCGAGGTGTTGCCTTTGCAATGGCGGATTGCGGTTGGCGGCGTGTTTCAATACTTCTCAATGAACTTCATCACGTTGGTCATGTTTCGATATGAGGGGGCGACAATCGCCGGCCAAATGGGCATGACCTGGATGCTGATGACGACGTTGGGCATGGCGTGCATGTCGTGGGTGCAGGCACGGGTTCCTCAGTTCGGCATGCTGGTCGCGCGGGGGGAATTCGACGAGTTAGACCGTCGGTTCAAGCGGCTGACATTAGTGTCGTGGAGCGCGGTGACAGTCGCTGGGGCTGCGCTGTGGGGAGTGGTGTTTTCGCTGCAGCATTTTGACTGGGATTTGGGAACGCGATTGTTGCAGCCGCTGCCGACGGGCATTCTCATCATTGCAGTTTTGATGAAACACGTTCCGGACTGCTTCAACCTTTACATTCGCGCCCACAAACGCGAGCCGATGTCTCTGTTGGCCCTCGTCGTGGTTTCCAATTCTATCATCGGGGTGTTGGTTTGGTTGTTGGGGGGGTATCTTGAGTTGGGTGCCGTGGGGGCGGCCGCTGGATATCTGGCTGGTGTCGCGCTGATCATCTTTCCCGGCGCGACGCTCATCTGGTGGCGCTGCCGCCGCGATTGGCATTGAAGTCCCAGAGAATTCGCATGACCAAATCTGATTTCAACCTCGATCTCGATTATCTCCCCCAACTGCCGCAGAATCGCGATGTGCCAATTGGCTGCATTGGGGCGGGATTCATCATGGCCGACTGTCAGTTGGTGGCGTATCGCCAGGCCGGTTTCAATCCGGTTGCCATCAGCTCCCGCAACCCCGAACGAGCTTGGGAAGTGGCGAAACGGCACGGAATCGACACCGTCCACGATGATTACCGCAAGTTGCTGGCGGACGAACAGGTGGAAGTGGTGGATATCGCCGTCCCGCCCGATATTCAGATTGATGTTGTTCGTGAAGCGGTGAAGCACGCCGATCGCATCCGCGGAATTCTCGCGCAGAAGCCGTTGGGCGTCGATTACGAACAGGCGAAGGAAATCGTCCGGCTGTGTCGCGACGCGGGCATCACGTTGGCGGTCAACCAGAATATGCGGTACGACCAATCGATCCGCGCGTGCCGCAATCTGCTGCAACGGGGAGATTTGGGCGAACCAGTGTTCGCGTCGATCGATATGCGGGCGATTCCGCACTGGATGGCGTGGCAGCAGCGACTGGGATGGGTCACGCTGCGGATCATGAGCATCCACCATCTCGACTCGTTTCGCTTTCTGTTTGGCGAACCGCAGCGCGTGTTTGCCAGCGTGCGGCCCGATCCACGGACAGCGTCCAAATTCGATCACGAAGACGGCATCTGCCTGTATATTCTGGAGTACGAAAACGGCATGCGGGCATCGGCTTGGGACGATGTTTGGACCGGACCGGCGCTAGAGGGCAGCGAAGGCGACATCGGCATCAATTGGCGAGTGGAAGGAACCGATGGGCTGGCCAAGGGAACCATCGGTTGGCCCGACTACCCGCACCGCACGCCAAGCACTCTCGACTTCACAACCAAACGCCGCCCTGGTTACTGGTTTCAACCACGCTGGGAGGAAGTCTGGTTCCCCGACGCGTTTGTCGGACCGATGGCCGAACTGTTGTGTGCCCTGGAAGAAGACCGCGAGCCGGAAATCAACGGCGACGAGAATTTGAACACGATGGCGCTCGTCGAAGCCTGTTACCGCTCGGTCCGGGAACACCGTGCCGTCGAGATTTCAGAGATTATCGACGGTGTATCTCCAGGCGGTTAGCCGCGACTCGAAGAGGAGCGTTTCTGCGGTCGCGGCTCAGGCGTTCATGTGAGTCGTCCTTCCCAACGAAATTCGCGCAGCTAGAATACTCCAACAATGACATCTTCCGAACAACAGGGCGATTTGATTCTCCTCGGTACAAGCACCAGCGTTGGCGTGCCGATGATTGGTTGCGATTGCCCGGTCTGCACTTCGACGAATCCGAAGAACCACCGAACGAGAACGGGTGTCGCTGTGCAGACACCCAACGGGGCGTTCGTAATCGATACCCCACCGGAACTTCGGTTGCAATTGATTCGCGAGAAGATCCCGTTGGTTCACGCCGCCGTTTTTACGCACAGTCATGCCGACCACATCTTCGGTTTGGACGATCTGCGGATATGTGGGTATCGGCTCAAAGGGCCGGTCACGTTGTATTGTGAAGAGCCAACCGAGCAGCAGATTCGGCAGTCGTTCAACTATGCCTTTGCGGAACCGGACTCCAAGGCCCACCACTTC
>JABISG010000077.1 GCA_018699955.1 Planctomycetaceae bacterium | reverse complement strand
CAGCCCGGCATCGATCATGGTATGGACACGGGCGTCGATTCGTTGACGCAACCAATCGCGCGGCGGCGATAGCCAGTGCACGTGCTGCGGTCGTTCATCAGGAGATAAGGGGTGCTCACTTTGCTGTTGCGATAACGGCCGGCCGGTGACGTGAAGCACCTCGAGCGCCCGGATGACCCGCCGTTGATCGTTCGGGTGCAATCGATCTGCCGACGTCGGATCGACCTCGCGAAGACGGCGATGCAGAAAGTCGGGTGTGTGGGATGCTGCTTCCCGCTCCAGGTTGCGTCGAAATTCCCAATCGGCCGCCGGTCCCGCGAACACGCCTCGAAGTACCGCCCGCAGATAGAGCCCCGTCCCGCCCACAAATAGTGGAACTCTTCCGCGTGAAACAATCTCGCTGCAGAGAACTGCGGCCGTGCTGACGTAGTCGGCCACACTGTACTCCTGATGTGGGTCGATGACGTCGATGAGGTGGTGGGGTACCGCATTTCGCATTGATGGCGACGGCTTCGCCGTTCCCATATCCATGCCGCGATACAGCGACATCGAATCGAGTGCCACAATTTCGACGTCAATCCGCTTCGCCAGCGCAAGGGCCGTCTCGCTCTTCCCGCAAGCGGTAGGGCCGGCCAGAAAACGGCATTGTTGAAGGAGTGTGGGGTCGAACTGCATGGTCGAGTGAAGCCGGGGCAACGGCGCGGTCAACTATCAGCCAATAGCTGTCTTTCGGACGAAATTTCCGTTTTTTTCGGGCTGAAAGCTGATAGCTGAGGGCTGAACACCTACAATTTGAGTTCATTATGCATGACGAACACATCGGCGTCGAGCCGGTCGTGTTCGCCATCAACGATTCAATGATTTCAATGAGCGAAGACTACGCATGGCCAGTTTTGAAGCGACCGTTTCGATTTCCTGCGTCCGTCAGGCGGCGTTCGATTTCCTGATTCGTCCGGAAAATGCGCTGCTTACCAGCCCTCCCGATCTTTCCGTGCAATTGCTCGACGCGCCCGATGTGCTGCAGTTGGGCAGTCTGGTTGAGTTTGAAGTCGCCGGATTCGGTCCCGTCCAACGCATGTTGCACGAAATTACGGCCTTCGACGGCCCCAGCCATTTCACAGAAACGCAACTCAAAGGACCGCTCAAATCGTTCGTCCACGAGCATCTCGTCGAGCAGGACGGCGACGGGGTGATTGTCATCGACCGCATTGCTTTCGAACCGCCTGGTGGTTTGGCAGGTTTTATTGTCACCGAAGCGCTGATCCAGAAATCGCTGGCCGGCGGCTTTGAACACCGGCATCTTACGCTGAAGCGAATTTTGGAAGAGGCGGCCGATTGATGAAGGACCGCAGACAAGTAGAATCCATTCGCAACATGGGAACGTTCGCTGCGCTGGCGGTATTGCTGCTGATCGGCATCGGTCTGTTGGCGCTTGTGGCCGTTGTCCTTCCAAAAGTAATCTGGCTGGTTGTTGTCGTGCTGGGTTTCTTTTTGATGGGGCTGTTCCATTACGTCACATGGGGTTGGTGGCTGTCGCGGTTGCCGGTGGATGATGACGAACCGGTAGAGTGACGCGCCACGGTGCGACCAAGGCATTCATTACGGCGCACGAAAAAACCGGACCGAAGCCGACATGCGGTTCCGATCCGGTTAATTTGATTGCGTTTTCGCAACGCGACTACTTCGCTTCGACCTTCTTGTCGGTCTTCTTCTTTTTCTTGCCGCCCTTGCGAGCCGGTCGGGCAAGCTTCTTTTGTTCGGGTGTCAGAAGGGCAAAGAACTTCTGCCCCGCTTCTTTGCGAATCGCCCCCAACTCCTTTTGCACTTCCGCCATTTGCTTTTTCTGCTCGTCCGTCATGTCGACTGCAGCAGCAATTGCCTCCCGCGCTTCTTTCCCCTTGCGTTTGGCTTCGCGGTTGGCCTTGAATGCCGCGGTGCGGGCCTTTCGCTGATCTTCGGACAAGATGCCACGAATCTTCTTCTGAACTTCCGCAAGCTTCGGGCCGAATTCCTTGTTGATTGCAGCGACCTGTTCCTTTTGCTCGCCGGTCAACTCCAAGGTCTTGGGGACGCGCACCACCTGCACGGTGCGTTTTTTCGCGCCCTTCTTCTTGTTCTTCTTCTTTGCGTCGTCAGCCGCTGAGAGCGGTGAGAGGATGCAAGCGGCCAATGCGACTGTCAACAGTGTCCGAACAGCAGTTCTCATTTGTTTTCTCCGAAATGTCTGTCTTCTGCGTGATGCAATGAGATTTGGTGACGGCAACACACCGCCACCACGCGTGTCTACAAAACCATTAGCTGAATAGTTCTTTGATCACCTGACCGTTACGGACGATGGTGATCGGTCGGCCCGTCTTGCTGTGATACTCTTTGGTGTGGTCGATTCCCAAGCTGTGATAGAAGGTTGCGGCGGCATCGTCGGGCGAGTAACCGGTTGCAGCCGGCAAGGTCGCTTTGTCATCGCTTTTGCCAATCACCTGGCCGCCGCGAACTCCACCGCCCGCCATCAGCATGAACATGCAACGGGGATAATGGTCGCGGCCCCCTTCGGCGCTGCGGGTGTTGATTTTGGGGGTTCGGCCGAATTCACCCGTGACAAAAACGGATGTTGTGTCGAGCAGCCCTTTCTGCTCCAAACCGGTCAGCAATGCCGAAAGGCCGGTATCGAGCGGCGGCAGGTTCCGTTCCTTAAGCCGGGTGAAGTTGTCCTGGTGGGTGTCCCACCCGCCCAGCGACAGCGAGACGAATCCGACGCCCGCTTCCACCAGACGCGTTGCTAACAGGCAGCTCATGCCGAAGGCGTCTTCACCGAACGGCTTGGCGAAATCGGGCGATTCCTTGCTGACATCGAACGCAGCACGAGCACGCTTCGATGTAATTATGGAATACGCTTGCTGGCTGAAACGATCCAGGCCGTCCAACAGTTGGTTGTTCTTTTCCACGCCGGCAAACGTCTTGTCGAGGTCGCCCAACAGGCTTTGTCGTTTTTCGATTTCGCCAACCGTCAGTCCGTTGCCCAGCGACACTCCGCGAACACCGAAGGGCTGACCTGCACGCGGGGTCGCGCCGGTGGCCAACGCAGCATATTTCACACCGAGGAAGCCGGGCTTTTGTCGGCTTGTATTGCCAACGGTAACGAAGGGCGGGAGATCGGCCGGGCCTTGGTGCTCTTTCGTAAAGACGGAACCGTAACCGGGGTATTCCAATGCAGGAAGCGGCCGGCTGCCGGTGTTGACGTATTCAGATCCCAAGGCATGTGCGCCCAACGTGTGCGTCACGCCGCGCAGAATCGCGAACTTGTCGGCACACTGGGCCAGTTTGGGCAGGTGCTCGCAGAACTCGACGCCGCTGGCGTTGGTTTGAATGGGATTGAACGTCCCGCGGTATTCCTTGGGTGCGTCCGGTTTCAGGTCGAACGTATCCATATGAGACGGGCCGCCGGGCAGGTTGATGAAAATCCCCGCCTTGGCTCGCGGCTGTTTGACTTCGCCCGCGTCGGTCATCTGCAGGTAATTCGCCAGCGAAAGTCCGCCGACACCCAAAGCGCCAACGCGAATGAAGTCACGCCGTTTCATGCCGTCACAAGTCTTGAATGTCGCCATTATCAATTTCCTTTTGGGATGTTCTGTGTATGTGAAGTCTTGTTCTTGGAAGCCGAGAGTTTACCCCACCTAATGGTTGACGATGAACTCCTTTGTATTGATCAACGCCCACATCAAGCCGCGGAGACCATCGACGATGTTCTCTTCGCCATCGACGTAACTGATCGAGCGGCTCAATTCGGCTTCGCTGGGATAACGGCTCAGCGTCCGCAAATAGGCTTGGCGAACGAGCGAGGCCTTATCGGCCGGCTTTGTTTCGACGGTCGATTTCTCTTCCGTCTTTTGTTTTCGCGGTTTTTGCGTTTGCTGGCTGCGCGACTTGTATCGCTTCAATTGTTGGGTCAATCGCTTGACCAGTTTGTCGTTTCCGTCCTTCTTTGCTTGACCGATTCTCCGTTTCTGGTTGGCAATGTTGCGAGCGATATTGGCCGCACCGCGTTGGTTGCCGGTATTGCGTGCCGTGGCCAGTGGTTTGCCTGTCAACTCGCGGTTGACCTGCGAGAGCCAACTGTCGCGACCGCTGTCGATCATTGTCAGGACTTCGTTGTCGTTTCGCAGGAACACAGTTTGCAGCAGACTGGAATCCGACGATCGATCACAGTCGCAGTTGGTGTCGCGGACCGAACGGCCAAAGATTTGCAGCGCGTAGCTGGTTGAGTTTCGACGGATTCCCGCACCGGGAATTGCAATCGCCCGGCCTTCCATGCTGCCGTGCATTGCCAATGCGATCGCATCCGATGCGGTTGCCGACTTCAAAGCGTCATAGGCAATTTCGGCCGGCAGACGCCGGGGGACGGCATGGCTGAAGTTCAGATCATCCTTGGCATTGGTTTCGTTTGGCTGCCAACTCAACTGGTATGTGCGGCTGCTGGTGATTTCACGGTGCAGCCACTTCATGTCGTAACCGTTGTCGATGAAGCCCTGCGTCAGGTAATCGAGCAGCGGTTTATTGCTGGGGGGATTCGCAAGGCTGAGATCATCCGGCGGCTCAACGATTCCCACGTTGAAGTAGTTCGCCCAGACACGATTGACGAAAGCACGAGCGAAATACCCGTTATTGGGATCTCGCAGCCATTGCATCAACGGCTCACGGGCATCGGCATGTTCAGTCAGCTTGACGACATCGCCGCCGAGCAATTTGGCCGTTGCAGCGCCTTGGCCGTTGCGTCGTCGGTTCGCCTGCGCTGCAAATCGCTTGATGCGTTGCTTGGCAGCGGCCAACTGTTTTTGTTTGTCTGCCAACTGCTTCTTATCGTCGCCCTCTTTGAGTTTCTCAATGCTGGCTTCAAGCTGCGCGACCTGTTGCTTCATTCGCTTGAGGTTCTTGTTGTTCTTGTTGCCGTTGTTGGCGTTTCGGCGAGGCGCGATGGCATAGACTTCCTGGAACGGAACAGTTTTCCCTTCACGCAACAGCCGCGGCAACTCGCGACGCAACTGATTGCCTCGCTTGCCTTCAAGTCCTAACGATTTTTGCAGCTTGTCGTATTCTTCGCGCGATGCGGGATTGGTCCCCGAGCTAACACGGGTGAAGAAACCGGTGAACTGCTGGAAATCGTTCTGCGTCCATTGATCGAACGGATGCTTGTGGCATTGGGCGCACTGAATGCGAATGCCCAGGAACGTGTAGGCGAAGCCGATGGCGCGATCGGTTGGCTGACGAAAATTCCGCCGCGCCCAATAGTGCGGCATGTGTTCCCGCTCGCTGTAGCTCGACTTGTTGTCGGGGTTGTACAGGCTGCTCATCGCCTTCGAGTAATCGGTGAAGCTTTCGCCATCGTCACGGCTAACAGCCGTCACGATCCCGGAAACAAGTTCGTCGTACGGTACGTTCTCGGCAACGCGCCGGTGAATCCAGTCGTACCAGTCCTGACTGGCGCGACCGCGCACCGGCACAACGTTATTCAGGTTGTCGTCGTTGTTGCCGGTGATGTCGCAGAGACGGGTTGTCCACCAAGCGGCGTAGCCGGGGGTTTCCAATAACTCGTCAATTTTTCGCGTTCGTTTGTCGGCGGAACTGTCGGCCAGAAACGTTTCGACCTGCGTTGCGGTCGGCAGCGTTCCGGTCAAATCGAGGCTGACTCGCCGCAGGAACTGAGCATCGTCGGAAAGATCCGACGGGACAACGCCCAACTTCCGCAGTTTTTCAACCACGAGTGTGTCGATTCGTGTTGGTGTTGGCACCTTGGGATACTTCGGGCCGATGCGATCGGTAACAGGACGAACCACGGGAATTGGCACGACTTCTGAATCGTAGAAGACGACGAGGTGCGTGTCGCCCGGCTCGGCGGACGTTACAAGACCGGCTTGGTCGATTCCGGCCACCTGCCCACTGTTCGATTGAAAGCGGGAAAGCGGAGTCACGTCTTCGCTGCTGCCATCCGACCAGTGAGCGATCACCCGGAGTTGCCGCGTTTGACCTTGCTTGTTGAAAAGGATCTCTGTCGGCGTCACTTCCAACCGGGTCAGGTCGGCGTGATCGGCCGGAACGGGCTTCGCCCCACTCTTGATCCAGTTGATGAACAGCCGGTGTTCCCAGCTTCCTTCGTCGAGACGATGGCCGCCGCCGTGACCGAACTCGTCGGAAATTGGCTTGAGTAACATCAGGCTGTCGGCGGGTGTTTCCAAATTGATGCGAGAGTCTTCGCCGGTCGCAAGATTGTCGTGGTCCATTTTGAAATCAAAACCGAACAGCGACAAACGCAATCCGCCGCGTCCCTGGAACGACCCATGACACGAGCGGCTGTTGCAGCCCAAACGCCCCAACATGGGGGCGACGTGCGTCCGAAAATCGGGAACTTCCTTCACGTCTTCGGCAGCAAACCGTTTGTTGACCGGTTCGATAACTTCGGCACCAGACGCCGGCAGCGCAAGCGAAACAATCGCCGCGGCCAGGGAGAACGTTCGCCACATAGAATTTCGTCCTTTTCTCTCTCGGCTAGAATTTCTCATAGCTCAAACTGTTGCTGATCGCTGATGGCCGGCGGTTACCCGCTCAGCCATCGTTGCTCAAAGTGGCTTCTTTGATTTCTTCTCTGGCACCGATTTCACCCGGCGTGGGTTCGGCGCGACAACGGGCCGTGCGGATGGTTTCTTGTTCCGCGAACCTTTTGCCAGAAAAGACCGCTTGATGCGCTGCAGTTCCTTCTTCGTGGAAGCGTCGGGATCGCTGTCGATCCGTTCGATCAGTGCATCGACGCGCTGCAACCGTTCGGCAAGACGTTCGCGTTCTTTTGTTAACCGCCGCAATCGCACACTCGCCTTGGCTCTTAACAGTTCCTTCAAATCTTCTTCCAACTGAGAATCTGAGTTCATCGTCATGCGGGCTGCCATCAGCCGAATGCGTGAATCGAGCTTCCAGGCTTCCAGCGATAATTCGTACCGATCGGGAGTTCTCTCCCGCGTTCGTGCCAGCCGCTCGCTGGTCTGAAAGAGTTGTCTGACCGCCTGATCGTATTGCCTGACCTTCCGCTTCTTCAGCTTCGTGACCAACTTGGCCAACTCGGGGTGATGCAGGCGGGCAAACGTCATCGCCGCCGCTTCCCGACCGGGTGTCAAAGAAACCCGATTTGCCGACTTCGCTCGTGACGATTTGGCGTCGTTCTTCTTCTTGGGCGTGGCGTCAGATTCGTTCCGTTTGCCAGCGTCTTTCTTTTTCGGTGCAGCGCTATTTTGAACCGACGCCTTCTTCTGAGCCGCTGCAGGAAGGACGCAGCAGAAGACTCCCAGAGTCAACAGAATAAACGCCGATGATCGTCTCATCGTTCAGTTCTCCTCCGGAATTGAATCCGGCGAGACTGCCGAATCTTCGTCGGGCGAGACGGCTGCCAGCATCCAGCTGGGCAGATCGAACTCGCTGTCATCATCGTCGTTTGAAATCAACGAATCCGAAGCCGCAATCGCCATCTCAAGCTGCTCGCTGTCGTTGTTCGTGCCGGTTTCGAATCCATCGGCCAAATCTTCCACAGACCGTCCGAACTCTGGAGCCGATTCCGACCAGAGGGCCAAGACGTGGCCGGCCGAACTATTCAATGCCACCACCATCGGATTCTCGGTGCTTTCGCCGTCCGTTGGTGGCAAGTCGGCATCGGAATTTGCGATTGGCAAGATCGGGGGCGACACCTGTTCGAACCAGTGGGAAATGCCAACTCCCGCGAGAAATGCGACCGCAACCGATGCCGCGACAATCGCCAGACGTTTTTGCCGTCTCCTCGAACTCTTGCGAGCCGGCAAGGGCGCGAGTTCCTGCGAAGCGACCGATTGGGAAAACGCAACTGCTTGACCAATTTGAACGGCCCGCGCAACGGCTTCACGAGCCGGCTGGTCGCCCGCCAGGCGTTCCTCAAATTGCTGCAATTCCTTGTCGGCCATGTCATTGCCGACGTAGCGAAACGCCTGCAAATCCAAATCGACGTTGTTTTCATTATCCGAATTCATGTCGCTGTAGCCTGTTATTTCCTACTCGATCTCTAGCTCGACTCATCCGACTCGAAACACGCGGCCAACTTCTTCAACGCCAGCCGCATTCTTGTCAGCACAGTTCCCAACGGCAGATTCAATTCGTCAGCAATCACCTGAAATGTTTTTTCGTCGTAAATCCGCATGCAGACGACCTGTTGCTGCTCGGTCGGTAGAATCTTGAGCGCGGCTCGCACCGACTCGACTTGCTCCCAGCGAACCACGGCATCCTCTGGGGAATGGCTGGATGAGTCGTGATTCCATGCCAGCTTCTGGTATGCCCTCTTTTGAGTCTGTTGTCGGCGGCGAATCCCCATCGCCTCGTTGTATGCAACTCGAAACAACCAACCTTTCAATGTGTCCTGACGTGCCGTATGGCCCTGTTCAACTGCCTTTGCAAATGTCGCCTGCAACGTCTCGCCGGCCAGCTCTCCGTCGCGCAACACGCCGGTGAGAAACGCCCGCAACTCGTCGGCGTGTTTCACGTACAAAGCCGCGACCACGGAAGGATCAAGGCGGCTGTCATCAGAGCCGGTCAATTCAAATTCCCCGCCGCGCGCTTCCAGCAACGCGATCTCATCGGAATGATGCGTAGCAAGCAGCGTTTATTTTCCGGAAAACGCCGAAAAGTGGCAAAACGCAGGCATTTCATCGCTTCAAACACCCTTGTTCTCCCGTGTTGGCGTCCGCCGCAATTGTCGCAACCTGTTTTATTTCAGTGGGTTGTATGCCAACGCCGATGCGGCGACTCCATCAGGCCTCCTCTCAATACTATATCAGACGCCCGGCTCAGGCTGTCGCGACAGGCATGTTTTGGAACATAATGTGTGAGCTGACGCTTGCAATCACCGTTGGTGTTTGAGGAGAGCATGAACGACGCGAAACATTTGCCGACCGCACTCATTGCCGATGACGTCTCAAAACTGCACGACACGGGTGCGGGACACCCCGAGTGCATTGCCCGGTTCGATGCGGTCATGCAGAAGATCCAGCAGGCCGACTTCACCGAGTCGTTGCTGCATTTGAAGCCAAGGCCTGCAACCGTCGAAGAAATCAAGGCGTGCCATCATCCGGACTACATCGAAGTTGCCAAGCGCGACATCGCCGCCGGTCGCGACACACTCAGCACGGGCGACACGACGATCTGCCGCCAATCGCTTGCGCCGGCCCTGCATGCAGCGGGTGGAGTGTGCGTTGCCGTCGATGCAGTCTTTTCCGGGAAAGCAAGAAATGCGTTTTGCGTGCATCGTCCGCCGGGACATCATGCTACGCCGGAAAAGGGCATGGGCTTCTGCGTTTTCAATAACGCCGCCATTGCTGCCCGTTATGCCCAAGCGAAGCACGATATCGAGAAAGTGTTAATCGTCGATTGGGATGTGCATCACGGAAACGGCACGCAGGACATCTTCTACGACGATCCCAGCGTCTTCTTTTTCAGCACGCATCAATCGCCCTGGTATCCCGGCACGGGCGACAAAGAAGAGACCGGCCGCGGGAAGGGTTTGGGAACGACCATGAACCGTCCGTTTCCCGCCGGTGCTGGACGAAAGGAACTTCTCGGCGCGTTCGAGAACGATCTTGCGCCTGTCATCAAACGTTTCAAGCCGGAACTGGTCATCATCTCCGCCGGTTTCGATTCCCGCATCGACGACCCGCTCGGACAATTTCGGCTGACCGACGATGACTTCAGCGATCTGACAGCATTCATGCTGCAACTGGCCGACGAACACGCCGAAAGCCGTGTCGTTTCGGTGTTGGAAGGGGGCTACAACCTCGACGGTCTGGCAAAAGCCGCCGCCGCCCATTGCGGTCGGATGGTTCAGGGGTAACACTAACACGGAATTGATGAGTAGCTGGATTCGCAAGAATTCAGACGGTTGCGCGTTCAACAAGTCGGAATTCTTGCGAATCCAGCTACATCCAACCTACCGGTCAAACTCTGCCAAGTCCGCTCTGCTCTAATGCCGGAAGTGACGTCGGCCAGTGAACAGCATGGCGATGCCGTGTTCATTGCAGGCGGCGATGACTTCGTCGTCGCGACGTGAACCGCCCGGCTGAATGACCGCCGTCACTCCCGCTTTGGCTGCCTCATCGACGCCGTCGCGGAAGGGGAAGAATGCATCCGAGGCAACCACGCTACCCTGACTGCGTTCGCCCGCTTTGTGAGCTGCGATGAAGGCCGAGTCGAGACGGCTCATTTGGCCGGCCCCCACACCGACAACCGATCCGCCTTTCGCAAACAAAATTGCGTTCGACTTCACGTGCTTGCAAACCTGCCACGCGAATTCCAGGTCGGCCCGTTCCTCGGCCGTCGGTTCGCGATCGGTGGCGCATTTCCATTCGTTGCTTTGATCCGGTTGGTTGTCGCGGTCCTGTGCCAACAGTCCACCGGAAATTCTGCGGAAATCGGTTGCCGCTGAGTCGCCGGCCGAACCGCTCGCGCACTGCATCAGCCGTACGTTCTGTTTCCACTTGGGACGCGTCGTCAACATCTCGAAGGCATCGTCGTCGAAACCGGGAGCAATGATCGCTTCGATGAACCGGTTCGGCTCGCACAGTTTTTCGGCCGTCGCTGCATCCAGCACGCGATTGAAACCAAGCACCGAACCAAATGCACTGACCGGATCGCCGGCGTAGGCTTTGTCGAACGCCTCGGCCATTGTTTCGGCCGTGCCGCACCCGCAGGGATTGTTGTGCTTGATGACAACGGCTGCCGGTGCGTCGAACTCGCCTGCAATCGCCAATGCCGCGTCGAGATCGAGCAGGTTGTTGTACGAAAGTTCTTTGCCGTGCAATTGCTTCGCACCAGCCAAAGTCGATTCAGCCGCGTTCGCTTCCGCATAGAAGGCCGCCTGCTGATGCGGGTTCTCGCCGTACCGCAGGTCGGCCCGTTTCTCGAAAGCCAGCGACAACTGCGACGGGAATCGACTATCGTCGTCACTTGTCAAACCGGCCATGTAGTTAGCGATGGCGCGGTCATAGCGGGCGGTCATCTCAAAGGCGGCGGCGGCCAGTTTCCGACGCTGCGCGACATCGAATCGATCTTCACGCAGGGCGGTTAGCACTTCGTCGTACTGTGACGGTTGGGTGACGATGCCGACGTAAGCGTGGTTCTTCGCCGTCGAGCGGACCATGCTCGGCCCGCCGATGTCGATCTGCTCGATCGCTTCTTCGGCCGTCGTACCCGGTTTGGCAATCGTTTCTTCAAACGGATACAGATTACAGACCACCAACTCGAAGGGAATGATGCCATGTTCTGCGATCGCGGCGGCATCATCGGGCAAATCGGGGCGGCCCAGAATCGCACCGTGGACCTTGGGATGCAGCGTCTTGACGCGGCCGTTCATAATCTCCGGAAACCCGGTGTACGTGGAGATATCGACGACGGCCAACCCCTGTTCCTCGATGAACCGCCGCGTCCCGCCGGTCGAAACCAGTTCAAACCCCAACTCGATCAACCCGGCCGCAAACGCCCCAAGCTGGTCCTTATCACTCACACTCACCAACGCCCGCCGGGGCAACGTCCCACTCATCGAAGCCACTCCATCAGATTGCCACAGACCACAAAATCGCCGACCGCCACCAGACGGTCTCTCTCCGTTTGACCCTATTCTATCAAGGGTCGGCGATGGTACACAGCCGCGGGATGAGCGTCAAACGAGCAGAGGAACGAGTTGAAGTGTGCTACACCGTCATTCCCGCGCAGGCGGGAATCCAGACCGATCAGGACACATTTGACCAATTCGTCCAGCGCGCGACGCGGAACAGCAATTATGTGAGCCCGTTCCGTCGCCCGCTGGATTCCCGCCTGCGCGGGAATGACGGTTGGTAGTCCTCCGCGTGATTCCGTCAGCTTTCACTGTTACCTAATCTCCGTCCTGGGAACGAGTTCAAGTGGAGGCCAACTTGGCGAAATCGGAGATGATTCGGTGAAGGAACTCGCGATCAATCTCAAAGGTGACGGATACCGTGTTCTGTGCGGCGCCTCCAGCTTCTCGGAAGTAAGCCATGCGCCACATATCAACGTGCAGCAGAATGTTCCCCCTACCACCGACACACTCAATACGGATGGAGCACTCGCCGGGCGAGCATGAATCGAGTACAGCGTCGCCGGCACGAGAGCGTTCAAGTTTACGCAGAGCGGAATCAAACGTGGTCAGTCTACAGGGTTCGTAGAAAACATCGGGAATGCGGGCAGAGAATTCACCTTCCAATTCGACCGAAACCTGGACGCTCGGAAACTGTTCTGTTTTGACGTCTGTAACACATAGTGTGAGCGTCCACGTGTGGTCGAGGGATTTGATTTCCAAAGCAAATGATTCCCATAGCAGGGGTCGAACTGTGCAGACAGCAACGCTGCCCCGATTCTCGGCACTTGCGATCGGAATGGCAAGCAGATTCCCGCGCAAAAACCTATCGTAAACTCGGCAGTGGCATTCAGGATCACACTGACGAGGCGGATCGGGACGGAGCACGATCCCTACAGGTTTGTTCAACAGGGTCCCAAGCCTGTCATTCCCGCGCAGGCGGGAATCCAGCGGCCCATGGAACAGACTCGCCAAATTGCCAAACCGCGCCGGGCGCAGACGAGGAGCGCGTGAATCGTACCACTATCGTTGTGGATTCCCGCCTGCGCGGGAATGACGGTTGGGTTAGGGCAGCCGTAACGACTTCCCAAACCGAACAGGAGCTTGCTCTAACCACGTTTCCCTGCTACAAATAAGCGTCGGATCAAGGTCCGCACATGCTTTGCATCCCGCCTGAATCCCTCCCGCCTAAGGTTTCCCATGCTTTCAATTTTCGGACGCGGCAAACGTCTTTGTGATGGCATCACGCGGCGTGAGGCGCTGCGAATTGGTGCGTTGTCGGTCGGCGGGTTGTCGTTGCCGCAGTTGTTGCGGGCCGAGCAGCAGGCGGGGGTGCGGGGATCGAAAAAAGCGGTCATCATGATCTACATGGTCGGTGCGCCGCCGCATCAAGACATGTACGATTTGAAGTTGGACGCGCCGTCAGAAATTCGCGGTCCGTTCATGCCCATCGACACCAGCGTCCCCGGCATTCAGATCAGCGAGCACATGCCGCGGATGGCCAGAATTATGGACAAGTGCGTGCCGTTGCGGTCGGTTTACGGCTCGCCCAACGGCTCACACGATTCGTTCATTTGTTACAGCGGACACACCACGCAAAATCAGCCGCCCGGCGGTTGGCCGTCAATCGGCTCGGTCGTTTCCAAAATTCAGGGGCCGTACAATAAGTCGGTGCCGCCGTTCATCGGGCTGGCTCCCGATGCCGGTCATCCGCCCTATGGTTCGCCCGGTTTGCCCGGATTTCTCGGCGTAGGAAATGCGGCGTTTCGCCCGTCCGGACCGGCACAGGCCGACATGGTTCTCAACGGCATCACCGAAGATCGATTGGAAAACCGTAAATCGTTGCTGCAGAATCTTGATAGCTTCCGCAGCGATGTCGATGCCAGCGGCGAGTTCGCCGGCCTCGATGCCATCAATCGGCAGGCGCTCGATATTCTCACATCGAGCAAACTGGCCGACGCGCTCGATCTCTCGAAAGAAGACGCATCGATCCGCGAGCGGTACGGCAAGGGCAATCCGAAACGGTACGGCGACGGCGCACCGCGAAATCTGGAACACTTCCTGTTGGCACGAAGGCTGGTTGAAGCGGGAGCGAGGGTTGTCACCTTGAACTTCGGACGCTGGGATTTCCACAGCAACAACTTTAGCGAAGCGAAGAACACGCATCTGCCGTTCTTCGATCGTGGCTTGGCAACCCTCATTGAAGACCTTCACGAACGCGGCATGGCCGACGACGTTGCCGTGGTGGCGTGGGGCGAATTCGGCCGCACGCCGAAGATTAACGCCAACGCCGGCCGCGACCACTGGCCGCAGGTTGGTGGCGGCCTGGTTGCCGGCGGCGGATTCCGCACCGGTCAGGTCATCGGCGCGACCGATCGATTGGGGGCAACTGTTGCCGACCGGCCGGTACACTTCGGCGAAGTCCACGCGACGCTGCATCGTTTCCTGGGAATCGATTCAGAAACGAAACTGCACGATCTGGCAGGTCGCCCGCAGTACCTCGCCGAAGACTACAAGGCGATGCCCGAGTTGCTGTGAGGTATCAGCGTCGGTGATTACGGTTTGCGGAGCGCGAAATACGCCACCAACAGCGCGGCCAACGCTCCGACGACGATGAGTGTTACGGCTATCGTGAGTTTCATCGAAACCGGCTCCAGACTCCGGCGGTGTCAATCTGCGGCACCAGCGCTTAGTGCCTCGTTGTCGCTGACCATCTTGATGCCACTATTGCCGCTAATGCTAAGGTCCATTGGTCCTTGTTCGTCATCCGTTTTCCAGTAGGAATGTCGGAACGGCAACGAGAACTGAATGCCGTTCGCCTCAAACTCGCGGAAGATTTCAAAGTTCACCTTTTCGCTGAACGCTTTGAAGTCCCAATAATTCGGCGGCCCATACCAGTAGATAAACCGAATCCGAAATGCCGTTGCCGTGAAATCGTCGAAGAACACGCGCGGGGGATGTTCCGGAACCATTCCTTCGTGATTATCGAGATTGTCCCGAACAATGGCGACGGCCTTTTCCACCATCTCACATGACGTGTCGAGCGGAATGTGAATCTCACCGGTGCGCCGAATATACGACCGACGGGCGATGTTCTCGACGTCACTGCCGGAGAGTTGATCGTTGGGAATTGTGACCAGGTGTCCGGTGAGCAACCTGACTTTGGTGGACCGCAGGCCAATGTCTTCGACGACGCCATCGTACTTTGAAAAGAGTATGCGCTCGCCGACGCGAAACGGCTTGTCGGCCATCAGCAACATCGTTCCGAAGAGGTTCTTCAGCGTATCCTGGGCACCGAGCGCAACGGCGATACCACCGATGCCGGCACTAGCCAGCAGCGTGGCAATGGGAATGCCCAGGTATTGCCCGCCCACAATAAAGACGACCGCCGCGATGGCCAAACTTGCCAGTTTTGCAACGATACGAATCAACTGTGCGTTAAGCCCCTGTGGGTTGATCCGCGGCGAGGCAATAATGGACTCTGCTATTCGGTTGGTTGCAGAAAACACCAACACCACCGACGCGACAATAACGGTCACGTTGGTCGCAAAACTGAGATAATACAACGGGTTCGCGCGAATGGTCAGATAACGCTCGCCGCAGTATCTCAAATACTGCGGTGCCAACATCGCAATAATTGAGAACACGATGGTCAGGAAATACCAGGTGATTCCTTTGCTCTTTGCGCGTGCCGTCAGCTTGTATTGCAGCCTGTAGCAAACTGCCATCACAGCAATTGTGACCAACAGCAAGAGAATCAGTCCCGGCCATTTCCAGTTGGCCATGCCTAACGTCCGGCCTTGCCGCGCGCTTTCCGGAAGACGGCTGACGATTTCCCCCAGGAACGGGTGTCCCGGCGAAGAGATGTACCAACGATAAAGATCCGGTGAAACTTCCGGGCCGGTGGTCCGGTAAGGCCGCGATTCAATTCTCTTGTAATAAGAGACCGCTCGATCAACCGTTCCTTCCGAAAAGAGATACTCGTGTTTTTGCGGGCCGTCTTCGATGCGGGCGATTGTGATGCGAGTTCCGGGAATGCGCCAGCGCGACAGGTTTTCCAGTCCGCCGGCCTTTGCAATGTCCTCTCTGCCCGGGATGTCTTCCCACGGCGGCAATTTCACTCGATCAAGAATCTCCTTAATGCAGACGGCAACTTCGCCGGCGCGCGCTTCCCGAGCGAATGCGGGCAGTTGCCGATCATCGATACAGTCGATAACCCGCATGCCGACTTCGCTGAATCTCTCCTCGGTTCGATCAAAATACTTCTCGGTGCTGACGACTTTGTGAATTTCGTTGCAACCGCTAATGAAACTGCGTAGCGTATCGCGCGGGCTGGATGTGTCGGCCGCGATGATTTCATCGTCACCTTCCGCGAAGGAAAGGGCCGGTTGAAACAGGACGGCACAGAACAAGAAAAGTAGTGCCGCGCCCACGCGTTTCCCGTTTGTCGATCGCATCGTCTGCCCCCCTGCAATGTCAGCTGGTGTCCGTCCGGCGCTGCCAATCCATGCAGTTGCGGTACCGTCAGACTACCGAGCTTTTCTCGCGGAGGCAATAACCTGTTTTCTGCATTGCGCAGACGACACGGAGAATTTCATCACGCGTCCGGTTATGATGTGGGCGACTCAATCACCAGAAAAAGGAACAACAATGGCGAATGACGATTTGAAGCTTCCATTTGGTGCGGCCGACCTGCAAATGCCCGATGACTTGCGGCAGGGACTGCACGAACATCTGGACGAGTTGCGGGAGAAATACCTGTCGCGCGGTTGGGGTTACCGTGTCGGATTCGGTAAGAAGCCTGCGCTGCTTGTTATCGACCTGGCCTATTATTGGACGCGGCCCGATCAGCAGATTGGGGCGGAAGCCGATTCGATTGTGAACTCCACCTGCGACGTGTTGGCTGCCGCGCGCGAGGCAGAGATTCCGATCTTCTTCACCAGCTTCGACTACGATCCGGCCGATCCACCCAGCCCGCAGAATCGCAAGTTGGTGATGGACATCAAACCGGGCGACGAACCGCTGTTCGAGTTGGACGAACGGCTCGGTCGGCGGCCGACGGAAAAGCTGATCCGCAAGCGTTACGCCTCGGCCTTCAAAGCCACCAACTTGCACGAAATGTTGACTTCGCTGGGCGTCGATACGTTGATTGTGACCGGCATGAGCACCAGCCACTGCGTTTACGCCAGTTGCCGCGACGCCACCGACAGCTTCCGTGTGATTGTTCCCCGCGAAGCGGTCGGCGAACGCTGCGAAATCATGCACCTGGTGAACCTGCTCGACATCGACATTGACTTGGGTGATGTGATGGACGTGGACGCGGTGGTCGAGCAGTTGGGAAGCATCGTTTAGCGGCCGGGCAACGCCCGGCGTTTACGGCTTGACGGTCGATTGCCGCGGGGAATATTCTTGCCATTGCGAGCGAGACAACTGAGAATCGGGTGTACTCAGGCCATTATCATGCCAGAGACGTCTGATCGGGAGAATGCTAGCTCATGGTTGCGTCCGATGACGATTGGCGGTTTAAAGGGCAAGGCCGATTCTTAACTGGAATCGCGCTCCATCGCGCGCACTACCGTGCATCGCGCCCCGATTGGGATCACGACCACTGTGAATTCTGTCATGCCAAGTTCATGGATGTCGATGCGTCCGACATATCACGTGAAGGTTTCACAACTGACGACGAGTCACGCTGGATCTGCGACGACTGTTTTCGAGACTTTCGCGAACGGTTTCAGTGGTCAGTTCACTAGCTGTTGAGGCGGACGGGTGGCTGGGGTCGTAGCGGAGCGAAGCCCCCAGACCGATGCGTCACCGACAAGTGTTCGCTCCCATGCGAGTCACAATAACGGCGCTGAAAACGATCCTGCAACGTTCAGCACGTATCGGTTCTGGGGGCGGCGCTTCGCTTGACCCCAGCCACCCACACCCAACAGTGCTTCACGTGCTCAGCCTCCGCTGCCGCCGCGGCTAGTACTACAATTGAGTGTGGCCGAAAAACGGCTCCAGGAGAAACCGTCGGGAACACCGTCTCGGCATTCCGCGCCGTACTCCACATTCAACTGGTATTCCGAATTCAACTGCTGTCGCAACGGGTTTCCCCGAAGAATTGCAATCGAGTCTCAGGGAAAAGCGATTCTCGTCGTTTTGCCCTGGCGCCTCGTGGCTTCGCAGGCAAATCCACAAAATTACCTGAAATTCGTGCTATTGCGCTTGTACGGCCCACAATCACCCGTTAATATGGCTGACATTGAGACTCAGTCTCAATTACTGGCCGTCATTTGAGCGCGGTTCATGAATAAAGTGTTTCTGACAACTTGATGTGGCCCACCGGCCCTAAGCTGGCAAACTTCCAACCCCACACGGCTCGCGACATTGAAGCCGTCCCACACATTTGCTCACACCGTTCAATGAAGGACGATCTCAAATGCATCGATCATTATCCTGCCCCAAACGTCGCGCGTTCACTCTAATTGAGTTGCTGGTGGTAATCGCGATCATCGCGATTCTTATCGCCCTGCTGTTGCCCGCCGTTCAGCAGGCACGCGAAGCGGCACGCCGCGCGAGTTGCAAGAACAACCTCAAGCAGATCGGTCTGGCGCTGCACAACTACCACGACGTTCATTCCGCCCTTCCACCCAGTTTCGTTGTCAACGGAATTGCCGGCGATGGTGGTGAATGGGCCGTCCACACCCGCATTTTGCCATTCGTCGATCAAGCCAGCCTTTATAACCAGGCAAACCTCTCACTCACTTACTCCGACCCCGTTAACGCGAGTATTGCCGCGCAACGCATCCCCATTTACCTTTGCCCCAGCGAAGTCAACGACAAAGCAAGGCCCGACGGCGCAATCACACATTACCCAATCAGTTACGGATTCAACGGCGGCACTTGGCACGTCTGGAACAACTCCACCGGCGCGACGGGTAACGGCGCCTTCGCACCAAACACGTCATTCCGCATGCGAGATTTCACCGACGGAACAACCAATACGCTCGCCTTCTCAGAGGTCAAGACTTACACACCGTATTTGCGCGACGGTGGTGGTGCAGGGGCGGTACCGCCGCCCGAAGGCGGCATCAGCGCGCTGGGCGGGTCGTTCAAAACGAATTCGGGACACACCGAAGGCGTGGACGGCCGCGTGCATCAGACCGGCTTCACCACAACATTCGGCCCAAACACCTTTGTGCCACACGTCGATGGCGGCATCACCTACGATGTCGATTATACGAGTTGCCGCGAAGAGAAAACCTGCACCGGCCCCACCTATGCGGCCGTCACTTCCAGAAGCTTCCACGTCGGTATTGTCCATTCGCTGCTGATGGATGGTTCGGTTCGCGCAATTAGCGAAAACATCAACCGCGTCACCTGGCAAAACCTCGGCGCGCGAAACGACGGCAACGTTCTCGGTGCCTTCTGACAGTTTCGATTTTCGCAATTTGCCATAACCGGCGTTCGCAATGCCATCGCATGCGAACGCCGGTTTTTTTGCGCCCACGTCGCTATTCTGGCCGACGTGTCACGTCTTCGCGTTGTTCCGTTATACTCGGGAGGAAATTGGAATCGGCATCCGGATATGAACCAACTTCATCCGATTGTCGTTCTACACGACACCTCGCTTTCGACTAACAGACAAGACAGTATTCACCGAGACACCGGGTTATGACAGGAAGGCAACAACCATGCGCAAGAAGCTGATTCGAGTGGCTGCGGTCATAGCATTGTTGTTGGTACCGTTCGGCGTCCATCTTCTGTACGTTCGGCTGACGGCGCTACCGGTCGAGGTCACCGTGGCAACGGGACCACGCGACGGCAGATATCGAGAATTCGGCAAAGCGCTGAAGGCCGAGTTGCTCCGTCGGAATCCCGGCATGACCGTTACGCTGAAAGAGACGGACGGATCGCTCGAAAACCTGCAGTTGCTGCAAAGCGCAGATGTCGATTTCGCACTCTACCAAACCGACACCGAGTCCATCCTGCACGGTGGCCCGACGGCCGAACACGACGAAATTGCGTTCGTATCGAACGCCTACTCCGAAGTCGTCCACTTCATCGTGCGTAGCGACAGCGGCATCAACAGCCCCAGTGATCTTCGCGGCAGCAAAGTGGCAATCGGGCAGCCGAAGTCCGGCGATTATGCGACGAGTCGCGTCTTGCTCGAACACTTCGGTCTGAATGAAAAGGACGTTGAAGTTCGCCGATTCGACTACCTCGAAATTGAAAACGGTTTGCAGAACGGGTCACTCGATGCCGCGTTCATTACCGCTGGAATCCGTGCACCGGTTTTTGAGCGCCTTCTTGTCGATCGAAAGTGTCGGCTGCTGGAGATACCGCATGCCGACGTCCTTGCGGTGCGTCGCCTTGCCGTTTCGCCTCATGTGATTCCGGCCGGCTTGTACCGGTCGCACGCACCCACGGTCCCGCAGCAGGACATTCCTACGGTCACGCTTCGAGCGCAACTACTAACCCGCAGCGAAACGCCCGACGGATTAGTAAGAGAAGTGACTGACATCGTTCTGAGCAAACGATTCGAGAAGCAACAGGGTTTGACTGAATTGTTTTCCGGCGGACACGATTTCGCGCGCGACAAACCGGAGTTTACGCCCCACCCGGCAACTGCCGACGTCTTCGATCCCCACCTGCGCCCGCTGCTGGATACCGAATTCGTCGAAGCGACCGAGGGAATCCGATCGTTCGTCGTGTCGTTCTTCATTGCTGGATTTCTCGTGTTGCGATGGTATTGGCGCTATCGCATCCGCGGCAAAGAGCACCGGCTCGATCAGTATATTCGCGCGATGCTCGAAATCGAACGCAAGCAACTCGACCTCGATCAATACGACGGTTCATCCGACCTCGAACCTCTACAAACACTGTTGGATGAGTTGACCGGTCTCAGACAGGAAGCGCTCGCCGAATTAACCGCCCATGAACTCAACGAAGACCGCGGCGCCGACAGTTTCCTCGAAATGGCGCACGCCCTCAGCGACAAAATCAACGCAAAAATCTCCCGCCAACGCCTCGACAAACGGTTCGAAGAACTGGCGGAGGTTCTTGGTAATGAACGTCAGGCAGAGTCCGATTGAATTTGATCTCCGCTGCTGCCTGTTTGGAAATGTTTGAAAATGCCGACGCGAAAAACGCAACAAGCATCGTCGAGGCCGAGTTTGAGAAGAAGAAGAGTTGCTCCTCTACCCCGAAAACTCTCACATCCCTCGCGCAGCCAACTCCTCACCTCGGCCAACAACATCAACGCTTCCTTTCGATTTTGTTCGGTAGATCGCTACTCACTAAAACCACGTTGAGTTGCGCTTCATCGTGTGACGGCCGTTCGGCACCATGCAGACTGAGCAGCGTCGCTCTGGCTGAGCCTGATCTGGATCATTGTATCCCTGCCAGCGAATCCGCTAGTCAAACGAATGCAACTCTTCCAAGGCAATGACGAAGAGACGGAATGCCGGTTCTGGCTAACCCGCAACCCGCATCCACCAACATTGGGAAAGCTGACGCAGGCCCGTTACCACTTGAAAACGTCCGTCCCAACGGGCGTCGGCCGTAACGCCACGTCCGCCTGAATGTTCGATGCAGAAAGTCCCTCGAAATTGATTTTCCAAGACGTCACGGCGAGGGCAGGCCAATGGTTCAATTCGGCGGCACACCGAAATGCATCTGCGTCGGACAGATCAACATCTTCTCCGTCGGGATACCCGTCGCTCGTGTTACTTCGGATTCCATTTCTGAGGTGCGATCAATGCACGGAATCGCTTCATTCGACTGACGGCTTTGAAGTCTGCATCTGCAGCGACTTGTGCTCGTTTCTTGCGATCATCCTTTATCAGAACTTCAAGTTGATCCAGACAAGCCGTCTTTTCACCTTGTAACGCTAACACGCACGAATAGTTGTACCGAGCCTCTGATGGCTCAAGACGCATCGCTTGCCGTATCATCCAATCTGCTTCGTCAAGAAGTGTTTGCCACTCCGTAAGGTTGTCCTTCAGCCTAATGAGACGCAACAATGTGGAAACTCGTTGGTTTAAAAGAAAAGCCGAATCAGGTCTCACGCGGCACAAATGCGCCCACACATCCAACGCAGTCGTAAGACAACCAGTTCGATGTGCTTTCCTGAATGCCACGCGTCCTTCTTCTACCAGCGCAATTGCAAAACCCGTGAGCGCGTTCAGGTCGTTTGGATGAGAGTCAACCGCCTTTTTCCACTGTTCAGTTGCTGACCGTCTCCACGTGAACGCCGAGGGTCTGTCATCTGTCAGTTCCGCATGGCGACCAAACAGCCGCGCCAGGTTCCGGCGTGCGGCACTCCCTTTTGACTCGATGCCTCGTTCGAAGGCCGATCTCGCTTTGGCGAAAAACTCCAATCGAACATTGTCATCACCGGAATGCTCGCCACGAGTTTTTAGTGCGATACCGAGATCGTTGTGCGCCCTTACATTCGAATCCTCTGTTGATGCGGCTCGCTGATACAATGCGATAGAATCGTCATAGGCGCGGATTCTTGCGGCACCTTTGTCGCATTCGCCAAGCTCATACAGGATATCGCCCTTTAGAATCAATGACCTTGCTTCCTCGGGGCGATACTTCAACGCCCTATCGGTCGCCTTGTTGCCGTCTCGCAGGAGTTTACGCTTCATCTTCTGGTCGTCACGCTCTCGAGCGCTTCGAAGATAAAATGATTGACCTAGAGACTGCCAACAGAACCATCTTACATCGTCAGAAAATTCCTTCTCGGTCAACTGCTCGCAACATGTCGTCAAAAGTCGATGACGGACCTCAGAGATGTCACCCTTTCTTTCGACATAGGCTTTGAGTCGAGACGAGTCCGTGGATCCTAAAGACTCGACGGCCTCTGCAACTAATAATTGAAACAGCGGGCTCTTCGAAATCTTGACGGTTGAAATCGTCTTTCCAGCCAGAAGGCGACCGGCCGCTCTCTTAAATGGGGCTGGATTACTAACGTGCGTCTGAACGACAAAAAGCCATTCGAGCGCCGAAGCCATAGTCAGCTTCAAGAGTTGCCAATAATGGTTTGCCGAAAGGGTCAGAAACTTGGCACGTTCTTCCACGAATACCCGGCGCAACTCACGGATGCGACGCGGGTCAAGTTCTGGAATTGTCCGGATGACCATATCGCGGTCGAGATGTTCGTTGCCTTTCAAAGATTGATTCACCCCTGCGAACTGATCGCTGGATTCGCGGCTGTTCTTCCACTCCGCGCGTTGCGCTGGAGACAATGCATCGAGGGAAATTGTGTAGGCAAGAAGATTCAGAATTACCTCGCAATCCTCTGGGTCACAATCATCGGGCCATGCGATGAAATCAGGAGTCGGCTTTCCTGCCAGATTATATGTTGGAGGTGAAAAGAGAAACGGCAGCAGTTCTCGTGACAGTTCGAGATCAAGCCTTGCAATGTCGAGATCGCGCGTCGTTTCAGTTAATTCCGATTTGAGTGCTTTCTTGAACTGTGTCGCAGCACGCTGCGGACTATCGACTGAAGCCCCATCACCGAAAGGCTGTGCAAGAGTTTCGTCTGAAAGGCATCGCTGTTCGATCCACTTCGCGATTTTCAGAAACTGTTCAGCAATTTCACTCTGTGGAAATTGATGCGAAATTGGGTATGTGAGCAGAGGGAGCTGCGGATGATACGGAATCTCGTATTCCTGCGGGAACGACTCTCGAACACCCAACGTATCTTTAAGACAAATTGCGTCAACCAGGTCGGCAATGCGTTTCCGCCTCGAGAATTTCAGCTCCTCTTGTCCGGGCGGTTCCATCGTCCAAATGCACATTGTTGTGGCGGAAAGCTCCCACGGTTCTCGGGGATGAGCATTGAGAACCAGCTGGAGGCCGTCGAAGTTCTGCTCGTCCTGCGCGTAGACCATGACGTTGAAGTCGGTCGCATCACCAAGCAAGAGGTCGCTGATTTCACTTATTCCGCTTCGACAATCGACAAGCAAATAGTCCGGCGCGCCACTCGACGTCGGTCGCCGCCAAGGGATGGGAGAGGTTCTAAGGTCTTCGCAAAACACCTTGAACACGAATCGCTTGTCTGGACGCTCTCCACAGAGTGATCGCAGATCGTGCAATTCGTGAGCCGCCGCCTGAATAAATGTCCTGAGCGACCTTTTCTCAAGATTCCCGGCTGGAATAAAAAACAACTCACCCTTCATCCAGGGCTCGTTGTCTATCGTCTTGCGCCCGTGCGCCTCAACGGCAAAGGTCGGCTCGACGATAATATCCGGCATTGAAACTTTCGGACCATCTCGTAAGCCAATCAAATACTCGAGAACACCACGGGCACTCCTACTGCCGCTCTCAGGCAACATGCAATCCATCATCGTCAGGCCGGGCGCCTGAAGGTCCCAGTCCGCCACGACCACCTTCCGGCCCATCCGTGCCAACCGGTACGCAACATTAATGAGGGCGGTGGTACGGCCCACACCGCCCTTGAAGGAATAAAACGTGACGACCCTCATTCAACCAACCCCCTTGAATCGCACGACAGACGACCGTCGATTTGTCTCAAACTGGTTGTACAACGATTCCAGGTCCGGTTGATTGTCAGTGTAATCGGGAACGCCGAGAAGGTCTCGCAAAGTGGATTGTTCCAATGCTGTTAATGTATTCTTTGTGTGAAGATACATCTGCTCGGCAACACTCGGCCAATCCGAATCGCTAATCGTTTTCATGCTGAAGAACAGGAGTTCCAACAACCAGGGGTTCGTGCGAAGCCATCTTGCGCCCGTCTTGCCAAAAACCCATCCAATCGCATTTGAGTACGATTCGGGGAAATGGCGAACGACTCCGTCCGCCGGTTTCGATCGTTCGCATAGATGGACAAGGTAAAAGTGCAGGCAGTAATCACGCATCGCGTGGGCATAGCTTTCTTCCGGCAGGGCGACTATCTCATCAATGTGGACTTTGATTTGCTCAACGGTCTTGAAGTCGTTTCTTCCGTCCGGTTTGTTCCGATATAGCAACAAGAGGCTTTCTTCGGCTGACGTTGCGGGATCCACCCAACCTGAGCAATTGATGGTCGAGAAGACTCGATTGGCACACTTCCTCCATTGACCATGGCGTGACCAGACTGTTGCAAGGCTAGCAACTGCCCTATCCCAATTCGATTCTCGGGATTCGTAATCCAGCATGCCGGCGAGTTCGAATACGCAATCGGCCAACAGGAGCTGCCGCTTGGAATTGTCTGAGACCTCATCGTTGACGCAGGTGTCCAACGGGTCGATGACTTCCAGGACCCACTCGAAGAGCCACCTCATGCGCCCGTGCTTTTCGCAGGTGTCGAAAATAACACTTGCGGGATTGTCGGCCTCAGTGCGTACGAGATACAACTCGACACAGGCGGATTCCAAGGCCGCAAAGAACGACGCTTTGCCTGTTGCGCTGGCTAATTCAGCAGTTATCAGTTGGACATACATGCTTGCTAATCGTAGAAAAACACATCCTCAAACGTCACGTCATCGGTCCCAAGCTTCGCTTCCCGATTGGCCATGACCACTTCTGGGACTCCACGCTGGTTCGTAACTTGCGGTCGCTCCCATTGCAGACCTTTGTGTGCGCAGACCCGCGTCAAGCCATGGCGAAATCGATTCTTGAGCGGGACATTGTCTGGCCGCCCAGGCGTAAAAGCAGGATGCCCGGGAGAATCGAGAAGCTTGGTCGGCCGGAAAAACTCGTCGCTTCTATCGCTCCGTACTCTTAGCACGGCGATACCGTGCTTCTGCTTGTCAGAGAGTTGTTTGACGTCGTTCCCCCATTTGAGCCAATCGGGAAGTCCCAACTGTTCTGCGATGTAATTCGCACTCATTCTTTTCCGGGGCATTTTCAGATGTGGTGCATCATCTGTGAAGCATAGAAATACGGGGGAGGAAAAACGACGACCAGCGAAATCCATCTCAGGGCGTGCCAAAAGCATTGCTTTCGGAAGTAGTCGATTCAGGCTGTCAATTTGACTGCGGGTGTAGAACTTGCGGCGATCCCCCGGCCGTGGTTTCGGCACCTTATTTAGTCCTTTGAAAATCATGGTTTCCAATACGTGGAGAGAGACGTATCGAAAAAAGTGTGTGTGCTTTTTTTGCATTGTTGAACGGTTGCACGAATTACAGGCGATTGAGTGCAACGGACGACCGAATTCTGAGGCAAGATTGTGGATGGCGAATTCGTGGCAAACATCGGCCAGGAGCCGAAGGATACGACTGAAATTCTGTTGTGTTGGTTCAGGTATTTGCGGTTCCTCTTGCCACGCGATTCGAATGCGGCTCTCAACAAGCTCCGGAAGATTCGGGCCAAATGTGTCATCGTCGGGATCTACATTCCAGGCTTCGAGCGCCTTCGACCTAATTCGATGGTGAGAAAAATCGAGTGCAAGGGCGCGATACCAATGACCGGCCTGAAATTGAATCTCTTCTGTGACATTCGAATTCCTTGACACCTTACCAAAAAACTCGATCAAATCATCCAATGAAAGCGAACGTGCCATTGTGATGTTGCCCACTCTTAGTGCATCTGTACAGACCTGCTGCGATAGTAAACTGGCCTCTTACTGAATGCAACAGTTCAGAGGTGAAAACTGCACGCATTATGTTTGTCCAAAATTGCAATGTCTGAATCCAAACAACTCTGGCAATCTGGCCAAGGCACCGGAGCATGCGTCCCGCAGCCGGGACGGCTGAATGAAGGACTCGCGCACGTTCGCTTGCGGTTTCGCGTACGCCGAGTCAAAACCTACGTCACCAACCACCTAAAACCGATGTCCCTCTTGCGGGCCCGTCTCAGTTAGCGTGAGGACTTCGGGGCCGGTTTCGGTCATTAGAATTGTGTGTTCGAACTGGGCGGAGAGTTTGCCGTCGGTGGTGCGGACGGTCCAGCCGTCGGCTTTGTCTTTCACCGTTCGCCACACGCCCAGATTGAGCATTGGCTCGATGGTGAAGCAGACGCCCGGCTTCACGATGTCGCGGGCGCTTTTGGGCGTGGGGTAATGCGGCACGCCCGGTTCCTGATGGAATTCGCGGCCGATGCCGTGGCCCTGATACTCGCGGACGACTTCCAGACCGTGCGGGTGGGCAAATTTGTAAATCGCCTGGCCGATGTCGATCACGCGGCCGTTGGGTTTGATGCTGTGAATGCCGACCCACATGGCATCGAAGGTAACCTGCACCAGTCGGCGGGCTTCGTCGGAAACCTCGCCGATGAGAAATGTTTCTGACGAGTCGCCGTACCAGCCGTTGACGACGGTCGTCAGATCGACATTGACGATATCGCCCTCTTTCAGCCGTCGATCGCCGGGGATGCCGTGGCAGACGACTTCATTGATGCTTGTGCAAATGCTTTTGGGGAATCCCTGATAACCCAGACAGGCCGGCGTGTGGCCGTGCTCCATGGTGTAACCGTAAACGAGCCGATCGATTTCAGCCGTCGTCACACCGGGCTGCAAATAGGGACGGACGTGATCCATCATCTGGGCATTGAATCGCGACGCCCTGCGCAATCCCTCGCGGTCCTTCTCCTTACTGTAAATGGGGACCTTTCGAGCCAATGTTCTGCCGCCGAAACTAGAGGATGAAACTGTGGGGTGGACTACGCGGGACGGAGATCAAAGCAGCAAGACGAGTCGGGCCATCTGGTGACAGAGGTGCCGTTTGTCCCGCGCTTCCATCGGTGGGTCTTCATTACGGATTGAAACAACGATTGTGATTGCCAGCGGCGCGAGAATCAACCGGAACTGCCAAAGTGCGTACAATCACGTATTTCCGGGAAGGGGCAAAGTTGCAGTGGGACAGGGGGCAAAGGGATTACATTGGCAGCCTTTACGACTCTGTCACTTTGTCGCTCTCGGCCTCACTTGTTTCAATCTTGCTTCGCCGGGAGAATAAACGAGTCACGGGAATCTGGCAATGAGAATTGAAGCACGAGCACATGGTTGAACGATATCGGCGGGGCAAGGGAAAACAGGAACTGCTCGGCAATCACCAGAAGTGTTGGATCTGGGGAAAGAATGTCGTCGGCGAAACGCTGCGCGCCGGTCGTTGGCACATTCACGAATTGCGGTTGAGTGAAACACTGCCGGCCGATGTGATTCAAGCGTCGCGTGAAACGGCGACCGATCTCGATGTGCCGGTGATTATCGAATCGCCCGAAGAACTTACCAGCCGTTGCCGTTCGGGAGAGCATCAGGGGTTTCTGGCGAAGATGGCCCCGTTTCCCTACGAACAGGTTGACAACGTTCTTGGTGCTGCTTCGGAGTCGCCGTTGTATGTTATTCTCGATTCGATTCAGGACCCTTACAATTTCGGCGCGATATTGCGTTCGGCCGACGTGATGGCGGCCGATGCGGTTTTCATCGGCGAGACCGGTCAGGTCGGCGTGACCAGCCTCGTCGCCCGCACGTCGGTCGGTGCGGTCAATCATGTCCGCATTGTGCAAGCGGAGAATCTGACCGACGTCGTCACCAAGCTGAAAGGCAACGGCGTTCGCACTGTCGCTGCAACCGGCGGGGCAGCAATCGCGTGTGCCGATTACGACTGGAAGCAACCAACGGCCCTCATCATCGGTAACGAAGGGACCGGTGTGAGCGAGGCGCTGCTCGAACTCTCTGACGAGCGCGTCTCCATTCCTCAATTCGGCCACGTCGAGTCACTCAACGCCGCAGTCGCGGCCGGCATTCTGCTGTACGAAGCACGGCGGCAACGCACGGCGGGTTGCGATTGAGGGAGTCCATTGACTGGGGCGAAACTTGCCAGAGATCGCAACTTGACTGTGACAGCCGGGCCAATCGATGAAACCTACGATTGCACCTCAACGAGTTTCAACGATCGACATCACCAGGCAGAGTCCCACGGGCCGCGACCCGTGGGATTTGTGTGATTATTCACTCCCCATTGCCGACCATTCTTCCAACCGCAGCACCCAAAGTGTTCCGTTGCCGTTGGCGACGACGACATGGCGGCCGTCGGGGGTGAAGGCGACCTCGTGATGTGCGCCAACTCCTTTGTTGAACCGGAATATCTTCCGTAGGCTGTCATGTTTCTTGTCCAGATCCCACAGCCGCACGGAACCATTCCTACCCAGTGAGGCAATCAGTCGACCGTCAGGACGGATTTCCAGATCGTGCGCTGCCGAGTTGTTGCTTGAGTGACCCGGCAGGTTTGCCCATTCCCGATCCAGCCCGGCCTGCCAGATCTTCATTGTTTGATCGGCCGATGCGGAGACAAGCCACTTGCCATCGCGGCTGAAGGCGAGGGACAAAACATAATCCTTGTGTCCTTCGAGCGTCCGGATTTTCCGGCCTGTGACAGCGTCCCAAATCCACACGTCGCCGTCTTGGCTTCCGGTTGCCAGTGTCTTGCCATTGGGGTTGAATGCCAGAGCACGGCCTTTGAGCTTTAGAGCCTTCTGTCCGGTTTCGGCGTCCCACAGGATGACGGTTCCTTCGGGACTTGCCGTACAAATCCGATTTCCACCGGGACCGAACACTACGCGATCGATGAGGTCTTGATGGCCCATGATGGTATGCAACAGCTCGCCGGTGACCGCATTCCACACCTTCACTTCACCCGGCATTGTGTATGTGCCCCCGGCGCTGGCGATCTGTTTGCCGTCGGGGCTGAAGGCCACGCTGTGAACCGGGTGTATGTGGCCTTCAAGCTTCAACACCTCCCGACCGGTTTCGAGATCCCATATCGTCACTTTCTGGTCGTCGCTCCCGCTCGCAATCCGGCGACCATCCGGGCTGACGGCCACGGAGGTGGCGGACCCGCTAGTAGCGGCCGCCTTGTTGATCTCTTCGCCCGTCGCGACATCCCAGAGTCTAACTGCGTTTCCGAATTGGCCGACAGAGGCGAGGGAGTTGCCGTCGGGGCTGAACGACAGATGTCGCACATGGTAGCTGTACGCTTCAATCCGGCGGACCGGTGTCGCGGCGTCACCGTGCCACAACGAAATCGTGCCGTTGACATCACCTACTGCAAGAATCGATTTCTGCGGATGAAACGCCAAGACCGTTGATTTGCTCAACAGATTCATCGGAATGGTTTGCAGCTCTCGGCCACTCGTAGAATCCCAAAGCTTCATCTGCTGGCGAGAAACAGTCGCGACAACGCGGCCATCCGCTCCGGAAACCGCCGCATCAAAACTTGCTTTCCACTCTGTCACGACTTTCTGCGTTTCCACGTCCCGGAGGCGGATCGTATCGTCCCCCGAACTCAGCACCATGCTGCTACCATCCGGCGTAAACGTGACAAAGTCTTCTTCCACAATCGATGCCAATTCGTCGCCAGTCGCCGGGTTGTATATCACGGTGCCGAAGCCGTGGACCGAAATAGCCAGCCGCCGACCACCTGGACTGAAGGCAAGCCGCTTGGCCCGGATTCCGACCTCCTCGGCGATCTTGCTTGTCATGGAAATGTCGATCGTCGTAAGTTCTTCGCCGCTGTCAGCTTTCAATATGTAGATCACACCTCGATGACCCGCTGGAGAATAGGCCGCCAACGTGCGGCCGTCCGGTGCGAATGCCATCAACCTGCAGGCGTTTGGCGTCGTCGGCAGCACTCTTTCAAGTTCCCCCGTGCGCGTATTCCACAGGCGAATTGGGCTGTAATGTGCACTGGCGGCCAACAGGCCACCATCGGGACTGAAGGCAATTGAGTCAACCGCAGTCGGATGCTTGAGGCGGCTTTCGCCCAGGATCGCGACCAGTTCCGGCAGCGCGTTAGCCGCATCGCCATTTCCGGCGATCTTCAACTTGTACGCATCAATCTCGCTCTGCTTCAGCAAATCAACCGGCCAGGGTAGACGCTTCATATGTTTCGCGGCGATGATGCTCGCGTCCGTGCCCGGGTAGACACGTCCAAAATCGACCAAGTCGTTACAAAGTTTGACAACAGTCTGATCGTCGGGTGAGTGGCCCACGTTCACCCAGGCGTCAACCCGCCGTGTGAGCGATGCGAGTTGTTGCGTCCGGACCGTCTCGGGTGTTGGCTGCCAGTCGAGTTGAAACTCGATTCGCTGCCCGCGCTGGAAATCCCAATCCTGCTTGATTGGGATGTAGCCCTTCCGAGTGGCGTACATCGTCCGACGGCCCGGACGACCAGGAAATGAGAGTTGTGCAACTTTTCCCAGTTCCCATTTGACGCCGTCGATCTTGATCACCGCACCGGCGCGCTCGTCTATTGGCCAATCGATGACGAGATGTGTTTCGCCCGCCCTATGCCACTGCGTCATGCCAATAGCAATTCCGATGAATGCGGCAATGGCAGCCAAGACGAGCAGCAATCGGCGACGGTCGGCACGATTGCGAGCAGCGATGTTTTCTTTCAACTTGCGGCCGGCTCGCGTGATTTGCGGTGCCTCTTGCGCGCCCCGTGCGGTCTGCTGGCCGTGGGATGCTGTCTGTGGCGTTGCTCGATCTGCCGAAACCGACGCGTTCGGCTCGCCGAGCGCGACGGTCTGAGCCAGAGACTGTGTGCTGGCATCTATTTCCTCATCGCGTGCTGCTTCGGTGGCCAGGTTTTGCAGGAAGTCGTTCAATCCCGGTTCGATTTCCTGTTGTGGTTCAAAGGCAATCGTCTCTTCATGCAATTGGGGTCCCCCTGGCAGCTTTGCTGCCAACACACTCGCTGCCGACACGTCGGCGAACGGTGCCAGGGCGTTGGCAACTTCCAGTGGTGTCTGGTACCGATCGTCTGGGTAACGTGCCATCATCTTGAGTACGATTGTGTTTAGTTCCGGAGAAATTGCGGGCAACACGTTTCGCAACTGCGGCGGTTCCGCGGTCATCCGGGCCATCAATCGGGTCATCAACGTTGTACGTACAAACGGAACTTCTCCACTTAGGCAGCGAAACAGCGTGCAGCCCAGGCTGTAGATGTCGCTGCGGATGTCGGCATGTCTACTGTCCTGGGCCTGCTCCGGAGCAATATAATCGGGCGTTCCCATTATCTGCCCGCTCTGCGTCAGTTCGCCCGTGTCGCCGGTGTCTTCATCGAAGCGTGCCAAGCCCATGTCGAGGATCTTGACGACCGGCAAGCCGCCAGGTTGACACGCGAGTAACAAATTCCCGGGTTTGATGTCGCGGTGGATCAAGCCGCATTCGTGTGCGTGCTGGAGGCCCAGAGCAGCCTGCCTTACGTACTCACACGCCTCGCCGACGGGCAGTTGTCTGGCCACTTTGACTGCTGCACTGAGATCGCGTCCTGCAACATACTCCATCACCAGCAGATGTCTCCCGTCGATGCAGTCTGCATCGTAAACCGAGACGACGTTCGGATGGCTGAGCGCGGCAGACGCGCGAATTTCCCGTTGGAAGCGGGCAATGGCGCCTGGCTCTTGCACACAGCGCTTCGCAATGACTTTGATCGCCACCATCCGCCCCAGCGGCAACTGCTCGGCCTTGAAAACGCTCCCCATGCCCCCTTGGCCTAAGTGATCGAGCAGCTTGTACTTGCCGAGGAAAAACGCATGCTGCCCGGCGAGCAGCATTTTCGCCTGCCAGCGTGTCAGCCAGCCGCGACCGATGAGTTGCTCGATCAACTGCAGCAGTTGCTGATCGCTTGCAATGGCGAAGTCCGCGCGCACGCTTTCCAACCGCTCGACGGCGAGCAGGTTGCTCTGTTGCAGCAGTGAGAAAAAATGATCAGACGTAACGTCGGGCATGCGACAATCAGAAAGGAAACTGAATGAAAATCACCGACTTAGAGTCTATCCCGCCATTTGCCGGAGTGCCAGAAAGCGACGAGCGAATCAATGATTCGTCTTGGGCGGCAACGCTTCCAGAGTGTCTCGAATTACCGAAGTGCTCAGAGGGGGAAACCGACTACCGGTTTGGTGAATTCTTCGGTTTCGGTTTGGGAAACAGGTTGTCGTTGATCTGCTTGACCTCCGTCGCAGACCGGGCGATGGTCACTTTGCCGGTCAGTTTGGCGGTCTTGGGCGGCAGGCATTTTGCGTCGTTACAGGGCTGATAGCTGACGAGAATTTCGATCTCGTCGGTTTTTCCGGAAGCGGTTGCCGGGATTTCCAATACGCCGCGGATGGCTGTTTTCTTCTCGTAGACGTGCAGTGTTGGTGAACCGGGGACTTCGACTTTCTTACCCGGCTCGTAACTGATGTTGGTCAACTTGCAGCCGAGTTTCGACTTGACCGACAGCACGGTGGGAATCAGAAACTTCGGGTTGGCAGGATTGGAGTTGATGTGCCAGCCTTTCTTGATATCGACGTAGACGACGATCTTGCAGCGACCGCCGGGGGGAAGTTTATCGACCGACAGGAAAGCCCGCGTGGTCGCATACTCAGGTTTCTTCGCCGGCTTCTTTTTTTCTTCGCCCGCCGTCAACTGGATTGGACTGGGTTGAGATTTCTTTGGAGATTCCGCGGCCTCGCTGTCGGTGGTCGATGTCTTCTGCGTCGCGCCAAAGTTTGGCTTGTCGAGATACTCCCCCAACGCGATGGCCATGGTGACCATTCCCTGCGGCGCACGATCGATGGCGGGCGCAAACGCTTCGAGTGTTTCCTTTGCGTAGTTGCGGTACTTTTCTTCGCCGGTCAATGAGGCGAGCCGAATCAGATTGCGAACGCTGACACCGTTGCCCGAGGGAACGGCCGAGTCGTTGGCGCCCTTGGTGCGGACGATCAAGTTTTCGTGATCGCGTGCGGTGAAGAAGAACCCTTTGCCGGTCTTGTCCCAAAACAGATCGATCTGTTGGTCGGTCAGTCGGCGGGCCGCGTTGAGCCATTTCTCATCGGCGGTCGCTTCGTGAATGGCGAGCAGTCCTTCGACGAGCAGTGCATAGTCGTCGACGTAGGCGTTCAACTTCGCTGTTCCGCCACGGTAAGTCCGCTGCAGCCGTTGTTCTTTGTCGCGCATGCGGCCCAGTACGAACATCGCCGCCTTCTCGGCCGTTTTGATATGTTCTTTATCATCGAACACTAATCCAGCGCGGGCATACGCGCGAATCATCATGCCGTTCCAACTGGTGAGCGACTTATCATCCTTCAGCAGCGGTGTTCGTTTCGCACGCACGGTCAACAATTGATGCCGCATGAGTTTCAGCCGTTGTTCGGCTTGCGTCGGAGGGATCTTGAGTTTCTCGGCCGCATCGGCAATCGACGTGGGAAGATGCAGCACGTAACCGTGTTCAAACGGATTCGCCTCTTCCATGCCGTAAACCGACTGGAATAATTGAGCATTGTCGGTGCCGAGGATCTTGACGATTTCCTTTTTCGACCAGACGTAGAATTCCCCTTCGACGCCATCGGTCTCGGCATCGAGCGCGGAATAAAACCCACCGGCCTTGTCGGTCATTTCGCCGGCAACGTAGCGGAAGATGTCCTCGGCGATGTCGCGGTATTTGGGTTCGCCGGTTTGACGAAATGCCTCGATGTAGACGACGGCCAGTTGTGCCTGGTCGTACAACATCTTTTCAAAGTGCGGTACGTGCCAGAAACGGTCGGTACTGTACCGATGGAACCCGCCGCCGAGATGATCGCGAATACCGCCGGCGGCCATCTGGTCGAGAGTCTCTTGAACGATCTGCGCCGATCGTTCGTCGCCGTTACGTCGGCTGTCGTACTGCAACAGCGCGAGCTTTGCCGGCGTGGGAAACTTCGGGCTGTTGGGATTCGAGGGGTTGAAGCCGACGCCGCCATGTTCTTCGTCGAAAGTGGCCGCGACCGCTTCGGTCACTCGGCCGACGAGGCTGCGTTCCAGTTCAACCGGAGTGAGTACGAGACGTGGTTTCATTGCACGCTGCACTGAATTCGTAATCAAATCCGCATTCTGCTCGACCTGCTTCTGATCACTCTTCCAGAGATCGGCGATTTGCTTCAGCACCGTTCCGAAACCGGGGCGACCGCGATCCTCCTCGGGAGGAAAATACGTTCCGCCGGCAAAGGGTTTTCCTTTGGGAGTGAGGAACATCGACAACGGCCAGCCGCCCCCCTGACGTGAACCGACGGCCCTGAGGTACACGTACAACGAGGTCATGTAAATATCGTCGATGTCAGGCCGCTCTTCACGATCGACCTTGATGTTGACGAAATGCTCGTTCATGTAGGCGGCGATCTTTTCGTTTTCGAAGACCAGCCGCTCCATGACGTGACACCAGTAACAACTGCTGTAACCCACCGAAAGAAAAATCGGCTTCTTCTCCTTGCGAGCCTTCTCGAACGCCTCGGGACCCCAGGGATACCAATCGACGGGATTGTGCGCGTGCAGCAACAGGTACGGGCTTGATTCGCGCGCAAGATGATTGGCCGGATGTTTCCTGGAAGGTTGTTTCCCCGGTGGTTGTTTCTTGGAAACGCCTGCCTGTGGTTCAGTTTCCGCCCCGGCATCGGTTGCTTGAGTGTTACAGCCCAGCGACAAACAGGCTGCAAGTAAGATGATCGACGGCAACGTCGATTTACCGGTCTTCATGTTCGACTTCCTCAATTTGTCTGGCCGATGCCGCAACCTGAACATAGAGGATGCACCATCCCCCAATCATGCCAAAAATTGTAGCAGGAATTGCCAGTCGCGTCCCCGGCAATCTGTATTGCGTGAGGGACTAAGGCACCTGACGAACAATCGGGAGCAGCTGAACTACCCGGCCTACCGCATACAAGACGACCGTGGAAGTCGCTCCGCAAGAAATGATCGACGGCGGTAGACGGGAAAACTTTTTCACAGGGTTGCCCGTGTCGCAATGATTCGCTTGACAAGCATCGGAATCTTTTAGTATTGAGAATTCCGATACGGGGCCTTGGGGACCTTAAACTTCGTAACCTTTCAAATCGACGCGGATTGCGGCTGGCATTTTATCGGGAAACGATAGACACCCCAGACACCCCTTTATCGCCGCAGTCAGTCATCCGGAATTCGATCAGACAACGCAGTTTCAGACAACGCAGTTGAGGTAGACACAAATGCTATTTGCGCGGAACGGAATTGAAGCGACTCAAACGAGCGACACGCTTGAATACTTCACGTCTTCAACGGCGATAGAAGATCCGGATTTTGTAGGCGATCGCGAAGAACGCTCGATCTGGTTGCAGGACGAGGATGCCCCCGAAAACGATGAGCCGACGGATGACGACGACGAGGACAAAGACCCGGACGAAGACTTCGAGGATGAAGATTTTGACGAAGAATTCGAAGAAGATCTCGACGACCTCGAAGAAGACGACGACGACGATTTCGAAGACGACAACGACGACTTCGTCGATGACGACGATTTCTAATCGACCTGAACCACACACCGTCCGCCGCGGTGGTCGGCGTTTGAATTTCCGCGGGCTTCGTAATTCGACTCCTACTGAATCTCCGTCAAAGAGCAGCGCATGACGAACCTTGCCGAACGAATTTCTGAAGCGGCCGATTTCGTTCGCGGTCAATGTTCGGCCGAACCGCGTGTCGGGCTGATTCTGGGTACGGGACTCGGCGGTCTGGCCGAACAAATCGACACCGATGCCCGCATCGCCTACGAAGACATCCCCCACTTTCCCCACTCCACGGTCGAGTCGCATGCCGGACGATTGGTCTGCGGAAATCTCTCGGGCGTTCCGCTGCTGGCCATGGAAGGGCGTTTTCACTACTACGAAGGTTACTCGCTGGAGCAGGTCACCTTTCCCGTACGCGTGATGAAGGAATTGGGTGTCGAAATCCTCATCATCACCAATGCGGCCGGCGGCATGAATCCGCAGTTCGCGTTAGCCGACTTGATGATTATCGAAGACCACATCGACTTCATGCCTGAGAATCCACTTCGGGGCGTCAACGATGATTCGCTCGGCCCGCGATTTCCCGACATGGCCGAACCATACGACCAGAAGCTGATTGCCACGGCACAGCAGGCAGCGCTCGAAATGGGCATTCCCTGTCAGAAGGGGGTGTTCGTCGCCGTTGCCGGCCCGAATCTGGAAACGCGGGCCGAATACCGCATGCTGAGGGCGATGGGGGCCGATGTGGTCGGCATGTCGACCGTACCCGAAGCAATCGTCGCCAAGCACGCTGGGCTGCGCACGTTGGCATTTTCCGTCGTCACCGACATGTGCCTGCCCGACGCGTTAGAGCCGGTCAACATCGAAAAGATACTCGCAGTCGCCGCCCGCGGCGGAGATCGGTTGGCAAAGCTGATCCCCCGTGTGGTTGCAGACATCGCCTGACTTCAGACGATCGTGGAAATTCGGGCATCATTTCCCGGCCCGACCACGAAACGTTTTTCCGCCTGCTTTGTACCGCCAGTCGTACACTTCGTATTTCCCCACCGCGACCGGTTCGCCTTTGCGGATGTATGGATTCAGGCGGGAGTCGGTTGAGAATTCGCCGGTGAATGTCCAGCCGCCGTAGCGTGCCCGTTCAATTCTGCGAACGGAAATCCAATGTGCCTCGCGCGCGAATCCTGCGTCCACGTTCACTTGAATCGCAAACTCTTCTCCCACCTTCTTGTCCTCGAAGGCGCTAACAAATTCCTTCAGACGCCGCCGCATGCTCTCGTCTGCTTCCTCATCGACATCGGGCGAATAACTCAACCAGGTTTGTTCGCCGACTTTCTCCAACGCCTGTTGCGGCTTTTCGTCGCGCAGAAGTTTCTGTAATTCGGCATCGTTGGCCGCCAATCGGCCTACGGCGGTGAAGTAGACTGCGGAGCAATCGTCGCCGAGTAAAGCCGACGTCAGCCGGTAGGCCGGGGCGATTTGAGATTCATTCTGCCAATCGGTGCCGAATGTCGTCAGCGTCAGCCACGCGCGATGTTCGGTCACGGCTTGGGTCAGTGCTGCATCTTTCAATGTTGGTTGGTCGCTTGGTTCTATTCCGGTGTAGCGATCGTTGCCGAACGTAATGACGAACCGCTCGCTGTCGGCTTGAATCAAGAAGCTTGTAAGTGATTGGTTCGGCTCGCCGGATGGAAGCGACTCCACCTTCACATTCTCACCCAGTACGGGAACCAGCGTAGATTGCAGCTTCGAGGCATCGAGTTGCCGCGGCGCTGTCAAAAGTAACTCCGTTTGTGTGCGACTATAAGTGGGCGGAACTCCGGGGGGATACTTCTTCCGCAGCGGCAGGTAATCGGCACCGCGTAAGATCGGGCCGACATCGGTGTCGGAATAAACCGACGAGAACCAGTGTGTCCGATCAATCGCGGCCTGTTCATCCATGAAGCGGGCGACGTCGGCCCGCTTTCCCGCCGCTGCGTGAGCAATCATCAACCTTTCTGGTTGGCCGAATTCTTCGAAACGCTGCCGGGCAAAGCGAATCGCTTCTGGAAAACGTTTCAGCCGCAAATAGCTGCGCAGCAGTTTGTCGGCAAGTTGACGACTCTGCCAGCGATCGATGTCCGTCGCATGGACCCGACTCTGCCAGGGGGCGAGCGCACTCACGACCGACTTGTAGTCTTTCTGCTTCCAGTGCAGTTCGGCCGTCCACGTCAACACGGCAGAATCGCGGCGGTGTTGCAGCCGGTGGATGTTAATCAGCGTCTCCAGGTTGCCCCAGTCTTCATTCGCTGCGAGTTTGCGCGCGACAATTGGAAACGTTTCAACGTCCGGCTTGATTTCGCCGTAAGCTGTCAGCGGGCGGCCCATTTTGAACCGGTTTTCGATCCACTGGTTGCGATACGTGTAGCGGCGGTAATCTTCCTCAATATTGCGGTAGCCACGGGCGAACAATCGATCGGCGGCGGCATACTCCTTGCGATGCATTGCGACGACGCCGGCGTACAAATCGAGTTGCTTGTCGTTTGGCTGCAACGCCCGATGTTGCTCGACGAGTTTCTCCAGCTTGTCGGTTTCCTCATTCCGGCGGTGATGTTCGGCTACTTGCTGAAAGGTTTCATCCGACGGAGCAATCTTCTCGTAGGCTTCCTTTCCGCGACCGGCTTGAATCATCGCCGAAATGCGCTGATACCGAATTGATGACAGCAAGTCCTCGTCTTCTGTCACCGCCACACAGGCCGCGTATTCCCGCTCGGCTTCTTCATACTTCTTCTGTTTGGTCAACAGGTCCGCCGCGTGGTAATGAATCCAGGGGTCGTCTGGCATGCGAATGCGATGAGCTTCCATCAATCGCTGCCTGTCGTCGTCGTCTTCGATGAGTACGTCTTCATCGTCGTCATCGTAACCCATCAAATTCTGGAATGCTTCAGACGCGTCCGGGGCGGCTGCATACGCCTCGATGTAACGTTCTTGCTCCGCCATCACGTCGAGAAAACTGTCGATGTACTGATTCCGCTTGTCTTCGTCCGCCTCACGGGTCATCGCTCGTTTGAAATGTTTGGCCGCAGCGGCGTTATCATCAATCGCTTGTGCCGCGAGTCCCCGCAAATAGTCGAGCGTCGGCGAATCAGCGGCGCGGCTCTTGACAAAATCGACGAGCCAATCGAGTGAATCCGGTTCGGAATACAAAAGCCATTCGGCAAGCGACACCGCCGTCGCCACCGGGTCATCCAGTTTGGACAGATGCTCCACCAGCTTCTGCCGATTGTCGTCATCCAGCGCGCCTGCCAGTTGTTGTAGCGGCTGCACATTGTCCGGTTCAAATCGCAGCCAACGCCACAGGTCGGCCGTCGTTTCGTCATTGCGCCCCAACGATACCAGCGCGTCGCACTTCAATTCCAGAATGTTGGGGCCGCCTCCCACATGCTCCATGTACTTCGACGCAAATTCGATTACTTTTCGGTGGTGTCCTCGGTCGTGATATGCCATTGCCTGGGCGTCATACGCCCCGGGAACTTTATCGGGGGAACCAATGCGGCGGGCAGCGGCAATCGCCTCGTGAGACCGGTCCATCATTTCCCACACGTAGGCAATTCGTAAAGTCACTTCGTCCGCCACTTGAGGGAAAACGCGTCGTCCAGCCGCGCGGCGCAGTTTTGCTTGCGCCAGTTTGCTATCCCCGTCGGCCGATGCATCGATGGCCTCATTGATATCGGTCATCGCGCGGTTGTACTCGTCGATCCCCGGATCATCCCAGTTCTCATGAAAAATCGCAGCGGTCTTCGATTCCGGCATGCCAAAATCCAGATACTCCCAGTCGAAGAAACGCCATGTCCCACCATTGCGAATCACCCACCACCGCATCTCTTGCCCAGCATACCCTTCTTCCCACAGGTAGGCATACACGACGAATTCCCGACAAGTCGAACGCGGATCGACATGGATGACTATGTGCCGTTGTAGATCGGACAGGTTCTCCATCGACTGCGACAAAGTTTCGCGCAACTGAGATTCTTCAAAGACCGTCATGTCCGTGATGACGCCGGTCTTCTTCGTCTGCAACAGAAACCGGTCGATATCGAACGTTGCTGAAATCGCGTCGTAATCGTCGTCGTCACACCCCTGGATCAATTTGTCAAAGAGTCTTTCGATGGCCTTCAATGTGGCGTCGTCCACGCCCACATCCTCAGCGCGAAAGGCAGCGACGACTGCGCGATGTTTTTCCTCGGGCGATTCCACCTCGGCCGACGGCATCTCGACCGGAGTGTTATCAACAAACAGGTCCTCAAAAACGCCGCCCTGTCCGGGGTTGTTGATCCCATCCACCATGGCGGCAATGAAAATTCCGCCGCAAATGAGCATCAGCAGCACACCGCCACCCGCCAACCCCAGCACAATCCACAGCGTCTTCGATCCACTCGATCTCTGTCGGCGGTCGAATTCGTCGTCGTCCTGTTCCCAATCGTCGTCATCCCAGTCGGTCATGGCTTGCTGTCCGTCGTGTGTGGGTTGTGCATCGTGCCTGAATTCTCTGCCGGCTCCAGCTTCCCGGAAACCGTCCCGGTCATCCTACCCGACTGCAACCTGCAGTTCAAAACATTTGTCGATCGTATCGTGGGGTTAGCCGCGACCCGCAGGGGAGCGCTCCGCTGCGCAAAGCCTCCGCGTCGCGGCTAACCGAAAACGTACGGCGACTCGCCTTTCCATCCTCTCGGCAGGCTTCTAGAATTGCCTCTTCCATTTGATGCCATGCCGACAATTTCCGGTGTGGAATGAACGATGTCTTCCATCAGAGCGGCTGCGATTTATGTTCGACAAGGTTTCCGACGCTAACTTCGTCCGTGGCGAGCACGACATGCTGCGGTTCTGGGACGAAAACAGCATCTTCGACAAGCTTCGCCAGAAGAACGCCGGCGGTCCCCGCTGGAGTTTCATCGACGGCCCGATCACCGCCAACAACCCCATGGGCGTGCATCATGCGTGGGGCCGCACTTACAAAGACGCCTACCAACGCTATTTCGCCATGACCGGCCACGAGCAGCGCTACCAGAACGGCTTCGATTGCCAGGGGCTATGGGTCGAAGTCGAAGTCGAACGCGAACTGGGATACGCCACAAAGAACGCGATTGAAGAGCAGGGCATCGACACGTTCGTCAACCAGTGCAAGAAACGCGTACTCCGCTTCGCCGCCCGACAGACCGAGCAATCCATCCGGCTCGGCTACTGGACCGACTGGGACGATCCCGAGCAGTTGCGCCAACTCTCCGAAGCCATCGGCACTGCCGAGCAGATCGATTTCACCGCCCCCAGCGGCGTCCAGGAAACCGGCACAGCCGATGAACTCGTCGCCCGCCTTGGCAACCCCGAATGGGGCGGCAGTTACTTCACTTTCTCCACCGAGAACAACGAGACGATTTGGACGTTCCTCAAGAAATGCTTCGAGCGCGGCAAAGTCTACCGCGGCCACGACGTGATGCCCTGGTCGGGACGCGGCGGCAGCGCGTACAGTCAGATGGAAGTGGCCGACGGCCGCAAGTTGACCACGCATGAATCGGTATTCGTGCGGTTTCCGCTGATTGATCGCGACGCAAATGAATTCCTTCTCGTCTGGACGACAACGCCGTGGACGTTGACGTCGAATGTTGCCTGTGCGGTGAATCCCGATCTCGACTACGTCAAACTTCGTAGCAAACGCGACGACGCAGTTTACTATTTCGCAGCCGACAACCTCGACTTTCAACGTCTCGGCAGCGAATTCAAAGACGGCTTCGGCCGCCCCGAATGGAGTTGGCCCGACGGTGTCCCCAAACTGAAAACCATCGGCCAATTGTTCAAAGAACAGGGCGGTTTTGAAGTCGATGGCACAATCAAGGGTGCCGACATGGTCGGCTGGAAGTACCGGGGACCGTTCGATGATCTGCCCGCACAACAGCAACCTGGCGGATTCCCGGAAGATCAATCAACAGAAAGTAATTCGCAGTCCGCAGTCGAATGCCATCAGGTCATCGACGGTGGACGCGACTCGCGTGGCAAGGCGCATGTGGTTGCCGGTGAGGGAACGGGCATCGTGCATATTGCGCCCGGTTGTGGTGATATCGATCATAAGCTGGGCGCGCAGTTGGGATTGGTTGGCATTGCCCCGTTGGAAGAGAACGGCCGCTTCGGTGAAGGCTTCGGCGAGTTCACCGGGCGTGAAGCGATTGATCCCGATACGGCACAACTCGTATTTGAAAACCTGCGTGGCAAAGAATTGCTGGTTGCCACCGAGGTCTACCCGCACGTCTATCCGCACTGTTGGCGAACCGGCGACGAATTGGTCTTTCGGCTGGTCGATGAGTGGTTCATCAATATGGATTGGCGGAAGGAAATTCAGGATGTCGTGAAGCAGATCAAATGGTTGCCGCCGGAGATGCAGGGGCAGGATCGCGAGGTCGAGTGGCTGAGCAACATGGGCGACTGGATGATCTCCAAGAAACGCTTCTGGGGGCTGGCGCTGCCGATTTGGGTCGATGAAGAAACGGGCGACTTTGAAGTCATCGGCTCGCTGGCCGAGTTGAAGGAGCGGGCCGTCGAAGGTTGGGACGTGTTGGAAGGTCACACACCGCATCGCCCGTGGATCGATGCGGTGAAGATCGAGAATCCGAAAAACGGCAACCGGATGACGCGGGTTCCCGACGTCGGCAACCCCTGGCTCGACGCGGGCATCGTGCCGTTCTCCACCATGCACTACAACACCGATCCCGACGAATGGCAGAAGTGGTATCCGGGCGACTTTGTCACCGAGTGTTTCCCCGGCCAGTTTCGCAACTGGTTCTATTCGCTGCTCTCGCTGAGCACGATGATGCGGCACGACGAAACCGACGATCCGGTAGAAAAGCGGCCTTTCACGACGCTCCTCGGCCATCGGCTGGTGACGGACGAGGGCGGTAAGCCCATGCACAAGACGGATGGGACCGCCATCTGGTTTGAAGAGGCGGCCGAGCAGATTGGCGTCGATACTTTGCGCTGGCTTTACCTCGCGCAGAATCCGTCGCATGATCTTCGCTTCGGCACCCGTCATCCCGACGAACCGGTGACCATCGAGACCCCCGAAGGGCCAATCGACGAGACCAAAGAGGGGCTGCCGATCTGCAAGGTGACGAGCCAACCGTCGGACGAAGTCCGCCGACAGATTCTGATTCCGCTCTGGAATTCGTACGCGTTCTTCGTCAACTATGCCCGACTCGACGAATTCGACCCGACAGCCGAACCGCTGCCGGTTGCCGACCGCCCTGAGATTGACCGCTGGATTCTCTCGAACCTGCAGGCGCTCATTGCCACGATGAATGAGAGTTTCCAGGAATTCGATTCCCCCGCAGCCTGCAGCGCGGCCGCCGAATTCATCGACGATCTCTCGAACTGGTATATCCGCCGCAACCGCCGCCGTTTCTGGCGATCGCGGAAGGAAACCCAAGCCGACGATTCATCGTCGGAGACAAGCTGGGACGAAGACAAGTTGGCCGCGTATCAGACGTTGTACGAAGTGCTGACGACGCTAACGAAGTTATTGGCACCGTGTATCCCGTTTCTATCTGAGCGGATGTATCGGAATCTAAGCGCCGACGCGGAATCGCCCGAGAGTGTTCATCTCTGCGAATATCCACAGGCCGACGAGTCGCTGCTCGATGCCGATTTGAACGAGCGGATGGCGCTCGCGCAGCAGATTGTGAAATTGGGTCACAAACTGCGAGAAGGTTCCAGCCAGCGCGTCCGACAACCCTTGGCCGAACTTCGTTACACGATCAGTGCCGATTGCTCCCTTTCTTTGGCACAACAAGGGGCGGACCCGCAGGGGGCGGTTGCTTCCCTCACCGAAGTCATCCGCGAAGAACTCAACGTCAAACAACTCACCGGTTGCGACAATCTCGACGACCTCGTCAGCTACAGTTACAAGCCGAACTTGAAAACGCTCGGCCCCAAGTACGGCAAACTGCTCGGCATCATCCGCAAACAGTTACCCGAACTGCCCGCCGAAACGCTCGCCCCATTGCGTGCGGGAGAATCAGTCACCGTCGATTTCGACGGCAACCAAGTCACCCTCGCCTCCGACGATGTTCTCATCAGCACCGAACAGTCAACCGACTGGTTCAGCGGCGACGACGCGGGGATTCAACTTGCGTTGAACACCGAGTTGAGCGACGAGCTAAGACACGAAGGAATGCGCAACGATTTTATCCGACTGGTGCAGTCCGACCGAAAAATTCAAAATCTCGATATTGAAGAACGCATCAATATTACCTGGCTACAATACGAGGGGGGTACGGAATTGCAGCAGATGCTCACGGAATGGAATGAGTATATTTGCCGGGAAACGTTGGCGGATTCGATTGAGCAGGGAGACCCCGACAAGACGCCTGACCCTGAAGGCATTGGAACAGGGACAGTTGGGAGTATCGGAGTTGCAATCATCGTTAAGAGCCAGACAGTGAAGTAACAGTAGGCCCCTGAAGACGGGGTAGCCCGGCCTGCTTGAGGCCGGGTCGCGAAGCGACAAGAAGCCGCTCAAAACCCGTCAAGCTTCCTTTAACGAAACGAACAACCCATTCCCGCCTCGAACAATCTCAATCAAATATCAGGCATCGAAATCGGAACACCAACCGATTTCCCTTCCAAATAGAACCGGGCCGAACTCCAAGGCCTGTCACAGGTCTTCTCGACCAATCCTCGCGTTACCGGATTCATGTGCATGTAGTCGAGTTTCTCCTGCAGTTTCTGTTCTGAGTACACGTGAAACGGATAGTACCGCGCCTGCCACACGGCATCATCATTGCCGACCTTTGACCAATTCGACGGAAGCGTCCGCTGAAAAAGTCGCTTGACCTGTGCCGAACTTTGGTCCTTCCACTTGTTCATGAACAGGCTCAGTTGATTCGGTTGGTCGAACCAAATCATCACATGAACGTGATCGGGCATTACTACGAAACCAATACACTTTGCGTTGTGTTTAGTAAGCCTTGTTCCCAAAGTGCTGGTGACGATTCGCTTCGCCAGATTTGGCCCGAGGAGCTTTCTGCGCTTGTAGCAAGAGAAGGTGACAAAATGAGCGTACAGTTCGTCGTCGTAGATTCTGCGCTCCGTCATGAGGATATATCCTCTTGAAGTTTCTTTGTCGAAAGCGTCTAGATGATCCGCAATGCCTTTCGTGACTTTGAATGTTGAATGAGAGGCTTCTTGTCGCTGCGCGACCCGGCCGCAAGCCGGCCGGGCTACCCTGTTTGACCGGACAGTGCGGCTCCATCAAACCTCCAACACAATCTTCCCACACAACGTTCCCGCTTGCTCCAGTGTATTTTCTTCCTGCAAACGGTGTGCGGCGGCGGCTTCGGCGAGCGGGAAGGTGCGGCCGATGTTGGGCTTCCATTGGCCCGCAGCAAATGCTGCGTTGATCGCATCGGCGGCGGCACGCTGTTCGTCGGCCGAGGCGTTGAACATTGCGAAGCCAGCCAGACGCAGGTCGTTGACGTAGAACGGCCCGACGGGGAATTCCGGGCGCGCGTTGCGGCCGGCCATCAGAATCAGGCAACCGCGTTTGGCCATTAAACCAACGGTGCGGTCGAACGTTGCTTCGCGGAGTGTTTCAAACCAGACGTTGATGCCGCCGGTTGGCTCGGCGAAGCCGCGGATGTCGTCGTCGAGTGTGTCGCTGTGATAGTCGAGGGCGAGGTCGGCGCCCAATTGTTCGCATTGTTCTCTTTTCTCTTGCGTGCCAACAGTCGCGACAACACGGGCACCGGCCGCTTTGGCGAGTTGCACGACGGATGAACCGACACCTCCGGTACCACCGTTGACCAGTAACGTATCTCCCTTTGATAAACCGGCGTGCAGAAAGATTCCCAGATGCGCGGTAATGCCCACCAGCGCGCCGGCTGCCGCTTGGGCGTCTGTTTCGTCGGCGGGTGTGGGGTAGAGCCATTGCTCATCGACGGCGGCCAACTCGGCGAATGTCCCTTTGCGGCCGAACAGGCTTTGGTTGCTGCCCCAAACGCGGTCGCCGGGTTGAAACCGTGTGACGTCTTGCCCGCATGCTTCGACCGTACCGGCCAGGTCACAGCCAATGATGTACGGGAACTCAATGGGAAGCGCCACCGCTCCGCTGCGAATGTAAGTGTCGATGGGGTTGAGCGCGACGGCACCCACTTTGACCAGCACTTCGGTCGGCCCCGGCTGTGGATCGGGCAAATCGCCGAATTGAATCGCATCGGGGCTACCAGTCTCGGTGATGAATGCAGCTTTCACGGTGTTTGTTCCTGTTGATTTGATAAAGGGGATAGGTCCACTCACGAACGGAAATTCGTCGAGAGGGACTTGGTTTGCTCGATGTTATGACTCAGATTGAAAGCGATCATCGATCAGCTTGCAACGGTCGGCGTGTGTGCAATATCGCGAACCTGCTCCTTAAACTCAATGTCCTGGACCGTACCACGGCGTCAATCCGCATGGATGTCCTTGTATAACGCGCCGCGGGAGAGATAATATCGAACGGCTACACGATCTGCCTTCGGTTTCGGCCCTCAGAACAGCGTGGTCACCTTGCCCTCGTAGCTCAGTTGGATAGAGCAGCGCATTCCTAATGCGCAGGTCGCAGGTTCGAATCCTGCCGGGGGTACCTTTCCCAAGGGCAAATTCACGCCTTTCTGTTGTTTTCTGAAGATAACGTCGCCCGCACTTTTGTTGTCGTGATCGATGTGCGGCAGCAGTCGGGTGGGGGGAAATCCTCCCCTCTTATTCTTCGGTGGTTTGTTGTAGGCCGTGTCGCTACGGTATAATTTTGGTCATAGCGGATTTTCGACTCCTGCTGTAACACAAACAGCATGCCATCGGGCAAAGAAGCGAGTCGAGCTGACTAGCAGGGCCTGCAGGACCATCCATGACATCGAGCGCGCACCGTGAACAACCCTACGGCAACTTGGCCGATCTCAACACCGAACGGTTAATCGTCGAGTCGGTGGGAGACGGGCTGCTCTCTGAGATCGTCGATGGCTATCTCGACATGCTGGAATCGTCGGCAGCGGTTTACGAAACAAACGGCGATTATGCGGCCGGCATCTTTTCATCGGGATGGTGCCGGCTGATGGATGCAAGCTCCCGCAACCTGTGTGGCACCGAAGATAACCAGGATGCTTTGGCTTCCGGCAAGTGGCATTGCCACGAGTCCTGCTGGCGGGCCTCCAGCGCGGCAATCGCAACGGGCGAGGCTCACGATTGTGAATGCGCGGGCGGCATCCGTCTTTTTGCCGTTCCAATCAAAGCCAACGAAGATATCGTCGGTTCGATCAACGTTGGATATGGCAGCCCGCCAAAAGACGATGACACTCTGCATATTTTGGCTGAACGATTTGGATGTAATGTCGCGGAACTTCGCGAGCAATCCGCTGCGTACGAAGAACGTCCGCAACAGATGATTGATTTCGCGAAGAGCCGGCTGCAGACTGCTGCCAGATTGATCGGCACGCTCGTCGAACTCCAACAGCTTGAGAAAAAGAGCGAGGCCCTGCACCGCGGCGTTTTGTCGTCGATGGTCGATCCAATGATTTCGATCAATTCACGGGGAATCATCCATTCGGTCAGCGACTCGGTTGAAAAGGTGTTTGGGTGGACGCTCGATGAAATGATCGGGCAGAACATCTCAATGTTGCTGCCGGAACCCCATCGTTCGCTGCACGACAGTTACCTTGTGAATTATATGAAGACAGGTGAGACGAATATCCTGGGGCAGACCCGCGAGTTCGAGGTGGTCCGCAAGGACGACTCGATCTTCCCCTGTGAGTTGACGGTTTCACGCACTGACTTGTTTGCCGACGGTGATCCGCTCTTCACAGGAATCGTTCGCGACATCAGCGAGCGCAAGCAGCAAGAAGAAACACAGCGGAAACTGGAAACCAAATTGCAACAGGCACAGAAACTCGAAAGCCTGGGAGTCCTGGCGGGGGGCATCGCTCACGACTTCAACAATTTGCTGATGGGCGTCCTGGGCAACGCCCGGATCGTGCTGGAAGACATGTCTCCGGCCTCTCCGGTTCGGGACAGCATTCAGCAGATCGAGACGGCGGCAATGCGTGCGGCAGAATTGACGAGACAGATGCTCGCCTACTCCGGCAGGGGGAAGTTCGTCATCCAGCGAATCGACATCTCCGAACTGGTTGAAGAAATCGGCCACTTGCTGGAAGTTTCGATCGGAAAAAATGTCGTCATCAAATACAACCTTGCCAGCAAACTGCCGGCGATTGAAGTGGACGTTACGCAGGTCAGGCAGGTCGTCATGAACCTGATTACCAACGCGTCCGACGCCATTGGCGACAAAAGCGGCGTCGTCACAATCACGACGGGGGCGATGGATGCCGACGGTGGCTACCTGTCGGAGACGTATCTGGATGATGACCTGACGGAAGGAACCTACGTCTTTCTCGAAGTTTCGGACACCGGTTGCGGCATGGACGATGTGACGAAGATCAAGCTCTTCGATCCATTCTTTACGACGAAAGCGGCAGGACGCGGGCTGGGCTTGGCGGCAACGTTGGGGATTATGCGCGGGCATCGTGGTGCCATCAAAGTTTACAGCGAGCTGGGACAAGGAACGACGTTCAAAGCGATGTTCCGAGCGAGCGACGCGCCGCCAGGCAATTTTCCGAAGGAATCATTCTTGCCGACACAACGTCTTGCGGCCGCCACCGTACTTGTTGTCGATGATGACGAGACGGTTCGGACACTCGGCAAGAGAATGCTGGAGCGCGCCGGGTGCACGGCCATCCTGGCCAACGATGGTCGGCAAGCAGTTGAGATCTTTCGACAACAGGCCGACGGAATTGATGTCATCCTGCTCGACATGACAATGCCGCACATGGGCGGAGAAGAGGCATTCCGTGAATTGCGGCGCATTCGTCCCAATGTGTCGGTGGTTCTTTCGAGCGGATACAACCAACAGGACGCCATCTCCAGATTTGCCGGCAAAGGACTGGCTGGATTCATCCAGAAGCCCTACGGACCTGCGGAACTGATTCCGGTGATGCGGCAAGCACTGCGGCAGTCGCCTCCCGACGCGCAAACCGATTCAGTTGCAGAAGGAACGACGTCAAGAGACATTGCCCGCCCGGGAAATGAAACGATCCTGATTGTGGACGATGAGGATGCGGTGCGAGACTCGCTGCGGTTGCTGCTGGAAATGAGCGGATACACCGTGCTGGTAGCCTGCGGTGGAAACGAAGCGATCGAAATATACGGCAACAATCCCGATCAGATCGCAATGGCTATTATCGACCGGCAGATGCGGCCCATGTCGGGGGAAGAAACGCTTTCTCGATTGAAATCGATTGCACCTGACGTGAAAGCCGTCTTTATTAGCGGACACTACGCGAGTACACAAACCTCGGGCAGTGAATTGGATGAGGCCGCCGCTGTTTTGCCGAAACCTCCACCGCCGGACGATTTCTGGCGTGTGATACGACACGTGCTGGACGACGATTCCAACTAGAAATCAATCGAGTACTTGAGTCGGGCAGTGCGTTCGGCATGCGCGACGCAGCACACATCCGCCGAACGGTTGGAACACGTCCGAAACCCGGTTGCGGTTGTTCGTGATACTTCCAAGCAAGTGTCCGGGTGACCCGCCAGAGGTTTTTCGGACTACTTGTCGATGGGTTTCGATTCCATCACAACGCATAATGTCAACGACCGCCCGGTACGCGTCTGGAACTGGGCGATCGACTCGGACTCGGGAATCGCGTCGAAATTGAAGTGGAATCGATCTCCGGCGGCTTGCAGAGCTTTTGGCACGCCTTCAACCATAAACCACTGATGCGATTGCGGGATTGTGGAAAACAATTCAAACGACAAATAGCACTTGCCGCCCGGTGAGAGAATTCGTTGGATTTCGTCCAAATGGCGCTCGACCTGATGTGTAAACAGCGCCGATCGCAGTTTTTCCATCGCCGGCAGCAGGCGTGCTTCGTGCTCGGGTGTTGGTGCGCCAAGTCGCTCTGCTGTCCGCGCGGCAAAAAAGTTGTACGGTTCGTGGGCGAACTGCGACACCAGCATCGATGACGTCACCAGGTCCACGCTTGCATCGTCGATCGAGAGACGTCCCGTTGGTTTGATGCGGCCAGCCAGTTTTGTTGCCTTCGAGAAAGCTCGCTCCCACGTCCTCGCATCGCGCATTTCGTGCAGCAATCTCTGTCCAAATTCGTTCGCGTATCCGCCTGTCACGTCTTCATAATGAACCGACGGGGAGTCGCCTTTAACAAAAGCATTGCATGTCGGCGGATCGCATTGCGACAATTCAAAACTGTCACAAACCTTGTCGGCTGAGCCATTGGAACGCCGGTAGTTGAGACAGAATTCTTCGGGGCTGTCATGCGACACGTCGCAATAAAGACACTGAGGTTGTTCACCATCGTCCATTTCGATCAGCGATAACGAGATGCCAACATCACTGGAACCGGCCAGCCAATCGACCAAATGAACCTTCGCGCCCGATTTAGCCAGCGTGCGGTATGGAATGTCGTTCAGAACACCGGCTCCCAGGCAGGCAACGATGCCGGGAGAAGTCGTCTCCACCAAATTGCGGATATTCTCACGGTGCCGTTCAAAAGCACCGCGGCATCGCTGGAAGCACTCGATAAACCTGGCCTTTGCCTCCGGAACGGTCAGGTACTCTTCCCATGTCACCGACATCTTCAGACTCCATTCAGCGACCGCATCCTCGCAACTCCACCCCGAGATGAGGCTGGCCGGCGGCACTCCGTTGATTCAGTCCAATCGGAATCGGCAATTATCGCTTTGACTATATCTCCCGGCATTTTGACCGGCAACACCAATTGCGAAGCGAAGCCGGTGTGCAACACTGTTCTGAGTTTCGAGCGGACCGTACCTGCAAGAACGGCATCGACTCGCGCCATCAGGCAGGTCGGTGAAGGGAAACAAAAACGGGTCCGGCCGAAAGACATCTTCGGCCGGACCCGGTTCGTGTTTACTCGTTGTTGCCGCCGGTTGTCAGTTGTTGTTAACCGGCGACCTGAGTTCAGGTCACTTTTTCACGGTGGCGTTGTAGCCGGCCTTGTTCAACGCGGCCACCGCGGCCGAAACGTCGATGCCACTGCCCGTCAACGTAACGGTGCCTGCTTGTTTGTCGCATGCCTTCTCAGCATCGACGCCCTTGAGTGCTTTCGCAACACCTTTGACGCATGCACCGCAGCAAAGATGTACGTTGGTGAAGACGACCTTGTCGGCCTTGTCCCCTTTTTTCGCGCCAGATGCGGGGAACGCCAACTTCTTGTCGCCGTGGGCAGCCGAGCCGTGAAAGCCCGCTTTGCCCAACGCCTTAATGGCAGCAGCTGCGCTCTTGTCGCTGTCTGCGGTGAAGGTCACCGTCTTTGCGGTTCTATCGCACGCCGCATCGGAAATGCCGTCGACACCCCCGAGCGTCTTGGCCACACCCTTCACACACTGACCACAACAAAGATGCACGCCCTTAACCGTTACGTCGCCCGCTTGCGCGACGCCAACTGCAAGCAACAGAGCAAACAATGAAAGTGATGTTGTTAATACCTTACGCATGGTTGTCTTCTCCTTGGTCAAAATGGTTTTTGCACGCCGACGCGACGCCGCCGATACGCCACTTCATCATAGCGCACCGATTAGATTCCGTTAGCTACCTCACACTGTCCGCCTATTCACAAAGTCTAAAATCAAACCGTCAACGTTTTGCGCAGCCTGCGTTATCCCTTCACCCTGCGCCAAGTGACAACAATAAGCTCCGATGCGTTGAGTATGTTGCTGCCATTTGAGAATGTCAGCCAGTTAAATTCGATTTTCCCGTTCTGCCGTTTTGATTAGAGTCCATCATCTTAGTCGGCAGCGGTCGATGTTCTCTTGAGCATCGCAGTTCGTCGTTCTTCCTGCCGGCGTTGAATGTTCTCCATCGAATCGTTGGGGATGGCGTCGATCAATCGTTTTGTGTAGTCGTCTTTGGGTGCGGCGTAAATGTCGTCCGACGGTCCGAACTCGACGATCTTGCCTTCGTTCATCACCGCCATCATGTCGGACATGAATTTGACCACGCTCAGATCGTGGCTGATGAAGATGTAGGTCAGTGCCCGTTCTTCCTGCAAATCCTTCAGCAGGTTCAGTACTTGTGCCTGCACTGAAACGTCGAGTGCGGAAACCGACTCGTCGCAAATGAGAAAATCGGGTTCGACCGACAGCGAGCGAGCGATGCAAAGTCGTTGCCGCTGTCCGCCAGAGAATTCGTGCGGGTAGCGGCGCAGATGGTCGGCTTCCAACCCAACCTCTTCCAGCAGCGCCGCGGCGCGCTCGCGACGCTCTGGGCGCGAGTTGCCAACGCGGTGCACGGTCATTGCTTCCATCAGCACCGCTTCGATTGTCATGCGGGGATTCAGCGAATTGTAGGGGTCCTGAAAAATGATCTGCATCTGGCGTCGAAACTTCCGCAACCCCAGGCCACCCAGCGCTCGCACGTCTTCATTCTCGTAGGCGACTTGCCCTTCGGTGATTGGTACCAACCGCAGCAGCGCCCGGCCGGTGGTCGTCTTGCCGCAGCCCGATTCACCCACCAGCCCAAGAGTTTGGCCCTTGTAAATGTTGAAACTGATTCCGTCCACCGCGCGAACGTGATCGACGACGCGCGCAAAGACCCCTTTCTTGATGGGATAATACACCTTGAGTTGATCCACTCTGAGTACCGGTTGCTGTCCTTCCGGCACGGTCGTTGTGTCGGGGGGATGGCGGACGTCGTCCCACGGATGCCCCAACGCAGCCAACTCGGTCTTCGGATGCAACAGCCGGCCCCGGCCTTTGCTGCTCAATTCGTTCAACCGTGCCTCATCGAATTTCTTTTCAATCACCGTGAGGTTGCCGGCCGCGTCCTCTTTAATGTCCATGAAGTCGGCGACCGTCGGCAGTCGCCGGGAAGTCGTTTCCAATTTCGGCCGACACGCAAGCAGACCTTTTGTATAAGCATGTTCTGGATTCTGAAACAACTCGAGGATCGGCTTCTTCTCAACCAGTTTGCCTCGAAACATCACCGCCACGTCGTCGGCTATTTCAGCGATGACGCCCAAGTCGTGTGTGATGAACAGAATCGACATTCCCCGTTCGTCGCGGAGTTTGCGAATCAGATCGAGAATCTGCGCCTGAATGGTGACGTCGAGCGCGGTTGTCGGTTCGTCGGCAATCAACAATTTGGGATTGCAGCTGAGCGCCATTGCAATCATCACCCGCTGTTTTTGCCCGCCCGACATTTCGTGCGGATAGCTGTCGATCCGCCGCTCTGGTTCGGGGATGCCCACTTCTTTGAACAGCTCGATCGTGCGCAGGCGGGCTTCGTCCTTCGAGACATTCTCATGCAGCCGGATCGCTTCGCCGACCTGCGCGCCGGCGCGGTACACAGGGTTCAGCGACGTACCCGGTTCCTGGAAGATCATGCTGATTTCGCTGCCGCGAATGTCGCACATCTCCGACTTCGGCAGCCGCACCAGATCGCGACCAAGAAATGAAATACTCCCCGCTTCGATTCTTGCCGAGACGTCGGGCAGCAACCGCATGATGGTGAGCGAAGTGACTGATTTGCCGGACCCGGATTCACCGACCAGCCCCAGCGTCTGCCCTTCCCGAATGCTGATGTTGAGATCATCCACCGCCCGTACGACTTCGCCGTCGGTATGGAAGTAGGTCTTCAGCCCTTCGATTTCAATCAGCGGCGGGGCCTGGGGCATGATGAATGTTTTCTCAGAAATGCACGGTCCCACCGGGCGCGGCCCGTGGGCTTGTTGTGTTATTGACGTATGTGCTGGCCGCGGAGTCGAGGGTCGGCGGCGTCACGGAAGGCTTCACCGACGAGATTGTATGCGGTGATTGTTAGAAAAATGGCGATCCCGGGCAGCGTGATCATCCACGGGGCAATTTCAATCGACGCGCGGCCGGCCGCGAGAATACTGCCCCACGATGGAGTTGGAATCGTCACACCGAAACCTAGAAACGACAACGCGCTTTCGGTCAGAATTGCGCCGGCAACGCCGAACGTCGCCGAGACGAGTACTGGCGCCATTGCATTCGGCAACACGTGACGAAAGATAATTCGCCACGGTGAATACCCCAGCGCGCGGGCGGCCAACACAAATTCCTGCTCACCCAATCGCAAAAACTCGCCGCGCACCAGCCGCGCAACACCGGTCCAGCCAATGACGCCGATTACGATCATGATGTTGAAAATGCTGGGGCCGATGAATGCGACGACGGTCAGAATGAGAAAGAACGAGGGAAAGCAGATGACGATTTCGATGATGCGTGAGATGATCAGATCGGCCGTACCCCGAAAGTAGCCGGCAATTGCCCCGACGATAATGCCGATGCTGACGTAAATTGAAACGGCGACGATTCCAACCGACAGGCTGACCCGACCACCCCAGATCATGCGGCATAACACGTCGCGGCCAATGTCGTCGGTCCCCAGCCAATGCGGTCGATCCCACGCCCCAACAGAATCGGCAAATCGCGTCTTCTGTTTTTCGTCCAACTTTTTTGGCCAGAACGGCGGTGGTGCATTCTTTGCGTCCAGGTTGTCCTCATCCAATGCAAAGGGAACCAACGGCCACGTCACGGCATCGTACACAACGGGCGCCGATTCAAGACCTTCGGCCGATGCGTTGAACACCCCCGCTTTGTACTTTGTACGGTCCACACGCTCCGGCACGAAACACCACCACAACAATGCGGCACACGTGGGCAACAGAAAAAACGCACCCCACGATAAACGCGTGCGAATGCGCGGACGGTCGCGCAACATCGTTCGCCCGAGCAGCAACATAATTAGCGGAACAGAGAACAGCAGGAAGTTGATCGTTATGAATAGCAGGTCGAGCCAGGTGAGTGTTGCTACGGCAGGCCAATAGGTCCGGCTGATAAACTGCACCTTTTTCGCGTCGAAACGCCGACGCAGGTCGACGCGGATTCGGTTGAGTTCGGCGGCCGTCTTCGGGGTTCCGTTCGACTTCAAATGTTCATGCAACTCTTGCTGCAATTGCCGCAGATCGTTTGCCGTTTCGGGATTAACGGCCGCTGCCATAGCGGCGATTTGCCGATCGATGACTTCGCCGGGGTTTTCGACGCCCACCGACTTGTCGGAGTCGTCGGCCTTCCGTTTGGCTACTTGCCGAATCACAACGCCCAACGTTCGCAACGACTGACTGTATTCAAATCGGTTGTAACCCCGGTAGTAGATGGGGCGGTCGTTGGCCAGAAACGGAGCGCAAACGCTGGCTGTGATCAGCAGCAGAATGAGACAAAGCGAAACGACCGCACGTGGATGACGGCGGAACTCGCGCCAAATGAGCGCCCATTGCCCCTGGCCGCGTTTTGCCGATTGCCCATCTTCATTGGCGGGCAACTCATTGACTGGATCTTGAGACTTCAACGGCACTCCATTGGCCTTCGTTCAACTGCGGTTTCCAAAGGTCACCCGTGGATTGACCAGCACGTACATGATGTCGGCCACCAGAATCCCGAAGAGCGTTAACACGGCCGACAGCGTCAGCGTCGCCATCACGACGTCGTATTCGCGACGCAAAACGCCTTCAAATGCGTATCGGCCCATGCCGGGAATCTCAAAAATGGTCTCAATAATGACACTGCCGCCGATCAAGAATGGCAGCAACGATGCAAACAGCGTGATGATGGGGAACAGCCCGTTTCGCAGGGCATGCACAAGCACCACGCGTGCCTTTCCGGCCCCCTTGGCTTCGGCCGTGCGAATGTAGTCCTGCCGGATTACTTCCAGCATTCCGGCTCGCATTTGGCGGCTGATGTAAGCCAATCCACCATATGTCAAACAAATAATGGGCAAGGTGACGTGGTGCGCCCAATCGAGCAGCCACTCACCGGTGCTGAAACTCTCCGCTCCCTGTCCATGCAATCCGGCTACGGGAAACCAGATGCTTTGCGATTTGTCGAGAAACGCCATCCGCAGCATTTCAGCCGCCCAGAAAGAAGGCAGGCTGTAAAGCACAAACAGTCCGAGTGTGGTGAATCGATCGGGCGCGGAATTCGGATATGTGGCGCTGAAGATTCCCAGCGGCACGGCGAACAGGTAGATCAGGAAGAAGACAATCAGATTGATAGTGATGGTCACTTTCATCCGATCGACGAGATCAGGCCAGATTGGCCGTTCCTGCTGAAAGTAGATCAGATCGAGAGTGAACAATCGCTTGAGGAAGTAGCCGAACTGCACCGGCAGCGAATCGTCGAGATGGTACTTTTCGCGGAATCGTTTCTCGGCCGCTTCGGTGCCGCGTTCGGAGTTCATACCTGCGGCGGCCTGCGATGCCCCGCCGAACTTTTGCGCTGCCGGATCGCCGGGTGCCATCATGATGACCAGAAACGAAATGATCAGGATTCCACACATGGTGGGAATCATGAGCAACAATCGTTTGATGAGATAATCGGTCATGGTGGGGGTCGCGGTGAATCCTTTTACCGCTGTTGCACGCGGGGCGATGCCCCGCCGCCAAACTGATGCATGCCGCGTTCGAGAAACCCGGTTTTTTCAAAAAACCGGGTTTCTGGCAACCCTGAAATGCCAGCCCAACGAATTAGTGAACCTGCTGGTCCTTCGGGACGTACCATTCCGTGAAGTCAAAACCGGGACGCAGGCGGTACCATTTCACTCCCTGAAAACGTTTGTCGTATGCTCCAAAATCCTTCGACGTGTAGAGGAACATGTAGGGCTGTTCCCGGTCGAGGATGCGCTGAAACGACCAGTGGATTCGCATTCGCTTTTCCTTGTCCAGCGTCAACCGCAGCATCTCGATCAGTTCGTCGGCCTGCGGGTCGGAGAACGAAACATGGTTGCTGCCGCGTTTGTCGGCACCAGCCTGTGAGCCATGCCAGATTTGAAACGGGTCACTTTCCAACGCCATCGCCCAACCCAAATTGACCGCGTCGTAGTCTTTGGCCTTGACCTTATCGATGAACGAGGCCCATTCGTAGTTACGAATGCTCATTTGAATGCCGGCATCTTTGTACGACTTCTGAATGATAGCCGCCCGTGCTGCAGCCGACGCGCTGCCTGGCGGAAAGATCAACTCGAAGGCAAACTTCTCGCCGTCCTTGTCGAGAATGCCGTCGTTATCGGTGTCGATCCAGCCGGCATCGGCGAGTAGTTCGGCCGCCGTATCGGGATCATAGCCGAGCGGCTTGACGGTATGATCACAAGCCGGACCAAAGAAATACTGACTGCCAGCGACCACCACACCCGCATTGTGCAACTTCTTCTCCAGAAACTCCTGCTTGTCGAACAGCAGGCTCAAGGCAATTCGCACGCGGCGGTCGCGGAACTTCGGCTTCAGAATATTCCAGCCGTAATAGCTAAAGCCGGGGCTGTACCACGATGCTTTGACGTATTTCTTCTCAATCCATTCCGGCGGACCGGCCAATTCCTCAAAATACTGTTCCGGAGACATTCGATACATGAAGTCGATGTCGCCCGCTCGAAGCGATTGCAGCGCCGTCCCGTTGTCGGCAATGAAACGAAAAATCAGCCGGTCGAGGTGGCCTGCCCGCTTGGGGTTCCAGTAATCGGGATTGCGGTGTAGTTCCACACGGTTGTCACGCTCCCATTTTGCGACGGTATAAGGGCCGGTTCCCATCGGTTTGAGGTTGTAACGATCATCGGTGTTGAAGAATTTGCCAAACACCTGACCGTGGGCGCTCACCTTCTTCTGTGCCGTCTCTTCTTCCGGCGTCAACTTTTCCAGTGTCAGCGTCTTGCCGTCTTCTTTGAAGAACGCCGCAAATTGGTGAAATGCGGGGGCATATGCCGAAAGACCGACAGTGAACTCGAATGCCTTGAAGTACTGTTGCCGGTATTGCATACGCACCGTGTTGGCATCGAGCGCTTCACAACTGAGAAGATCCTGATAGTAGACCCGCAGCGATTCACCATCGACGTATTCGTTGTTGATGACCGCGTAGGAGAATTCGAGATCCTTTGTGGTGAACGGAGTCCCGTCCGACCATTTCACTTCGGGTTTGAGAAAATAGGTGTAAATCGTCTCCCGCTGGACATCAACCCATTTCCCTTTAGCGATGGTGAGCGACTTTTCGCCAGAGGATTTCAGTTCCTCGTTCAACGGGTTATTGGGAGTTTCGGGTGTCACCGTCAGTGAGCCGTCTTCGTTTTCGACGGCGACTCCAAAGATTTCGGTGCCGACTTTGACGGTGTACTTGCCGGGAATGACGGCGGAAACATCAAGTTGCCCTTTGTCATTGCTCCAGAAGTGATAGCCCTTGGCTGGTGCACCGGGGATTTTGCTGACGGGATAAAGGCCGACCCACACTTTGCCGGTTGGCTGGCCATCAACGTCTGACGTTTGCAGTTTCACAACCGCCGGCTCTGCGTCTTTCGCGGTCTTGGGGAATTCCAATTCCAAGGTGGTTGCTGGTTTCCCCTCTGCTAGCGCCACGCGACGTTCCTTGCCGGGATAATCGGGAGAGAGTTTGACGGAATCCTCAGTGACCCAACGCTCGGCGATGTGCGGCTCGTATTCGAGCGTCTCGGGATTCTGCCGAACGAGTGCCTCATTCACATATTCGCCGATGTAGGACTGCACCGCCGACGTCTCGACGATCGGGTTCAGAGTTTTTGGTTCGGAACTGAACCGCACGGTCAGCCAGTCGCCGGTGACCGGTTTGCCGGGGTGCTCCTTCGCGTACTTGTTACCCACGTCGGCCGGGATAGCCCCTTTGACCGAGAGCTTCTCGTCGTTGGTTGCAACGCGCGGGATTTCGATGCCATCGACATCTTGCATGACTGGAACGTAGGGGACGTCGGCGTAACCTTCCCAAGCATCGCTGCCCTCGTTCGCCGACGTCTTGGATCCCGTCTCGCTGTCGGACGACGATGAGCCGTTGGTCGTTTTCGTTCCGCCGCCTGCAGGAGGAGCCGACTGCGAACAACCGGCAACGAACCAGCACAACGCGAGGGCGAGTGCCGAGAGCGAACATCGAAATGCGTTACACATCGTGTTGGTATCCTTCATGCTGATGAGATCTCATCCGTGGTGACCGGCTGCACTGTTTCGACATCACTGCCGAAAACGGCAACCAATCCGCGGGTCTCCTCCCACGTGCGCGTTGATTCTGGCAAGTTGCATCCATTGCGGCAAGGCCAGCTAGCTGGGGTCAGGCGATGACCGAGGCAATTCGCGGCTTGCGATTACTCGTGGATTTGCGAAGATGGTTAGGTGAATCTGCGAAACGATCTGCAACAGGGGAGCAACCTGATGGCGAAGACGTATCGAGTCGGCATTATTGGGCGGACCGGCAAAGGGAATTACGGCCACGGTCTCGATACCGTTTGGAGCCACGTTCCGCAGTGCGAAGTCGTGGCCGTCGCCGACGACCACGATGGCGGTCGCGCCAAGGCGAAACAGAAAACCGGTGCGAAACGTGCCTATGCCGATTACCGCAAGATGCTCGACGTCGAAAAGCCAGACATCGTCGCCATTGGTCAGCGGTGGATCGACAAGCATCACGAGATGGCATTGGCGGCCGCCGATCGCGGTTGCCACATGTATATGGAGAAACCGTTCACGCCGACGCTGAAGGAAGCCGACGAGATTATTCACGCCTGTGAGATGCGGCATCTCAAAGTGCAGGTTGCCCATGCCAACCGATTCACGCCGCAGTTGGAAATTGCGAAGACACTGATCGCCCAGGGAGAAATTGGCGACGTGCTGGAAATCCGCGCTCGCGGGAAGGAAGACGCGCGACGCGGCGGCGGCGAAGACCTGTGGGTCCTCGGCACACACATGCTCGATCTGATGCGCGCGCTGGCCGGCGGGTTTGTGCCGATGAAGGCGACACCAAGGGCCGGCGAGGTGATTGAGTGTTTTGCCACGGTGACCGAAAAGGGAAAGCCGGTGACGGCTGCCAATGTCGTTGACGGCAACGAAGGCATCGGCCCGCTGGCTGGTGATGGCATTGATGCCGTCTACCGGTTTGGAAACGGTATCACCGGGTTCTTCGCATCCCACCGGGGAATGGGTGGCAGCCCGTCGCGATTCGGCCTGACGGTCTACGGTTCCAAAGGAGCGATCACATTTCAATCGGGATACCTGCGGACGGCTTATCTACTGCGCGATCCGTCGTGGTCGCCCGGCCGCAGCGGAAAGAAATGGCTGCCGATTTCCTCGGCCGGCGTCGATAAACCCGAACCGATCAAAGCGGAAAGCCACGCCGGCGCCAACCTGGCTGCCGTCCACGATTTGATCGACGCCATCGAAAAAGATCGGCAACCCAAAAGCAGCATGTACGATGCCCGCGCGGCAACCGAAATGATTGTCGGCGTGTTCGAGTCACACCGCCTCGGCGGCCCGGTTGCATTCCCATTGAAGAACCGCCGCAACCCGCTGACGATGCTGGAAAACTAAGGCGATGTCATCGCACGATTCAGATCCAGAACTTCAACATGATTTGAAACAGCCTGTGTGTGGTGTGCGAACGGGGGCCGCGTTGTCGGCCGCCATCCATGCATTCCTGTGGGGATGCGTTGCATTGGGCGCGGCATACGTCGTGCCATATTGGGCGAAGGTTTTTCAAGACTTTGGCGTCGAGTTGAGCACCATTCAGGCATTCATTATCGACCTGTCGTTTCTCACGATGCGGTTTTGGCCAATCGGGGTGGTTGGACTCGTTGTTGCCACTGTTGCCGACTGGTGGTTTCTGCAAACCTTGACGACGCAGTCGTCGAGGTCGCTCGCTCGCTTTTGGTTCTGGGCAAATGTTGCATTGCCGATTCTGGCAGGAGTTGGGATCGGTGTCATCGTGTCGATATCAACGGCGAACATCATGCGCAACTTGTCCTGAACCGGCGGACATTCGGTCACGTCAAACAAGCGCTCCGCTCCGAAGACTGCGCGTCGCGGCTAACCGATCGCAGAAGTTCGAACAGGTTGCTCGAATTGTCGGTCCAGAGAACCCGGTGTTGGAGGTTGTCCGTTGCAACGTCTGCATCAACCGCGTTTGCGTGCCTCAACGCGGTACCACATCTTCTCGACTTTCAACAACACGTCGCCAAGCGCGAGGTACTTGGCCAGTCGTGGGTCGTCCTTGAGCAGTTTGAGGTATTCATCCGAGCCGATTTCGATGGTCTTGATCGTCTTGTCCTTCGACGGATCGAAGGTTCCCTCTTCCCATTGCTTGCCGCGTTTGTAGAAAGTTCGCGAGCCGATATAACGGATCGCTTCCAACGACGAGCGTTTCTTCTTCCCCCTCTGCGACAGGGCCAATTGCTCTTCAACTGCCAGGCCAAATGCGGCGACCCCTCCGCTGCGTGAGCTTTCACTCCGGGCTTTAGCCAGCTTCTTCGAATCCCGCACGCGACTCTCTCGAACAGTACTGTCTTCCGCCGGCTTCGCCTCGTTCGCCAATCGCCCCAGAAGTTGCCGCCGCCCAAATTCCGGCCGAGTCGTCGCCGCCGGCTGACCGTTCTGTCCGCTCGCGGCCAAGTCATCGGCCATTAAATAACTGGTGTACGGCGTGATGATGCCGTAGCGTTTGGCTAGGTAGGTCACTTCATCAACCAGTTCCTGGCTCATGTCGTTGGGAGACGATTTTCTCAGTTCGTTCAACAAATAATCGACTTTCTTGCCGGCCCATAACCGGGGGACAAAACTGCTTTTGTCGTCTTCGGAGTATTCGGGGAACGTCAGTTTGTACTCGAAGGTCTTCGTTTCGCCGGCGACGGTGCCGGTGACTTTGATCGTCTTCTCGCCGTGGCCCGTGTAGCGGCCGTAGAGAATCACCTGCTCGCCGCGGAACACATCGGGAATCGTCGGCGGGTAGACGTCTTTGACTTCCAGGCCGTCGAAGCTGACTTTCAGATTGGTCATCACCGGCGAACCGACGCGGTCGAAGAAGCGGCTGATTTTCTTTTGGATGTTCTCTTCGGGCAGAATGTAGTCGGCTTCGCCGCGATGATCGAGCGCAAGGAAATCCAACAACTTGGTGTTCACGTCGAAGCCTTCGCCGAAGACGAAGATGCGAACGTCTTCGGTGTTTTCCTTATCGACTTTTTTCAGAATGGCTTCGGGATCGCGTTCGCCGATGGTCGGCAGGCCGTCGGTGGCGAAGACGATCATCTTCAACCGGTCGGCGTCTTTTCCGAGATGATCGAGCGAGAGTTTCAAGGCGTCGTTGATGGCCGTGCCGCCGCGGGCGTGCAGTTTGGCGATGTACCGCAGTGCCTTGGCGCGGGAGGCGTCATCGACTTTGACCAAACCTTCGTCGTGGAAGTGACGCGGGACCGTGCTGAAATCGACGATATTAAAACGATCGCCGTCACGCAGGCTTTCGACGCAGTATTTCAGTGCGCCGCGGGCCTGTTCCATCTTGCCGTCTTTGAGCATGCTGCCGGAGGTATCGACGCAGAAGACGACGTCTTTGGGCAGGATGTTGGCTTCGGTCAACT
>JABISG010000116.1 GCA_018699955.1 Planctomycetaceae bacterium | reverse complement strand
TGGACTACGAGACCCCCGCCGCATATGCGGCCCGTTCTGTTCAACAGGACTTCGCTACGCTGCGCCCTGTTGAACAGAACGTGTTACCTGAACCCCGATTCTCTCACTGAGGGTGGTACAAAGATCGGGGGTAGGCCACTTGGTCCAATACATGCTTTGAGAGTGTGTCATTGATTTGCCCACGGATGCCTTGGGGCTGCCATGGAGAGTGTGTCAATTCCCTGTCCGCAGTGTGGACATAAGCTTCAACTGCGGGATCGCAGTCTGCTCGGACGTGCGGTACGTTGCAAGAAATGTACCCACAAGTTTCTGCTCGAAGAAACACCCGAAGCGCGGCGACCAGACGATTCGTTGTCGGGTCGCGAAACGGTCGCTCCGAGCAAACTGGCAGAGTCGATTGCCGAACCATCGGAACATCACGAACCGATCCTGAGAGAGTTTGGACGGTACCACCTATTGCGGGAGTTGGGCCAGGGGGCAATGGGAACGGTCTACCTCGCTCGTGACGTGCAACTCGACCGGCAAGTCGCCCTGAAGATCCCCAAATTTCGCGATGACGACGAATCAAAGATGCTCGAACGTTTCTATCGTGAGGCGCGGTCGGCGGCCACGCTTCGTCATCCGAACATCTGCCCGGTCTTCGATGTCGGCGAATTAGACGGCGCGCATTACCTCACCATGGCCTACATCGAAGGTCGCACGTTATCCAGCTATATTAACCGGCAAAAAATGCAGCCGGAACGGCAGGTTGTGGCGATCGTTCGCAAGTTGGCCGCGGCTCTGGGTCACGCACACAAAGAGGGAGTCGTACATCGAGACTTGAAGCCGGCAAATATTATGATCGACGTCCGCAGCGATCCAATCGTGATGGACTTCGGTCTGGCGCTGCAGCTCGAAACAGGCAATGATCGACTGACGCAGACGGGGATGATTCTGGGGACACCAGCCTACATGTCACCCGAACAAGTGAGAACCGAGTGGGATCAGGTTGGACCGCCAAGCGACATCTATAGTTTGGGAATTATTCTGTACGAATTGTTGACCGGCGAGGTTCCATTCGATGGTCCTGTCGGCGTGGTGATGGCGTTGGTGCTGACTCAGCCACCCCCGAATCCCTCAGAACTGCGACCCGATCTCGATCCACAGCTGGAAGCGATTTGCTTGAAGATGATGGCCAAGGAGATCGACGACCGGTACAAGTCGATGCGCGAAGTGGACGCCGCACTTGCAGGATTTCTCAAGAGTCCAAAACAGGCTGTTCCCAAACCAAAGTCCACCGAGCCGGCCCTGATCGATCCAGCGCCGAAGGACGAGAACGAACCGAACAGCCGGCCCCCGCAGCCCGAGACGTCGCGGCCGGCACTCCAAACCGTTCCAGACATAGTAATCGACATCGAGCAGCGGTCGCAGACGGCTGGGCGCTTAGACAACAAGAATCAACTGCAGCAATCTCGTCTGATCCAATGGCTGAAGTCGCCGATCGGAATTGCATGGTCTACAGCCGGGAGCATCTGCGCAATACTGGTCGGATCATTTATTTTGGGTGCGATGCAGCCGTCAGGTCAGCTGGTTGAACGAGTTGCAGTCTCGTCGTCTGACGAAAACGACGAATCGGAATCATCAAAGCCACAACCACCGCAGTCGAGTGGCACGGTTGCATCTTCGTCGGATCCATCGCCGCAAATTCGCAGCAAGCCAGAGAGTGATGCACCGGATGTGGTTAACCCCGATCCGAACTCAGCAACACCTGTTCCCGATAAGAACAGTACAGGGCCACCACCAACAACGGTGAAGTCAGCCAACCAAATTGACGACGACAAATTGCCGGCCGCCGAATATTTATCAGTCGTTGATGACTATCCTCAAGCCCTCAATCAGTTAGCAGATCACCTCGCACGGCAGTTGCCCCCAGATTCCGGAGAGCTCGTTTGGCTGTTCGACCAATCTCAAAACATGATAGACGACAGAGGCATCATCTCGCAGAATCTTCAGGAAATGTACCTGCAGTACAGTTTGCGGATGAAATATTATTTTGATTTGGAAAGCGACGTCCCGCCACCGCTGACGACAATAATCAGTTTCGGCCAGAATCTGAGTCTACACACGCAGAAATCAACGTCAGACCTAGGCGCAATTCGAAAATCCATTGACCAAATTCCCGTGGACGAGAGCGGACAGGAGAATATGTGTGGCGCTTTGGCGACAACGCTCAAACTACTTGCTCCGGCGGCATCTCGGTCGAAACGCAAACTCGCCATCATTTTGGTCACAGACGAATCGGGTGACGACGGGGACTCCGTTGAAGACGTAGTCAATCTGGCGAAAAAGTTTGAGACACCGATTTTCATTCTCGGCAGGGAGACAAATTTCGGCTCGCCGTTCTCTCAACTTCGCTGGTTCGATGGAAAGTCTAAGCTGACTCATTGGCTTAGAATCAACCGGGGTCCGGAAACCGCCGGACTGGAATGCTTGCAGTGGAACGGTTTCCATTCCCGCCGCGATGTCTTTGGAAGCGGACTTGGCCCGTTCGAGCAGGTCAGGATTGCCAAGGAAAGTGGCGGAATCTTCTTCATGTTGCCCGGTGAAGAGGAAAACATCTTAGCGGTTGGTGTCGGCAACAGGCGACGGTCAAACTTGATTCCAATGAGCGAGTATCTTCCCGATTTGCGTTCGCGGAAGGAATACGAGCAGGCGCGACAACAGAGCCCGTTTCGAAGGCAGATCTGGAACATCATCCAGACGTTGAATCCAAATATCGATAGCAAACTCGATTTCGGCCTGATGTACTATTCGATGACACCTTCCGAATTTCGGCAGCAGGCAACACAGGAAATTCAAGCGGCGTGGCGTGCCATGACGCTGGTTGAAACGGCGCTCTCAACACTCGAAGAGATTCGACCATTAAGGACAGAAGAGACGTCAAAGCGATGGCAGGCAAGTTATGACCTGATCACCGCTCAACTCACAACGTACCGAGTGCGGTTGTTTCAGTTCATTCTGGTGATGGATCGTCACGTAACCAAGCCGTCTAAACCGAAAGACACGAAGAGCAACAAATGGCACGCCGTTCGTGTCAGGACGACGATCGACCCGGATGAGCAGGAGTTCGAGCGGATCAAATCGGCTTACAGGCTCAGCGCCAGCCATCCAGGATTTCTGCAGGAAATCAAAGCGGCGCAAACGCAGGCAAAAACACTTTCCGAATTCGTCATTGCGGAGCATCCTGGGACGCCATGGGCACAGCAGGCGACTTTCGAGTGGACTACCGGATACGGCGTCAAACTCGTGGACCGATTCATCGACCCGCGATACCTCAATAATCTCGATAAAGACATCAAGTTGCCAAAACGTTGACCGAACTTCCAGTGACGTAGCAACTGTCTTGAGAAGCGGTGGGCCTGAAATTTACTGCTGCCGGGGAACGTTCAGTGGGCCGACCGAACCTGTGAAGTCGGACACAATGATCCGGCTGCCGTCTGGAGTGAACGCGACGGCGGAAACTCCCTCGGTGCTGACTGCCTCGTGCGACTTGATCAGCTTTCCGTGTGTGGTGTCCCAGATCAGCACCGAGTTGTCCCCACCTCCTGTCACCAGCAGCCGATCGTTGGGAGAAAAGGCGACTGCAGAGACTGGGCCGGTATGCCCTTTTAACTCGTGTCGCAATTCACCCGTTGAAACATCCCAGATGCGAACCAGACCATCGCGACTGGAACTTGCCAGCCATTTGCCATAATGAGAAAACGCCAGTTGAGTAATGACGGCGGAGTGTCCTTTGATCGACACGGTCTCGGCGGTGTGTGTCTTGAGATTCCCCCGCTTGAGATTCCACAGCCGAATCGAACCATCCCAGCAACCGGACGCGAGCCGGTTTCCATTGGGTGAGAATGACAGCGAAGAGACGGGCCGTGTGTGTCCGGTCAACAGTTGGGATTCGTCATCAGTATCGAGCGTCCACAATCGAATCGTGTGATCGAGACTGCCCGTTGCGCAGAGCATTCCCTTCGGTGAGAATTCCGCACAAAGGACGCCGGCGGTATGACCAACCAACCGATTTGTCACCTTCAGATTTTTCACATCCAGCACAACGACAAGGCCTTCGGAGTTGCCTGCGGCGAACAGGCCGCGGCTTGTTGCAAACCCAAACAGATGTTGCACGTCGTCATCGGGGGGCGTGACAACACTCGCGCGGTCTCCGCTGGCTGGAGCAAGTAACGTCACGAGACCGCCATCTCCAGCAATCGCAAACACCCTTCCGTCCGGCGAAAGCGACATCGGCCGCACCGAGCCGGCCTGCAACCACTCGGGGAATCGCGGAATGAATTCTCGGGGATCGAGGCGGGTCGAATTCGGCGCGTTCTTTCGCCAAGTGGCGACGGCGGCATCGATTTCAGCACTGTCGGCCCCCGAGAGGAAGAGGACGACGGCATAGTCGTACAACAGATCCTCATGAGATTTGATGCCGGTTGAAATCGCTCGTTCAAAATATCGACGCGCTTCAGCGAGATCGTATCTCAGGAATTTGGCGTTCGCGCCGCGGATATAGTCCGACTCGGGTGAATTGGGGAACAGCGACAGCACGACCGGAGACTCATCGGCCAGACCCGTGCGATCCGGCAAGTTCTTCTGAGGCTGCTCGAGCCGTCCTCTCACCTCAAGAACAACGGCTACTCCAATAGCGACGCACAACAGCAGCAGCAATAGCGAGCTTTGTTTCAACAAACGCATGACTAAAGCCCCTCTTGAATGCGTTCGTCTCGAACCTTCCAAATGAATGAATCAAGATAGTAATGCGTCACTCCGGCAAAGCTTATGATGGCCTCGGCGTAGACCGCGAACGTTTCGTCATAGCTGAACTGTCCGGCAAAGTTGACGACTCCAAATCCGAACCGTTCCAGTGGCTGCCCGACAATCAGTTGATACAGGACCGCGTACACAAGACATGCAGCGACAAATCGGAGCACTTTCCCCGGCTGGACCAGCCCGGCGACGCGGTCCCGATCGACCGGGTCGCGCGACTGCTGCTTACGACGCAGATACCAATACACGATGACGATGTATTGCAGACCATGCATCAATCGATGAGCAATTCCGTACATGAGAATCGAATCGGTGTGCCAACTCGTGAAATACCACAGGAAAAAACTGGACCCAATGAAAACGAACTTGATCGGATTGACGGAATCTCCCGAGCGCAGGCTTCTTATGATGTGAATCAGGTAGAAGCACAGAAAGAGACCGGTCAAGCACCAGCTGACGGTTTGAATGATTTCGACCGTCGCCACGGAGACAGGTAGATTCCAGCGATAGAGTTCGCGAACCCAGAACCTGGTAAAGAGCGGGGCAGTCACGAACAGGTTGACGAACAGAATCCAAAACAGCGATAGATCAAACCTGGGAGTCCGTAACCCGCCGCTCTTCGCTTTGAAGTCGTAAATTCGAGCGAACCCATACTGCTGCATTATGGTGTGCTGATGGTCCCACAGGATGAGCACAAGAAACAGCGTCCACGGAGCCCAGGTCAGCCCGGCCAACACCAACGCAAATAACACCACCGGCCCAACGATCAGTCGCAGCTTCCAACGTTGCCAGTCTTCTTTCGTCCCATACGCTCGCAACCAGGTGACGAAATGATGCGGAATGGTGATGCACAGGCCGACCGAAACCATCGCGATCGCCGACAGCCAATGCTGGCACGCCAATGCAACCGCGACGGCAAAGAACGGCATCAGCAGGAACCAGATCAGGTCGTCACGTCGACCCAGAATAAAGCCCGTCTTGAACATCGAGCGATTAAGCCTTTCAGTAACGTAGGACAGGCTAAAGCCTGACGGCTTCCGTGGTCAACTCTCTTACGACATACGAACGCTCGCAACCGCACTCGTCGCCTCACATCAGATTAACACGAACAATCCAGCAGACCAAACGAACGCGATCAGGCACAGAATCGACGTGATCGATGCATGAGATGAAACAATGCGGAAAGACGTCAGGCTTCAGCCTGACCTACACCTGACTGGATCGATTGGCTGAGTTGTTGCAGCCATTTTGCTGCGGGGGCACCGTCGATCACTCGGTGGTCGAAGGTTAAACTGAGTGACAGTGTTTTGCCGGGAATGACTTTGTCGCCTGCGATCACCGGCTCGTCGGCGATGCGGCCGACTCCGAGGATGGCGGTCTGCGGTAGATTGATGATCGGCGTGAAGTGGTCGATGTCGAACATGCCGAGATTCGTGATTGTGAATGTGCCGCCTGTGAGTTGTTCTTCGGTGAGTTTCTCCGAGCGTGCTTGCTCGGTCAGCCGTCGCGATGCGGTGGCGATTTCTTCCAGCGACAACTCGGCCACGTTCCGCAAGACCGGAGCCAGCAGGCCATGCGGCGTGTCGGTGGCGACGGCGATGTTGATTTCGTCGTATGTGTAAACGGCGTCGTTGATCCAACAGGCATTCAGTTCCGGACACTGCGGCAGCGAAGCGGCAACGAGTTTGACGAGGATGTCGTTGTAACTCGGAACGATTTCAGTGCCGCTCGATTTGTATTGTTGTCGCGCGACAAACAGTTCGGACGCATCAACTTTTGTGGTAAGCGTGACCGGTGCGGTTTGCTGGACGGCAGCCATCATCCGCTGTGCGATGGTGCGGCGTATTTTTGAGGGCGGCTGCAGAGTTCCGCGTGTCTTGGGCAACTCTGCCTGTGTCGGCGATTGCTGTGCGGCGGCTATGACATCGCGTTCGCGTATTCTGCCGTTGCGACCGCTGCCGGGAATGCTTGCCCAATCGACACCAAGCTGGCGAGCCGTGCGGCGTGCGCGGGGTGAGGCAACAACGCGGTTGGTCGTACGGGTTACCGGTTCCGTTGGTTGCGTTTGCTGGTTTACGGGTTGAACGTCTTCAATAATCTCGGCGACCGGCACGGTCGAATCGATCGCGGGTGGCGACTCGCCTTCGGCCAGTAGATAGGCGAGCCGTTGTCCGACGGCAACCGTGTCGCCCGGTTCGGGTGCGTCGGCGGGGATGTGCAGAATTCCCTCGTCGAACGACTCGATTTCCTGCAGGGCCTTTTCGCCTTCCAGCACGAACAGCATGTCGCCGACGTTGACAAAGTCGCCGTCGTTTATCAGCCACTCGCCGAACAGACCTTCGTCCATCGACCAGCCGAGCCGCGGAATGATGACTTCAATGGGCATGGTTTTGCGTGGGAGTTGGCAGTGCCCTCACCCTGCTTCTTGCGCCTTTGGCTTGGAAGCGGTCCCTCTCCCGGGGGGAGAGGGGTTGACGAACTGCTCTATCCCTTTCCTTTATTCATTCAATAGATCGCGAATTGCCTGGACGACATCTTCGACCTGTGGGACGATTGCCTTTTCCAGCGTGGGTGCATAGGGGGTTGGCGTGAAGGCGCCGTTGAGTCGTTTGATGGGGGCGTCGAGATCGTTGAAGCCGGCGTCGGTGAGTTGCGCGGCAATTTCCGAGGCCACGCTGCAGGGCTGAAACGCTTCATCGACGATGAGCACGCGCCCCGTCTTGGCGAGAGATTGCAGGATGGTTTCTGTGTCCAACGGCGACACGGTGCGCGGGTCGATGATCTCGATCGAGATGCCCTCGGCGGCAAGTAGTTCGGCCGCCTTGATCGTGTGGTGTACCATCAACGCGATGGCAACGACGGTTGCGTCGGTCCCTTCGCGAACAACTTTGGCCTGACCGAAGGGGATCTCGTAGTGCTGCTCGGGAACCGGCCCCTTGATCGACATCAACTCGCGATGTTCGAGGAACAGAACCGGCTCGTTTGATCGCAGTGCGTGAGCGATCAGGCCCTTGGCATCGTAGGGCGTCGATGGCATGACCACCCGCAGACCGGGAATGTGCGAATAGACGGCGTGGTACAGGCCCGAGTGATGCGTGGCGGCCGAATGACCGATGCCGCCGCAACCGCGCAGCAGGATCGGCATCTTCAATCGCCCGCTGCTCATGTAGTGCATTTTGGCGATCTGGTTGATCGTTTCGCCGAAGGCGTCGTTGATGAAGTCGATGAACATGAAGTCGATCACCGGTCGCGTGCCGGTCATCGCCGCCCCGCATCCGAGGCCCACGAAACCACGTTCGGCGATCGGTGTGTCGCACAATCGGTCGGCACCGTACTTGTCATACAGGCCGGCTGTCGTCATGAAGTTGCCGCCGCGTGCACCGATTCCCTCGCCCATGACAAAGATTTCCGGATTCTCGGCCATCGCATGATCGAGCGCTTCCAGCGTCGCGGCGACGAACGTGATCTCGCGGGAGGCGGAATCGTCAATTGAAATTTCCGGGATCGACTGCCGATTGTCTTCAGCGTACACGTGCTCTGTTGCCGTTTCGCCGGAGGGGAATTCGCTGGCCTCGGCAAACTGATGAGACTCTTCGATCAGGTCGCGAACCTCGCCTTCAATCGCATCCAACTCGTCGGCGGCCGTCAGGTCTTCGGCCAGCAGATGCCGGCGGAGTCGCTGAATGGGGCAGCGGGTCTTCCAGTCTTCGACATCTTCCTTGGTGCGATAGGTGAAATCGCCCATGCCTTCGGCATGTGCCCGCGTGCGGTAGGTCTTGCATTCAATCAGCGTCGGACCTCCGCCGCCGCGAGCGCGCTCAATTGCTTCACCGGCCACGCGATGAATCTCCAGCACATCGTTGCCATCGAGTTCAAAACCGGGAATCCCATAGTTTTCAGCGCGGCGACCCACGTCGGGAATCCCGCTCGAATCGCTGAAAGCAACTTCGGTGGCAAATTGGTTGTTCTCGCAGATGAACACGACCGGCAGATTCCAGATGCTGGCCAAGTTCAGGCCCTCGTGAAATGCGCCGTTGTTAACCGCTCCGTCACCGAAGCAGGCAACTGCAACGTTGTCGGTCTTTTTGATTTTGAAACTGTAGCCGCCGCCGCAAGCGTGCAAGATACAAGGCCCCACGATGCCGCTGGTTCCCATCATGCCAATTTCGGGTTTGAACAAGTGCATGCTGCCGCCGCGTCCCCGCGAGCAGCCGGTCTCGCGGCCGTACAGTTCGGCGATCAATTCCTGAGGATGCAATCCCTTGGCCAGCGCATGGCCGTGACCACGATGCGTGCTGAAGACCACATCGTCGGTGCGCAGATGAGCGAACGCACCGACGGCGATCGCTTCTTCGCCGACATACGTATGGCACGCTCCATGCACCAGGCCGCGCTGATGCGATTTCGCCAGCCGCTCTTCGCACTGCCGGATGACTTGCATCGTGCGGTAGAGGGAGAGCAGAGTTGCAGGAGTGGTCTGTACGGTTTGCGTGTTGTTCATCGCGGCTCTTTTTCTAACGTATGATCTCAGTGAAACTGCCCCTACTCGCCAAACACTTCGCTGCCGACGGAACCGCCGGCGTTCATTGCCATGTTGCCGCCGTCCATGGGGATGATTGCACCGGTGATCCAGGACGAGGCATCGGATGCGAGCAAGACTATAAGCCCTTTGATGTCGTTGGGGTGTCCGAAGCGGCCGGCCGGAATGCCGCCCAGGAATCGTTCCTGAATGCGCGGGTCGGCATCGATCCGTTCCTGCAAACCGGGATTCAAAACCTGTGCGGGTAAAATGGAATTGACGCGCACGCCTCGGCCGCTCCATTCGGTGCTGAGTTCGCGCGTCATCTGCACAACCGCGCCCATCGCCATGCTGTAGGCGATGTGTCCGCGACCGAGGGCCGTCATGCTGGCGAGCGAGCCGAGGTTGACGATGCTTCCCTTGCCGGCCGACAGCATCCGCCGCCCCGCTTCCTGGCAGCAGCAGAACCGACCGAAAACCAGATTCCGCCACGTCCATTCGACTTCGTCGAGCGCAATGTCTTCGGGCTTCTTGCGAATCGCTTCGCCGGCAATGTTGGCGACAAAGTCGATCCGCCCGAAATCCTCATCGACCCGGGCGAACATCGCGCGAATTTCTTCGGGCTGTGAAATATCGCAATGGACGGCAACTCCCTTCCGGCCCAGCGATGCGATCTCGTCGGCGGTTGCTTGTGCGCCCGCGTCGTCGATGTCGGCCAACACAACATCGGCCCCCGCTTCGGCCAACGCAATCGACGCCGCCTTGCCCATACCGCTGGCGGCGCCGGAAACGAGGGCGACTCGTCCGGAAAGATCAAACGGGTTTGCCATCATGTCTCCACGTTGTTCGTTGCGTCAGGGATGATCGATCATCCCACGGGGCGCGGCCCGTGGGCTTTGAGACGCAGCATGAACTCACTGGGCGAGAATTGCAAACCGTTCGATGCCCGAGACGGAATAAATTCACCGCGGATTGCGACGCCACGGCGAGCGATCGTGACGGGAGCATCGAAACCCTTGCTTGCGCTGCGGGCTGGTATTCGTGCTGTTGCAATTATTCGCTGGGTTAGTCTTGCGACCCAACGCCGGGAGTACCTGGCGCTACTTCTGGCTCCAAACCGCTGCCTTTGAACGAGGCCAGACGTTGCTTCACTCGCTTGACCAACTCGTCCGGCAGAGAAATCGTCCAGCGATTCGGTTTGCCAGGGATGACGCGGAACGTTGGCGGGGGCGTCGGCACCGCAGCGGACATGCTCGACATCTCGCCGGCGGACCCCATACCACTACCACCGCCAAAGCCGCCACCCATACCCGACATAGAACCACCATACATGCTGCCGTCGGCAAACCGGTATTCGGTTCGATTATCGAACGGGAGTCTCTCCTGCGTGACTCCGCCGCCTTTCGTCGTTGCAGCTTGCACGACGCCGAGCGCGAGCAACTTCACGGTCCCTTCAGGCCACGGCAGCGACCCCTCCAGGTCGATCGATTTGCCATCGGAAAAAACCAAGCGCTGCTGTTCAATCTGGAACGACTTTTCAGTCTGCCGCCACGTGGGGTCTGTAGGAAACAAGGTCTGTTTTCCATCGGGTGAAAGCAGCAGCGGACGTCCACCGGAAAGTCCCGTTTGGGCAGGAAACCCAAGTGACGACATTGAGGTCGCGCCGTACGGTGGATACCAATCCGCTCTATTCACTTGGCGGGTGCCAATTGCGAAGTCGGCGACAAGCCACAGTTTCTTGTCTTTCAATTCGTCCGGCCATTCAACAGAGACGGCAACGTCGGCCTCTTTTCGTACAGCAGTAGGACAGACAACTTCATACGGTTCCGTCGTTCCCGGGCGGACGGTCAGTTGTTGCGACATCGTTTCCGACCAGGGGGATGTGGTCGTCAATGTAAAGTATCCCGGCCGGACGAGACCAAAATCGACCATTCCGTATTTGTCGGTCGTCTTTTCAACGTATCCGTTGGCTGTACTCTTGCCGGTCCCCACGATGTTCCCGTTCAAGGTGACCCGAATCCCCTCCATTGATGGGCCGCTCGGTTTTCCGCTCACGACGCGGACTCTAACGGGGTTCCACTCCAGCGACTTCAACTCCGCCGCCGGTGCCGAGACATTCTGCAGCGATTGCAGAATGGCCGCGTTGACCGTGCGGTTTTGTTCGAGGACCATTCCCAACATCACACAGGCAGCCACCCCTGCCGCCGCCAGAATTGCCGTGACTGCAAATGTTGCGCGTTGTAACATGATCTTCTCCCACATTTCGTCGAGCCAGAGTTTTCGAGCGACCCCGGCTGGGTTTCCAAAACGGTTGAGAACGTTTCTTTCTGCCTGTTTTTCATCTGCCGTAACGTGGACTTCGCGATTCATCGAACAGCGCAGATGATCGGCCAACTCATCGACGATGTCCTGCCGTAACGATGTCGGCTCGTCGTCACGCGGAGCGGGCCAGTCGGCTGCGATTTCGTTATGCCAGTCCACCGGCTTCTCCCAACACGCCGCTCACGCCGGCAGCAAACTGATGCCATTCCTGTTTCCGCGCGGCAAGCGCCTTGGCCCCGGCTGCGGTGATGCGGTAATACTTCCGCCGCCGACCGTCGGCATCCTTCCAACTGGCCGAAAGCAGCTTCCGCCGCGCCAACCGATGCAGCGCCGGATACAGGCTGCCCTCCTTCAATTCAAACAGCCCCTTGGAACGGTCGGCCACCTCCTGCGAAATCGCATACCCGTAAGTCGGCCCAGCGGTGACCACCTCCAGCACCATCATCTCCAACGTTCCCGTCAACAATCGCGAGTCCATGAGTTGCCTTGCTCCCAAATACATCGACCGTCTAGGTACACCTAGCATAGATCGGCTAGGTATATCTGTCAAGCGAGGTTGTTCGACAAGAGGCAGCCCGTAGGGTGTATCACAGCGCACCGCCGACGCACCGCGATGGCGACAGACGCCGAGGCCTGGTCGACTGGTTTTGACCGACTGGTTTTGAGCCGTGCAGACGTCATCCCCGCGCAGGCGTCACGTCATCCCCGCGCAGGCGGGGACCCAGCGATTGGGAAAACAGTGTTGGTTGCAGGTACTGCGTCGCCGAGACACGATGTGACCAGCGGACGAACTCCGCGACCGGGCTGGGTTTCCGCCTGCGCGGGAATGACTGTGGAGCGTTTGTGTCTTGTTTGGAGTCAAAGGGAGCGTCGGCGCTGCGCTCGGACACATCCTACGCTGCTGACCTGCGCGACTCGATCAATCCTCAATCGCCCAGACCTGGCTGGTTGCGGTGAAGTTCTTGTGGTCGGTCAGAGTCCAGGTGATCTTCCTGCCTTTGGTAAGAACAAAGGCATGTGCGCCGCGACCTGAGTTCCCGCGCAGAAAGTTGGTCACCAGAATGGAACCATCCTTCAATTTCTGCAGATTGCAGGCGTTGGTAAAATTGAGTTCGGGATGATCATCTTTGTTCATCTCCCAGACAATTTTTCCAGAACGATCCACTTCCAGCAGACGGGCCTGTGTGCCGCAGGCCAAAAGGGTGTTGCCGTTGTCCAGTCGCAGCAAATCCTGCATGCAACCGGCCGGATAGCGTCCCCCTTTCAATGGTGGCACCTGGTATCGCCAGACCTCTTGGCCATTTTGGTCGATCTCTAACGCCGTCCCTTCACCCCAGAGTTGGGCCAAAAAATGGTTCTTGCCGACGGCGTAAACATTCCCCAATTGGCCGTGATGATGTTTGTAAGTTGTGGGAACAGGAATCTTCTCTTGAATCTCACCTTTCAGATTCATGAAGATGGCATCGGGTGGGTTTTGCCCGCTCACAATCAACTGTGACTTGTGCTGTGTGATGTTGATGATTTCGCGATAGTCCTTGCGATAGGACCAGGACCACTGCAGTTTCTTCTCGAAATCAATGCAGCGGACTTCAAACAGCTTTGTGATGATGGGAAAACCAGATGATTGTCCTTCGTAATCACAAAGTCCCACACACGCCCCTCGGGACGGTACTGCCAGATGACCTTTCCGCTCTTATCCACCTTGTAGAGTTCTAATTTCACATAATCACAAATCATGAGTTCAAACGGATGCTTCTGAACCTCCTCCGCCTTGCTGTCGGGCGAGGTCGCGCACAGAAAGAGAACAAGCCAGGCTGCGATCACTGTTCGCTGTCTACTCACCACGGGCCTCACAAACTGTCAAGACATTGAAGTTCAGATTGCATTCACCAATCAGCATCGACGGCACGTCGCAAGATCACAGAAGAAGAACGACCCCCGCCGTCTCGCTCAGTTGCTGATAGACGGCCAGAACCTGTTCGGCCGACTGCACCTCGGGTTCGAGTGTGACAGACACATGGCGGCCGCCGGATGTCTCTTTCGTGCGATGGGGAATCTCGATCGACAATTCGAGTTCATCGCGGACCACCGCAACGACACGCGCCACAAAGTCGTCATCGGCACGGCCGATCACCTTCATCGTGTAGGTCGTCGGAAACTCGTGCGTCGAATTCAACAGGTCGATCGGAGGCAAATCTGTCACAGTGTGTCCCGCAGAGATCATCTGGTTGGAAATCAAGGTGGCGGTGAAACGGTTCGATGTAACGCCATTTGACCCAGTGGCGGAGGGTGTGTCAAAGCGCAGCATCGACGTTCCCTTTGACTCCAAACAAAACGCAAACGCTCCACAGTCATTCCCGCGCAGGCGGGAATCCAGTCCGGTCGCGGAGTTCGTCCGCTGGTCACGTCACGTCTCGGCGACGCAGTACTCGCGACCAACGCTCTTCGCCCAATCGCTGGATCCCCGCCTGCGCGGGGATGACATTTGCGCTGCTCAGAACCAACCGATCAAAACCAGCCGATCAGGTCTTGGAGTCTGTCGTCATCGCGGCGCGTCTGCGCTCCGCTGTGGCACACCCTACACTGCTGATGCCCCGCCGCTTGGTTGCGTCAGCTTAGCGGGCAATCATTGTTGGGCGGCGCGGCGCTTTCTGAAAGCCCCAACCTTCCACTAGGGCCTCGCGAACAGCAGAAAGCGACGTCGAAGTAGATATGCCAATGTCGGGCTCATGCATCTCCACCATCGCCTGGAACTCCTTTCGTTCTTCCAATGTCACGGCAGTTTCCAGCTGTTCCAGTGCATTAGAATAACCCTCTAGACGACGACACAAGTGATACTCGCTTGTCCACAGTTCTCCTCCGCTATCAAGTGCCACTGCCGATGACCAGCCTGGAGCGATATGAGAATCTCCATAGCAAATCGCAATCCACTCGCCATCCACAAGAGGCAAGAAGAGGCCGATATCCCCAACTGCCTTTCGCAATTGAGACTCGTCTGCAGCAGCTTCCAAAGCGCGAATCGACCACATTTCAAACTGTTGTCTCTCTCGCCACGCTGCGATATGGCCTGTCTGTAGCTTGCGAACTTTAGATGTCCAGATTGTTGCTCCGACTAGCGTGACTGCTACGAGAAGGAAAGTGGCCGTTGCAACACGGTGTCGGTTTACACTGAAAGAAAACCCATATGCCGCGCCCAATAGAGCACCTAGGGAGGGACCGAACATCAAACCGAATGCACGAAATTCGCTACGCATGCCCGAAAATTGTCTGGGGTTGAGTAATGGATCGCGGACGAGTCCGATAGCTGTGACAGTGCGCTCAACTGCCAGATCAGTCGCGACGACACTCACCAAAAGCCCGATGATTATGCCCGTGAGAATGCCGATGGCGAGATGCTTGTGCCGTCCGGTCAATAGTCGATTGGCGAATGCTCCCAGCAGTATCCCGGCCAATGCACCGCCGTATCCCATTGTCCACAATCGCTGAAATGAGAAGCGGTATTCGCCTCGATCCGGGGAAAGCAATACCTCGCTGAAAAACCCAAGCACACCGCCAGCGATTGCACCGCCAACAAGTTGTTTGCAATTTGCGAGCATGGACTTGGCGATTTCAAATGCCACGCAACGGCCGGGTGGCGGGGGGTGTGTCAAAGGGAGCGTCGATGCTCCCTTTGACTCCAAACAAAACGCAAACGCTCCACAGTCATTCCCGCGCAGGCGGGAATCCAGTCCGGTCGCGGAACTCATCCGCTGGTCACATCGCGTCTCGGCGACGCAGTACTCGCGACCAACGCTCTTCGCCCAATCGCTGGATCCCCGCCTGCGCGGGGATGACATCGACACAGGGATGACGCCTGCGCGGGTCAGAACCAACTTGATGCCTAATTACGCGCGTTCCAATTCGGCTGTAACCCCGGGACGACGGTGTCAACCGGTTCGGCGAAGGTGACGTCGTGGCTGAGAATTCGGGCTTGGCCGACGAAGTAGGTGTGATCGTCGGCGACGACGAGGTTGTAGGTTTTGGCTTCGCCCGCCGGTTTCAGACTGAGGATTTCCACACTGCCATCGACGGAGTGAAACGATTCGCCCGGTTTGACCAGCCGTAGTTTCGACCAGCCGCGTCCTGTGACCCAGAAGGTGTGTCCGCCGGTTGCACGAATTGTGCCGGCCGCTGTCGTGACCTGCATGATGGGTTCTTCCTCGCGAATCGTCGTTCGCAGCGCAGGCCGATAGCCAAGTTCGCCGGTGGCGGGATTCTGCGAAAGCACAAGATCGCCGATCTGGACTTTTTCGACGGCGACGTAACCCCGGTCGGTCCAGACGGGAGTACCGGCCACCAGGCATTCACATTGCCGGTCGTAAGGATTTCTATCCGTGATCACGTCAGTCGTCTGCCGATCATAGTATCTTCTGGTTTCGGTCTCTTTCTCTTCTTCTTCCATTTGGTTGTATTTGTTCCACCAGGTCCACCACTGGCGGGCATCATCGGGTTGTTCGACGCCGGTCCCCTCCCGCAAGACGGTGCAGATGCGTTCGTTCCATTTGTCGATCATTTCGTTGTTTTGCTCTGCGTCGCGCTTGGCCGCGTAACCTTTGAGTTCGGTTTCGACGACGGCTTTGGCTGTCGCGCGATTGAGTTGATTTCGAGCCCGCTGATTCGTATTCAGACCTTGGACGACCCTTCGATTAACGCGCCGCCGCGGCGCGTTATTCGAGCGGGTTGATCCAAGAATGGCCGGCCGCAGGAAGGTCGATGATTGTGCCAGAACCACCTGCCGTTGGTGTTGTGTCTCGCTGACGTGCGATCGCAGCAAATGCACGCCGCCCGAACCCACAAAGAGGCTCATCCGGCTGTCGATGGGTGTGCGCAGCGAGCGGATCAATTCGGGGGCGAAGGTTTCGATGGGCCGCTTGTGCAATTCGGTTGCCGCTTCTTTGCGGACGACGTCCCAGTTGGAAAAGACCGCCACGCGGGCCAGCGCATCGGCCGCCTTATGCGACTTCATGCCGTTCAGTAGTTCGACCAACAGCCGTTCGCGCTCGAGTCCCGAATTGAGCAAGGTCGATTCGAGAACGGGGATGTACTTGGGATCCTTCAGTTGCCCCAGTTCGGCGATGGCATCGTCTCTAATCGATTTGCGTCGCGCATCGAGTTTGCGTGCCAGTGATTGGATGCGTACCCGCCAGTTCTTGATCTGTTTCTGTTCGGCCAGTTGAGTTTCTTTCTGAGCCGCCAAGTCCGCCTTGTTCGTCCAGACGCCATCGACCTGTGTGAAGTTGAGCCGCGCGCGGAGAACCGGATCGTCGGGATTGTTTGAGAGCGCGAGCGCTGTGGTCAAATGGGCGCGTTCGCGTTCGGGCAGTTTGTGCTTTCTGCACCAGTTGGCAAGTTCCAGTTGCCCGTTCCGTGTCACGGCGAAACGACTGCGGATGGTGCGGTACTCGCGAATCGCCTCGTCGGTGGCGGTTTCCTTTGGGACACTTTTATAGTCGGTCCACTTCCCGTCCTGTTTCACCTGTCCCAACTGCCAGCGGGCGCGTTCGTTTTCGGGATCGGCCTTGATGGCTTCGTTTAACAATTCTCGGCGCTGCGCGCTGTCGCCGGGCAATTTGAGTTGCAATGCCCGATCAACAAGTTGATCACTCTTCGTGGCCGTGGTTCGCGGGGAAGCGGCCATCGCCAAGGCGCATGTGGCACAGACAATACCGACGGAAAATGTCGTTGTGAACAGTCGCATAATACTCTCCGAATTGGTATGTCCGATGGCTGACGAGTCCGTGTGATCCAGTGTTTCGCTATGATGATGGCTTCCCGCTGAGGGAGGCTCCCAACTTCTGGAGAAAGTGTTCGGCTTCGGCTCGTGCGTCCAACTCGAAGAAAGTGGCCGGGCGGGCGAGGCGTTTCAACATCCGTTTTTTGTTGTTTGTCGTCGCCGCCTTTTGTTCGACCTTGAGCGATGACCGGTTGAGAGCCTTCTGCCAGCGACTGAGTGTCGCATCGGTTTTTTTCAGGTCGCCGGTCGCCTTTTCGTAACGGCGGGTGGCCGCAACCCGATCTTGCAAAACGCCGCGGGCAGTCACCATGACGCGCGACGCCTGTTGTCGCAGCGAAAACCGTTCGTTGTCGAATCGTTGAATTTCCTGGTCGTACCGCAAGAGTGCCGGCTGCCGGTCGATTTCGAGGGGCGTGAAACCTCCCCGACTGTAATCGAATCGCAGCCGCTGCGCATCGAGCTGAGTCTGGAGTCTCAGCCCGCTCAGCCTGCGGTGTGCAGCTTCCAACGCCTGATAATCTTCCTTCAAAGTTTCCAGGCGTTTTTCCGATGTGCTCAACTGCTCCTCGAGCCAACTCGCCCACTGCTTTTGTGTTTGCAATGAGGTTTCGGCTTTTCGGTCGAGATCCTGCTTTCGGTCCAACAACTCTTTTCGTTCGGTCGTTGCCTTCTGCGCGGCTTTCACATCTTTGGCAGCAACTGCGAGTTCGATATCTGCAACCTGAGCGCCATAATCGACGATGAATCTCTGCCGACCGACTGCGTAATCGGCGTGCAACTTCACGGGAAGCCGGCGACGGACAATGGCAATGTGGTGTTCCAACGCGGATGCCGAGACGATCTCGATCTCTCTTAGCAACAGGAACCCATGCACGCGGCCCAGCCAGGCGGCCAACTCGCGGCGGTCGATTTGTTTCCAGTCGAGTTTCGTCTTGGCGAGGGCTTCGGCGAGTCCGACGAGTTCATCGCAGAGATCGTCGGCCGACTTTTCGACGAGCCGAATTTTGATCAACGACTTCCACGCCGGACCACAAGTTTTGTCGGCACGGATTGTTGTAACAAAGTGTGCGACCGCGTCCTTTTGGCGCAAACGTCCCGTTAGAATCAACCCATGAATATAGTGCAGCCGTGCGTCGCCGGGATGTTGGGCGCGGACACTCTCAATCTGTCGGTCAATGGCCGCCAGACCACCTTTGCGCACCAGTCCCTCTCTGAGAACCTGGCGCAACTCGCCGGCGGAAGACAAACCCACGTCTTCCGCGCGAGATGAAGCTGCTGCGAAACCCCAACAACCAACGATTACCGCGATTGCGATTCGACAGGTCTGCGCGTGGCCTGCACGTCCTTCCGCGCGAAACATTCTCATTCCTTGCACCAACAGGCGCCGTATTGGCCCGACGGACACTAGTGCTCACTTACCCTTACAACGCATTTTCGATTGGAATTCAACAGCAATTTTCGGGAAATGTGCAGATTTTCAGAATTTGTCGAATTCGACGTGGATCGGTTGGGATTCGGTGTGTCGGGTCCGTCATTCCCGCGCAGGCGGGAATGACCGGTAGTGCTGTGCCGGCCGAATTGATCGAGATGTCAGCAACTTCAGAACCGCCGTCCGACGTGAGCCGGACCTACCCGACTGCGTGCGCTGTTGGGCGGCGGCTGAACCTTCGGCTGCGCTCCGCGATCGAATTACACTGTTCGTGATTTGTCGCGACATAGCGATGTTAGCCACCGTCCTTATCGCTGACGTACACCTCCATTATGTCTTCGGCACGGTATTCGCCTAATGACCGGATCATTTCCGAGTTGAGATGATCCAACGCTTCCTGTGTGGGGACGGTACCGCGTAGGCGGAATTTGTCTAACGGGCCGCGGTCGATTGTTAGAGCGGAATATTGGTCACCATTCTTCGCGATTAACTCGCTAACGACTCTGACATCGCGGTCGCCGCGCTCTCCACGCGCACGGACATAGCCGAGGGCGTATCCTACGACGAACACAGGAACACTGACCACGATTCCTGTGCATGTGACGATTAAGACGAACGACTTCCACGAGCGTCGACTTTTCACTGGATCGGCAGGTGCGGTGGTTTCACTCATTGGTTTCGACCGCCCAACGGGGTTTTAGACGACACAGTGTCGCCAGGAGAGGGAAGTTCTTAAACGTGGTTCAACATTGTCGCACAAATCGCTCAGATTTCGAGCAGAATCTTTATCATTTCTGAAGTCGGCGGCTCACGGTCGAATCACCAACACACAAATCGGTCGGCCGATGTGCAATCGGGTTGGCCGTGATAGACTCGGGAAGTGGAAACACAGACGGGGCGATTATGGCTGACGTAATGAAAGATTCTGAATCAATTGCGACCGGCGGGTTTGCGGAGGCGCTCGCCGAGTGGGGGCCGGAGGCGGGTGATGATCGGCAACCGCTGTCGCTGGCCGAGGGCGAAGCGTGGTGTCGGCGGTTGTCGCGATCGCATTACGAGAATTTCTCGCTGGTCTCGTGGTTGCTGCCGCGGGGATTGCGGCAACACTTCTTTAATGTGTATGCGTACTGCCGCTGGGCGGACGATTTGGCGGACGAGATTTCCGACTGCGAGCGGTCGCTGGAATTGCTCGGCTGGTGGCGACATGAGTTGGCCGCCTGTTACGACGGAGAGGCGCGGCATCCGGTATTTGTGGCGCTGTCGCCAACGATTGCCGAGTGCTCGATTCCCGAGGAACCGTTTGCCGATCTGATTTCTGCGTTCGAGCAGGATCAGCGCGTGTTCGGTTACGAGACGTTCGAGCAACTGCGCGATTACTGCTGCCGCAGTGCCAATCCGGTGGGGCGGCTGGTGCTCTATCTTTGCGGAGAATTCAGCGACGAACACGCGGCGTGGTCCGATTCGATTTGCACGGGGCTGCAGTTGGCCAACTTCTGGCAGGACGTTGCCCGTGACTTCGACATGGGCCGAATCTACCTGCCGCAGGAGGATTGCGAGCGGTTCGGGTATACTCGGGAGCAGTTGGAGTCGCGGTTGACAAACGAGGCGTTCGTCGAGTTGATGCGGTTCGAGGTGGATCGTGCCCGTGAATTGTTGACGGCCGGGTTGCCGTTGGTCGAACGATTGCCTGGGCGGTTGCAGGTGGATATCGATTTGTTCGCCCGTGGTGGGTTGAAGATTTTGGACCGCATCGAGCAGATTGATTTCCGCGTGTGGGAACAACGGCCGGTGGTGACAAAACGCGATGCAGCCGGCTTGTTGGTCGGCAGTTTGTGGCGGCGGTTGTGGCGGAGCGTTGGCGGCAGTCGAAGCCGGCGCTGAAAGAGATTGGTCGTTTCGAGCGAAACAACAATGAGCAGCGACACATCAAACGAGAAAGTGACCGAGATCGATCTCGACGAATCGTACGCCTGGTGTAAGTCGCTGGCGAAGAAAACCGCGGGCAACTTCTACTACTCTTTTCTCACGCTACCGGCGGTGCGGCAACGTGATATGTGTGTGCTGTACGCGTTCATGCGCGTATCCGACGATTTGGGTGATGACGGTGATCTACCAGTCGCAGAACGGTCGCAGTTGTTGCGTGTATGGCGCGACGATTTGACCGCAGCGCTGGATGGTTCGCGGTTCGGTCACGCGCTGTTCCCGGCATTAGCCGATATGGTCAATCGTTGTGGCGTTCCGCACGAACACCTGTTCGCGGTGCTCGACGGCATCGAGATGGATCTCGACCCGAAAGGATTCGAGACGTTCGACGAATTGTCGCAATACTGCTATCGCGTTGCCGGAGCGGTGGGATTGTGCTGCATTCACGTGTGGGGGTTTCACGACGAGCGTGCGATCGACCGCGCCATCGATTGCGGGTTGGCGTTTCAATTGACGAACATTCTCCGCGATCTCGGCGAGGATGCAGCGATGGGCCGAACTTACCTGCCGCGCGAAGACCTGCGACGATTCGGGTATTCAGCCGAAGACATTGCAGCCCAACAATACAACGAACAATTCGTCGAGTTGATGCAATTTGAAGCCGAACGCGCCCGCAGCTATTTTCGCCGGGCGGAAGAGTTGCACGGTTATCTGGAACCGGCGGGAAAGCCAATCTTCCAGGCAATGCTGCAGATTTACGGCGGGCTGTTGGACGCGATCGAGCGCCGCAATTACGACGTCTACAGCAGTCGCGTTAGTTTGCCTCGCTGGCGAAAGCTGCTGATTTCATTCGACGCCATCGTGCGGCAGCGGTGGCTGAAAGGCAGAAGCCAGGGGTCAGACGTCAGAGATCAGAAGTCAGAGATCAGCGGCGATGTCTGACTTCTCCGCATCCATTTTCACTCGTTGCCAAGCTTTGGGGCGGGTATAAACAAAGACGTCCCCAGAAGCCGCTGTTGGCTATTCCGGGGACGATCTTTGGAGAAAATAATAAGTCGCTGAAAAACACTCAGCGTTGCTATCGGAAAAGGCTTTCACCTATTCGACGTCGATCGCCTCGTCATCAGAGGCGGGTGGAAAATCCGCTTCCATGTCGTCGAAGGGATTCGGAACGCTGTCAGCGTCGGTGCTGTCAGTCGAGTCCGTGTCGTCTTGCAAGTCTGTGTCGTCTTGCAAGTCTGTGTTGTCTTGCAAGTCTGTGTTGTCTTGCAAGTCCGTGTCGGCTTGCTTCAACTCTTGCGGTTTATGCGTGGCATATTTCGCCGGGTTGCCGACGAAGGTTTCCAGCGTCGCCGCACTGCTGAAGAGATAGAGGCGATCTTTGAACCAGACGGCATTTTCCAGCGTGCCTTCCAGTTCGACGTTGCCTTCGGTCAGCACGATGACGTCGTTGCCGTGATGCGTCGGAGCATATTTGGCCGGATTGGCCTCGAAGCTTTCTTTCGCATTGACTGTCGAAAATTCGTAGGTCTTTCCTTCAAAGTTCGCTGTGATATCCGAAACGGTATCGATGAGGTCGCGTTGATCTCGGAGGGCGACCGGGCAGAATCCTTTGAAGCCACCCATTGCTTCGCGTTGGGCGAGCCGTTTCAGCTTGTCTTTGCGTGCATCCTCTTTCGGCTCGATCTTGGGTTCGTCTGCCGCATCGAGCGGAAGCGAGTTGCCGGTGATGACGGGATTTTCTTCACTCGTGCTTGAGGCCGACTGAACGATCGGTTTCTCGAATTCACTCGGGCCGTCGAGTGTCTTTCCGGTGAAGGGGTTTTCTTCGACCTTCGGTGCGGGTTTCGTTTCGGTCAGTTTCGTGTCCGTCAGTTCGGTCGAGGGATTGCTCTTGTTCTTGTCGGCTTCTGCTTCGGTGAGTTCCGGAAACGCGTTGTCGAGGTCATCGACTTTCGGTGTCGGAACTGCAACTTGCTTCGGAGTTATTGTCGGCTGCGTGCTGGCCGTTCGCTGTTGCGACTGCGTCGGCAAACGGCGTGCGGTTGATTGTTGTTTGCTCTTGGGCCGCAGGAAGTTGGGCAAGAGTCCGGGAATACCGTTCGACTTCTTGGGGATGTTTTGCTCAGCGGTCACGCGGCGAGGCCGTGTTCGTGGCTTGTCGCGGCCCAACAATCGATCCAGCAGACCAGGTTTTCGGGTCCGTGTTCTGGTCGTTTTTCGCGTGGTGGGTTGTTTGTCGAGCGAAGGAAGCGGCTCATCGCCGGCCGTTTGCTGAATCGCCTGACGCGTCCGGCCGTGAGCGGACGAACCCTGGCTGCGTCGAAACGCGTTGTATGACGATTGAGCCGACGCTGTCTTCTTGGGCGTTGCAGCCGTCTTGGTCTTGGATTTGCTGAAAATCGGAAACAGACCCGGCTTGGACTTCTTCGTCGTTTTGGTCTTTTGCGCAGTTTTCGTTCTCTTCGTCTTCGTCTTGTCACCCTTGAGCTTACTCAGTTCACGCTTCACAGCGCTGAAGAGCGGGTTGACTTTCTTGGTTTTCTGGGTCGTTTTGGCCGCCGACCGCTTGGCTTTGGTATCGCCAGCGTCATTGGTTTGTGCATGCACCATCGTCGGCCCCATCAGGAGCAAACTTGTTGCAGCGCAGTACAACAATCCGCGTGCGGGGTGGGCAGGTCGTTTGTTCATGATCCCTCATCTCCTCGTGACTGCGGAAGTCGTACGCCGGCGATTCATCCTGCACCAACGGAGCATCGATCCAATCGAAAGCACGTCGGTGGCAGATTTCGGGGCTTACCCCAATGTTGCACAGATGCGTCAGGCTACGGATAATCGTCGCAATTGGGGTAACCGATTTGTTCAAAGTATCTATCGACGTCCGGTCGTCCGAATTGTGACGTCTCTGCTGTTTTTGATACCGATTCCGAGTCACCGCCGACAGCGACCATTACGACCGTTAAACCTTACCCAGCCTCCGCGACCCACACAGACTACGACCCACACACGCCATCGTCGGCCAACGACCGTCACGAAACAGAAGGAACAAGATTCATGAGCGACGAAAAACAACCGCAATTAAGTGATTTGCCTGAAACGACACGTTCACCAACGATTGTGCTGCAGCAACCCAGCAAAGCCGACAAATGGTTGAGCCGCCTGCTGCTGATCGGGCTGATCGCCTCAGTTCTGGTCAATGTCTCTCTGTACAACAGCTATCAGGACTACTTCGCCTCGGCGGCGGGACCGACCGAGCGGTTTCATTCGGGCGATGCAGGAGCAGAAGAGAAGATCGCCGTCATTCGTGTCCGCGGGACCATTATGCCCCCCTTCACCAGCCGCATCCTGAGTTCCATCGAAAAGGCGGGCGACGATGCCGACGTAAAGGGCGTGCTGCTGGTCATCGACAGCCCCGGCGGATTGGTGGCCGACAGCCATCAGATTTACCACGAATTGCAAAAGCTACAGACCGGCGAAAAGAAGAAGCCCATCTATGTCGCCATGCAGCGGATGGCCGCCTCCGGCGGATATTACATCGCAATGGGTGCCGGCGAAGGCGCACCCATTTACGTCGAACCGACCACCTGGACCGGTTCCATCGGTGTGATCATTCCGCGATACGATCTCAGCGAGTTGGCTGCAGAATGGAAGGTCAAGTCCGACCCGCTCAAAACCGGCCCCTTCAAAGACGCCCTCAGTCCATTCCGAGAACTGACCGCCGACGAACGCACCGTTTGGAACGAAATCCTCGACGATGCCTTCGGCCGGTTCATTGGTGTGATTGCCGAAAACCGCAAAACACTCGACGAACCCGCCGTACGAAAATTGGCAACCGGCCAGATCTACACCGCCAATCAGGCACTCGCCAACGGTCTCGTCGATAAAATTGGCTACGAGGAAGACGCGCTGAGCGATTTGCAGGAAGAACTGAAACTGGACGAGGTGCGAATCGTGACGTATCAGCACCCACAGACATTGCTCGATCTGTTCGTCGGCTCGGTGGAAGCCGAAGAGCCGGGCGCGAAATGGAAAGCGCTGCTCGACACCACCGTCCCCCGCGCCATGTATTTCTGCTCCTGGGCACCCGGAGTACCGGGATGGTAATTGAGCTTAGGCCCATGCTCATCGCAGTTGCATCAGCCCAGCTCCCGTGAAAGAATCGTTCAATACGAATCGCGTCTGAGAGTTCCAACCAGAGAGAGCACCATGATTGACCACCAGAGGATTGTTGCCAAACATACACGGCGATACGGAATCGGCATTTTGACGATGCTGTGCCTGATCGCGACAAACCTCGTTGTTGCCGCCGAGAAACCGGCTCGACCAAACGTTGTCTTCATTCTGGCCGACGACATGGGGTACTCCGACCTCGGTTGCTACGGCGGCGAAATCCAAACGCCGAACCTCGACAAGTTGGCGACCGGCGGGCTGCGGTTCACGCAGTTCTATAACACGGCCCGCTGCTGGCCGACGCGTGCCGCGCTAATGACCGGCTACTACGCACAACAGGTGGGTCGCGATTCGTTGCCCACTCACCGCCGCGGCAATCGCCAGAAATGGGCACGGTTGCTGCCCGACTTTCTGAAACCGCACGGCTATCGAAACTACCACAGCGGAAAATGGCACATCGACGGCAAAGTTCTCGACGCCGGTTTCGACCGTTCGCTCGACATGAGAAATCAGGGCAACTTCTTCACCGCTGCCGGTAATTCCCTCGACGACGTCCGCATCAAACCGGCGGCCGACGAATCGGGATACTACGCATCCACAGCCGTCGCCGATCACGCCATCGAATGTCTGCAAGATCACGCAACGAAGTTTGCAGATCGTCCCTTTTTCCATTACGTCGCCTTCATCTCGCCACACTTTCCGCTGCACGCGCCACCCGAGGACATTGCCCGCTACCGCGACAAATATCTCGACGGCTGGGACGCGATGCGGAAGCAACGGCATGCCCGCCAGCAAAAACTCGATCTGCTCAACACCACGCTTTCCAAACTCGAACCCGACGTCGGCCCGCCCTACCATTTCCCCGATGCCTTCAAGAAACTCGGGCCGGGCGAGATCAATCGGCCGTTGCCGTGGGTTGAACTGAACGACGTGCAGCGCCGCTTTCAAGCGACGAAGATGGCAATTCACGCCGCGATGGTTGACCGGATGGATCGTGAAATCGGCCGTGTGGTCGCGCAACTCAAGAAGATGGGCGAATACGAAAACACGTTGATCTTCTTCGCGTCCGACAACGGCGCGAGTGCCGAGATTATGGTGCGACACGGCGGCCACGATCCCAAAGCCCCGCCCGGTAGTGCGGCCAGTTATCTCTGTCTCGGCCCCGGTTTTTCCAGCGCGGCCAACACGCCGTTTCGCCGTCACAAAACCTGGGTCCACGAAGGGGGCATCAGCACGCCGTTGATTGTTCACTGGCCGGCCGGTATTCAGGCACGCGGAGAACTCCGCCGCACACCGGGCCACGTCATCGACATCGCCCCCACCATTCTGGAAGTGGCCGGCATCGAGAAACCAACCGAGTGGGAAGGGGAAGCAATTCCCGCCGCCCCCGGCCACAGTCTCGTCCCCGCGTTCGGCCAGGAGGTAGAAATCGACCGCGACTCCATCTGGTGGCTGCACGAGGAAAACCGCGCCATCCGCGTGGGCGACTGGAAACTGGTCGCCGCCAAAGGTGACCCCTGGGCACTCTACAACCTGGAAACCGACCGCGCCGAAGCCCACAACCTGGCCGCCAAGAAGCCGGAACTGGTGAAAGAACTAGCCGCCGCGTGGAATCGTCAGACCAAAGCGATGGGCCAACTGGTCGACAAAACCGCGAAGAAGAAACCGGCCCGCAAGAAACGCAAGGCCGGGAAGAAGTAGTCGGGATAACGTCTGTTTCATTCAGCCGCCCCGCTTGCGGGGCGTGACTACTTTACCGGAATCGCTTCGCGTTCGAGTTCAACTCGAGATACGCGAAAGCCCGCGCGTTCGACGTCGCCAATCGCCGACGAAATCGCTTCCTGCAAGGAATCGGCAGCGCGCTCGAACAACAATTCCATGCCGTCCGCATGCCCGCGAATCGACGCATCGGTGCAACCTGCACCGCCCAGCGCGTCGGTCGCATCGAGTGTCTCATCGTGCGTCATCGGTTGCGTTGGCACGATCACGCTGAATTGATAATCGGACACAATCACTTCCTTCCGTCATTCACCGGGGCAACGGTCTACCGTTCGTCGAATATCGCGCGCGTGGCTTTCAGGATTCTTCGGCGTTGAATAAATCGACATCCAGCACTCCCTGTGACCACACTGACAATGAATCACGCCCCATGCGTGGGCGTGTCCGCTCGACTTTCTGATCGCCCAACCCTGCTGCTCGGCGTACTTCAAGGCATCGCGAATATGCTTGTTCGGATGGATGGCCAAATCCCGTCCTCTGAATTCTGTCTCATCCTGAACCCTGATCATAACACGACAACGCGGACGGGCGAAGACAAATAGTTTCCATAGCTGTTCGACAAGGGATGTTTTCCACTTCACCCTTGCCATTCTCACCATCACAGGATGACAATGTCGGCGGGGTGATGGAGTGTGACTGCGGGGCGGTTACGGTTCTTTCGATTCAGGCCATACGGAGAATTTGCCATGCGTTATTCAATCGCGGTGTTGCTGTTGGCTGGAATGGTCGGCTGTGGAGATTTTGAAGAAGCGATGAACGCCGAACGTGAACCGGCTGCGCCGGCGGGGGTTTTGCCGGTCGATCAAATGGACGGCGACATCGACAACATGGCCGGCGGCAACGGGCAGGCGAACGGTGGCGGCGCGGCACAGCCGGCGGCTCCGCCCAAAGATCCGTCGAGCATTATCGGTAAGACGACGGCGAAGGTGGTGGACAAGAAAGCGGAGATGGCGAAGAACCCCAACCTCGTCGTCGTCGAGAATAAGGTCAGCGGCAACGATCCAATCACCGTGGCCGCGTCGGCTTACATTTCGGCAACGTCGAAAATCAGCGTGTTGACTTTCGAGAGCAACATGAAAACCTGGAAGGCGCTCAACAACAACCAGAACCCGAGCTATGCGGAATTCCAGAAGATGGCGAAAGACCTGAGCTATGCCGCTCTGCCGCCCTTCCAGATGTACGGTTACGACTCGGACACCGGCAGTCTGGTGGTACTGGAAGATAAGGCCGACAAGAAACGACGGTACGAAGCGGCAGGCATTCCATTCGAAGGATAATTTGCCCCACGGCAGTTTCGGCACGCGGGATGCGTATTACTCTCTCGGCGTCGCTGAGCGGCGGAAATGATGACCGAATGCAACATTTCTGCTGCGGCGACGGTGACTTCCGTCAACATTTGCCGAGAGCCGCATCATGTTGCATCGCATTGCCAATTCGCTGAAGAACACGCCCAAGTGGCGAATCTATTTTCTTCTGGCCTGTACGCTGCTGATTGTTTCGGAGCTGATGGCGACCGAAGCCGACGCGGGCAGTTGGATGTACCACCGCTCGTACTTCACCGATTCTCCACCGGGTGGACCGCCGATGGCGGCAGTGCCGAACCTGCAAACTCGCTGGGCGTTTCGGCCGGCGATTGCGGGTACCGGATACGGTTTCGCGGTGCGTGGCGGTTACCGTTACAACCGCACCTTCCTGCGAAGCGGGCAAAGCGGCGACACGACGATCATCCGCGAAGACTGGTTTGACGTTCGTGGTCGGTGACGTGAGTGGGCAGCTCGTCCTGGAGGCTACGCTCCGAAAACGTCGCTTCGATCCCAGCCACCCACTTGCCATCATGAAGACCCCTTTGCCATCTTGAAAAACTGTGCTGTATCGAAAAACTGCTGTGTAGCGGTGGTCTGCTATTGCAACGGGGCGGTGGGCAGGCGAGTATTGAAGTGAGGCCGGAACGGTCGTTGGGGTGACAAATTTCAGAGATCGCCTGTTGGCGAGTTTTTTCTATCGGGAGAGATGATCGATGCGGATTTTTACTCGTTGTTGCTACGGTGTCGGAATTCTCGCAGTTGGATACGTACTGGGAGCATGCGGTGCGTTTGATGCCGCCGGTTTGCAGGCACAGCCTCAACCACCTGCCGATGCCGGCCCCAGCGAAGAAACGATCGACAAGATCCGCGAGGCGGACAACGCGGTCAACTCGGCCATGTTGGCCTTGAAGAACGACGGCCGATACTCATCGGTCACCCAGGCACCCAATGCGTTCGCCATTATGGCGGGCGGGCTGAATGCGCTAGCCGATTTGGAATCGGGACGCGGCGTCGATCCGATCACGTTTGCCGGACTGTACGCAGACCAGGCCAACGGCGACATCAAAGAAAACCTCACCCACGACGACGAAGGCCGACTGCTTTACAAGGGCAAGTTGGTCCGCATGTACTCCATTGGCCGGCTGAAGCAAATGTACGCGGTCCGCGCACAGATCCTCGGTGAAGAAGAAGAATAGCGAGAAGAAGGGGAATAGCCGACCACGGTCAGTTCTTGTTGGTCGATTGCATCGCGGGGCGTTGACCCGCCGCTAAACGGGTTGCGTTTTGGCGTACATCGGCCTTGGGGATGTCGAAAAACGCGCAGGCGCGACGTCCGCGTTGATCGCGTGCCACAACTTTCCCCAACCAGCCCCCCGCTTGGGCCGTTGTGGGCAGCGGGAATGTGTAACGCGTCGCATTCTCTTCTGCCGTCGAAGCGCGGCAACCGGCCAGCGATTCGCCGGTGAAACAGTGCGTCTCCTGCGTCTTGCCCCGGTTGTGTTCAAACGAGATCGACTCGACAACCAGTTCCCCGGTTGCCGGCGCTGGGAATTCGATTGTGAACTCACGGTCTCGCGCCGTTGTGTCTGCGGACGTCACATCACTCCACCGCGCTGCCATCTCGATGACGGGCGAGTCCGCCGGCAGTTTGATGAGTGTAACCTGCAGTTTCGTGCCGAATTCACCCGTGATGTGAATTCGCCGCTTGCCCTTCGATTTCGGCATCTCCAGAGAAACAAACGCCGCCGACGTCCCGGCAAGTTGGAGTGTGCAAGGCGCACCGTCGATTTCCCACCGAACCGGTCGCGGTCCCGCCAATCCCCAGTCGGCGACCTGACCACGCAGATCCAGCGAGCGATAGCCGTCGAAATTCTTTGAACCTGTATCACGGTTCGACAGAAACAGCGCAATCGTCCAGCGTCGGAAGAGTTCGTCGAATTCGATCCCGGTGGCGTACTTCAAATTCTCGCGGCCACGCGCGGGGGCGTGAATCAGTTGTTTGAGGGTATCGACGCCAAATTCATCAACACACCAACGCAGGAATAAATAGGTCGCGCCGCGGCAACCGTGGTTCCGCCACAGGCCGGCGTGATAGTAGTCGTCGATCACGAGCGGAAACTGCTGCGGCTGCGAAAGATAGCGGCTGATACGGTAATCGAGATTGCTCCAACCCCCGCCGTTGAGGTTTTCTGCCAGATGCGCGATCGCCTCGTTGAGCCAGTCTTCTTCATCGGGCAGCCCGTTGGGACGAACAGCCGACGGCAACCGCGCACTGAATGAGACGGCATGCATGAATTCGTGAGCCAGCAGCGTCTTCAAGTGCGAACCAGCCGAGAGATTACTGTTGAGGTACATCATGTCGCAGCGATTGCTGAAGGGCGACTCGATGTCGTTGCGAAAATCGCTTTCACGAACGAATCCGCCCAGCGACGTCTTGCCTCCCTGAAGTTTCCCCAGCCACGGCGAGAGCAACACGGTGAATTTGCCATCGCCATCGACATCGCGAAATCCGCCCATTTGCTGCCTGAACGCGGGAAGCAAATCGTCGTCGAGCAGATGCACGACATCGTCAATCAGCCCGGGTGACAGTTCGCGCGTTTGCTGCTGTTGATCGAGGTAGACGCGCACTTTGTGGCCCTCGCCGACCAGACGAGAAACGACCTGAACGTAGTGATGCGGATCGTCGAGCGGGCCGTCGGTCACGTGCAGATGGAAACGGCGTATCGCCTGACCCGTACGAATCGGTTTTTGATCGACACGATGAGCACCGGCGGTCTCGACGCGCGGCGCGGCGGTCGTTGTCGGCGTATTCGTCAGCGGGGCGATCTTGCGAGCGGGCAATTTCGCGGTGGCAGAGATGACATCGGCCGAAAGTTTGACGGTGTGCGGACGGTGATCGTCGGAGAGGCTGCCAACGACCAGCAGATAGCGATGGTGTTCGTCCAGATCGAGATCGAGTCGCGCTCGATCGTAGGCGACATCGATCGCATACGGTTGCTCAACCGCGATGCTGTCGAGGGAGATTCGCCCGGCTGGAAGCGAGGCGGCAAACCAGGCCAATCCGGCGGCGCACAAGCCAGCCACGGCGAAGAACAACATTGTTCGGCGCACGAACATGCAGCGGAAGCCGAAATGAGACGACGGCGGAAATGAGAACGACACAGCGCGCAGCAAAACGGCTGTGTTCATCTCATCGTCAGAAGGATGGCCGCGAATTCAACGAAATCGGCATAACCGGCAACGATTCACCGCCGCAGAGCCGGCCGAGAAACTTCGGCTAAAGTTCCGCTGATTAGCGAGCACCCGGCTTAAAGCCGGGTGCCGATGGCAACGAGAGTTTTGACGATGCAGGCTGGCAACGATGTGATGTGACAAATTTGGATATTCCGGCAATTTTTGCGGAAATTTCCTACTATGCGGTCCGAGACTGACTGTAGAATGAATCTAGCGTCGCCGCAGTGCGCCGGGAGAGTCCGGCGGTCTGGAGAACGGCAAAATTGGTTGCCCTTGAGTGTTCTTGTCTCATTTGGGGGCAGATCGGGCCAGACAAATCGGTTACGTTGCTCTTTCAGCCTTGGTTCCAGGGAGTTGCGAGATGTCCCGCACATCGTTCCGTCGTTTTTCGTCTTTCGTCGCCATCATCGCCGCTGGTTGCAGTTTGCAGTCAGCCGCCGTGGCTCAACAAACTGATGTGAAGGCGTCAAGTCTTCACGTCTATGCTGCCCCCGATGGCGAGACTTATTTCTCGTTGGGACTGAAGGCAGACGCCGGGAAACGAGTGGATCGGGATCACGTGATTCTGGTCGATACCTCGGCCAGCCAATTTGGCGAACATCGCACGCATGCGTTTGCGGTTCTGAAAACGTTTCTCGCCGAACTTCCGGCCGGAGACCGCGTGAACCTGTTTGCAGTCGATGTCAAAGCAAAACAACTTTCGGCCGGCTTTGTCGCTCCGCATGGAGCCGCAATCGATTCGGCATTGAGCGCTTTGAATCGCCGCTTCCCCGCCGGTGCAACCAACCTTCCGGCTGCAATCGGTGCGGGGCTCAAGTCTCTCGATTCCAAACGGCCCGGTTCGCTGGTTTATATCGGCGACGGAATGAGTACCGCAAATCTGCTGCAGCAAACCGACCTGCAGAGTTTGATGGTGCAGCTACGCGATCGTCAGGTGCCAATGCACAGTTACGCGGTCGGCCCGCAAACCGATTTGCAACTGCTGGGCATCATCGGCCAGCAAACTGGTGGCGTGGTGCTGTTCGATTCGCAAAAAGCAAAACAGGGAAGCCTGACGGCAGCCGGTCGTCGTCTGGCGACGGCAGTCGATTTGCCGGTGTACTATCCCAACACAATTGAGCTTTCCGCAGTTGAACCGACCGCGGCCGAACTGAAACTGCTGCCGGCTGTCGCGTTGCCGTTGCGGAGTGACCGCGAAACGATCTATCTGGGCAAAGGCAGTCTGCCGAAGACGTTGGATGTGCTCGTTAGCGACAAAGCGAATTCGCTGCGATGGCATGTGACGGTTCCCAAGGCGGGTCAGGCAGGCAACACCTTCCTGGGCGCAATGTGGAATCGAGCAGCAGCCGACAAGGGTTTGAGTGTTGGATTGGCCGGACGGGAATTGTTCGGTGCCGCGCAAGACGCATTTGAAAACCGAGTCAATTCGCTGGCACAGGATGGCGAACGAGCGATTGCCATCCGCAATTTGGAGCAGGCCGAAGAAATTGGCTTGGCGATCAAACAAATCGATCCATCGAACGTGCGAGCGGCAGCGTTGATTGGTGCGGCCCGCAAGAAGGCGACCATTCAAACAGTTGCCCAGGTGGCAGCACAGCCACCCGCCGATGCGGCAGCACAACCGGCAGCCGACGATTTGAAACCACGCCAGGACGCCCCGACGCCGGCGCAGTTGGATTTGCTGGATGAACTCGAACGGATTCGCGAAATTCGCCTACAAGAGATGCGGTTGCGAGTACAGAACGCAATTCAATTCGCCCGGAAATTCGCACCAAGCGATCCCGATGCCGCCATTGGTGTACTGAAGCGGCGCGAAGAAGCAGTGAGAACTGCCGATATCGATCCCGATGCACGGCAGCAAATGTTGAAGACGCTCCGCAGCGTCCGCAACGATGTGTCCGCCCAGAAGGAAGTCGCCTTGTTGAAGGGTATCAACGCCCAGAACCGCAGGGCGCAACGAGAAGCACAAGAACGGCTATTGGACGCACTCGTGCGTGAAGAAGAGAAGATCGAACAGTTGATCGATCAGGTCCGAGCGTTGATTGAAGAAGGTGTTCACGGCAACGATGACGCCTACGAAGAAGCGGAAGCCGTTGCCGAGGCGGTTGTCGATATTCGTCCCGGTAACGGGGCTGCGTCTGCGGCTTTGTTCAGTTCCGAGGCAGCCGGCCAATTAAACAAGGCGTTTCGACTGCGAGCACTGCGGGCTAACCGGTTCTTAGCCGTTCTACACCAAGTCGAACTCTCACACGTGCCGTTCCCCGATGAACCTCCCGTTCGTTGGCCCGCGGCCGAAGTTTGGAAAGCATTAACCGAACGCCGCGCGAAATGGGCGTCAGTCGATCTGCACAGAAACAGCCCGGCCGAAGAGAGAATTCAGGCGGCATTGAGTGAGACGACCGAAGTGGAATTCGTCGATACTTCGCTGAAAGACGCGATGGAATTTGTGGCCGACCTGCACGACATCACCATCATTCTCAACGAGACGGCGCTTTCGGAAGAAGGCATCGCCTCGGACGAGCCGATCACTCAGGTGCTTTCCGGAATTTCGCTGCGAAGTACACTGAAGATCATTCTGGAACCGCTCGGATTGACGTACATCATCGAAGATGAAGTCATGAAGATTACGACCGAGATCGACGCAGAAGAACAGCTTTCGACCCGCGTTTATCCGGTAGGCGATCTGGTGATTCCCATTGTGCAACCACAGGCCGGCGGACTGGGACAAGGGCTGGGCGGCACGGGTGGAATTGGCGGTGCTGGCGGTCAAACGGGCGGCGGCCAGTTCGGAGCCGGCGGTGGTGGAGTGGGCGGTAATGGAATGGGCGGTGGAATGGGCGGCGGCCTCTTCAGCCTGCCACCGGCCAAATTGCCCCAAGGCAAAAAGAACATCGCCCCCAAAGTGAAGCCGCTGCAGGACGCCGAAGTGCAACAGTTGCTCAACGGAATCCTGAAGCAGGACAAGACAAGCCAGGTGATCCGACCTGTCGGCCAAGCCTTTGCTCAGGTCAAAGACCCGCTGCCGAAGAAACCGTTTCGCTTCGACAACAAGACGATCGAATCGATCAAAAGTAAAAAAAAACTGGATCGGTAAACGGTCCGAAATCACAAAATGACCCCGCCAAACCGGCGAGACAAACAAACAAGCGGAGCGGGGAGAAGTCTCCTCGCTCCGCTTCTTCTGCGCGCAAAGCCACCAAACAACCGGAAGCCAAACTGCCGCTCGACCCCAACGCCGGCACACCGGCCGAAGTTTGGAACGACTACTTTTCCAAGCGCAAACTGAATCCGTCCGATGTCAGTAAAGTCGTGCTGCAACTTCACGCCGCAGGCCAACACGAACATGTCATCGCCGCCATTGAGGCAGCCTTGATTCACGGCCAGGCCCAGCCCTGGATGTATGAGACGCTGGCATTATCGATGCAGATTACAGGACGTCCCAAAGACGAGGTCGAACGGGTGCTGCTCTCGCGAGTCGATTTCACCGCAGCCGATGTTGATAGCATGCTCTATTCGGCCGCCTATCTCACCCGCTTTGGCGGCGAGACGTTGGCATTGAGGCTCTATCGACAAGCTTCGCGGTTAGCACCCACCCGCCACGAACCCTATGTGATGGGACTGAAGCTCGCCCTCAAGCAGAAGGATTACGACACCGTTGGCTGGGCGGCTGCCGGCATTATCACATCGGCCTGGACCGGCAACCACAAACAGTTGCATCGCGAGGCAGAAGATGCCGCCCTCGAAGCCGAACAGAAACTGCGGCAGGCCGGAAAGACCGAACAGGCCGACAAACTGAAAACCGCGATGGCGGCGGCTCGCGTTCGCGATCTCGTCGTGCGATTGACGTGGGCTGGAGTTGGAGACCTGGACGTGGTTGTCGAGGAACCGCCGGGAACGATCTGCTCGTTCGATAACCCGCAATCGCGCGGCGGCGGCGTGTTGATGCACGACGGATATGGCCCCACTCAGGACAATTGTTACGAAGAATACGCCTGCCCGCGCGGAGTCCCGGGCAACTATCGGCTGCGAATCAAACACGTCTGGGGCAACATCGTCGGCCGACGCGCCCAACTGGTCGTCATCCGCTACCAGGGTACCGAACGAGAAACCGTTCGCAAGTACCCCATCGTGTTCGACCGTCGCGAGAAGGTCATTCGACTTGCCTTGAAACAGGGCCGCCGAACCGAGTTGGCACCGGCCCGCCGCCGCGACAACGGTGCCAAGCTATCGCAGCGAGTCCCCCGTCGCCGTTCCCTGTTGCAAATGACCGGACGGCTCAATCCCGATTCGCGGCTGGCAGGACAGCGATTCGGAGCGTCGCGTCAACAGTTGGGCCGAGCTGGCAACGTGGGTTTTCGGCCGGTCATCTCTGTCCTCTCCGAAGGCGTAACCAACAACGCGATGGCCGTCGTTTCCGGCGACCGTCGTTACGTCCGCATCACCACCACCCCGGCCTTCACCGCACTCACCGACGTCTTCACTTTCAGCTTCGTCAACAACGGCGGCAACCCAACCGGCAACCCCGGAGTTGGTGGCAATGGCGGCAACGGGAATTGATTTCTATCGTCGCCCGCGCCGCACCAGCCCGGGGGTGACATCGACATCGAGCGCCGCGAAACGGGATTCGCCGTACAGTTCCCAAGCGATGGCAGCCATTGCCGCATTGTCGGTGCAGTATTCCATCGGTGCGGCGATCACCTCGATGCCCTCTTCGCGCTGCAGCTCGTCTAACCCCTGCCGCAACTGCGAATTGGCCGCAACACCGCCACCGACCAACAGCCGCTTAACGCCGCATTGCCGAGCCGCCTGCCGACATTTTGCAACAAGCACATCGACAACAGCCTGCTGAAAGCTCGCAGCGACGTCGGCAATGCGTTGCTCGGTCAATTCCGGCGGCGGGGCAGAATGACTGCCGGGAATGCCGTTCACCTCATACAGAACGGCTGTTTTCAATCCGCTGAAACTGAAATCGAGCCGTTCTTCGCGAAGAAACGTCCGCGGGAATTTGAACGCCTTCGGATTCCCGTTTCGGGCCGCAACATCGATGGCCGGTCCGCCGGGATAACCCAGCCCGAGCATCTGCGCCACCTTGTCGAACGCTTCGCCGGCCGCATCGTCAATCGTCGAGCCGACAAGTTCACAATCGGTGGCCGCTTTGCAATGGTACAGATTGGAATGCCCACCACTGACGACCAATCCAACAGCCGGGAAAACATCGAAGCCGGCCGCCATCCGGCAGGCGTACAAATGAGCCTCGATATGGTTGACGGCAATCAGCGGAATCTTCAGCACGGCCGCCAGCGTTTTCGCCGCTGTCAGCCCCACCAACAGCGATCCAACCAGACCCGGTTGCGTAACGACGGCGATTGCCGTCAGGTCCGTCGGCCGGCAATCCGCTTTCGACAGCGCTTCATCGATCACCGGCAGCACCGCACGAAGATGAGCCCGCGAAGCGATTTCCGGAACCACACCACCAAATCGCTCGTGCAGTTGAGCCTGCGAGGCGACCACGTTCGAGAGCACGTTCAAATCACGATCGACAACGGCAGCAGCCGTTTCATCACACGACGACTCAATCGCCAGCAGCAATTCGGTGGTGGTGTCGGCGGGGGAATCAGCCACGTCTTCGTCCCAAAGAAAAACGGCCGGAACACGAAGTTTCCGGCCGCGGAGTTTGAACTTCTCTTATAACGATCGTTTCGTTTGCCACGTGGACGAGATTTACGAGGCCGAGCCGACATAGACGCGATATTTCACAGTGGCTGCCCGCATCGCGCGCCTCAGTGATTCGAAGCGTCGAGCCGCAGCCGTTTGCTTGATCGCCTTGGCGGTCTTCTTCGGTGCGGTGGAAGACGTCTTCGCGTCGGTCTTCTTGTCACTCTCGGTTTTCTTTTCCGCCGCCGCATCTTTGCCGAGCTTTCCGCTCAGGAACTCGAGCGCTTTGGCGAGTTGTTCATCTTTGAAGTCGCTTTTCGGCGGCCCCTCTTTCGATAGCACGTCGCGTTCCCGACGGTAATCGAGATAGTCTCTCAACTGCTCGTTCGTGAAACGAAGCTTGTAGTTTTCGTCGGGCATCACGCCCCACTCGTCGGTGTCTTTTGCCCCGGGAAAGCGGTGAATGTTCTTCCCGCTGGGGCGGTGATAGCTGGCAGTGGTCAGTTTCAGTGCGCTGGCCCCGTCTTCCAAATTGATGACATTTTGGACGCTGCCTTTGCCCCAGGTTCGCTCGCCGACAATGACTGCTCGTTTGTGGTCTTGCAGGCAGGCACTCAGAATTTCACTCGCCGAAGCGCTGTAACGATTCACCAGAATCACCATCGGGACATCGCTGTACGTTCCCGGTTTCTTGGCATTCCAGGTGCGTTCCGGGGTGTTGCGTCCCTTGGTGCTGACGATCTTTCCGCTCTCGACGAACAGATCGGAAATCTTCACCGCCTGCGAAAGCAATCCGCCGGGATTGAATCGCAGATCGAGGACCAGCCCTTTCACGCCACCCGCTTTCAGTGTTTTGAGGGCGGCCGTCAATTCCTCGGCACTATGTCGACTGAAATGGCTGAGCCGGATATAGCCGATTTTTTGTTCTTCGTCGCGCCAGAAGTTCCAGGTGGAATCGGCGTTGTACTTGTCGCCCAGAACGGTCGCCACTTTGATGATCGCCCGCTTCATCTCCAGCGTCACCACGTCATCGGCACCGACGTGCTTCACACCAAGAGTGACTTTCTGGCCCGCTTTGCCTTTGAGCAATTTAACGGCATCATCAATCTGGAATCCTTCGGTCGATTTGCCTTCGATTTCCATAATGACATCGCCGGCACGAACGCCCGCTTTGTAGGCCGGCGTTCCCGGTAGCGGCGTCATCACGGTCAGCCGGTTCGTCTTCGGATCGAGGCTGACCTGAATGCCAATCCCGCCGAACTCCTGTTCCACTTCCTGTGTGAACCGGGCCAGATCTTTCTTGCTGATGTAAGAGGAATACTGATCGAGCTTGGCCAGCATGCCCTTGATGGCCGCTTCCATCAGCTCGCGGCGATCGACGTCTTTGACGTAGTTCCGGTCGATCTGCTCGAACGTATCGACGAAGACACGCATCAGCTCGTAGTAGTCGTCATCCTTCTTGTCGGCAGCCTGCGACGGAGCAACGAGGGCAAACACGCACGCCCCGACCGCAATCATCCGGAACCAATGCATCGAACGTCTCGCCATAGCTTTTCTCCCCAGGCTGACCCGTTTTGACTCGCGACGCGAACAGCAAACCGTCTTTTCGGTGGAACTGTTCCCGTCGAAAACTCTCCGCTTCATCAATCGCTTCAATACCAATGACGATTCACACAGCTCGGCTCTAACCGAAAACTGCTGTCAAACCGCGCAATGTTTTCTGATCCCTCAGTCTAGGCGATTTCAGGACTTTGAGCAAGATTCAGTTGGCAGCGAGGCATTCTGTCGGTGCGTTCACCGCTTTGAGTTTTGACGCAAAGATGCAAAGGGACGCAGAGAAAGACAGTGGGGACTGGAAAAACTCGCATCAACTTTCGTCGGTCGCCACATTTGTTTCGCGGCGGCGGCGGGGAATCAGCCCGCCGATGAAGACAAAACCGGCCATCAGGCCGCAACTGCCGGCGAACCAGTCGCCCCACACGACGTAGGCGCTGCGGCGGTCATCCAGCGGGACGGTACTGACGATGGCTGCGTTGAGTTGCTTGTGATATTGGCCGGTCTTCGAATCGCGCATCGAGTTGCGCCCCTTGCCATCGCCGTCGATGAAATCGTCCGGCTCGACGACGACGCCGTCGCCATCGATGATGGCCGAGATGCCCGTGTTGACCGCGCGGACCATTGGCGTGCGGGTTTCGATGCAGCGAAACTGTGCGGTTATCAAATGTTGGTCGAGTTCGCTCGAACCGTGAAACCAGCCGTCGTTGGTGAGGTTGACGAAACAATCGACCGGCTTGCCCGTTTGCGGGTCGGCCGTCGATTTGGCAATTCCCCGCATGAGATGCGGGACGGTGTCTTCAAAGCAAATGACCGGCGCATATCGCATGCCTTTGTACTCGAAGGCCGAAGCCGTCTTTCCCTTCGAAAGTTGGAACTGAATCGGCATGGGTGAAAGAGCTGCCATCAGCGGCACTTCCTTCTGCAAGGGAACGTACTCGCCGAAAATGACGCGATGCAATTTGTCGTACCGTCCGGTCAGTCCCACGTCGGGTCGGGAGAATGCCGCCGAGTTGTAACGGCGAAATCCTTCGCGATCGGCAGTCCAGGTTTCGATGCCGATAATCATTGCGGCGCCCGACTGACGGCTCATATTCGACAGGACTTTCGGCACGAGTGAGCGACGCCAGTCTTCGGCCCTCACGCCGGGTGGAGACTGCTTTGCCAATAGCTCGTCACCCAGATCGGGCGAGGCGACCATCAACGGCGCACGGTACATCGTTTCGGGCCACACGATCAGATCGACCGGGTGTTTCTTCACGGCCATGCCGGTCAGATTGTGATGTGTCTCGAAAATTTTGCGGCGGCTGGCTTGTGTGGGATCGTGCTTGAATGACGGTGGGAAATTGCCCTGCACCAATGCAACTCGCGCGCCTTCGACAAAGTTTGCCTGGCCACGGCGAACGAAACCGTAACCCAAAACGGCGGCGAAGACGGCGATGCAAACCGTCACGCTGATTGCGCGGCGGGAGAACGATGTTTGCTCGGCATGCAGCAGCGGTTGTTCTTCGCCGGGGACCAGCAGTTTCAATCGTGACAGCAACGACACCGGCAACAACCCCGCCAGACAAGCTGCCAACATCGCGATGAGGAAACTCACGCCGTACGCGCCAACGACGTCGCTGATTTGAATCAACTCAACCCAGCGGTATTGCGTGTGACCGAGGTAATACCATGAGAAGCCGGTGAGCATGTAGGCCCGCGCGAATTCCAGTCCAACCCAAACCACCGGCACCGCCAGCGTTAATGGAATAGAAAAGCGATGCACAGCGACTCGCGACAAAGCAACGAACAGCGGGAAATACATCGCCACATACAGGGCCAACGCCAACCAGGCGAAGTACATCGGCGCGCTGGCCAATCGCATCCATTGCAGGGCGATGAGCGTGAACGCGAAACCGCCACCGTAGACCGCGCGGTACATCCATTTTGTGCGAGTGGGAATTCGCACCAGCAGCACAAGTGGAACGATCGCGACCCAAGCCAACGGTCCCCAGTCGAGCGGGGGAAAGCTCATTAACAACAAGATTCCCGTCACCAACGACAACAACCATGCACCACGCGCCGGCCCACGAACGGGTGCCGATCGTGCAGAGGCGATGATCATTTTGACGGTCGGTTCGTTCTCGGGAGTCGACCGAAGCCGTTGCGGTTGTGCGGGCATTGTCTCTGTCGTCATGTTTCGTCCGTCCTTGGACAATTCGAGTTCCCACGGGGCGCGGCCCGTGGGCTTTGCACCGCGTGATCCAACATTTTCAGGCGGTCAGGAAAGGTCGTCCCAACAGAAAACTTCGACCGTGTCGCCCGCTGCATAGTCCTGGTCGCCGGCGGGAAACAAGATCATCGCATTGGCTTCGACCGTCGATCGCAAGTCGGCCGACCCCTGCCATGCGACCGGGCGAACGACTGCGCCTTCTCCGCTCAATTCCAAGCGGGCGGGATGATACGTCGGACGGTCTCCGCGGGCAATATGAGCTGCCACCATTCGCGCGCGGACCGCCTTCGGCGCCGCCGGCTCGATGCCCATCAGCTTACGAATCGCGGTTCGCGCGAACAACTCGAAGCTGACGAGACTGCTCACCGGGTTCCCCGGCAACCCGAATACGTGACGGCAGGGGCCGTTGGGCATCTCCATATTGCCGTACCAAACAGGCTTGCCTGGTTTAACACGAACTTTGTGAAAGACCTGCCCCACGCCGGCCGCTTCGAGTTCCGACGGAACCAGATCGAGTTTGCCGGCCGAGACGCCGCCGGAAAGCAACAGCATGTCGCACTGTAACCCAGCGGCAATCCGCTCGCCGAGGTCTTTTCGATTGTCGCGGGCGATACCCAACGGGACCGGTTCGCCCCCGGCACGGCGAATCTGGGCGACGAGCATCGTCTCGTTGGAATTGCGAATCTGACCCGGCCCCGGCGTTTGGTCGACTGGGACGAGTTCATCGCCGGTTGCCAGTACGGCAACAGTTGGACGCGGCCGGACATTCACGGTGTGAACCCCCAATTCCGCCAACGCTCCCAACTCCTGCGGCCTCAATATTCGTCCGGCAGGCAAGACGCGGTCGCCGCGTCGCATCGACGTCCCGCGACGCATCAAATTGGACTCAACGGAGGTTGACGGGCTGGAGATTTCGACGGTGCCGTTCTCGGCGTTGAAACTGGTTTCCTCAACGCGGACGACGGCATCGGCACCCTCGGGAATTGGTGCGCCGGTCATAATCCGCGTCGCTTCGCCTTGCCGCACCACCTTCGACGGCAAACTTCCGGCCATCACTTCGTCGATGACACGGAGCGTCGCCTTGCCGCCGGTCACGTCTTCTGCACGAACGGCGAAACCATCCATCAGCGATTTGTCGAACGGTGGCGAGTCGATGTCGCTGATAATATCGTCAGCGAGAGTCAGCCCCAACGCATCCGCAAGTGCCGTCGGTTCCGGCGCGGAAGTTTCGACGGCAGCCAGAATTGCGGAGAAGGCTTCATCAACGCTCAACATTGGTATTCGATACTCGTTCTCGAAATCTGCTGCGCCGTGCCACTTCGCGTTGGCGGCCTCGTTTTCTGCAGTCTGTCAAATGCCGGCGCCGCTGCTGAATTCCATTTCGGCATCGAGCGGCATACCGGCGCGAGCGCGGGCGACTTCGGTCATCTCGTGCCGCAGTGATTTCCAATCGCCCAGCAAATCGTGGCTTTGTTGTTCCGCTTCGATGTGGACCGTCGTCTTCCGGCTGAAGTTGATCAGGTAGCCACTGAAGTTCGGATCGTGCTGTGTCGGCTGAATGCGGCCTCCTGTGGAAATTGCCCGCGACATCAACTCGTATTCGCCGGGGACGGCGACCTCCCACAGGTATTCCCACAGCGTCCACGAGTACGGTGCGCGTGGCCCGTTCAGTTCTGCCCGCTGCCAGGTTTCGCCGCCGTCAACGCTCACTTCGACTGCCTCGACTGCTTCTTCTCCGGCCCAGGCCATACCGAACATTCGATTGGCACCGATGCCGAGCGTTGCGTCGGCGGTGGGGCGTATCATCTCCGACTTGACCGGCATCGGACCAACCACTTCCGACTGCATGCCACGTCCGGTTTCGCGCTGGATGGTGTATTTGACCGTCTGAAAGTACCCGTCGAACGGTTGGCTGACCACTTCGATGCTTTTGAGCCATTTGACGCTGGCAACGCCGTACCAACCGGGAACCAGCAAACGGACCGGGAAGCCGTGACTCTGTTCGAGCAGTTCCCCGTTCATTCGCGTCGCCAACAGCGTATCGGGGTGCAGCGCTTTTTCCAGCGGCAAACTACGGGCGTAGGGTTGTGGCTCGTCGTATCCCTTTTCCACGCCCAAGTCGCCTCCGGAGAACACAATTTCGACGGCATCGGGTTGCAGTCCGGCCTCGTCGAGCAAGTACTTCAGCGGCACGCCCGACCACTCGGCATGTCCGACGGCTCCGGCGTTCCATTGCACGCCCTCGACGGCGGGGTGCAAAAACGACCGGCCGTTGCCGGCACATTCCATCGTGTAGAAGACCGATTGCTGCGGCAGCGAATTCAACTGCTCCCAGTTCACGGCGAGCGGTCGTTCCACACAACCGGCAACCGAAACTTCCCAAGAGTCGAGATCGACTTCGGGGGCTTCGTAATGGCTGCGGACAAAAAACCAGCGACTGGGAGTGACCCAGCCCTGTACGTCAGCCAGTGGAGTCTCTCGATTTTCGGGGGACGTGCTGATGACAGTCTGGTTGACGTTCACAGGGAACTCCCAATAGCGGCGACGGACGGAGGCTGCCAGTACGTGCGTGCAATTCTACGCACGAAACATCCTGTCTGCAACGATTGTGGGAAAGCCTGGGAATGTCTTGCGTTCGCGCGCAAGCCCGCTAAATTGGCGGGCGCGATGAATGAGCGGGCAGGCGTGTCGTGGTGGGATGGCGGGGCAGTGCTGCGACTTCAGCTGGCAACGACGACGATTTCGTTCGCAATTCTGATGTCGGGGGACGAAGACTGCAGGGCCTGTGTTGCCAATTGCTTGACGTAATAGGTTCGGCTACGGCCGGTCACAACAACGCAGTCGCCTTCGCAGGCAACGTCGAGATCCTGGACCTGGCGATACGTTTTGGCGTCAATTTGCTGCAGGAGAACTTCGTCGCGATCCATTCGGTGTGTTTGACTTGGAACGCCGGCTCTCCGTAATGCCGGTGCGATGGGCATCTGTTGAACTCCTCATTCTCTCTTCGGTTGGTTGTTTTTTCAAACGGGCTTGTAATTTCCATCATGCCGACACGCGTCGGTAACGGTGGTGGCAGTCGATGCCGGTTGTCTCATACTGATGTGCAATTCTCGCGCCATTCAACCGCCATTCGGTGATTGGGCATCAGCGTCCATGCAGCGACCGGCAACAGGGGAACCGCGAAAACGCAGTCGGGGGGGGACCAAGAGGGTAAACGAGAGCGGCTGCCGGCGTGAAGTCACACGCCGACAGCCGTCATCAGTTTGTCGAGATGACATTCTGCAGTCGGTCACTCGAGTTCGTCGTCTTCGGGGAAGCCGCCGGGACCGTGATCGTAGCAGTCGTCGTCGTGCCACAGCGGCAGGCCGGCGGCGTAACGTGCTGCCAGCATCACCACCTTGTCCGTCGAGCCCGGTTTGGCTTCCGTGGCATCGAGCGGGGCAACGCCGAGTTCTTGGTAATGTTCGTCATCGCCGCGGATGTCAAAATCGCCGATGTATTCCGATTCATCAATTCCCGAGGGTGCTGTGAGGTCGGGATAGGCCTCGAACTGCAACGACATTCCACGTACTCCAAAATTCAGAAAAATAAAAATCAGGCAAAGTCAGTTGGTGTCGTTCAACAGCAAAGTTGCGAACAGTTTCCATTACCACTCAATTGACTGCATATGACGGAGCAAGCGGTCGCCGTAACACATAGATGCAAAACAACTTACAAACAAGTTGGCAGACGATTGCTCACGTCAACCCCTCCCGTCACCGTTGTTGCCAAGTTGCTTTTGCGAGGAAACAGATTTTCGACTCTTCCAGTCGACAAATCGTTGGCATAAAGCTTCAAATGGCGATCAAATTGGTTGGGACAACCGGGGCTGGACTGAAATCATTTCAGCTTCCCGATTTTTGAGGGAAACGCGTAAAATGTCAACAAAAAAATCGACTAAATTGCAATCCAGCCAGGGATTCTCGGAACTATCGACTTTTGGCGATCAAATCTCAGCCAAATATTCGACATTCCGGCATCGAGTGTTGCCGTGAAGCGCGATCACGACCGATTGAGCCGGCCGTCAGTCCGATTCCGGATTGAACCGCTCGAACACCAATGGGTGATCCGACTCCGGATCGGCCACGCGTAACGACACCTTGCCGTCGAGCAGGTCGGTCAGCAGGTTGCCGCACACTTCCGCCCGCCATCCGCTTGCCAAACGCGGTAACGGTCCGTTGGAATCGCCAAAGACATGCGACCGCACCAGCTGACGCAGATCGGCACTGGTGCCAATCAGTTGCCGCGAAACATTGGCTTCGGCACATCGGTTCGACAAGGCCATATTCAGCAGCTGGCCCAACGCCTGCTCCTCGTCCCGCTTTCGCGACGCACGCCCCTTCTCGCGGCGCGGCAACTGGTCATCGGGAATAGCGACCGCCTGCTGAATGCAGGCGACCATCGCATCGGCCGATCGCCGATAGTTGCTGCGGTTCATGTCGCGCGTTTCCATCAACTGGCCGACCGTTTTCGGCTGACGTCGTGCCAATTCAATGATGAGATCGTCGCGCAGCATCCGCCGCAGCGGCTTGTTCAGCCGGGCGGCCTCGGCATCGCGCCAATCGGCCAAAGCCGTCGCGACGACCAATTCGCGGGGGCGAAGTTTGTGCAAACCGGACAAACGATCGGCGCCTTTTCGGTTGTGTTCCGCTTCGACGTCGTCGATGAAACGCTCGCTTTCGGCGTCAAACCACTCCAGCCGCCCCAACTGCTCAAGCGATTTCCGCTGCCGATTCCAAATGGGCAAGACGTGATCGACATCTTCCCGCGCGTAAACAATCTGGCGTGCCGACAACGGACGGCGGCGCCAGTCGCTGCGGGTTTCTTTCCCGCTGACGCGTTCGCCCAGCACCCGTTGAACCAGCGCTTCATAACCGAGCGGATAACTGGTGCTTTGCAGCCCTTCGGCCAATTGCACATCGACAAGTTTCCGCGGTCGCGCGTCGCCGAGCGCCAAGCAGAACTTAATTTCCGCCTGCCCGCCGTGAACGACAACCGTCGTCTCATCGTCGGCCATCAACTCCCACCAGGCGTCCAACCGCTCGACGCGAAACGGATCGACCGCAACACTGATTTGGTCGGTCGCCAGTTGCAGCAGACACAACTCGGGCCGATAAGTGTCTTCGGTGACGAACTCGGTATCGAACGCAACGATTCCCGCCTCGCGAATCTGCGCGCACAAATCATCGAATTCCGCCTGCTCTTCAATCAGCCCTTCGGCCATCTCGACGCTCTCACATTCAGGGAGGCATATGCCAGAAAGTCGAATCGTCGCATGCCGCCGGGTTCGCTGCAAGTCGGCTGAGGGTTGGTTCGCAAACTTCCCAGCGACCTCGTCAATGGGAAATGCCTCGCCCTACTTCTCCATCTTTTTCAGGGCGGCGTATTTGGCGATCCACTTATCGGGATCGGCATCGAACTCCGCCTTGCACCCCGAGCAGCAAACCCAGTAGGTCTTGCCCTTGTAAGGGATCGAAATCGTTCCCAACCCCTGCGAGATGATGCACTCCTTTTCGCCATAATCTTCGCTGACGCCGAACGACTCTCCTTCCATCATCGTATTGATCGTGTCGAATCGTCGGTCGCGCTTGTCGTACAACTCCAGCAGATAGCGACGGTTACGCAGCTGATTGAAGACGACTTTCACCAACTTGTGTTTTGGCTCATCCGCCTCGCGTTTCAGTTCGAGCTTGAACGCCCGCTGCACAATCTTGGTTTCGACGCCATCGACCACATCGTGGGGCTCTTCAGAGTATTCCCCCAGAAACACCAACTCGGCACCGCCGTTCTCTGTGACGGTGAACTGGAACTTCTCCTCGTCCGGCAGGTAGGTCAGACGTCCTTCCTTCAGATAGCCGCCGGTTTTCGTCGTCATCTTCAACCCCGGATGCGCCTCGTCGGTCTTCACATCGTAAATCCAGTTGACCTTCTCGACGCCCGCCTTCTGGGAGATGGTGCCATTCCATTGACCTCGCATCAGTGGTCGCAGTTTCCGCCTGACGGCCGCCGTCTTCGCCGCACCGGTCAAGCGGGGTTTCGACGAGCCGTCACCGCCGCTCGAACCGGCCTCCAGATCCAACGGCGCGAACTTCGGCCTGCTGCTGACGGTTGGCTGATCCGACTCCGTAGGCTGACTGGCGGCTTTGTCGGCTGAATCTGTCTCGGTCTCTCCACCACAACCAGCGAAGATACAAGCGAATGCAGCCACTGCCAACAAACCTGCGAATCTGACCTGTTTCGCCTTCATAGTCCCCATTGCCTCTTCAAAATTGCATGCAATCAACAGCGGGCTGCCGCCGGTTTCAAACTGGACAAATCACTCGCCCCCCATCGTAACCGACACCACCTCGCCTCGTCGATACAATCGGCAATTTTGCGATGGGCCGAAAACTTGAACACGTCCGAAAACCCGGTTGCGGTTGTTCGTGACACTTTCGGGCAAGTGTTGACGTGACCCGTCAGAGGGTTTTCGGACGACTTGCTGTAAACGCCGCCGGTTTCGATCAGGCGCGAAGTTCGGATTGCGACGGCAATAGGCGAATCGCAGATTATCGAAGTCGCTAGGGCGGCAACGTCTGTTCGTCATGCAGCAGGTCAATCGCGGTAACCTGCCTTTCGTAAGGCGAACCGGGCGAAGTCGTTCTGGCCTTTTGTTCGATCAACAATTGTGGCCCTGCCCCAATTCTCTGCATTCATTCAGACTCCATCCCCTCTCTTCTTCCCACTCACGCAGCGACTGTTTTCAAATACCCCACTTGCCGCGGCCGACAACCCCCCGGTTGCCGACCGTTCTGGTACGGAGTCCAGGCATGCCCAAGCGGCTCTTCCCGCGCTTCGGCGCGTTGACATCATTCTTCGCATACGTCGGCGTGTTGTCGGTCTCCTTCTTCATGGAGCCGGCACCGGTGATGGCCGCCCCGTACACGGTGCGCAACGTCGAACATCCCTTCGACCCCGATTGGCCCGATGTCTATCTCATTCTCGCCGTCAAGTGTGCCGGCTGTCACCGTTCGGGAACCAAAGAGACCGACCTCACCAGTTACCAGGCCGTCATTGATGCGAAGTCGGCCGATGGCAAACGCCTGGTCGTTCCCGGCCGACCCGACGAATCCGCATTCTTCACGCAACTGCTCTGGAATCACAACGGCGATCGCAATTCCAATCTGCCGGATGAACCCGAGATGCCCGAAGACCCGAACGAGTGGCTAACCGGTAAGCAGTTGGCCGCCGTGCGAAACTGGATTGCCCGCGGCGCGCTCGAATACAAATTGCCCGACGGCTGCTCATCGCGACCGCTGCTCGAAATTGATTTTCCCTCGGCCAAAGAATGCAAGGTCTGTCACCCCAAACAGTACACCGAATGGTCGCGGTCGATGCACGCCTACGCGCAGCACAGTCCCGTCATGGAAGCATTCAACCTCACGCTCGTCGAACGGACTTCGGGAACAATCGGAACGTTCTGCGTGCGTTGTCATACACCGTTAGGAACGGCATTGGGAGAAAACGGCTCGCGGCGAAACGTCAATCGATCCCGGCTGTCGATGGAAGGCGTGACCTGCGTCGTCTGTCACCGTATGACCCGGCCGTATTACAAATCAAATGTCCGTCAGGCGATCCTGCCGGGCAAACTTCTCGAAACCTGCATGTTCGGCCCGTTCAATGATCCAACGCCGACCGAACATCGAACGCACCTCTCGGCGGGCAACAAGTATCTCAAGCAGTCGTCGTTCTGCGGGATGTGTCACGATGTCACCAGCCCGCAAGGTGTTCGACTGGAAGAAGCCTTCAGCGAATGGCAACACAGCCCGGCCGCCAAACAGGGCGTCACCTGTCAACAATGTCACATGGGACCAATCCCCGGAGTCGCCATTGCCGACGATGATCGGCCGCTCGGGCCGGCGGCTCGGGTTCCCGGAATCGATCCAAAACGCCTGCCGCTACGACGGCTTTCCAATCATAGTTTTGCCGGTCCCGACTACTCGATGCTGCCCGATACCGAATTCCCCGAAAAACTCGATTGGATGTACGAAATTGACTACCGCGATGAAAGCCGGCTCTCGCCCTATCACCGCAAGACGTTGAATCAACTACGTCGCCGTAACCGCCGACAACTCAAGATCGCCCGCGAGCATCGATACGAGTTACTAAAAAACGCGGCCGACATTTGCGTGAAGGCACCCGGTCGGGCAGCGGCTGGTGACCGCGTGAAAGTTCGCGTCGATGTCGTCAGTAAATTGTCGGGACACAACTTCCCCACCGGATTCACCGCCGAGCGCCAGGCGTGGGTCGAAATCACTCTGACCGATGCGGCCGGTTGCGTTGTGTTTCGGTCGGGCGATCTGGATCGCAACGGCGACCTCCGCGACGCACACAGCCACTATGTCGAACGGGGCAAACTACATTACGATCGGCATCTGTTGAACATGCAAAGCAAGTTCGTCGCATTGACGGCACGCGGAACCGAACGCCCGGTGACGCTGGCGGTCAATCGCCACCTCACTCCGCTCAACATTCTGCGGCCGGCAGCAGGTGTGCCGGCATCGTTCGGACGTCCGCCGACATTTCGACTGGCCAAGTCCAGCCTGCCCCCTTTGAAAACACTCGGTCAGGTCTACCCGATCCGCCTGCCCGATCGGCCCGGCTATTACCGGCTCGATGTGAAATTGAACTTCCGGCACTTCCCCCCGGCACTGTTCGACCGCATCGGCACACCGCACTTAAAACACCTGCTGGAAGTCGTCGAAATCGATCGCCACCAATCCATCATCGAAGTCACACCGCACGAGCGACTACCATTCTTCCTTGGCAAAGCACGACAACAGAAGTAACCGTTTGATGCAGCATGCACCGAACAAACTGATTCCGCTAATCACAGTCTGGACCATCCTGACTGTCTCGCCCCTCTGCGCGCAGTTGATCGAACCACCTTCCAACACAGGTCGCACATCTGTCAGTGAATTCGGAAAGTGGCATGCAATCGGTAAAAGCACCCCACCGGCGACGAATTCCAATCAACAACCCTTCGGCCTGATTCGCCCGCCCCGGAATTCCGCGCAATCAATCCGGACCGCCGAAACAGGCCCGTCAGCCGCATCGCCAATTCGCAGGGGGAAGGAACGTCTCGCGCCTCCAGCATTTCGGCCTGTTGCAATTCCTGTTGAAACGGCATTTGACGACGCGATTGATGAGGCAGGAGTTCAACCGCCGAAACTCGATTTGCCACCGCTGCCTGACCCGCAGAACGAGCAGGACTCCGCACATACTCCCGTCCCCTCGACCGACGATGACGAACCCTTGCCACCGCTGGCCGAGGAATTATGGAACCACGGCGGGTCGTATCTGTACGAGCCGGAAGGCGACCGGCTGAACTGGCCGCCCGCAGACTGCGACGAGCATTACGACTTCCTGCGGCTGCCCGAGTCGTGGGAGAAACCACGCCCGCTGACTGCGTTCGCCGAATTCCTCGGAGCCGACGCCATCCACCCGCGCCCCGGATTGAAGTGGTTCGGCGAGAACGGTTCTCAGTGGGAACCGCGATTGGTTGTGTACGGCAGTTACGAACTGTTCGGAGTGGCCGTTGAAGATTCCGGCCAACGAACCGATGGCGTTGGACATCAGGCACTTCTCGACATCGATTTCCGTCTGACCGGAACCGAACGGTTTCACATGCAGTTTCGTCCGTTGGGCGAAAAGAACTCCGGCGGCTCGTTCTATCAGTTCAACAATCCCTCCGGTTATCAGAATAACTCCACCGGCGTCCCCGATCGCTGGTGGTTTGAAGGCGAGTTGCGCAGCATTTTTGGCGGGCTGATTGACTACGAATTCACGCCCCGCGATTATCACGTCGTCGTCGGCAAGTTTCCGTTCGTGTTGCACAACAACCTGCTGATGAACGACGACATCATCGGCATTGCGGTTAACAAGAACTCAATCATGCCCGGCCGTCTCAGCAATCTGAACGTCCAACTGTTTTACGGCTTCGACGACGTCGATGGTTTCGGCGGGGCGAATCTCGATGTCGCCGGCATTCACACCACGGCCGACTATCGGCACGCGTTAATCGAATCGACATTCGCCTCCGCGCACAACAGCGGCGGGGCCGATCTGGACGCCTACTATGCCGCGCTGAGCGCGACGAAGTTCTTCGGTCCCTATTCGCTGGCCGGCCGTGTTCTCTCGAAGTGGGAAGATGCCGGCAGCCGGGGCGACGGGCAATTGTACGTGTTGGAAAGTAACCTCAATCGCGTGCCGAGCAACTCATTCCAATGCGCAACCGGCATCGAACGTGCCATCTTTTATTGCAACGCCTTCAAAGCAACCAGCGGCTGGAATTCAATCAGCGGCGGCAACTTCGACCGTCTCCGCAGCACGTTTGAAGTGAACCCGCTGGTGCAGGTTTCCCGCGGCGCGCGAGTCGATGACACCATCGGCGTCTCGCTCGGCGTGCAATTGTTCCGCCATCACGAAGACGAATCGTTCATCCCCGAAATCGTCTGGGAAGAAATCGCCGGCGAAGCCGTCTACGGCGGCGGTCTACGGTACCAACGCAAAGTCGGCCGCCGCACCTACATCCAACTGCAGGGCATCAAGACCTGGTCCGACGACCGCACCCTGCAACGCGAAGGCGTGTTCTTCTCAACCTTCTTCGCGCTGTAAGGAAGTACTCGCCGGTTAGCCGCGACCCGCTAGGGGAGCGCTCCGTTTATCGGTAGGCCACTGTTCGCTCGTTGTAGTCGCGTGCGTCATTCCCGCGCAGGCGGGAATCCACTCGTCGCGACATAAACCGTCCGGAACGGATTGGGGCGACGTGGGCAAGTCGATGATCGTTCCGCCCTGTTGGCCGGTTCGCTGGCTTCCCGCCTTCGCGGGAATGACGTGTTGGTGAGTCAAGTGTAGGGTGCGTCCAAGCGCAGCGCCGACGCACCGATTCGGGTGTGGTCTCTTCCGCCATCGACGCCGCTGTTCGTCGCCGTCGGCAGAGCGCCGGTCGGAATTCGCGTCATACACACAATCGCGGTGCGTCGGTACGTCGATTTGACGCATCCAATGTTACTACGGCAATGCCTTATACGAATGCACCGACGTTGAACTGCCAATTGCTACTAGGATGTTATGGAGCGGATTCCGTTCTCACTGATGCAAGCCGTTCCCACGATTCGGAATCCAGTTCGTCATGATCTGCCACAAACGTCTTGAAATCTACTGTCTTCGACAGACGGTCAAATATCCCTGTATTATCTAGTCGGATAAGAACGCGACACACCGATTTCATGAACTTGTCTTGCGTCGGTGTCATGAACGTGTCTTCGTCTTCCTCTTCGTCCATACACATATCGGAAACGACCGTCTCAAATGGCTCCCAGGCATCATCAAACTCAGTGGAATTAAAGCCCTGGTATTTCCAATCACCAGCATTCCAGCGACGAGAATTACACCATCCTTCAAGTGTCTCCTCAGCATCGAAGTCAGGATTCCCCTCCTTGGCTGATTCAGCGTCCGCTTGCAGCTCCGCCTCAGTGTTGAGGCAAAGCAAAATTTGACCGTAATCGGAATTGCAATCGAACATGAATCCGTAGAACGGCTCAGTGGCGTGTGATGCGGCGAACGCCTCGACTTCGCGAGTTGTCAATTCGGCCAATAGTGTCTCGAATTGATTCCAGTCAATGTCCATCTGGGTGCCTATGCCCGTACAACAGGATTTTGGCGACACAGTGTCGCGAAGAGAGGGAACGACGCAACATTGTTGCACAACCTAATCAATTATCCAGATATATTCGCTTGCGCTTCAAGCTTTGATTTGTCGCCGTCACGCCAGCGCTTTTCGAATCACTTGCCCGCGGACTCCGGTGATGCGTTCTTCCAGGCCGCGGTAGAAATAGGTTAGCAGTTCGTGATCGAGGCCCATCAAATGCAGAATGGTGGCGTGTAGATCGGAAATGTGATGCGGTTCGTCGACGGCGAGGAAGCCGAGTTCGTCGGTTGCGCCGATGGCTTGTCCGCCTTTGACGCCGGCGCCGGCTAACCACATGCTGAAGCCGCGCCAGTTGTGGTCGCGGCCCGGTTTGCCGACGCCTTCGCTGGTCGGCGTGCGACCGAATTCGCCGCCCCACACAATCACCGTTTCCTCCCACAAACCGGAGCGTTTCAAATCGCTGATGAGCGCGGCAATCGGTTTGTCGGTTTCGCCCGCATGCAGTTTGTGATTGCTGCGACAGTCATTGTGGCCGTCCCAGGTGTCTTCGATGTGACCGCCGCCGGAATACAGCTGCACGAATCGCACGCCGCGTTCAATCAATCGCCGCGCGATGAGACACTTGCGGCCGAAATTGTCCGTCAGCTTCTCATCCACGCCGTAGGCATCGCGTGTCTTGCGGTCTTCCTTGTTCAGATCGACCACGTCGGTGGCCGAAGTTTGCATGTTGTAGGCCAGCTCGTAAGAAAGAATCCGTGCGTTCAATTCCGATTCGTTGGCAAATGCTTGTCGATGTCGTTGGTTGAGTTGCTTGAGCAGATCGAGCGAACGCCGTTGCGTTGCGTTGCTCACGCCCGGCGGTGTCGCCAAATCGAGCAAGGGCACACCGCCACTGCGGAACAACGTTCCCTGATAGGCGGCCGGCAGGAAGCCCGACATCCAGTTCGACGCACTGCCAATCGGCCCGCCGCGCGGATCGGTCATCACCACAAAACTGGGCAGGTTGGCGTTCTCGGTTCCCAGCCCGTAGCTCATCCACGAACCCAAGCTGGGCTTGCCGATGAGCACGCTGCCGGTGTTCATCTGCAGGCAGCCCGAGGCATGCGCGGCCGTATCGGTTTGCAGCGAGCGAATCACGCAGATGTCGTCAGCGTGCTGCGATGTGTGCGGGAAGATGTCGCTGATTTCCAATCCGCTTTTCCCACGCGGACGGAACTTGAAGAACGACGGTGTGAGGTATCCAATCGGCCGGCCGTTCGAGCCGACTTTGGCTTTTCCCTGATACGGTTTTCCAGCGTATTTTTCGAGTGCCGGTTTCGGATCGAACGTATCGACCTGACTGGGAGCACCGTTCATGAACAGAAAGATGACGTGCTTGGCCTTGGTGGGGAAATGCGGCGGCTGCGGTGCAAGCAACGGACGCGCAGCGGCGGAAGTCGATTCGGCGGCTGCGGCACGACTGGCGAAAAAACCGTCACGCGATAACAGATCAACCAGCGCCAAACTGGCAAACCCGCCGCCAACGTTCCGCAGCATTTCACGGCGGCTTGTCGGAAGTTGATTAAGTGATGAGAATTCGTCGTTCATCGACCGGCTCCGCATTTGTTGCGATTGTTTTCGTTGCAGCGACGCAGAAACCCGGTTTTTTGAAAAAACCAGGTTTCTCAACTTCGGGGTTTCTTCACATCAGTTCGGATAAACAAATTCGTTCAAATTGAAAATCACCCGGCACATCTGCACCAACGCCCGTTGTCGCGCGTCGGTTTCAGACAGGTTCTCGTTTCGTTTCTTCGCTTCGTCGCGCACCGCCTGCGTTTCGTTGGTGAGAAACTGCTGCATGATTCTTAATTCATCCGCCCTCGGTGGACGGCACAACGCCAGCGTCCAGGCGCGTTCAATCTGTTGGTTTGGTTTGTCGGCCGCTTCACGTTGTAATCGCGATGCCAGATGTTTCGCCTGGCGGTTGACGAAGTCGCCGTTGAACAGCGTCAACGCCTGTGTCGGCACGCTGGTCACATTTCGTCGTTCACTGGAACGCGTGCTGTCGCAGAGGTCGAGTACTTCCAGCATCGGCACCACCATCGACCGCTTGATGAACGCATACACCGTTCGCCGCGACGCTTCGGTTTCGTTGAACGGCTTCCAGATTTTTCCCGGATCGCTGTGTCCGTCGAGGGCTTCTTTCGGCACGTACAAATAGGTGCTTGGTCCGTACATTTTTCGGTTCAGCTTTCCGCTCACCGCCAGCATCGAATCGCGAATCGCTTCCACTTCGAGCCGCGTGTAAGGGAACCGCCAGCAGAATTGATTCGTCGGATCGGCTTCGCCGTATTCGGCATTCCATTGTTTGCTCATGCGAAACGTGTTGCTGGTGAGAATCAAACGGTGCAACCGTTTCAGCGACCAGTTGGCATCGTGGACGAACCAGTTGGCGAGCCAATCGAGTAACTCCGGATGCGTCGGCGGATCACCCAGCACGCCGAAATCGTTCGGCGTGCGCACCAGCCCCAATCCGAAATGTCGCTGCCAAATTCGGTTGACGATCACACGCGCGGTCAGCGGGTTTTCGGACCGCGCCACCCAGCCGGCCAACGTCAGCCGGCGCTGTGTCGTACGATTGGTTGACTGCGGAAACTGCGGCTGTACCGCTTCCAATACCGTCGGCAATCCGGGCTGCACCTGTGGGCCGGGATTCGATGCACGACCACGCAACAGCAAATGCGACGCGGCAACTTTCGGCGACGGTTCGGTCATGAAATAACCGCGCGGCAAATCGGGAGTCGTCTTTCTTAGCTGCGTGATGTTCTGTTCGAGGGCGGCGATCTGTTTGCGGGTCACTTCCGGCAGGGCGGCTTGAATTTCCTTCTCCAACGCCGCCGTGTGTTGACCTGCGAGCGTGTTTTGCGCCGCAGTGCGTTTGCCCGGTTCGGTGCGAATCGCAAGCAACGCTTCGGGCGGTAAACTGCTGTTGCCGTCCGTAAGAAACTTCACTCGAAACGCACTCTGTAACTGTTTGATCTTCGCCTGTGCGGCGGCGATGTCGCGATCGCGCTTTGCTAGTGCGGCAACCTGTTGGCTCGAACCGGCCGGCCAATCGAGTTCTGTTCGTCCGTTTTGGGGTCGCTGCAGTCCGTCGAAAATGGCCGACATGCGGTAGTAGTCGTGCATGCTCAGCGAGTCGAATTTGTGGTTGTGACAGCGAGCACAACCCAGCGTCATTCCGAGAAACACTTCCGAAGTGGTTCGAATCAAATCGTCCAACTGGTCCGACCGATCCTGCTGCGGGTCGGCCGGTTCATCGTCCCACGGTCCCAGCCGATAGAAACCGGTAGCGATCACCGTCTCGCTGCTGGCATCGGTTAATTCGTCGCCCGCCAACTGTTCGAGGACGAAGCGGTTATACGGCTTGTCGTTGTTGAAGGCGTCGATGACATAATCGCGGTATCGCCAGACCGACGGCTTAATGGCGTCGCGTTCGTAGCCGTTGGTTTCGGCATAGCGGACAACATCCAGCCAATGCCGCGCCCAGCGTTCGCCGTATCCTTTTCGTTTCAGCAGTTCATCGACAACGCGCTCGAATGCGAGCGGCGATGCGTCGTCGAGAAATTGTTGCTGCTCGGCGGGTGAGGGAGGCAGACCGATTACATCGAGATAAACCCGCCGCAACAATTCGCGTCGCTTCGCAGGTGCGGCCGGTTTCCATCCCTGCTTTTCGAGCTTCGCGAGAATGAAAGCATCGATGGGATTGCGCACCCAATCGGCGCGGGTAACTTTCGGAACCGGCGGTTTTTTCACCGGCAGATACGACCAATGCTCGCGGTCGTCCGGCTTGACGAGCGCATCGTAAGCCGCCAAATCACCTTCGGCGCTTTCCTCGTCGGCGATGGCTGAATTTCCGACAATCGCCGTCAACAGCACAACCAGCCAACCCAATTCCCGGCCCGCAGGAAACGCCATCTGATAGCCCCCGATTCAATCGACGTCACGATAACAACTGCTGTGTATTGTAACACCGCAGGAAAGTGAGCGTCCAACGGGTTGCCTGTCGGCACATCACATTAAGATGTTCCGCTCCGGCTGAATGGGGGGCGGGAGTTCGGTTTCGCCGAGCATTTGTCGCAGGTCGATTTCAATCGCTCGGCAAAGGGCGGTCATCGAAACATCGTGTACGAAGTTCTGGAAGGGGTCTTCGGTATAACGGCCCACCTGTTCGAGCGCGATGAAGATCCAACCCACCAATACCGACATCGGCACCGTCCACCAGCCAAGCTCTTTCACAAAGCCGAAGGGCAACAGCAACACAAAGATCCACACGAAAACCGTTGTGAAGAACGAGTACTGCCGCGGTAACGGCGTGTTCTTAATTCGTTCGCATTTGCCCTGCAATTCGTAAAACTGCTCCAGCGTATCGAGCATGGCCACGTGTCGAAATGAATCCAGCCAGCCGCGATCCAGGGCGTCGCGCAAACGCGCCGCGTTGCGGGCATTGATTTGCGTTGACTGGTTCACCCATTCGCTCAATTGGCTACGTTCGTCTTCCGGCAAGAAGCGGGCAACTTCCTGCCAATCGTCCTGTTGTCGCAACTGAAGGCGCAGCGCATTGAGGTAGCCAATGTGTCGGTGAACGAGTTCCCGCTTCAGCTCGGCGACTTCGGCCGCTTCAGTTTCGCCGGCAGCAATGCAGGTTGTGACCTGGGCCGACCAGGTACGGCTTTGGTTCACCAGCCCGCCCCAAATCTTGCGGGCCTCCCACCAGCGATCGTAAGCGGAGTTATTGCGAAACCCGAGAATGATTGCCATCGCAGTTCCCAGCGTGGAAAGCGGCAGGAACGGAATCGCGATATTCTTCAAGATTTGCGCTTCGTGAAGATAACAAACAGTAGACGAGACGACGGCGAATAACAGGCATTGCTTCCAACCGAATTGGACAAGTCCCCGAACCGTGATGGCACGAGCGAGATACATGGCGGCTCCCTGGCAAAACCGATTCGACCGCCTCGTCATGGGTGGTCAATCAAACGCAACTCGAACTCTCAGCCCGGTCGAATCGCGGACATGGTAACAGATCGATCTGCCGGATTCACGCAGAAAATCTGAGCGAAAATCAGAAAGGCGATGAGACGTCGGCGTACGCCCGGGATGCCGTCACGCCAGCGCTCGGAATTCGTCGCCGTATTGAACCAGACCTGAATGTCCCGCCAGGCAACGCGGCGTCAACTCGATGACCATGAACTCATCACCCGCCCCATATTCGTTGTCCAGCGAGTATGTCGAGGCGGGAGCATAACCGAATCTCGGATAATAGTTCGGATGCCCGAGAACCACGACGTAATCGACTCCGAGTTCGCGGCATGCCTCCAATCCCGCACGGATCAACTGTCCGCCGAATCCCTGCCCTTGATGCGACGGCAAGACCGCAACCGGCGCAAGACCCAGCCCGACCAGTTCGACACCCTCAATCGTCACCGGGCTGAAAGCGATATGCCCGATGAGCTGCACTTCGTCCAGCGCAACCAGTGAGACAACCAGATGATCGTTCGCCCGTAACGCATCAACCAGATCGGCCTCGGCGGTGGTTGGAAATGCCGCGCTGTGCACGGCGTGTACTAACGAGGTGTCTGTTTGTGTTTCTGGTCGAATCATTTGCAAGCGTTTCACAACTTCGAGCCGCGCACCTTCGCGGCCAGACCGCTGGCGATGAGGCCGAGGATCACACCGATGCCGGTCCCCAGCGCGCGTCCATCTGCTCCGGCGGTAAAGTAACCAACGAGACCGCAGACGAACATGCCAACCAGCATTGCGATGCCGTTGCGTTTGACGAAATCGAACGGGGATTTGTTGGCGCTCATGCAGGGCTTTCAAGCATCAAGACATTAGACGCCGAGCAACATGACGAAGAAACTTCGGCACTCTTCGCCGCCGGCGATTTCGGTACAACGGTCGCGGACCTTGATGGCGGCGGCCTCGTCGAATGAGTCCTCGGAAACGTTCTTCGCGTAGAATTCTTGCATCACGGCCAGCGCGGACAGAAGTGCCGATTCGCTGACGGCCGCCTTGCAGAGAACGCTGCCGGCAGCCTGATGGTCATAAACGACCAGCGTGCCATCGTCCATCAGACAGAGCGCATCGACTTCCAGTATTCCGACAAACTTCGCATTCGCCGGAAGCTCATACGACGGGAACTCATCGGCGGCCGTGTCCGACGGAAGAAACTCGATCATGCCGACTTCGAGCCGTTGGGCCTGACACTCGGCAATCGACTGCGGTAAATCGACCGGCTGAATCACTTCGGCAACCTCGGCTTCCGGGCCGGCAGATTCTGGAGTCTCATTGCCACAACCGGCGATAATAAGAACTACCGCCGGGATGACGAGCGATGAGAACCGCATTGGATTTTCTCCTGGTTCATTTCAGAGATGTCGGACGTCAAGACGACACGTTTGATGCGTCACGGTGCGGGAATATCGCGGACCAAAGGCAAGCAGCTCCGACGAGGAGAACCGACGAGGATTCGTTAAGCACTAGCGGCGTGAGGCCCTCAGCAATGAAACGGGTTGACGCAAAAAACGTGAGCAAAGCGCCGAAACAGCCGAGCGTCCTTCGTAACGAATTATCCATCGGATACGCGGTGACGAACGCAGCGCCGATCAGCGAGAGTAAAAGAGCGATGGGATACGACCAGTACGGACCACCGTGGAGCGTCAACGCGAAACCAGCGAAGATGAGCAACCAAACGATGTGAAAAGTGAAGCGAGACACGACCTGCCCCAACCAACCAACGGGATTCCAGCGGACACTGTATCGCAATGAGAGAACGAAGCACAAACGGCCCGGCGAATCGAGCACTCGACGGAAAGCAAAGCTTCCGGCAAGTGCGTTCCCAAGCCGGAGCTTGGGAACGAGTTGAATGCTGTGTTAGGTGATCGGAGCAATTCCAAAATCGCCACCATCATCACTGAGTTTCAGGAAATTGATGCGATCGTTGAGTTCAGACACGAGCGCATCTGGTTCGTGTAACCCCATGATGCCTCGACGTTGTTGACCATGAACGTAGACTGCGAGAAACGGGATGTTCAGGACGCCGGTCGACTTGGTGAGGTCAATGCAACTCGGATCATCGATGTTGCAAGAAACAAAGTGTATGTCGAACGGCAGGTGGTTGCGAATGTTCCTGATGCGCGAATCCATCACAGGATCGACGCCATTCCATTCAGCCCAAAAGTGGACGACCACAACAGCGTGGCTAGCAACTATCGCGTCGATAGAGTCTGAAGTGACGGGCGGCGTCGAAGGGCGAAAATGCGGAATAGGTCGATGGGTCATTACCATTGCCAATACGGTAGGTCGCCGAACGGGGAACTAGCTGACACAGCATCGGAAGGAGACGGCGTTTGTCGAACATTGTCGCACAGACAATCCTGATGTCCAGAAGAATTCTGAACATCGCAAAATCCTCGCCTTCGCAATCCTTTCATTATTTTTCCTTTCTCTGCGCACCTCTGCGATCTCTGCACCTTTGCGTTAAAAAACCAACCACCCCCAGCATCCAAACGCATCACAGGTTGTCGGCTCCGCAACGCCCGTATAGAATATTCCGCGTATTGGCCGTGGGAAATCTCGGCCGTCGGCAACGCTACAAACTCGGCAGTGATAGAACTGGAAGGACGCGTATCGGGTAGGCAACACATCTCCGTTTTCGAGAGGACATGCGATCGATGAAGCCTGGACCAAGTTCCGCGATGCAATGCAACGTGTTGGCATTGAATCGGGTCTATCTCGCAATCCACGTCATCACCGTGCGGCGGGCGTTCTCGCTGCTGTGGAAGGGAATGGCGGAGGTGATCAACATCGAAGAGGGTGCCTACATGGCCTACGACTTCGAGTCCTGGCGGGAGATCAGCGAACTCCGCCTGGAAATGAAGGAGTGGGGCGACGATGCCGACTGGATTTGTGCGGTCAACTTTCCCATCCAGGTTCCCCGCGTGGTGCGGCTGCTCGATTACGATCGCATTCCAAAAGAGACGGTCAAATTCAGCCGACGGAACGTTTTTCTCCGCGACGAAAATCACTGCCAATATTGCCAACGGCATTTCTCGGCCCAGAAGTTGAGCATCGACCATGTGATGCCACGCAGCCGTGGGGGGCCGACAACTTGGGAAAACGTGGTGGCGGCCTGTCTGCGGTGCAACGTTCGCAAGGGTGGCCGTACGCCGCGCGAAGCGGGCATGTTACTCGAACGCCGCCCGGCCAAACCAAAACGCAACCCGGTATTCGTTCACCAATTGAATTCCGAAAAGTACGAATGCTGGCGTAACTTTGTTCGTTGATTGTTTTTCGCTGGTTGTTTTTTGACCGGTCGCTGAAAGTCCCCAGATGAAACAATGCCCGCTCTGTGGCGAGATGATTCAGGACGTAGCGCGTAAGTGTCGTTTCTGTCACGAAATGCTGCCGGGCAATGCGCCCTCCAGGCGCGGCGGCGGAAGGGGTTGTCCCAAGTGCAGCGGACACAGCATGCGCAGCGGCCCGTGGCCGTGGTATCTGGGGACGATCGGGGCGATGATTGTCAAAGCGGTCATTTGCAACGACTGCGGCCATCATTTCGACGCGCGAAAACCACATGCCGATCTTGCGGCACGAAAACGCAAGCTGGCAATCATTATCAACGGAATCGGTGGATTGGGAATTCTCGCCATCTGCGGCGGGCTGTTTGCGTTTATTCGAGCACTGGGGATGTGAGCGCGTAAAACCCGAGGGTTGACACCCTCGGCTCGCCCAACGGAATCGCTGTTGGCGCTGTACAGGTCGCTTCATCGAGCGACTGACCTGCGGTCGGATGTTATTGCATTAACGCCGCGAAACTGCTACGCTTTTTAGTGTACACGGAACGATATATCTGTGCCGCGTTCGGGGTGCGCAAAACCATTGTGGTTTGCCCCATTGAGCCGTGCCTGGGAGATCAGCGATGCACTCGAATTTTATCAGTCGAACCCAACCCTCTGGCGCACAACGGCGTACTCGCAACGGCTTTACGCTGATTGAATTGCTGGTTGTGATCGCGATTATTTCCGTGCTGATTGCCCTGCTGCTACCGGCTGTGCAAAAGGCCCGCGAGTCGGCCCGTCGCGCCGAGTGCAAAAACAACATCAAGAACATCGCCTTGGCCGCGCACAATTACCACGAATCGCAGGGTTCGTTTCCGTCAGGGTTCATTTTCGCGGCGGGAGAAGACGTCCCGGCCCGCTTCCCCGAGCCGTTTCGTTTTCAGCAAAGAAAGAGAAACATAACGGTCAACAACTGGCTGTTGGTTCCCGCGTGGAGTTGGCAGGCTTTCTTGCTTTCAGAAATGGATGCGCAGACCGTGAACGTCGGTTTCGAGGAGATCAAAGACAGTAACCCGAACAACATTCAGGCCATTCAGGTTGGCATCAAACCCTACGTTTGCCCCAGCGCTTCACTCCCTTCGGCCCGGCCAATCCCGGTCGTTACTCCACCCGTTCCCGGTCCTGGAATCGCCTACTCCACTTATCGCGGCAACCTTGGTACTTCCCAATCCAACGGCATGTTCTATGAGAACAGCTCAGTGCGTTTTCGCGACGTAACAGACGGTAACACACAAACCATATTGTTCGCCGAGTCGTTATTTGGATTCTGGGGCGACGGTTTGAGTTGTTGCGCACGGGCACGTTTTAATACCGACAGCAACGGCGTACCGATTTCTCCTATCTTCGACGAGTATTACACCGATCCCAACGATCCCGCGATTCAGTTCTTCGGATTTGGAAGTTGGCACGATGACGTGATGAACGTCGCCTGGGTCGATGGCTCGGTGCGAACGCTCTCCAAGTCGGTGAACGCGGTGGTGTTTTCCCAACTCGTAACGCGCAACGGTGGTGAACGAATCGACGGCGATTTCTAAGGTTTGAGGCCGAGCAAGGTCGTCGCTCAATTCAAACGGTTGCGGGTCTCGTTTGGGGGGAACGAGTGCCAGTGTCTGCCCCATCGCACTGGCGACACGCCAGTGGCACCCATTGAATCGAGAATCGATTGGATGCTAGGCGCGGCCGTGGGGGAATGCCGTCACTTCGGCGAGCGATTCTTTCCCTAACGCGAGCATGGCCAACCGGTCGAAGCCCAACGCCACTCCCGAGCAGGTCGGCAGTCCCGCCCGCATGGCATCGAGCAGCCGATTTTCCAACGGCAGCGCCGGCAGCCCCTCTCGGCTGCGACTTGCTGACTGCTGCTGCATTCGACGGTGCAACTCGTCGGCATCGGTCAATTCCTGATAGCCGTTGCAGAGTTCCACCCCATTGACGTACAGCTCGAAACGCTCGGCGACCGGCGGACTGTCGTCGCGAACGGTTGCCAATGCGGCCTGTGATGCCGGGTAATCGTACAGAAACGTGGCCCGCTGGCTTCCCAAATGCGGTTCCACGCGTTCGGCCAGCAACAAGTTCAGCCAACCATCCCGGTCATCGGTCCGCAATGTTGCAGGTGGCTGCACCTTGAGTATCTCGGCTAACCGGATCAACTCGTCAGCAGTGAGGTTCAACACGCCCGAACCGGCATACTTCTCGAATGCCCCGTCGTAAGTGATGCGTTCAAACGGCCGTTGAAAGAACTGGCTTGAACCGGGCTTCTCACAAAGTTCGCTGCCGAGGTGAAACATGGCTGCAACGAATTCTTCGACGAAGTCCATCTGGTCGTGATACGAGTCGCCGGTCTTGTACCATTCGATGATCGTGAATTCCGGATTGTGCAGTCGGCCGTGCTCCCCTTGTCGAAAGGCGCGGGTGATCTGGTAGATCGCGGTGGCGCCGGCGGCGATCAAACGTTTCATCCCGAATTCCGGAGAGGTCTGCAAGAACAATTCCGATCCGTCCGCAGAAGTTTCATCGCGGGTTGTGAACGGTTCGAGCCACGCATCGACCACCGTGTCTCGCGACACGATCGGCGTCTCGACTTCCCAGTAGCCAGCCGCGTCAAAATGCGCGCGGACGGCCTTCAGCAGCCCTGCGCGTTGACGTAACGTTGCCAGCGATGCCGTCGGACGAAAGTCGCCGCTCGCCGTTCGTTCGGATGGTGTCGCAGGTTCGATCACAATGGACTTTCTCGATCCCAAGTTCGGTCCTGGGAGCCAGATTTGTTGAGCGTCCGTTCTACCGGTCAGACAGTCGGGAACAGCACATCATGAGCCCGATACAGCAAGGCGGCCAGAATTCCTCCCACGATGGGACCGATCACTGGGATCGGCGCGTACGACCAGCCGCTGTCCCCCTTGCCACGTATTGGCAGGATAGCGTGGGCGATGCGCGGGCCGAGATCGCGGGCCGGGTTAATGGCGTAACCGGTTGTGCCACCCAGTGACAGACCAATCGCGAATACAATCAAGCCAACCCGCAGCGCGCCGATCGATCCCAGTCCCACTTTCATTTCATGCTCTGTGCTTCCACTTCCCTGAGTGATGGTCGGGTCGGTCATCAGCAGCACGGCATACACCAACACGAACGTGGCAATCGCCTCGGAGAGAAAATTCAACGGAACATTGCGGATTGCCGGAGTGTTACAAAACGTGGCTAGCTTCAAGCCGGCATCTTCGGTGACGTCATAGTGAGACTTGTAAAACAGGTAGACGATTGCGCCACCGACGATCGCGCCGGCCATTTGCGCGACGACAAACCCGCTAACACTCGACCAGGGAAACTCCCCTGCAACCGCCAGGCCAATTGTGACGGCGGGATTGATGTGTGCCCCGCTGATATCGCCGACGCAGAGAACGGCAGTGTAGACGGCCAGTCCCCACCCGGTGCAGATGACAATCAAACCGCCGCCGTTACCTTTGGTGTCGGTCAGCAGCACGTTGGCGACAACGCCGTTGCCCAGCAGGATGAGAATTGCCGTGCCGATGAATTCGGCCGTCACTTCGGCCGTTAGTTCGTACATGGTGTCCGTTCCCGGTCAGGCCGATGAGTTGCTGTTGGTTCAAACTATGCCTGCTTATGGGCGAACTTGCAAGAGGCTCCGTCAAAACCCGGTTGTGGGCGAACTCCGCACTTAGTTACAAGGAGTGTTGTTAGCCAACAGAGGGTTTTGACAGAACTCAAAGAGATGCAACTGTTCGATCCCCCGGGGCGCAGCCCGAGGGCCTTTGACATGCGATGTGGCTATCGCCGCGTCTTGGTCGCGTCGCGGTCGCCGATTTGATACAGCGGCAAATACCGGGCATAAACTTCCAGACACAAGGCGGCCATTGCCGTCGAATAGACCCGTCCGCCGTATGGCCCCCACGGACCTTTGGGGTCCCAACTGCCAACGTTCTGCCCCTTTGTCACCTGTTCGGCGACCAGCACATCGCGGACGGCAGCGTTCCAATCGCGCCATGCTTTTCCGTTGTACTGGATCATCGACAGGTTGCCGTAGTACCAGTAGTACAGATTCCAGCGGGAGCGTCGCGGCAGATTTTTCAGCAGGTAAGCGGCCGCTTCGGCACTCGCCCGGTTTTCGCGCTGCAGGCCGAGCATCTGTTTGCAGAAGAGAGCTTCGGCCGTCATTGTGGGCGAAGGGGGTTCGTTTTCGCGGTAACCGGCCAGACCTTTATTCTGACCGAGACTGCGCGCCTTGAGAAACTTCACCATCTGTTGCTTGGTCTCTCTGGGAACGGCGATGCCGGCCAGTTCGGCACTTTTCAGCGCCATCAATTGCCAGCCGAACATGCTCATGTCGCTGATTTGTCCCTTGAGGTATCGCCAGCCGCCGTCTTCAGAATTCTGGTTGCTGATGATGTATCCGACGGCGCGACGAATCGGCTCGCGCAATCGCAGGTCGGTCGTCGGGTCGCTCTGCAGCGCGTAGGCCTCGGCCATTGCATAGGTGGCCATCGCGTGGCAGTAGTGCTTGGCATAATGTGAAGCCTGTCCGCCGAGGTAGCCATTTTCGGCCTGCTGCCGAACCAGCCACAATAATGCGCGTTCGACATTGCCGGCATACTCGCCTTCTTCGTGTGTGTAGCCGGCGGCGAGAAACGCCAGCACGGCCAGCCCGGTGATTCCGGCATCTGCGTTTTTGCCGGCATTTCTGCGATCAACCCCTTGCTCGTCCACCTTCACCTGACCCGAACCGTGTCGGTCGGCATCCCAGTAACCCTCGGCCGTTTGATGCGACGCCAGCCACCGCAGACTCAACTCGACGGCCCGCTCCGACGACTCCGTCCCGCCCGCCTTCAGCACGATCTTGTTTCGCTGACTACGATCTCGGCCCTGGTAGGTTGAAGGCAAACTGGCGCGCGGGCCAATTCGATCGGATTTGAAGTTCGGACGCCTTGCATTGGGGACCGCACCGGCGCGGGGAATGATGGCCGACGAACCAATGCGAACGTTGATGGACGGTCCCAATTCGGGCCGGGGAGTTCGTGCCTGTCGTTCGGGACGATAGCGTCCGATCGCGCCGTCCTTCACCGATGTTGGCGAGCGACCTGCAAGCCGTGATCGTGCCGGCGAGGCATTGCCGCCTGCGTCGGACGGTCCGCTCGGCAAGTCGTCGGTTGCTTCACCAATTGCGTTCGACAACGCGCCCGTTGGTGCCGGCCCAACGCGACGCTCAATCGAGTCGGCAACCGGTCCCCGTTTTAATAGCGAACGCGGATCGATGTCGGCATCGACTGATGCGAGCAACACGGGGGAATCCAGTTGTGGGCGAACGCGATCGACGTCTCCCCGCGTGGGACGGGTCGTCGGCTGTGTCTCTTCGGTTGAAGGTGTTCGCGCCTGCTCTTGCCGCGAACGGTTGGGCGAAGGAATGATGACTTCCGGCCGCGCTTCGGCCGTCGGTTCTTCGACCTTCATCAGCCTGGCGGCTTCAATCACCGGCCCTTTGGCCCCGCGGTCTTCCGGCTTGGGAATTGCAACGGGACGATCGGGCGTGCTGGCGACTTGCGGGAGACTCACATCGGGCAGGAATTGTTTTTCCGGTGTGCGTTCGGGACTGATTGTCGGCTTCAAATCGAGCGGCGCATGTTCCAATCGCACCAATTCGGTATCGACGGTTTCCGGCGGCTTGTCCCACACGGGAGTGTTGCCGATGTCTTCCAGTTCGCTTTTCTGCTCGGTCTCGAAGTTGACGCTGCGAATGCGAGTTGCCTTCTCAACTTCCGGTTCGGTTTCGTCGGGCGTTGCGCTGGGCGGGTTGACGAACACGATGCCCTGCGCAAAGCAGAGGTGAAGCAGCAGCGAGCAAATGAGCGACTTCGACGACGCCTTCCGGTCGCCCCAGCTGGTCACCAGCATTGTCAGCAAATGCACCGTCGCGAAAAACAGGCTTCCCAACAGCCCGACCCACGCGATCAGCATCATGTGGCTGAACAGCCACGACAATAGGTTTTGCACAAACTCGAGCATCATTCGCCCTCGGACTTCAGACGGTGGGCCAGCGAAATCGAATTGATGTCTTCCTCATGGCAAATCGACAGCACGTTGACAACATGCTGGTACTCGCCATTCCCTTCGCCTCGGATCACGACCGCCTGGTCGGCGTAGTTTCGTTTGGCTTCGCGCAGTTGTTGCCGCAGTTCGGCATGTGTCAGCGTTTGCGCTTTCATGATGATATCGCCGTTGCGACGCACGTTGATCACGATCTCGTCCGGCAGACTGGTCAGCGGTCGTGCGACAGAAACTGTGGGCAGTTCGATGTCGTACTGCCGCTCCATCTGCGCAAACTGCGTACCCACCATGAAGAAAATGATCAACAGGAACACGATGTCGATCATCGGGGTCAGATTGAGGGTCGGCTCTTCAACCGTCTCGGTCTTGAGTGGCATGACACGGCATCCCTGCGGAAAGACTCACTCGGCGGTAAAGCCTTGTTACTTCTACATCGGCGAAACGAACGCCAAAAACACAACCCCGGCCCGCCGTACAACGCAATCCGTCGCCAAAATCGGCAGCACAATTCAACCACCTATTATAGAGTATCCCGGAGACTGTGGCAATTTGTGAGAGTCGATCCGATTGTCCCACTACACTCCAGCCCGCGGCAACACCTATTCCCCTCGACATAAGCTCTTTCCTCATCACGAATTGCCAATCCGCCGCTCGTTCTCCACATGGCCCACATAATTCGCATGTCACATGTGTTGATTCACCTTCCGTATCGGTCAGTTGATTTCGGCAAACTGGGCTGGCAGGTGCGCAGTGGCGATCTACAATGCCGGATAGGTATTCACCGCGGCGAAATTCCGCGCCGACACATCGATCATCTCTGTTGTCTCGTCCAAAGAGCCGCCCATGTCCTACGAACCCAATCCGATCGACACGTCACAAATCGAATTGGACGCGGACATCAAACAACTGACCGAACTGCTTGCGAAGAATACACACGAGGTGTGGGCACGTCAGCGGATGGCCGAGGGTTGGCGATTCGGAAGTCAGCGCGACGACAAAGAACTGACACACCCCGGCCTCGTGGCGTACGAGGACCTGTCGGAATCGGAGCAAGATTACGACCGCAACACGGCGATCGAAACCATCAAACTGATTCTCGCCCTCGGCTACCGTGTCGTTCCCGCCAATGACGATTCGGCCGAAGACTGACCGCGACGCCCGCCTGCATCGCAGCTACTTAGCCGCATCGATCTGCTTCCAGACGTCGCCGGAAAACAGGTCGATCATTTTGGCCAAACCGGCGGCGACGACTTCTTCGCCGCTGACGAAACGGCCAGGCCGCGTCCAGGCATCGAGTTTCTCACGGGGAAAGTCGAACAGACGAGATAACAAATCGTCCATGTCGTCTTCCATCACCCGAAAGTGCCGCGCCCATTCCTCGGCTTCTTCCATCCGCACATTTTCATCACTCTGCCAACGGATGGGGTGAAACAGCATCGAAGAATGCCGGGTCACATAGCGCTTGTTGCAGGCGGCAAACGGCAATAGCGCCGCCGACGAACATTCCCCGGCCACCACGCCTTTCACATCGAGTCCGCGATATCGGATCAGGCTTGCCAACGACAACCCGACAAACGCGCTGCCGCCGCACGAATCGAAATAAATAATGCCGCGACTGCGGCGCGGAACATCCAACAGATGGCCGATCAACTCGGCGTGCTTTTCGGTCAGATCACCGAAAATGGACATCTCCCACCCGCTTCCCGCACCGTCGGCACCGGACATCGGTTGCCGTGCGCGAGACACCGGCGGGTATGGCGTGAGCCGTCGTCCTTTCGATTTCATCGTCAATCGCCCGTAATTTCTCGTCGAATTGTTTTCACCCAAAGCGGTCTTGGCTGGCATTTATACCGCATTTGACTCGACTCGGGCAGTCACTCCGGTACTATGGAATAATACATCCATCGATGCTTACCTACTGTTCCCTTGCTCGCGCAGCGGGCTGGTGTGTACCCACGATACAAAAGAGGAGCCAACTGTGAGAATCCTTTCGACGAGCGTCCTTGTGCTTTTGTTTTCCAGTATTGCAATCGCCGGCGATCCCACCGTTGAGTTGAAGAAGAACAACGACACGGTCGACATCCAAATTGGCGGCGAACAGTTTGCCGTCTTCAATTTCAGCGCCAATCTGCCCAAGCCGTTTATGTATCCCGTGCGCGGACCGGGCGGCACCATCCTCACCCGCGAGATCGAAAAAGAAGGCGACGATCACCCGCATCACAAGGGCGTCTGGGTGGCCGTCGATGAAGTCAACGAGATCCGCTTCTGGGCCGAAAAAGGGAAGATCAAGAACGTCACCGTCAAACCGTTGACCGCCAAAGGGAACCCGGCCAAATTGCTCGTCGTCAACGAGTGGTTGGGAGACGACGGCAAACCGGTGGTGACCGAAAAGACAATCATCGGCATTTATGCCAACCGGCTGATGACCTACGACATCACCTTCATCGCCGGTGCAAAGTCGGCCACGTTCCGCGACACCAAAGAAGGTCTGTTCGGTTTCCGCATGGTCGACTCGATGCGGGAAAACGAAGGCGGACACGTGGTGAACGCCGAAGGACTGAAGGACACTAAGAACACCTGGGGCAAACGCTCTGCCTGGATCGACTACTACGGCAAAGTCGATGGCAAGACCTTCGGCGTCACGCTGTTCGATCACCCCAAGAACTTCCGCCCGTCGCGGTATCACGTCCGCAACTACGGCCTGTTCTCCATCAACCCGTTCGGCGAAAAAGCCTACACCCGCGGCGCCAGCGAAGCCGCCCCGGAGGAAGTGAAACCGAAGAGCACTCTCAACCTGCGTTACGGGTTATACATTCACGCCGGCGACACCAAGTCGGCAGGCGTGGCCGATGTGTATCAGCAGTTTGTAAAGTCGGGGAAGTGAGACACATGCTTCGACGGCGCAAGGATGTGCCGTCGATGTGTCGGGACGCTTGGCTAATCTCCAGAATGCTAAGCCGTGTTATGCGGCGAATGAAAACACAATGGCAATTCCCGACGACGAACTCGCTGCCGCGCTCCGCACACTCTTGCAGATGAATACGGGATTCTATGTCGCCTTCGCGGACATGCTGGAGATCGGCCAGCTTGAAAACCTCAACTATTGGGTCGAGTTGAGGGACCACGAAGGGAACAAGTTGTGGGAAAAGGATGACATTCCGCTGGATGAGGCCATCGGGCACTTTCTCCGCATCCGACGGGAGCGGGATGTAGGATATGATATAGAGCTCGACCTCAATTCTGGCGTGGGACACATCGGTCCACATGAGAGCTCGGCCACATAACAAGTCGCTCAATCTGACTCGGTGCTGCCGGGCAGGCGGGGGGTGGTATTATCTGTTTGCTCTGTCCGGCGGTTTGTGGACGGGGTTATTTTTTCTTGGGGCGGAAGGCGACGAGTTTGGATTCGTCGGTGGTTAGATACGGGCCTTCTAGCAGGTCGATGCAGTAGGGGATGGCGGGGAAGACGGCGTCGAGGCATTCGCCGATCGCTTTGGGTTGACCCGGCAGGTTCAGCAGCAGCGATTTGCCACGGATGCCGGCTGTTTGTCTGGAGAGAATGGCCGTCGCGACGGCGCGGAGTGAGACGGTCCGCATCAGTTCGCCGAAGCCGGGCATCATTTTTTCGCAGACCGCTTCGGTGGCCTCGGGTGTGATGTCGCGCTGTGATGGCCCGGTGCCGCCGGTGGTGATCACCAGGCAGCAGCCTTCGTCGTCGCAGAGTTCGCGGAGTGTCGCTTCCACCTGCGGTCGTTCATCGGGAATCACACGGGCAACCGCTTCCCACTCGGAGGTGAGAATGTTGTCGAGATAATCACGAATGGCCGGCCCGCCACGGTCTTCATACTCGCCCCGGCTGGCTCGGTCGGAAACGGTCACAATGCCGATACGTGCTGTCATGTCTGTTGGTCCGCTGCTGAAGAATGTCGGTTGTCGGTTCGGGTGCTGCAGAAAATCTTAGTTGACTGGCGGACCGTCTCAAATGTCGGAGAGACAAAAAAGAAAAGACGCCACGAATATTCGCGACGTCTTTTCTGAGTTAGCTGCCTTCGGCTTGGCGTTTCAACGAAACATCAAACCAATTCTTTGATTGGGTCGAGGTGTTCCAGGATGTATTGCGGACGACCGGCGGGATCGATGAACTGCTGCGTCCGCAGATCGACCCCCATGTTGTGGTACATGGTCGCATGCACGTCCTGGAAGTGTACCGGGTTATCCTTGGCCGTTTCACCGTTGCGGGTGGACGAGCCGATGACCGTGCCGCCACGAATTCCGCCACCGGCGATGAAGCCCATCGAGAGACGCGGCCAGTGATCGCGACCGGCGCGAGCGTTGACGCGCGGCGTGCGGCCGAATTCACCCCACATCACCACTGTCACATCGTCGAGCATGCCGTGATGTTCCAGGTCTTCCAGCAACGCGCTCATTGCCTGATCGACCTGTGGCAGGTTGCGATCGCGGAGCGTCTTGAAGTTGTTGCTGTGCGTGTCCCAACCGCCGAACGCGTTCATCGTAACAACGCGGACACCCGCTTGAATCAGTCGGCGAGCGGTCAACACTGTGCTGCCACCCTTACCGTACCGTGCGACGGTCCGGGGGTCTTCCTTTTTCAAATCGATCGCGTCGGCAACGCGTCCCGAGGTGACGACATCGATAGCCGTCTTCGTGAAACTGTCCATCGCGACCATCTGCCCGTGGACGTCCACATCGCGGCGAATGCGGTCGAGCTGGCCGAGCAGCGCCGAACGATCCGTCAGGCGGGCCGAAGACAAACTGCGTTCCAACCGCAGGTTGGCCAAAGCCGCACCGCGTCCGTTGGGTGAAAACGGTTGATAGGTCGCCCCCAAATATCCGCCGCCGCCACCGTTGTACGAAACGAACGGCGGAGCACCATCGATCGATCCGCGAATTTTTCCGATGACCGCTCCGATCGACGGCCGACCGCCGATGGCTGCCAGACTGCGCGTGTTGAAACCGGTGTGCGTCTGGAAGCTGGTGTGGCCTGCGTTCGAGCCAACCAGCGAGCGGATCACCGCGAACTTGTCGGCCATCGTTGCCAATCGCGGCATGTGTTCGCAGATATCCATTCCCGGCACGTTGGTGGCTATGGGCATGAACTCGCCACGATACTCTTTGGGAGCCTCGGGCTTGAGGTCGAACATGTCCATGTGAGTGGGTCCGCCACTCAGGTGAATGTTGATGATCGCCTTTTGCGACTTGCCAACACCGGAGGCTGCTTCAGCCCGGAGCACGTCGGCCAACGTCAAACCGCCAAAACCGAGCGCACCAATTTTCAGGAAGTCTCGCCGTCGAACGCCATCACAGTACCGGCTTCCATTGGATCCATCGAACGACAACATGGGCAGACTCCTCTATTGGCTCGAACAGTATTCACGTCGTCCCTGCAGTGTCGAAACACCATACAAGAACGTCACAATGCTTTTCTCACACTTGCAGTCTGAACAATTCCACCGAACAAATCAATACCGACTGATATAATAATCGACCGATGCTGATCTCTGAAACAGGAAAAACCGGGTCAATTTTGCGGCCCAGCCGAATGATTTGAACCACGAAATAGACAAATCACACGAAAATGACTCAAGAAATCCGATCATGTCCCCGCGTTGAGACGCGTCACAACCTTCGCGAGTTCCTTCGACTTCCGACTTTTTACTTTTGCCTATTTACTTGATCCACACTACCGGCTGGCCAGCACCTGCAGCCTGACGGCGGTGGCAATGTGCAGCACCATCATCGCGAAGCCTCCCAGAAAGATCATCACGACGGCCGAGCCGTCACCGTTGCCCCGAGATCCAAATTCCTCCATTGTCGCGATGCAACAGAAGTTGGTCATGAACATGAGGCCGAACGCCAGCGGGAATGCCATCCATTTGACGAACAGCGACAGGAAAGTCGCCAGATGCAGCAGAACGAAGTAATGCACAATCATGAAATAGAAGAACGGTTCGTCCACTGCATCGTCAAAGAACTCCAACAGAGATTCCGGGGCGCACAGTGCGCCGAAGCAGAACCAGGCAACCACCGGCAGCAAGCCGAACAGGCAGCCGGCGATCTTGAAGTACGCCACCTCCACCAGCGATGTCGGCAACATCACCAGACTGGGCCACGTCTTCCACTTCACTTCCTGCCGAAACACATTCGATGCCAGCAGTGTGCTCTCCACAATGAACACAATCAGCGCCAGGCTCATTGTCCACTCGCCGTACTCTTGCCACGAAAAATTGCCCATCCAACTGAGTAACGGCAGTGTGAAGAACAGCCCCCCACCCACCAGTCCGTACAAGCACAGCTTGACCACCGCCATCACCGGCCCACCGGAAAGAAACTGCAGGTCTTTCCAGAACAGTGCATTGCCCCACACGCGCCCGCCGGTCATCCGCCGCAATCGGCTCGACGATCGCAGAATCAATCCTCGCGTCGGCGAGGAACTCTGTTCGTCGCGGTTGAACCAGTTGAAAGTCAGCCACGACAACAGAAAGAAACCGACCGCCGCGCCGGTGTTGGTCATCGCCTGAAACCCAAATGCCCGGCTCTCCAATCCCGTCGCGTTCGCAAGATAGCCCGTCATCATGATGTCGCCCAGACGATACAGCGGCGACGCCTGATACAACACGTCAAAAGTGTCCTCAATCACAGCGGTGATCGGGCCGGTGGCAGTCCAACCAAGCACATTCCGAAACCACCAGGGAATGAAGAGAAACAGCCCAACGATGACCGACGTCCAGAGCGCGGCCGTCTTGGTCAGTCGGCTGGCGACCGAACAGAACAACGCCACGCCAGCCAACATCAACGTGTAGGTCAGCAGCGTGCAATAAGCGGCGGCCACCTGTGCCAACGACACACCGCCCAATGTGATCGCCAACAGCGTAAACGGAAACTGCACCGACAGCAGCAGCACCGCACCCAACAGCCGCGGCAGCATTTTTCCCGCCAGCAAAGCCATCGGCCCAATGCCGGCCATCCGCAACAGGCCGAGCGTCATCTCCTCTTTCTCTTCGGTAATAGCCGAAGCAAAGAATCCGACGCCCGCTAGCGTGATAAAGAAGAAATCCAGATAGGTGACCCAACTGAAGAATTCGAGGCCGGGCGCACCAACCCCCATGTCGTCCCACTGCGTCAACACCAGAAACCAGACGATGATTGCCAGCAGAAACAAACGGAACAAATGCGTGCGCAACAGCCGCGCGTCTTCTCGAATCGCGCGAAGAGTTAATGCCAGCGTTTTAGCAATCATGCTGCTGCTGTCGTTCTCTCGTATCAGTCGATGTTCCCAGGTTTCGGTTAGCCGCGACTCGAAGAGGAGCGCTCCTCTTCGAGTCACGGCTAACCAGCACGAACTATCTCGCTGCCAACTGCCGCAGTCGCATGCCGATCGCAAACTCCATTGCGATATTCAGACCGAGAAAGAAGATCGCAAACAGTACCGCGATGACATCTCCGTCGCCGAACCACGAAAGTGACGGTGAGATCAACATGAAGACCAGGCTGACAGCCATCCCGAAAAATATGTAACCGAATATCATCAACCCAATCGCCAACGGCAATGCCCCCCACTTCACATACAGCGACAACAACGCCGTTAAGTGCAGAAAGAATCCGTACACAAACAGCATGACCCAGAACCACGATTCGGTGACGATATTGTCGAAGAAGTCAGCCATGCCCGCCGGGTACATCATCGCTCCCAGCCCCATGTAGAAGAGCGCCGGACCCAGCGTGAACAGGCAGCCTGCAACTTTCGTGTAGACAAGTTCCGGCATTGATTTAGGCAGCATCGTCAACGTTTGCCAGGTCGACCAGCGCAATTCTGTTTGGAAGACGCGTCCCGCCAACAGCGAGAGTTCAATTCCGCCGGCAATATACATGGCGACCATCGTCGCCTCGCCCAGATCCTCGATGTCGAACCGATAGTTCCACCGCTCCTGCAGGTAAGCGAATAACCCGACCAACAGACCATAGAAGACGAACTTTACGGCGGCCATTGTGAATCCGCCGGCGATGAAGTGAAAGTCCTTCCAGACCAGCGGAAGCGACCAGGCACGCCCCGCCCCAAACAGCCGCATGGCCCCCAGACGATTCAGAGACACTGCACGGGCCGGCGCAGCCGTCGTGCCGTTCCGCGTGCAGCGTTCAAACATCAACCAACTCATCGCGAACAGAAATGCCGCCGCCCCAAAGTTGCTGACGACCTGCACGCCAAAAGGCGACTTGGGGGTTGTGGTTGTGGCTGCGAATGTGGTTCGCATGATTTCGATGGTGCGAGTGACAATCGAGGTGGAGTACAACCATTCGGAAATGGGATGAAAGAAATTGGCCACATCCCTCTCCCACCCAATTGCCGAATTGAGGATCGTCGACTGACACCACTCTTCCACCAACGGCGGCACGACGAAAAACATCAGCAGCGTGAAGAATACGCCGGTCGCCGCCCCCGATGTGCGATGTGAATAGACCGACCAGAACAACGCCAGATTGGCAACCAAGGCGATATAAGCCAACAACGACAGGTACACCGCCAGCACTTGTTCAATCGACACGCCGCCCAACGTGATTGCCAGCAGCGTGAACGGAAACTGCAGCGACAACAGCACGCCGGCGGTGATTAATCGGCTGGTCGATTTCCCCAGCAACAAACTCGCCGGCCGCACGCCGGCCATCTTCAACAGCCCCAGCGTGTCTTCTTCCTTCTCCTCGGTAATGGCGGAGGCAAAAAATCCCAGCCCGGCCAACGTGATGAAAACCAGATTCATCCAGGCCATCGATTGGAACAACATCAGGCCGGGCGCACCCAAGTAGTCCATCGCAAGATGCGCATAGACAAGCGACATGTACACAACGAACACGAAAAACAACTGCAGTAACTGATGCCGCAGCAACCGCGAATCGATCCGCAACGAACGCGTTAGTAACGCCACCGTGCTACCGATCATTGCGTGACTCCTCGAATGCCGATTTCGCTCATTGCATCCCCAACTGTCTGAACCGACTACCGATCATAAAATGCAATCCCACGGCTCCACCGAGAAAAGCGAAAACGGCAAGCGGCCACATGAAGCAAAGAAACGCCACCAGCACCACCGAAATCCCAATCGACATCGGAATGCTGCCCCATTTGACAACCAGCGATAAGTACGCCACCAAATGCACGAAAAACAGAATGAATGCGAGACTGGCCACAACTCCCACGCCGGCGACAAATAAACCGAACGATGCCGAGACAGTCGCCTGAGAATCTGTTTCGATAATTATGGCGATCACGATACAGGCCACGCCCGCCGTTAAAGCAATCAGCCCCGGTGACAACGCCACCAGACAGCCGGCCACCTTGGCATAAGCAATTCGTGCCGGCCCAGTCGGCAGCAGCATCAAGCTCGACAGCGCGTTCAACTGCACCTCTTCGCGAAACACACGCGACGCCATCAGCGTCGATTCGATCAGCAGCAACAGCCCAACCGGCCAGATGCTCCAGAGGGCAATCGAAATGAAGGGATTCGACGAGCCATCGGTGAAGCCGGCGACGCAGGCAAGGGCGAGCACCAGCCCGTAGAGCAAACTCTTGAGCAGCAACAACGGCTTGCCGCCGGTGACGAAATGAAAGTCTTTCCAAATCAATGCAGACTTCCAAGCGCGGCGCGGCCCCAGAATCTTCAACGACCCCGTCGGGCGCATCAACACACCGCGGTTTGTTGATGCCACCGAGTGATACCGCGTCACGCGATCGAACACGATGCGCGAGAACACAAAAAACACAAACGCCGCAGCCAAATTGCTGAGCACCTGAAAACTCAACGGCGACTCAGCAAACCCCGTGGCCATAATCTCCGGCAGTCGCGAGAAAGCCGATGTCTCGTATTGCGGGGCCAACACCGTTTCCACCGCGCGCACGAACCGGACGGCAGAACTACCGACCGAATTGGCGAGCAGTCTCACCAACACCGGCGCAAAGAAAAACAGCCCCAAGGCAACCGTCATCATCACCGATGCGCTACTGGCGCGGCGAGTGATGACCGAACAGAACAAGGCGAGGTTGGCGACAAACGCCGTGTACGCCAGCAATGCGAGAAACACCGAAAACACCTGCAGCGTCGTCACCCCGCCCAACGTAATTGCCAACAGCGCAAACGGAAATTGCAGCGACAACAGCAAGCAGGCGACAATCATGCGGCTGGTCGATTTCCCCATCAACAAGGCCGACGGACTAATTCCCGCCATCCGCAAAATGCCCAGCGACTCCGTCTCTTTTTCCTCGCTGATCGCAGTCGCAAAGTAACTAATGCCCGCCAGCGAAATGAACCAGAAATCCAGCTGCGCGATCCGCACGAACATCCACTGCCCCGGCGCCCCCATTAGCAGGCTCTGACCCGTGGCGATAATCACGAACAGGTACAAAACCGCAACGAAAATCAGCCGGTACAGGTGGTGGCGAAACAGCCGCCCATCCAACTGCAGCGAGTGTTGCAACAAGGCCAGCGTTCCGCCAAGCATTCAATCACCCTGATTAGAAAAGCGGATAGCTGAGTAGGGAAAGCGGTTTACTTGAGTCCCGAAGGGACGGCAGGTAATCGCCCCGTCCGTCAGGGCGGGGAATTCGGCCCGCAATGCTGACAAAAAGCCCCGCAAGGGGCGAAAGGAAGATATCGCAATCATGCCTGTCGCCCCTCCGGGGCTTAACGTCTGCTTTTGTTTCTATTCCGCGGGCTTACGCCCGTGGCTATTACCTTTCGCCGCTTCGCGGCTACTACCGAACGCCGCGCTCGGTCAGGTCCATGAATGCCTGGTTGAGGTGCTTGCGGTCTTCGCTGAAACCGACAATTGGCATCCCCAATTCCAACAACGCCGCCAACAACGCGTTCGTATCGGTTTCGGTCCAGTCGTAGGAAATGAGAAACTCCGTCGGAACCTCGGTCGCCTCGACGTCGGTCACTCCGTGGACGGCGCGAAGTTTGTCGGCGGCCGTTTCCGATTCCACGCCCAACGTCAACTTGTAAACGGGATGCTCGTCGGTTCGCGAAAGCAACTCTTTCATCGCCCCGCTGTATTTCACTCGACCACGATCGATAATCGTCACGCTATCGCACAGTTCGGCCAGTTCGCTCAAAATGTGTGAACTGATGAAAATCGTCTTCCCCATGCGGCGCAACTCGCGAAGGATTTCCATCAGTTCAATGCGGGCACGTGGGTCCAAACCGCTGGCCGGTTCATCGAGCAGCAGCAAGTCGGGATCGTTCACCAGCACCCGCGCCAAACTCACGCGTTGCTGCATGCCGCGCGACAGACCGCTAATCAAATCGTCCTTGCGGCCGTCCATGTCGGTCAGTTCCAACACGTCCTTAATAATGCGGTTTCGTTCCGACAGTCGAAATCCGTAAGCCGCCCCGAAGAAATCGAGGTACTCGAACACCGTCATCTGCCGGTACATGCTGAAGTGATCGGGCATGAAGCCGATTCGTTTTCGGATCTGATTCACTTCCCGCACCACGTCGTGCTGGAAGACGCGAACCCGGCCCGATTGCGGCCGCAGCAATGTGCAGATGAGTTTGAGCGTGGTCGTTTTTCCCGCCCCGTTAGGGCCGACGAACCCATGCAATTCCTGCCGGTTCACCTGAAACGAAACGCCAGCCAGCGCGCGGTGGTTTTTGAATGTATGGCTCAGTCCACGAACGTCGATTGCGGTACCGTTCGACCCGGACGTGTCGGCCTCTAATGCATCGTTGTTGCTCATAGTTCTTTCGGATTGAAAACATCGAAACAGTATAAGACGCGGCCGACTTGTCTTTGGAAATTCTGTTGAGTGTCGCCGATCATACGAACGACACCAAATTCTTCGGGCAATGGGGCGAACACAAAAAGTCGCACGCGATCGTCGGGCAATGAAAAGCTCTTGCCTTCTTCATCGGTGTTGATGCCCAATTGGCGGGCGATCAGCGGTTCGAGCGTGCTGCGGAAAATCTGTTCGATGGGTCGCTCATCCGCGCCCCACATGGTGTTGCGATTATTGTACGAATTGAACGTACTTGAGTTCAGGAACGGCAACAGTTCGCCCGCCGATGAACCAACCATCAACTGTTTTCCGTTTCGTTGCAGGCGATAAATCTGCTTGCGATACACGGCGAACATCTCTTCCGGTTCGGCGGGGAAGTTCGGGCCGGGCGTCAGTGTGACGTTGATTTGTTCAGCGTTGCTTTCCCACGAATCGACGGTCAGCTGAATCGGCTTGGCCGTTCCTTGAAATCGGGAAACGAATTCGCGAGAGGAAAACGGCGGGATATCCACCACAAAGCCGCCGCCGGCACCGTTCTTGATTTGGCCGCGAACGCTCTCGTTCTCCTGAGCCGTTGAAAACAACCGTCCGGTTCCCGGTTGACTGATGGCGTAATCGTCCCCGGTGGTGACAAACAGATTCGACCAGGCCATCACATCGTATTGACCGCCAGCCAACGGCCGGGCGATGGCAACGGTGTGGACGGCCGTTTCTTCGCCATAACCGCGACGTCCCACCTCGCGGAAACCAAGACTGAACAATGCAACGCCCCCCAACAATACTCCGAGCGTAATGCGATAGTCGCGCCACTTTCTGCCGATCAACCAACAGCCGGGAAACACCACCAGGATATAAACGATCGACATCAAATGAATGACGATCCAGTTGTGATCGGGCCGCGTCATCCCTTTCAGTTCTTTGAGAAAGGTCTGGTTGACGTCCGCAAACATCATCTGCTGTTCGTACTGCTGGTTGTATTGGTTGTAGTTGTTCATGTTGTTGGCTTGGGCTGCCTCTTCGGCTGCGACTTCTTGCGGCGTCTTCGTCGTCGGCTTTTCAGGGACTGGGTGAATCTTCTCGTTGACGAATGCGCGATCCAATTGGCTCCGCATGCGGGAATGCCGGTAGACGGTTCCAGCGCCGATGTGGAACTTTTCGACGGGCGTGTTCAATGCCGAGAGTTCTTCGGTGAACTTTGGGAATTCACTACTCGAATCGTAAAGAATGTGGACGTTGCCGCCGGCATGGATCCAGTCGATAAACGCATCCCGCCGGGGTTTTTCCCAGCGCGGCTGATGGTCGAATGTGACCGAGGCCAATCCGGCTGTGGCGGAAACGAACGGGGGAAACAGTTCCTCGTTGAACATTCGCAAGCTACCGCCACGGGCCAATGAGCCGGGCGCTTCCAACAGCACATGGGCCGACGTGCCGTGTGTCGGAACATACGGCTGCCGAGCGCGGCCGAATCCCGGTTTCCAGGAAATCTTCCACTCTTCCTGATCGCGCTGGATGAACGGGTAGAACTGCACCCACCGTTTGGTAAACGGGGAAACGAACACCGGCTCGATGAGCGGCGCTCCTTTGGTTCCCTGGTAGAGCGACTTGCGCAGTTCCAATTGCCCGTCGAATGGTTCGGCCGATGGATTGAAGACCAGCACCGACATCGGATTGAACTGGTTGGGAACGACCTTGCCGTCGAAGCCCCAGACCACGTTTTCGATTTCGATCGCCTGCGCCGCGGTTGCCGAAACTGTCAGCACAACAGCCAACACCGCGGCTGCCAAAATCCTGGCCCAATTCGTCCGCCGTCCGCTCATCGCATTCCCGTCGAGAGAAGTAGAAGTTTACGATTCGGGTCTCTTGTCGCGTCTCAATTAATGGGTGCCACTGGCGTGTCGCCAGTGCTGACCGTGATGCGCGGGCGACACGCCAGTGGCACCCCCTCAAGATTCGATGCGACACCTGAATGTATAGACGTGTTCTACAGGCAGAATACTGTAACCGGGGCGAAAAAAATACGAAAAACTAACGTCGCCACCGAAAACTTTACCGGCGGCCCTCTGCTTGATTCGCATTTCTCACGTCAATATTAGCGAAAGTCACAAATTTGCTTGTTGAGACTCTCGATCCCACAGGCCGCAGCCCGGGGGCTTTGAGAACGGACAACGACGCTGCGCGGTTCACGCCGAATCGAGAAAGCGCAAACGAAGAAACCCGGTTTTTTGGAAAAACCGGGTTTCTTTTTTGTGGCGTGCGTCGGGGGCGGCGTCACTTGCCGCAATAGTCGATGATCCGTGCGATTTCGGTTCGCATGTTTTTGCGTTCAACAATGCGATCGACGAAACCGTGTTCGAGCAGGAATTCGCTCGTTTGAAAGTCTTCGGGCAGTTCAATATTCACGGTCGATTTGACCACGCGCGGACCGGCAAAACCGATTAGCGCTTTCGGCTCGGCCAGGACGACATCGCCCAGCGAGGCGAAACTCGCGGCCACGCCGCCCATCGTCGGGTTGGTCAACAGCGAAATGAACAACCCACCGGCTTCGTGAAATCGTGCCAATGCGGCCGACACTTTGCCCATTTGCATCAACGAGAGAATTCCCTCGTGCATTCGCGCACCGCCGCCCGAACCGCTGACGATGACCACCGGCAGATTCTTTTCGGTGGCCCGTTCAATCGCCCGCGTTAACTTTTCACCGACGACCGATCCCATGCTCCCCATAATAAACGCCGAGTCGGTCAGCCCCAGCACCAGCGGGCGACCGCGCATGTAGCCCCGGCCAACAATACCCGCTTCCTTCATACCGGTCTTTTTCTGCTCGCTGACGAGTCGATCTTTGTACGACTTCTTATCTGCGAACTGCAGTGGATCGGATGGCAACAGGTTGGCATCCCATTCCTCGAAGCTGTCTGCATCGAGCAGTTGACGAATACGCGTGGCAGCCGAGACATAAAAGTGATGGCCGCAACCCGGTTCCGGACAGACGCCAAGTGCCTTATCGACTTCCTTGCGAAAAACGGTTGCATGGCAACCATCGCAGCGGACCCACAGGCCCTCGGGAACGCCGCGCTTCGGTTTACTCACTTGGCCTCTCCACGAATCCAAATCTTGTTTCGGAACAGAACTCATCGCACCTCACCTCCCCCATTCGGTATCGATGCCGCCGACACGGGAACAGTTTTCCCGTTGCCGTTCGCTCCATTGACCGACTCGTCTTCGCCGAAATGCAAAACTTCGATCCGTTCAACGTCGGCGTCGCCACAAATTGGACCGGGCGTACTCGACTCGCTGCCGGTGATCACGCCACGAACCAGCATCGCAATTGGCTCCGAGGCAACGACCGCAAATCGCGTCCCGCGCTTCATTGGTTTTCGCAAGGCGCGGCGAACGCGCTCGGCCAGCTCTTCAACCGGCTCCCCTTCGGGTGGGCAAATCGACTCCGGCGACTCGTTCCACTGCTTGTAGGCTTTCGGGTACTTGCGGCGGACGTCATCAACCTGCAGACCTTGCCACAGCCCCTGATCAAAATTTCGCAAACCATCCAACTCCTTCACCGGGACATCCAGGCTGTCACCCACCGCTATTGCGGTCGAGTGGGCAGGCTCTGAAGACGAGGTGAATATCTTTTCCAGCTTCTGACCGCGCAACTCGTCGATCAACCGATCGACCTGCTGACGGCCACGATCATTCAGGGGCAAGTCGAGCGCCCCTTGAATTCGATGCTGTTCATCATAGTCGGTGCAACCAGGACGAATCAAAACTGCAATAGACATGGGAGAGTCGATTCTCCAATTGGGAAGCGATTTTGCGGGTTAGATGCGACTCGAAGAGGAAGACTCCCCGTTGTGTGGCGGCTAACCGGCCGATGCGACATCCGTATTGTTACCGGCAAGGCATGCCAGTTCGTTGATTGCTTGACCATAGTCGGCGGCGTCGAAAATCGCGCTGCCGACAACAAAAAGGTTTGCGCCGGCCTGAGCCGTCGCTTCAATTGTTTCCGGTCCAATTCCACCGTCGATGCCCAACAGCATGTGCGACGGCGAGGCGTCTTTCAATTGCCGCAGCTTTTCGATGGATGCGGGCATGAACTTCTGGCCGCCGAACCCCGGTTCCACGCTCATCACCAACACCAAATCACATTCCGATAGCAATGGCTTGATATCCGCCACCGGCGTGCCGGGATTCAAGGCAACACCGGCTGCTGCGCCTGCTGAGCGAATTCTCTCGAGCAACGGCAGCGGATCATCAACCGCTTCGGTGTGAAAAGTGATAAGGTCGCAACCTGCGTCGAGGAATTCGTCCAGGTATTTCCCCGGCTCGGAAATCATCAGGTGGGCATCGAAAGGCAGGTCGGTCAGTTGCCGCATCCTCTTAATGACCATCGGGCCGTAAGAAAGATTCGGGACGAAGTGACCATCCATCACATCCAGATGCAGCGCCCGCGCTCCGGCCGACTCCAGCAACTCCAATTCGCGCTGCAGATTTCCGAAATCGCACTTCAGCATCGACGGTGCGATGACTGGCGATTCGGTCCGTAGCTGTTCTAAGAGAGCCTGTCGGTTCATGGATGTACGATCTGACGCGACCGAAAGATTGTGGGCGATCCGCCGAAGTTGCGGTAAGAACTGTTGCAGACTGTTAACGTGCCGATCGGTTTAGAAACCGAACTCGTCTCACTCAGCCTTCCAGCCCGGCAATGTTGTCCGGGCATCTTGAAAACGCTCGCTGCAACGTTGCACAATTGTGACCATTGCGTCGCTGCGCGTCCAGTCGAAAGTCGAATCCGGGCTGAGGCTGGAGGGCGTCTGCGTCAGGGAGTTTCCCCAATTGTGTGATGGCGTTGGGAAAACAGACCGCCCGAAAAAGACGCTTTGCGGCCTGTTTTCCGTCCCATTTTCCGATCTTAGAACTGTGCGACTCGCGCGATCAGGTCGGCTGTCCGGTTGGAGTAACCGTATTCGTTGTCGTACCAGCCGAGCACTTTGACCATCCCGGTGCCGATCTTCGTCGTCCAGTTGGAATCGAAGATACAACTGTGCGAGTTGCCGATGATGTCGCTGGAAACGATCGGATCGGTGTTGTACTCCACGACCCCTTTCAGAGGACCGGCGGCGGCCTCTTTCATCGCCGCGTTGACTTCCTCAACCGATGCGTCGGTCTTCAGCGAGGCCACCAGATCGGTGATGCTTCCTGCCGGAACCGGCACGCGGAGCGATAATCCGGTCAATTTGCCGTTCAATTCCGGCAACACCAGTCCGACCGCTTTGGCGGCACCGGTGGTTGTGGGAATGATGTTGACGGCGGCTGCCCGCGCCCGAAACGGATCGGAATGCAATTGATCGGCGATTCGCTGATCGTTGGTGTAAGCGTGAACCGTCGTCATCAGGCCCTGTTCGAGGCCGAATTTTTCGTTCAGCACTTTGACCATCGGTGCCAGGCAATTCGTCGTGCAACTGGCATTCGAGATGCAGTTGTGCTCAGCCGTAATCTGATCGTCGTTCACGCCGAGGACAACGGTCAGGTCCGGCTCGTCCTGGGCGGGAGCCGAAATGATGACCTTGCGGGCACCGGCCGTGATATGGCTGTCGTAACCGGGCTTGTCATCGGTTTGACGACCGCGGAAGAATCCGGTCGATTCGAGTGCCACCTCGACGCCCAGTTCTTTCCAGGGGAGATTACGGGGATCGCGTTCGGCACAAATGCGAATCGACTTGCCGTTCACCACCAGCGAGTTGCCGTCGACTTCGACGGTTCCAGGGAAACGTCCCTGAACGCTGTCGTACTTCAGCAGCATCGCCAAATCGGTCGGATCGCCAAGATCGTTGATTGCTACGACATTGAATTCACTTGAACGAGCCGCCAGCGCGCGGAAAGTAATACGGCCAATTCGCCCAAAACCATTGATACCTACATTCACCACAGCCACAATTCCGACTCCTTCTTCCCTCCAGGGAAGCATTCCAATCAGAAACAACTCGCCACGATCTGGCAACTCCACAATCCTGCATACCGCGCAGGCGGATCGCACATTGTAGTGATCCCCAAACCGCCAAACAAGCAAGCAATCGATTCCCTTCAAGGCGGCTCGATTATTCAGGAGTCGAGTCTGAGTGCCAGCTTGCCGCGCGAGCAAGGGTATTTCAGTCGCAACCTCTGGTTAAACCCTTGCTTGCGCGGCGGGCTGGTTGTCGGTCACCCGATCAAGGAAACGCTGCACGGTTTGAGTGTCGCGGGGAGTCTGGTATCCTGTGGGGCGCCCTTCAGAATTGACGCTCCTGCTGAGAAAAGAGCATGTCGTCTGACAAAATCGAAAACGAAGCTGCCTCGAAGCTGCCAACCGCCACCGCCAATACCGGTGCGAACGACGACACGCTGAGGCAAACCGACGAGGAAATCCTGCGGGCAAGGCGACAGAGTCAGCCAACGGAATTGGCGCCGGCTTCTGTACCCGGATACACGATTCTCCGCAGCATCGGCGAAGGCGCTTACGGTTCGGTATGGCTGGCTGAAGAGCAAAATACGGGCAAGCAGGTCGCCATCAAGTTTTACTCGCATCGTCGCGGCCTGGATTGGTCGCTGCTCAATCGCGAGGTCGAAAAGCTGTCGGTGCTGTATACGTCGCGAAATATCGTGCGGCTCATCGCGGTTGGCTGGGAAAGCGATCCCCCGTATTACGTGATGGAATACCTGCAGAATGGATCGCTGGCGGGATACCTCGCCGATGGATCGCTGCCGGCGCGCGAAGCGGTCCGCATTGCCAAGTCGGTTTTGGTGGCATTAGTACAAGCACACGGCAGCGGCATTCTGCACTGTGATTTGAAGCCCGCCAATGTGTTGCTCGATGTCGATTTTGAGCCGCGACTCTGCGACTTCGGCCAGTCGCGACTTCCCTATGAACAAAACCCGGCGCTAGGCACGCTGTTTTATATGGCACCGGAACAGGCAGGCACTGCCGGCGTTCCCGATGCACGTTGGGATGTGTACGCATTGGGAGCGCTGCTATACCAAATGCTCAGCGGTGCGCCGCCGTTCCGAACACCCGAGAACGACGAACTGGTGCGGGCGGCGAGCAACCTGGAAGAACGCCTGGCCGTCTATCGCAAGGTGCTGCAGGACGGCGAATATCCTGCATCGCTTCGCAAAATCCCCGGCGTCGATCGCCGGCTGGCCGAAATCATCGAACGCTGCCTCCAAATCGATCCTCAAAAACGATACCCCAACGCGCAAGCCGTGTTGGACGAGTTAGAACTGCGCGATCGCCAGCGCGCCAAACGGCCGCTGTTGGCGCTCGGCATTATCGGCCCCGGCTTGTTGCTGGCCGCGACTGCTCCCTTTATTTACGAAGCCATGAGCAGCGCGCTCAAAGCAGCGGAGGGAAACCTGACACAGCGAGCGCTCGAAAGCGACGCACACGCCGCGCGAATTTTGGCGCGAAGCCTCCAGCGCGAGCTGGAAGACCGCACAAGCGTCTTGGAACAGGTTACCAAGAGCGAGCAACTTGTCGCTGCGATTGAAAGCGCCGAGGCAAACGGTTGGACCGACCGAAAATCGCTCGACCAATTTCTGAATCAGCAGAAAAAAGTCGTCGATGAGCGCCGCGGTGCGCAGTCGCGCGAATTGGACAGCAGTTGGTTCTTTGTCGCCGCCAATGGAACCCAGCGCTGGCGCGGCCCGTACAGTGCCGACACCGTGGATCACAGCTATAAGCACCGAAACTATTTTCACGGACAGGCGCTTGCCGACGGGAGTGGCGAGCATCCGCGAGACAACGTCCCGGACGATGTCAAACCGATCAGCAAACCGCACATCTGCTTTCCGTTCGTCAGTCAAGCGACGAAGCGGTACATGGTGGCAATCACCGTGCCGGTATTCGATGCCGAGGGAGAAAACGTCATCGGCGTGCTGGGCCGAACGACACACCTGGGACAACTGCTCGCCGATTACGAACGGCACGTGGTCGGTCAAGGAACGGGCGAGGTTGATCGTGTCGTCGCGCTGATCAACGCCCGCGACGGCAAACTGCTCGACCACCCCTGGATGACCCCGGAGAATCTGAAGGCCACAGGCTCATCGGAACCGCTAACGGTTGACGCGACTCTCGGGATGAAACTCAAACAACTCGTCACATCGAATCGCGAGGGTGATGCGGCGTTGGGAATCGACCGAGACGCCGTGTACCGAGATCCCGTCGGTAAGATTTCTGCTGAAGAATACGGAGTCGATTGGCTGGCGGCATTTTCACCCGTCGGTAAGACCGGCTGGATCGCCGTCGTGCAGGAACGACGACGCGAGGCCCTGCTGCCCATCGAAGTCATGCGCGGGGGGATGATCAACAACGCGCTGATGGCGCTGGTCGTCGCCGGCGGATTGATCGTCCTGCTGCTTTACTTCGTCAAACGCGGACTCAGCGATCGCGGGCTGCGACTCGGAACCGCAATCGCTGCGGCGTCTCGAATCCATTCGGGCAACGCGCGTTCGGCCGGATCGGAAAGGTCGACACAACGTTGATCGAATTACATGTCTCAGGCCCCGATCGCCGCCAACGCATTCGCATGCCATTGCTGCCCGACAAAAGTTACGAGGTCGGTCGCGCCCCGGAAGTCGATTTGCCGATCCCCTGGGATGCTCACATTTCGCGGCATCACGTCCGGCTGAAATCCGAGGTCGATTTCGTCGATGTCGAACGGCTCTCGCATGCAGCCAATCCACTCTTCTTTGCCGGGAACGAAGTCCAGAGATGCCGGGTGCAATCGGGCCATAGTTTCGTGCTCGGTTCGACCGAATTCAAGGTCGTAAGAATCGGCACCGAACCGCTTTCGCCGATCGAAAAACCACTGGAAGAACTGACGTTTGATCCCAAGGAATTGCAAAAAGTTCGCTACCGCGATGCAGACAACCGAATCAATGTGCTGTCGCGATTGCCGGAAGTCATTTGGGGAGCCCGGACCGATCTGGAGTTTCACGACCGCCTGACAAGTTTGCTTTTGGCCGGCGTTGCTCGCTCCGATGCCGTCGCAATCGTTCGTCTGGCGGGCGAAAAACAAACCGCCGTCGATGTTGTTCACGGTGATCGACGACGAGAAACGGCCGGCGAATTCCGTCCCAGCCGCCGCCTCGTACACGACTCGCTCGTTGATCGAAAGCGAACGGTTCTGCATACCTGGCATCCCAATAGCCCGCTCGGAAATGACCAATACACGTCGGTCGCCGAGTTGGACTGGGCGTTTTGCACCCCCGTCGCCGCACCCAGCGGGAATCCGTGGGGACTCTACGTCGCCGGCGCTTTGGGAAGCGACAGCGTGGGGGCCAATTTGCCAAGTCGCGAAGTCGCCGATTTGCAGGCCGATGTGAAATTCACCGAACTCGTCGCGGAGATCATCAGTTCGGTCCAACGGCTCAAGAATTTAGAGCAGCAACAGTCGGGGCTACGACGATATTTTCCGGCCAACGTCCTTTCGTTGCTTGGCGATAATCTCGATACCGAAGTATTGGCACCGCGCGAATGCGATGTCGCCGTCATGTTTTGCGATTTGCGTGGCTTCAGTCACAAGGCAGAACAATCGGCCGATGACCTGATCGGACTGCTCGAACGGGTCAGCGCCGCAATGGAGGTCATGCAGCGCCAAATCGATCAATTCGGTGGGGTCACCGCCGACTTCCAGGGAGACGCCACGCTGGGGTTCTGGGGTTGGCCTTTCGCATCCGACGAGGCACCGCTGAATGCCTGTCGCGCGGCCTTGGGCATCCGCCGCGCGTTCGCCGAAATCAGTCAGCAGGAAGACCACCCGCTGGCGAATTTTGAGGTGGGAATCGGCATCGCGCACGGCCGGGCGGTTGCCGGGGAAATGGGAACTGCCGACCAGGTCAAAGTGACGGTCTTCGGTCCGGTCGTCAACCTGGCCAGCCGACTGGAAGGGATGACTAAGAAGTTGCGCGTTCCAATTGTGCTGGGTGATACGGCAGCCAATGCTGTGCGAGAGCGGTTTGGCCCCGACGACGGCCGGATTCGCCGATTGGCAAAGATTCTCCCGTACGGAATGGACAAGGTCGTCGAAGTGAGTGAACTCGTGCCACCACTGGCGGAGTTTCCCAGCCTCAGCGACAAACAATTGGCCGACTACGACGAGGGCGTTGACCATTTCGTCGCCGGACGCTGGGAAGACGCCTACGCCTGCCTGCATAAAATGCCAACGACAGACCGCGCGCAGGATTTTCTGGGAATGCTCATCGCCCAGAACAATCGAATCGCCCCCTCCGGCTGGGACGGAATCATTCGCCTCACCGACAAGTAGCTCGGAGTGACCATAAAAGCCTGAAGCGCAAACGAAGGAGTTTTTTTGAATCGTCCGTCGCTTGCCTCTTTAGAAATTGCAAACTTCTTTTAGCCGCGAAGCGGTGGAAGGTAATAGCCACGGGCGTAAGTCCGTGGAATAGCCGTCAAAACGATCGATTAGCCCCAAAGGGGCGACACGAATGTTCGCAATGCATTCCTTTCGCCCCTTGCGGGGCTTTCCTCCGGTAACTCGTACCGGTTCCCCCGCCCTGACGGACGGGGCTATTTCCTGCCGTCCCTTCGGGACTCAAATGCGCAACTCCCAAACGGGCAAGTGAACGACGGTTCCTGAAGGCTCCTTCGCTTGCGCTTCAGGCTTCTATTCGTGATTGCCGCGACTGATTCGCGATCGATAATCGCACGGCCTGTGCCGATTGCACCGATTCCCGCGCCAATTTGAGTGGACCCGTCACTCATTTTCGGCCGCTGCCTGCCGTTCAATCATCAACGGTGAACTACAGTTGAGACGGACTGACGGCAGATGCGGTCGTGGTGAATTCATCGCTGCGCAGCCGCAGGACTATCCCTGTTCAAACCGCTTGACTATCCCTGTTCAAAAGAGTCCCCCACCTCATAACGGTCGCGAGCAATGTCCGTGGATCTCAACATCGCAGCCGACGACGAAGTGGGTACACTCGAAGATGGCAATACCGCATCGCCGAATTGTTCGCAGCGAAGCATGGAAATGCTGACGCTGCTGAACGACGTTTTCGATGGCGAAGAGACCGGCCCCATGTCGCAAACACACTCGGGTACTGCCGGTTCCGAGCGCTGCCGCTGAGCAATCGACGATAGCTCAACTGCCTGCCATCGGGTCCATTTCTTTCGCATCTGTGGTGTCACTTCTTGTTTGCGCCGGGATGTCATACCGCACGCGACACCGCTGCATCGACGGTTCCCCGTTCGCAACCCAATTGTCGCAAACAAACGCATCGACATTGCCAACCGGCCAAGTTGAAAAAATCTTTGAAATGGGACTTTCCTCGTTTGGCGATTTCTGCTTACAATCGAATTAACGGATTTCTCAATGGTTCAAGACGATTCACAATTGAAAGTCCGATGCGAAGGGGCGTCATTTCCAAAAGCCGTCGCGGAAGCGAAGCGTGAGTCTTGCACGTCTGGCAAACCCTGAGATGGGAAGGATTCGGTTGGTATGTTGCACTTCACGTGCGATCTCTGCGGGCAACAGTTAGGTGACCGACGGTACGTTGTTAAACTCGAAGTTTATCCGGCCTTCGATCCGGAAGAGATCGAGGAAGAAGATCTCGATGCGGATCATCTGCAGGAGGTCTCTGAGATAATTCAAGAGATGGAAACCACCGGCTGCCGCAAGGACGATGACGACGACAGTGGCCCGAAAGAATTCCGTTTCGATTTGTGTCCGGATTGCCAACACCGCTATGCACGCGATCCACTGAGCAGAGACGCGATGCGCCGCCTGAACTTCAGCAACAACTAGCGAACCGTTTGAGCGCGACGCGCGGATTGGGTGCCACTGGCGTGTCGCCAGTGTTTTCCGCGCTGCACTGGCGAAACGCCAGTGGCACCCGCGCAACAAAAGTTTTTGCGGCGGGGCAACGCCTCGCGTGTGGGTTAATCGGCACGCGGGAGCATTACCATGCGACGACGAGTCCGCTCTCGTTTTCCCTTCGTGGCAGTAATCGTTGCCGCCCTCATTTTGCTGCGGCTATTCACGCGATCTTTCGAGCCAGCCCCCTTCTCTTTCGACGCTGGCAAAAGCTACCGCGTTCAGCGAGTCGTCGATGGAGACACGCTGCTACTCGCCGACGGAACGCGAGTGCGGCTGTTGGGAGTCGATACCCCGGAAACCAAGCACCCCGACATCCCACCGGAACCGCTAGGATTTGAGGCATCGGAATTCACGCGGCGACACGTTGAAGGCCGCACTGTGACGCTGCAGTTTGATCGCGAACGCCGTGACCGCTATCACCGCGTGCTGGCATACGTCTCCCTCGACGACTGGATGCTGAACGAAGAATTGATCCGCGCTGGATTCAGCCGCGCGGAAACACCTTTTCCTTACAGCTCAGCCATGAAACGCCGCTTCCGCGCCGCAGAAAAAGAAGCCCGCGATAACAACCGCGGCTTGTGGGCAAACAGGGACAATCGCTGATTTGATACTTATTCTGGTTACCAAGCCGGACAGCTCTTTGCATCAGTTGCTGTTGGGCTGGGGAACAAGTTAAGGCGTCATTCCCGCGCAGGCGGGAATCCATTCGCTTCGCGGAAAAGCATGCGGCGCGTGTTGAGGTGACGTGGGTGTGTCGCTGGTAGAATTGCGTTATTTGCCGGCTCGCTGGATTCCCGCCTGCGCGGGAATGACCATACTGCTACGTTGACCTGGTTCCCAAGCTCCGGATTGGGGACCGGTGTCCGCGAAGCTCTGCTTCGCACAACGGGACGCATCGTGCCCAAACCGCCCGTGACGTGAGTCTTCGGCGACTACAAATCAATCCCCAGGTCTTCAATCTTTCGGTACAAACTCGATAGACCAAGTTTCAAGCGTTTGGCCGCTTCGCGTTTTTCCGGCCACTGGCGCAGCACGCGGGTGATGTGCAACCGCTCGTAGTGGCGCAGTGCTGACCGCAGGTCGTCGGTATCGGGAAGCGGCTGACCGATGCCTAACAGATCGGGCGGCAAATCGTTGGGCGAAATCTGTCGGCCTTCGCACATCATCACGGCGCGCTCGATCGCGTTGTCCAATTGCCGAACGTTGCCCTTCCATTGGGCCGACATCAATAACCGAACCGTCTCGCCCGTCGCACCGGTCACCTGTTTCCCCATCGCCTTGGAATACTTGCCAATGAAGAAATCGACCAGTTCGGGTACGTCGTCCAACCGTTCCCGCAACGGCGGGATGCGAATCTTGACGCCGTCGAGACGATAGAACAGATCTTCTTCAAATCGGCCGTCGGCCACTTCGCGAATCAGGTCGCGCGTCGTCGATGCGATAATTCGGGCCGAAACACGTACCGCTTCGGAACCGCCGACCGGCATGATCTCCTGATACTCCATCGCCCGCAGTAACTCGGCCTGCGTTCCCAGCGGAAGCTGCGCGACTTCGTTCAGAAAAACCGTTCCCCTCCCGGCATTGCGAAAAACTCCCGGCTGATTCGCTCCGCCATTGTTCTGCGAACCGAACAATTGCGTTTCCAACAATTCGACGGGCCGCATGCCGCAGTTAACGGCCAGAAACTTTTCCGAACCCGTTGGGCCGGAGGAATGCACCGCGCGCGCGAAGAGTTCTTTGCCCGTTCCACTTTCTCCGACCAGTAACACGTTGGAATTGGTGGCGGCGATTTTGCGAATCGTCTGCTGCAGATCGAGAATCGATCTGCTCGATCCGATAATCTGATCGAAGTCGTCACGTCGGGCCAATTCCTGTCGCAGGCCCAGGTTTTCGCGATGCAGATCGCGATAGCGAAACAGGTTCTCCAATTTGTGCTGCAAGTCTTCGAAGATCACCGGTTTGACGAGGTAATCGAACGCGCCGGAGGTGAATGCTTCGACGGCATTTTCCACCGTGGCGTATGCGGTAATAACCAAGCCAAACGCATTGGGTTTCATCTGCAACAATCGCCGCATTAACTCAACACCATCGCCATCGGGCAATTGCACGTCGCAAATAAACACGTCGAACTTGTTCGCCTCTGCCAGGCGCACCGCATCGGCGACATTGCCGGCGACGCTGACCGCGTACCCCTCGCTGCTGAGGAACTCGCTGAGCGTCGTGCGGATGATTTCTTCGTCTTCGACCACGAGCACATGCCGGGTCGCGACGTCCGCGTTCTTTGTCAATTGCTGTGGAGTCTGAACGTTCAACTTGCATGCACCTCTTCAGTGGATACGACCGTCCCCTGAGACACATCGGGGTGACGTCGCACATTTTCGCACGAAAGAAACACCGTAAATGTCGTTTCCTCGACCGACGTCTCTCGCAGTTCGATGCGGCCCTCGCCACTCTGCTCGAGAATATTGCGACAAACGAACAGACCGAGACCGGTCCCCGTGGCTTTCGTCGTGAAGTAGGGTTTGAATATTTTGTCGCGATCGGCCGTTGCGATGCCGTCTCCGTCGTCGGCGACGTCAACTTCCAACCAGCCCGACTTGAGCGATGTCGAAATGGCAACTGTGCCGCCATCGGCGGTGGCGTCCATCGCATTTAATACCAGATTGAGAAAAACCTGCACCACTTGATCGCGCACGATCCGCAGCTTGGGAAGTCCGTCGGCGAAACGGGTGACAATCCGTTTGCCCTTTTTTCGCTTGTAATACTTGGCGATGCTCAGAGCGACTTCGATGACTTCATGAATATCGCAAAGGCTTTTTTCCGTCGTCGCAGGCCGGCTGAAACCGACCAACTCTCGCAACGTTCGCTGAATGCGGCGCAACTGATCATCCACCATTTGCAGGCGCTCGTGCGTGTACTCGTCGTTGTTACGGCGATTGAGCATCTGCACCAGCGAACTGATGGCGGCCAACGGGTTGCCCACCTCGTGCGCAATACCGGCCGCCAATAATCCAAAGGCTGCTTGTTTTTCCTGCTGCACCAGCAAAGCCTGCGACTGCTGCAGTTCCGAGGTGCGTTCTTCAATTCGCTGTTCCAGAAACGCCTGGTTCTTCTTCAACTCGTCGTTGAGTTGTGAAAGCCGCCGACCGGCCGATTTGATCAGCGTTGCCAACGCCGTGCTGGCCCAAGTCACCCAGCCCATCAAAACCAACGTCAACAAAAACGTCTTCAGTTCATCCGGCGGATTGCTCCAATTCCACAAACTCGGACGCGCCGTCAACGTGCCGAAACTTACAGCGTGAAGCGCGAAGGTTGTGTAAGTGATTCGCGGCGAATAACGCAGCGCGCAAACCAATAACGACAGAAAATAGTAAAAGCGAAACGGACTATTGAATGCCGTGTCTGTGTCGGTTCCATTATCGAAATGACACAGCAGCCCGATGAATACGGCCTCCATCAAAGAGATCACCAGCGGACTGTTGCTGAGAAACACCCGTCCCCGTACGCTCCACAGCGTGTCGATGAGGGCGTAAACCGCACCGACGGTCAGAATGCCATTGAGCACCGCTTGATTGGTATCGCGGCCGATAAAATTGACGAGTACATAACCGACGGCCAAACCGAACCAGCGCACGCGGAGCGTGATCGTCTCGGCGGCCAGTTGCCAGTTGTCGTCCTGTCGGGGTAGTTCAGCTTGCGACACTTTGTCGATTTCCGGTCGAAGAAGGCTCGAAGACATTTCGTGGGGCAGACAGTTCTTCGATTATAAACACATCGAGCACACGCCGTCACTCACCGTTGTTGCTTCAGTCAGTGTTGAATCGCTGCGGTGTAACGCACCGCAGAAAATGCGATCCGTTGGATTGCAGCTGTTTGCGCGTTATTCATCCCGACCGACGGCACGGCGATACCAGCTCAGCGTTCGCCGCAGCAATCCCGGCCGCTTGATGTGAAGAGGCTGTCCGTTGATAAACCGGCGAAGTTCGCCGGCAAGTTCACCCGCAGTTTGAAAACGTGCATCCGGATCGCGGGCAATCGCTTTCTGAACAATCGTTTCCAGGTCGATGGGAATTGCGGGATTGTGTCCGCGCGGACTCATCGGCCCCGCCTCCATGATTAACTTCACCAGTTCACGGTCGTCTCGTTCGGCAAATGCCGGCTGCAGTGTAATCAACTCGTACAGGGTGATCCCCAGGCTGTAGATGTCGCTGCGTCGGTCGAACTGTTCGGAAAACTGCTCCGGCGCCATGTACCGCAGTGTGCCGGCCACGTTGGTGGCGCTGTCTTCGGGAGTGCGGTCGAGCGCCTGTGCCAAGCCAAAATCGGTGACCCACACTTTGCCATCCTTGTCGAGCAACAGATTCGCCGGTTTGATGTCGTGGTGAGCCGTCCCCGCGCCGTGTGCATAATGCAGCGCATCGGCAACCTGCAGACCGATACGGGCGATTTGCTGCCAAGCCTCACGACGGAGACTGCGAGATTGCGTGGGCGATGACCCATTCGATGCGGTCGAAACATCGGCTTCGATGACGACCGACGTTCCCGAGTCGGAAACAACGCGCGTAGGCTGAGTTGCATCGGCGTTGCGGCTCGAATGCAGCCGCTCGATTTCGTCGGCGTAGACAATGCCCTCATGTCCTCGCAACTGCTCGATGATCCAATCCAGCCCGACGCCTTCGATGAACTGCATCACATAAAACGAAAACCCGTCGCTCTCGCCGTAATCGACAACCGGCACGATATTGCGATGCCTGAGACTGGCTGTGAGTTTTGCCTCGCGCTCGAACTGTTCTCGGAAACGGGACGCGTCGAGATGTTTCCAGGGTAACAGTTTGACGGCAACCCGGTTGCCCCTCTTTTCATGCACCGCTTCGAAGACAATTCCCATTCCGCCGCGACCCAACTCGCGCACCATGCGGCAACCGCCAATTCTCTCCAACTGCACATCGTGCGCGAGACGTTGCTTGAGAATCGCTGCCTCTTTCCGCTCCTTCAACCGCTCCATCGCGGCGACCATCGGAAAAAGTTCCCGAATTTCATCGGCCAATTCGGGGTACTTCACAGCGAAATCTTCGACGGAGATATTCTCGCCCCGGCGTTGTCGCTCGGTGAAGTCGCTCAGGACGACATCGAGCGGCGTACGGCCGTGGTTCACCGGCAACGCGGCTTCGTACGAAAAGCCGTCGAGTTCCGGTTCAAATTCGTCGTGCGGTTCGATCATCGCAGAACAATGTGAGCAAGAAACGGCAAACTCGCGAGGCGTTGCCCCGCCGCTAAACTCAATTCTGGCGGCCCGCTATTCCTCGGTCGTTCCGGCGATGGCCGTCAAGACATCCTTCAATCGGGCCAGAGCGCGAACGTATCGCACGCTGGCCGCTTGCTCGCTGATGTCGAGAACCTGTGCCGTTTCGCGGTTCGTCAGTTCTTCGAAATGACGGAGCGCCAGCACTTCCTGGTCGATGTCGCTCATGGCCGAAAGCGCCGACTCCAGTTGTTCTGAAAGCTCCTGCCTGAGCGCCGCATGGCTGGGCGACGTCAAATGTCCCAACAACAACGACGAAAGTGAATAGGAAGTCGACTCCGCATTCCAGCCGCCATGAATGCCCACGTCCCGGCTGGCGTCGCGTTTCTTCGCGCCGAGATGGCGGCGGTGGATGTCGATTAGCGTCTGGCTGACAATCAATCGCAACCAGACGAAACAGGAATGCGAGGCATCGGGCTGGAAATGACTGATCCGCTGCGAGGCGCTCAAGTACGCCTCCTGCAAGATGTCATCGGCATCAACGCGACCGTGCAGTCTTTGGTCGAGCCGAAAATTGACCGTCCGCCACAATCGCTCGCGATACTGATCGAACAATTGCGCCAGCGCCTGTTGGTCCCCCTGCACAACGCGGTTGACCAACTCGGCCTCAGAGGAATTGTCAGCAGTGTTACTCATACTCAAATTGTACGCGATCGACCGCGCAGATGACTAAAGCGATTGGCTGCCTGCCCGCCTATCTATGTTTACCACAGCGTGTACCCGCCGTCGATGACTAAAGCGGCGCCGGTCATGTATCGCGAGGCGTCGCTGGCCAGGTAGACGGCCAGTGGACCGAGATCTTCCGGCTGGCCGAAGTCGCCCGCCGGAATTTGATCTTTGAATGTTCCGATGATGCCAGGATTCTTTTCGGCCCAAATCACGTTTGGTTCCGTCATGAAACCGCCGGGACAGATGGCGTTGACGGTCACGCCGGCAGCGGTCCAGTCGGATGCGACCGCACGGGTGAACTGAATGACGGCTGCCTTGCTGGTTTCGTAGCTGCGACCGCCGATATCGCGATTGCAGACGATGCCCGAAATCGAGGCGATGTTGATCACCCGCCCTCCGCTGCCGCGCTCGACCATCGACCCGCCGATCATCTTCGTACACAAGAATGTGCTGGTCAGATTCAGGTCGATAATTGACTGCCATTCTTCCAATGGCATTTCCTGGGTTGGGATATCGATTCTGCGCCCGCCGACGTTGTTGATTAGAATGTCGATTGGCCCGTGCTCTTCGACAACCTGCCGACAGATGGTTTCACATTCGGCCGGCGCGCCGATGTCGCCTTGAATGGTGACAGCCGTCCGGCCCAGCGCGCGAATATCGTCGGCCGTTTTCCCCAAGCTGTCTGCATCGCGACCCGCAAGAACCACATCGGCACCGGCATCGGCAATGGCCAACGCCATCTCGCGGCCCAGACCGCGGCTGCCTCCGGTAATAAACAGTCGCCGGCCATCGAGTCGGAAGCGATCAAGAATGCTCACTCGGAATCATCCTTCCGTTTGTCGAACAGGTGAATCGTCATATTATGGAATTCGTACATTCTGTCCAAGACCCAAACCGGCGGACACTCAAACTCAGCCCTTCGGGGAGTGCGCAATACCAGCAGCGCATTATCTGCCGCGACGCCGTCGCGCGCCAATCGTTCGAGCGATTTGTAAAACGGGGTCGTCGGCTTGATGTCGGCCACCATCCGGTACGGCGGATCGAAAAAAATTATGTCGAAGGGAAGAAGGTCGGGCACACCCTTCGGCTTGAATGACGAACGCAGCACGTCGGACTTCCAGCACATCGTTTCGTCTTCAACGCCAAGTTTCGCAACGTTTTGCAGCAGCAACCCGAACGCCTGCCGATCCGCTTCGAAGAACACGGCACTTTTTGCGCCGCGACTGAGTGCCTCAAGCCCCATCGTTCCCGTCCCCGAAAAAACGTCAGCCACGCGACTGCCGGGCAACTCTTGTCCCAGGCGCTCGAACAGCGTTTCCTTCACCTTGTCGGTTATCGGTCGCGTGACATCGCCAGGATTCGCAAGTAATTTTCGACGACGATACTTCCCGGCAATGATACGCAATGGTTTCGCTTCCAAAGTTAGGCCGTCAGCGATTTGCCGTCAGCTTTCGGCTAGAAAGAACTGGAGATTCCACAGTTGTTGTAGCAGATCTCTGACTGCAGGCCACCCGTTCGGTCGCAAGAAAGTAAGCTCTCGCGTCATCCCTCTTCCTGAGCGACCGACTCTTTCCAGCGATTGATGATGTAGGCAGATTCCTCGGCAATCGACTTGAATTTCTTCTTGTTGGGATCACTCTTGGGAATCGCATGATCGCTGCCGGCTTCCGATTGATCACCCTCGTCTCCATCAAACGATGTGACCGCAATGATTGTCGTCGTGCCGGAACCAGAGGATTCTTCATCATCCGTCAACCAGTTGGCGATGTCGTCTGCAGAAGCAGCTTCTTCGTCGGCGACTGCTTGAATTGATGCTTCAAACTCGGCCTGCTCACCATCTGCTGGATCAGGGTCTGCTGGATCAGTGTCTGCTGGGGCCTCTGAATCGCCACCGGGAACTTCCAGAATGATCGGTCCGATTCTGACCATATCTCCGGGAATCAGCAGCCGCTCTGAATCGATGCGGACATCGTTGACCAGCGTTCCATTGCTGCTTCCCAGATCGCTCAGCACCAGCCCTTGGGGAGTCGATCGCAAAATACAATGTTGCCGACTGACGTCTTCGGTCGCCAATTTGATCTGGCATTCGTCGCCGCGACCAATCGTAACGTCGCTATCGGGCAACGTCAGTTTTTTGCCCTGATGCTTTCCCGATCGAATGATCAATTCTGGCATGGTCCCGCTTTCAGTCTGCGCCCTCTCGCCCCTGCTCGTCGGGCGGCGATGATCGCGACCCGTGCCGATACTCCCCTTACCTTATAGCCCATTCACCCACTTTCCCATTCGCTTCAGTCGTGGCGCGGCACAATCACCGATTCGCCACAACGCGGGCATGTGAGCGACTTGCCTCGATGCGTCGGACTGACTTTGAATTTCTTTCCACAAACACACGAAAACCGAATCCGCCCCGTTTCCTTTGGCTGATCGGCATGCGTTCGCCGCCATACCGCTTCAGAGATATTGCGAATCGCGCCAAACAGTTCGTCGGGATCGAACGGCTTTGTCATGTAGCCATCGGCACCGACTCTCGTGGCCAGATCGCGCGAGTCGTCCATGTCGATCTCTGTCAGCACCAACACGGGAACCGACTCTTCCACCTGCTTAAGTCGTTCGCAAATTTCGAAGCCACTTTCGCCGGGCAGGATGAGTTCGAGGATGACAAAGTCGGGCCGTCGCATGCTGAATGATGCGTGCGTCTGGCCGCCGTCTTTGGCAATCGTAACGGCGAAGCCCTGTTGCTCAAGCAAGTCTTTTAGAAACTCAGCACTGGCCGAGTCGTCCTCGACGAGGAGAATTTGATGGGCTAACGCCACAGCCTGATTATCTCGGACATTGTCTGCAGCCATTCGGCTGACCCCCAACTGCCCCGGCAAAAGGTGCGGTTCCGCACGATCCAAACTCAGAGAGGCAACAACGCCGTAGCGCCCACAGCCTCACAGATATCAATACGATCGGTCAGATAAAATTCGATAAATCGTTTCAACTCCATTGCCTTCCTCAACATACACAGATTCCATCAGAGAGGCAATCGAATTCCCATAAGAACCGGACATCACAAGAGCCTGAAACGGACACAGCCGCTGAATATTTGCAAACCCTTTCTTCAACCCTGCCAACATCCGCAACCGTGCAGCCTAGACCGTCCAGCTTACTTCGGCTGAGTGAAGCCGATGCAATGATTGTCATTGCCCCTGATCTCTCGATGCGACATTCACCGCCAGGCGGACGCGCGTTGCCGCAACCAGAGATGCTGCGGACGCCAATGCGAACTGAATCAATTGATCGGCTGGTGGCCATCCAACGGCGAACTTTGAATTTCCATGGGCCGACTCACGCTTGTGACGAATTGGAATTTCGAGTGCTTACACATCATTTTCTCACGGAAAAACTGGCAAACTCTTGAAAAACAAGGCAGAATTCATTGACAATTTCGATTACCAAGAGTCTACTACCTACTCGACTGAGGCCTTCTGTACTTGGGGCCAACACTTCAGAGTTCCCCGTAAGATAGGAGCTTGCGATGGCAGCGCAGGGTGCGGCAAAAGCAAAGCCGATGACAAAGACAGAGATTCACACAGCCCTGGCTGAAGCGACAGGACTGTCGAAGAAAGAGATTGGCGGCGTCCTCGAAGAATTGGGCAACCTGATCGGCGAGAATGTTGGCAAGAAAGGCCCGGGTGTCTTTAACCTGCCAGGCCTGCTGAAGGTGACCGTCGTTCGCAAGCCCGCGACGCCGGCCAAGAAGGGCGTTCCGAACCCCTTCAAACCCGGTGAGCTGATGGATGTGGCAGCAAAACCAGCTCGCAACGTTGTCAAAGTACGACCACTGAAGGCCCTGAAGGATATGGCCTAGGTCGAGTGCGACGCGGTCAATCGAGTTTGCTGTATAGCATTCTCGGCATAATTTGGCGCATGCCGCGGTGCGCCACGGGCTAGAAGTGGCTTTGGGTTCGCGGTTCGAGCATCCTGACCTCGGCTCGTGTGTCGGGTTTGTGCGTGTTGGTACAGTTTTCGGTTCTCCCAAGCTCAGTCTTGGCAATGGGAACTTGTTAGCCCATAAGCTCTTTCCCCACTTAAACTTGTGACCCTCAATGGCGTTAGCTGGACGACCCAGGACGGTCGGTTCCCGTTAAAGCTGGTGATGCGCGCAAGAATATCTTGTCGCACCACTTGACCGCCTCTCTTGTAATACGTACAATCCCCACCGTGTGAACAGGGTTGTTCACGGCACCAAAGTTCTAACGAGACGGCTCCTGCCGGGCGTTGGTGTTTGAAGCGGCGGAAGTCTCTGTGTCGGTCCCCATGCTGGCCACATTTTCGGAGAGACGGGTTCCATGTTGGTCTTGTCGCGGAAAAAAACGAGAGCATCGTTATCGATGAGAACATCGTTATCACTGTGGTTGAAGTCCGCGGTGATAAGGTCCGGCTTGGCATCCAGGCACCACGAGAGATCCCGATTCATCGCAGTGAAATCCACGATGCGATCATGACGGAACAGCAGGCGATGAAGGAAGAGCCGCCAGCCGTGCATCCGGCCGAGGCTTAATCGCGATTGTGGTGATCCGCGTCGTTCTCCAGATTCTTGTTTCAATACGGGATCGGTGCGTGGCGAGTGCTGATTTGATCGAAAATTCTCCCAAAGCACCCTCGTTTGACGGCTCCCCCTTGACATACTGCTAAGAACGCTTAAATTGTTGTGCAGATTGACGGCCCCATCGTCTAGTCAGGCCTAGGACATCGGACTTTCGCTCCGACAACGGGGGTTCGAATCCCCCTGGGGTCACTCTTGAAGAGTTTCACAATTGCAGCCCGAGTTGTCGCTCTCGCGATAACTTGGGCTGCTTTTGTATCTATGTCGTCAGTCGATTGATCGATCACGCGCAACAGCGCACGGAGGCAGAACAATGGACAGTATGGAATCGTGGCGGACACTCTTTGAAAACTGGCCGGAAACACTGCCCAAAGAAGGGCTGCTGATTACGACGTTTCAGGAAACCATTCCCTTCGTGGACTTCCTCATCTCCGGTGGGATTCTCTTGTTGCAACGCGACCGACCGGACACGCACGGCGCGAGAAAAGTCATGATCTCCTACGACGCCATTTCCGCGGTAAAACTGACAAGCCCCGACGAACTGACACGCTACCAGGTGCTGGGATTCCAGGCTCCGCTTTGATTCGTGCGCCAGTCAGCGTCAGGTCCAATCAGCCTCAGGTGATGAAGACCCAACGACCCAGTACCATTGCCGGGAAAATTAGCGCGGCAGTCATGCATGCGTATCCCGGGCTGTTGGTGTGATAAAACACCAACATGGCGTCGAGCACGATGATCGACAGCAGCAAGGTTTTGACCGCCGGCTGAACCTTGCCGGGGACCGGATCGAAAATCGCCGCCCACAGACGGCGGTTCATGATTAAAGCAATCATCGCCAACGCCATCAGCACTCCGCTGCTTTGTGTCTCTCCCGGCGGATTCCAGCGAAGAAACCGCTCGAAGATGCCGGTGATTAAGACGGCAAGCCCGGCCAGACCCAGATTGATGATCGCCGTTGCCCCGATCAGTTGACGGCGGCTGCTCACCTGCGCCTCTTGCCGTGCGAACCAGGTCACACCGGCCACGTAGACTCCCAAGGCGACCGCGACCGGCAAGTGCGGCTGAGCAAACACGGGGGGCAGGCGCACGAAATTGATCGTGTAAAGCCCACCCAAACTCGCCCCCAGCAAAACGTTGAACAACCGACAGCACCCCATCGCCACCGGCCCCAACGGCGTCCGCTTGAGCAGCCCGTCATAGAGAAAGATAAAACCCGTTAACGCGACGGCGATCAGTAGGCTTTGCGTTCCCGCAAACAAGGCTGCACCCAGCCCCACAAGAATCAGCAGGCTTCCCAACGTCACCGCCGCCGTCGGCGAAACACGGCCCGACGGGATCGGTCGGCCAGCACGTTCGATGCCGTCGACCTGCCGATCAAACACGTCGTTAAACACCATGCCGGACAAGTACAGACACGACGAAGCCACAAGCAGCGCCACAAATCCGTCGGCCGGTTGCAGCGCCTTGTGCGTGAGCAGAAAACCGAGAAAGATATCGGCCATCGCAGTGAACACGGCCGGAAATCGAACCAGTTGCAGATAGGAGCGAAGTGTCGTCATTGGCGATGTTGTGATTGCACTTTCGATTGGCTGCGGGGCGTTCGCCGCGCTCAGTGTGACGTTAAAGTCTTCAGATTCTTCAACAAAAACTCCATCGTCTTTCTAACTCTTGGCACTCTATCGCGCTCAAGGTACGACTCTAATGTCTGGCGAAACGAAACTGAATCGGGCTTGTCTTCTAATTGTGGACCGTAGTCGCGTAGCAGCGGGCTTTGAGGCCGAACGATTGCCGCCAGCGCATCCAGAGCAACAAGACTGATAAGTCTGCCAGCGTCGAGCCATACGACTGCACGTTTCCAGCTAAAATGAGATCCCGCGGCCAACCGTCCCCAATCTTCGGTAACTGGCGACGACACATTTGATTCGATCCAATCTAAGACGTCGTGAGAGTGAAAGTAGATCAACGAATACATCGTGTCACGTCGAGCCTTGTCATCCAACTCAGCAAGCGCTCCTGTGACCCGAGAGAACCCTTCATCGTAAGGAATACATGCAGCTGTAGCATTTGCAAGCGTTCCAAGTTGGCGAGGATCACGGAAGTCGTCCCATGCTGCCGTTACAAAGTCCCGTCCGTTTTCTGCCAGCGAGCATGCTGCGACATCGAGCATTGCCCCTTGGATGCCGAAATCTCCTGCCATCGCATATCGCTGCTGCAATGTGTGCAGAACTTTCGTTTGGTCCAGAGCTTGCCACGCGGTGGCAACTTCCGGTCGAAAGTGCCATTGTGTGATCGTGTAGTCAAGGAGCGCGTTTGGATCGTGACACACCTCATTCATTGTTGGTGCCAGATGCTGCTCTGGACTCTCGACATCCTGCTCCGCTTGATAGGCCGTCCCGTCTTCGTCATAGAAGTCGTCGTGCAGGAGATACTGCCACCAACCGTGCCGCTTCGCGAGATTGAACCACTCAATCGGTCGCAAAGCCAAGGCCATCAGCCGTGCATGACAGGCGGAACATACGTGATATGGCGCACCTTCATCACAGGCTTCTTCAACCACCGCTGCCGCCGATTCACAGGCTTCACATGAGGCAACCATACCATTTTCTCGGCTAACAACCCGCGACTACCCCTCCGCAACAACTTCGTCGGCCCACGCCTCCAGTAACGCATACTGCTTTGCGAACTCGGGTGGGACGTCGGTTCCCATGGGGCTTTTGAAGAAAGAACTCAACTGCGTCATCACGCCGCTGGTTCCACGGCGGCGTTCGCGTTCGGTGAAACGGACCAGGTCGAGTGCCAACGGTGCTGCCAGAATCGAATCGCAGCCCTGCCAGGTGAACTGCAGCGTCATCGCTGTGCCGAGGAAACCTTGAAAATGGATGTGGTCCCAGGCCGTTTTCCAGTCGGCCATCGATTCGATGTACTCGATGGAGACGAGCGACTGCGGTTTGTAGCCGAGGATTTCGGTCAGCAGCCGATCCTTCGATGTGACCTTGCTCGCTTTGTTGATTGGGTCATCGAGAACTTTGCCGTCAAGGTTGCCGAAGATGTTGTGGCCAACCCAACTCATGACGTTCAGATTTCGATCGGCGAACATGGGTGCCAGCACGGCCTTCATCAACGTCTCGCCCGTCTTGCCGTCTCGGCCGACGTGCAACACGCCCTGCGATTCGGCAAGCTCATTCAACGCGGGCAAATTGGAACCGACCGAAGGTGTGAAGTTGACATACGAGCAACCGGCCTGCATGGCCGCAATCGCGTACAGCGAACTGGCCGGCAACGGTGATTCGTCAGAATCGAGACGCGCGGACAATTCACTCCAACTCAGTTTGTCGGAGTCCGAATCGATCGTTGGTTCTGTCGATGACAAATTGACGACGACAACGTGATCCAGTTCGTTGGCGTCGCGAAAAGTCTGCACGTCGCTTTGGATGCGCGAAATGATGTCGGTTGGTTTCTCGGTCTTTGCCAATTCGACAGCCTCCGACGATGCAAACGAGCTAATCGTCTGGCCAACATTCCACAACGTGCCGGTCCGCACGTTTTCGTCGAACTGCTTCAGCGTTGGGCCAACGGCTTCGAGCATTTCGGGGCTGAAGACGCGGGACTTCTGCTGAAGGATCGCCGCCTCGGCAACAAAGCCCGTGTCGCGGATTTCGTGACCGCCAACAACAAATTGACTCCAGTCTGCAAGTTCCAATTCCTCGAAACGGGGCAGACTGCTCACCAATGCCGTTTCCTCTGCCACGCCTTGTTGGAGCGCCGCCAGACCGGTTGCGGCGGTCGTCGAAACGCCGCCCCACGCACCGATTAACCAAATACCAATCTTTTCGCTTGCCATCTCAGCTGCCTGTCTCAGGTGATGTGTCGTTGTCCAACCGCTTCAAGACTTCTCCGACCCAAACGGAAAGCTCTTGTTGAAATAATGCGAGTTGTTCGTCAGTTTCTTGTTTCAATTCCGCCAACCCGTCGGCTTGTTCGCAGGCCGCCTGAGCGAACGTGTAGAACTTAATCTTTGGTTCCGTTCCCGATGGCCGCACCGCCAGCGCGATTCGCGGCTCGGTATTTTCCGTCTCAAAGAACAGCAGATTGTCGCGCGGTTCCGGAAGCGGCTCGGCGACTTCGTTTGAGGGCAAACTGCGAATCTCGTGCTGGCCGTAGTCGCGAACGCGCCCAAGTGAAATGCCGGCAAGTTCTGTTGGTGGCTCATTACGGAACTGATCGATGAGTTGCCGGATTTGCTGCTGTCCTTTTTCTCCGCCCCGCACGACCGATTGTTGTCCCTCTGTAAAATAACCGAGTTCGACATACAATTCGTCGAGTCGATCCAACAGCGACTTGCCCTCTTCGCGAAGTTCGGCGGCGAGTTCGGCCAGATAGAGCGCGGCCACCGAAGCGTCTTTGTCGCGGGCGTGGTCGCCGGCAAGATATCCGAGCGACTCTTCGACGCCGAAGACAAATCGATCCGCGCCTTCGCGGTCCATCGTTTCACCGATGTACTTGAATCCCACCAGCAGATCGTCGATGACACGCACGCCGTGCGATTGTGCAATCGCGCCGATCAACGGCGTCGTCACCAATGTCTCTACGACGAAATGATCGCTCGTCAAACTGTTTGCCGCGGCACGTTTCCGCAGAATGTAGTCGGCCAGCAACGCACCAATGCGGTTGCCGGTGAGGTGTATGAACTCGCCATCGCCGTTGCGAACGCATGCGCCCAATCGGTCGGCGTCGGGATCGGATGCCAACACCAATTCGCCGCCGGTTTCTCGCGCCCGTTCGATTGCCGGCTGAAACACCTCAAAGCGTTCGGGGTTCGGCAGATGATCGGGAACGTTCGTAAAATTGCCGTCGGGATCGCGCTGTGGCTCGAAGATTTCAATGCCGGAAAATCCCGCCTGCTGCAGCGCGCGGTAGGCCGATGTTTCGCCGACACCATGCAGCGGCGTGAATACTCCCGGCAGACTGCGTGCCGTCGAAAGACTCAGCCCGCAGACGGTATCGATGTAAGCAGTGTCCAGGTCTGCTCCAAGCAGCTCGATTTTCCCATCGGACACGGCCTGATCGAAATCGAGCGTTGGGATTTCCTCTGCGGCGGCGACCCGATCGATGATTCCTTTATCGTGTGGCGAAAGAACCTGTCCGCCGTTCGACCAGTAGGCTTTGAAACCATTGTCCGACGGCGGATTGTGCGACGCCGTGATCATCACGCCGACATCGCATTGAAGATGGCGGACCGCGAATGACAGTTGCGGCGTCGAGCGATATGTATCGAAAAAGAAGACGTGCAGCCCGTTGGCGGCGAGCGTCGTCGCCACCAGCCGCGCGAACTCATCCGACCGATTGCGGGTATCGCAGGCAATAACGGCTCGACCGCCGGATGTTTGCTTGTGATCCTGCAGGTAGGTCGCCAGACCCTGTGCCGACTCGGCGATGGTTCTCGCATTGATTGTGGCTGAACCCATCTCGGACATCAGCCCGCGCCGCCCCCCAGTGCCAAAGGGGATCGATTCAAAAAACAGCGTGGTCAGCGTCTCGAAATCCCCGGCTTCGATCATCTGCTGCAGTTGGGATTGATACCTGCCGTACTCGGGTCGGGTGAGCCACCGCTTCAAGTTGCCGGCAGCATCGCAAGAGAGTTCGCCTACGGACACGGCGGCATCGACCTTGTTGACGATGGTCGATGTCTGTTGAGCGCTACTCATCTCCGCCATCCCGAAGCACTTCCTGCTGATAGTTTTCACCGCGTTCGATCACTGATCGTCGCATGCAACGACACGGTTTCCACTGTACCAGAATCGGGAATGGCGTTCGAGGCAACGCGCGACGGCTGTCCAACGTGCGACGTAAATCGGGAACTTGTATTGGTTCCGAATCAATTCTCGCCGGCAGATCGCTTCTTTTGGGGCAGGGGTCCAATTCGCTTCGTGGCGACGACCAACTCGTCAATCCAGAGCGCCTGAGCGTGGGGCAGCAGCCCCGGTCCGAAGTACGGCGTCATCAGAAACTGGTTCCATTTCATTTTCGGAAAATCCGTGGTCCTGAAGACGATATCGGTGTGTTCGATGACGAGCTTGCCGTCGAACCAGCCACGAATTACGCCATCACGGTTGGCCTTGTCGTTCTGCATGTCGAGTGTGTTGAGCTTGAACTGCGCCTCAATGCAGTGCCACTTGCCATCGTTAAAGACGACCTTCTTCGAGTCGTACAATTTGCCGTTGTATCCGCCCCGGAGGGGACCCTGAGTAAGCCCGTGGGGCATGTTGACGTTCTGCATGTCGGTTGCGCCGAGGCGGAGCTTGCCGTTAACTGGCTCGATGTAGAGTGTCAGGTGGCTCCGGGCGGGTCCGTGCCACTTGCCGTTCTCGGTGGTGAGGAAGTGAGTGAGGTGAGGATGATAGGATCTTCCGGACCAGTCCCAGTCCGCCGAGAGCCTGAGATAGTATCGGATGTAAAGCTCACCTGTGGCCTTGAGTGGATGCCGGACTCCCGAAGATGTGTGCGGTTTCCTGGCCTTGTCCTTCCAGCGGTATTCGATGCATCCCTTCCCCGCGTAGGCCCCATCCGACACGATCTTGAACTTGGAGCCATCGTACCAACTCCTCTTCAGGAGTTCTGCGTCGTCAAAGCTCTCGCTGAAAAGGGTGGTGTCAGGCGTCGACTCTCCTGCGATGGCGTTTCCAATCAACACGAAGATTGCAATCCCGGCCGACAGGACAAACAGGTTTCTTGTCATCGTGTCTCCTCAGTTTTGAGGGGTAACGACGCACGCCGCCCTCGCGATTTCCATCGCTTGAGCTTCAGTCTGCTATTTGTCGCCTACTGTGCCATTGCCTTGCTCATTGGTCTTTTCCAGGGCCTGGAAGAGCTGCGGCGGTCCACCGACGAGCGGGATGCGGTATTCGGTGTGCGTTCCAACGTTCAACGTATTCATCTGGTGTCGGCCATCGACGTGACGGCGAATGAGAACTGGATAGGCGGCCTCCAATTCGTGTGATTCTCCTGCCGGCAACGTGTAAGGTCCTCCCCAGTCACTGTACGGTCCTTTGGTTTCATAGACGAGCGGCTGGCCGGCGCCGTTGGTCAGCTTGGAGCCGGGGGGCGAAAACCCCAAGTGCAAATGCGGCTTCGACCAACCGGCCGACGATAGACGCAGCAACGAACTGCCGAGATCGATGTCGTCAATCTGTCGCTGGGAGACCGGCCCGCTGCCAGACCAGATCTGCCAGCATTGCGTAAAGAGCGCGGTGATTTTCTCCGTGTCAATCTGCGAGTTTTTCGGTGTGTATTCCGATGAGAAACGGGCGGTGCTGGAAACGAGCGGCTGGCCCTTCCAGTCCATTACGAAGTGACGCTTGAGAAAACCGTGAGACAACATTTTCGCTTGCGCTCCCTGCGAGACGGTGAAGTGAAATTCCGCATACGGCTGCCACGTCGTCGATTGCGGATCGGTCTTGACCGCCATCGCAATGACGACCGTCGGCAGATTAAATTGCATGCATGATGACGACGGGTTGTCCGCGTCGCTCATGCCGTTAGAGATCGAAAGAGGCTTCGCCAGGATGAGTTCGGACCAGATCTCCGCGTTCTCCGGCAATTGTTTCAGATCGGGAATTGCCGCCGTCAGAGCCTCGCGGTCGGCAAACCGGGTGAACGCTTCATCGGGAATGTCGTTCACGTGGATTCGGGCGACATCAGCCTGAATCAACAAATCGGTCAACGGGCTTAAGGCACCGGCGGCGATGTGCATTCGCAGATCGCGACTCTGGGGCATCTCGCCCAATGGAATACCGACCGGCTGAACCCGTTTTGGTACCTCTGGGGCTTTGTTGGGGTCGATCGCGGCGGCGGTCAAACCCATCGCAAGCGAGAGGCCGACTTCATCGACCGTCACCTTTTCTGCAAAGAGTTTTATTCTTGGACCATAAACCGGCAGCGGCCAGAAACTGCCAACATCACCGGCAAGTTTGTTGAGATCCAGTTCCGCTTCAAGTCGTTTCAACATCGTCGGAACGACGGCGCGGACTTCGCTTTCGATGCGTGACTTGCTCCCATACACCCCGCTGACAATTCCATTGCGAACACGACTGCGACTCATGCCCAGTCCGCGCGCTCTTACGCTCGCGGGGGCCGAGACCGACCAGTTGTCGTTGGGAATTTGGAAGTTGACCGACCGCAGTTTGAGCCGCACTTTCCCTTCCTCGACAAAGGGATCGGCCTGCAGGCTCAGCCACACCGGCTTCCGGTTGCCAATCACGATCGACATCGGGCCGGTGGTCGCCGATCGGCCGCTACCTCGAACATAAGTTGCGCCGATCTGCAACCGCAGATTCTGCAGGCCGAGTTGCAAACTCAAATGTCCGTCCTCAGTCGTCGTCAGCTCGGCCCGGTGCAGTTGACCGCTGTAACGAATTGCCGAAAACGTCACCCCGAAACTTCGGCCCGAAGCGACCGTCGTCTCGTAGATGTCGCCAATCTTGCCGTTCAATAAATCCGGGGGCATCGACGCGGGGATGGAATGCGAAATCGCATCCAGCGCATCGGCACCAATCCTCAACACCAACGCTCCGGGAATCTCGACAGCCGGTTTGAACGGCTCGTTTTCGTAAGCATTGGGGACGGTTCGTACGCCCGGTTTCGCCTTCACCAGGATGTCGCCACCATCCAAAGTGGGATGCAACATCCACCGATAGAGCGCGTCGTTGTCGTAAGCGACCTTGAACGCGAAGTGTTCGACGTCGGCGATTTCGGAATACCGGGGATGACCGCCAGCCGACTTCAGCGCAGCGATCATCGCGCGGGTTTCGTCGGGTTTCACGGTGAGATCATCGGCCCCGTGAAAGGCCCAAACGGGGACGTCGATCAGTTTTCTTGCCAGTTCGGTTTTGCCTCCGCCGGAGATCGGTACGACCGCCGAGTACCGCCCGGGATCGGCAGCCGCCTGTTGAAACACTCCGTAGCCACCCATCGACCAGCCGGTCAAGATGCGATGTTTGGAATCGACGTTGAACTCTTCTTCGACCGAGTCCAGAATCTGCCGCGACAATCTTCCGTCGGGTGAGCCGGGACTCCACGTCTGCTTGATTTCCACCCCGGGACGTTGCCTCGCCTGCGGAAAAACGACGAGAAACGGAAACGTCTTGCTGCGGGCCTTCACATACGGTCCCAAGCCGACTTCAACCTGCTTGCGACCGTCTTCGCCTCGCTCGAAAGCGCCGTGCAGGAACAACACAATCGGCCACTTCTTTTCCGGTGTGTAGTTCTCGGGAACAAACAACACGTACTTGTGTTTGCCCGCAGCATCTTTGAAAACACGGTCGATGAAGCCATGTTCGGCGTCGGCCGCCACTGCCGGGACGCTGAGCGCGGTCAGCGACACGGCCACCAACGCAAGGCTGACCTTCAGGAACAAATCGCGATAAAGAAACGGTCGTCTCAACATGGCTATCCTTCACCAAAATGAGAGTGGCACCGCAAGCCAGCTCTCTGCCGCTATTGTATCAAATCGTTCGGCAGAGAGGGACCAAGTGCCATACCGACAAGGACGGGAACACAAGGAGCGAGACAATAGAAGACCCGCCCACCTACCGCAGAATCGGGGCCGACGAGCGACCACCTTGTAGTTCCCGGCAACAGCAAATGTCAACCGGCAAGTCTCGCCGCACCCATGTTTGGGTGCATTCCCCAACGACGTTTCGCCGGGTCATCGTCCGCCGATCCGCCCTCGCCAGTGCTTCATACCTGTTGACGAATTCATTATTCGAGGAGTATATTGACCCATCAACAGATAATTGCGCAATTGTTCGACAGTGTGCGGTGAGCGTTCACTTTCCTTGCAGGCAGCTTCCGTCGCCAGCCGAACAATATCAATAGAATACTGTATCAATCGAATACTGTTTTCGTGAACGTGAAGGAGTCGGGACCGTGTCGAATTCACAGCAGACATATTGTGACCGAGTTTCCCGCCGCAATCTGATCAAGGCCGGGTTGGCCGGCGCTGTGGGACTCTCCCTGCCGGATATTCTCCGCCTGCAAGCCGAGAGTGCCGAACGTGGACAGGCACGCCGCGACACGGCCATCATCTACATCGAAATGGCCGGCGGCCCAACGCAGCACGAGACTTACGATCCCAAACCGGATGCACCGGCCGAATACCGGGGTCCGCTCAATTCCATCGACACCGCGCTGCCCGGCGTTCAATTCAGCCAGTACATGACAGAGCAGGCGAAAATCGCCGACAAGCTGGCCGTCATTCGATCGATCCATCACCGCTCCAGCAGCCACGGCACAAGCAGCCACCTCACGCAAACGGGCTACTATCTTCGCGATCGGCAAAACCGCGACAACGACATGCCCTGTTTCGGCTCGATCACTTCGCACGTTCGCGGCGCGCACAAACCGGGCATGCCTGCGTTCGTTTCGCTTCCCCGCGAGATGCGCTACGGCCGCGCCGGCTGGCTCGGCAAAGGATATAATGCATTTGTCACCGGTCGCGACGCCAACAGCAAGAAATTCCAAGTTCCCAACCTGACATTGATGCGCGGACTCACAGCCGCTCGACTGGGAGATCGACGCCAATTGTTGACGGATTTCGACGCGACCCGTCGTTTGATCGACAACAAGGGTACTGTCGATGCCATCGATGACTTCACCCATCAGGCGTTCGACATGATCACCGGCGATGCGGCCCGGAATGCATTTGACATCAGCCGCGAAGATCAAAAGACGCGCGAACGCTACGGCATGAATGCCACCGGCCAAAATGTTCTGCTGGCGCGTCGGTTAGTAGAACGTGGCGTGTCGGTCGCCACAATTCGCACGGGAAGTTGGGACGATCATGGCAAAATCGCCGACCGCATGAAGTCGAAAGGACCGTCGTTCGACCAGGCCGTCGCCGGGCTTGTGACCGACCTCTACGAACGTGGACTCGACAAGAAAGTCATGCTGGTTTGCATGGGTGAATTCGGCCGCACGCCGAGAATCAACCGCGGAGCAGGCCGCGATCACTGGGGATCTGTGATGTCGGTGCTACTTGCGGGCGGTGGACTGCCGGTCGGCCAAATCATCGGCGCATCCGATAGCAAAGGTTCGGTACCAAAAGAACGCCCCTACCGGCCCGAAGACGTATTGCACACAATGTACGCCCACTTGGGAATCGACCCCGCACTAACGTTTGCCGACAATTCCGGTCGCCCACGTGCCGTGCTGGAACGGCGGAACCCGATCATCGAACTTGCGTAATTCGGGGTTGGCGAAATCGGGTGCCACTGGCGTATCGCCCGTGTAACTCAGCAGACACCGGCGCTGCGAACTGCTAGCGGGCTTCACACGCCGCGAACTCGCAACTTCTCGCGCGCCCGCGTGAGAAGCGGGCCGATTGAATTCTCGGGAATTCCCAGTTCGGAACTGATCTCGCGGTACGACTTGCCTTCCAGATGGAATTGCCGCACCACTTCGGCATCCGACGGCGGAAGTTCCTTCAGCAGGCTTTGAACTTCTTCGTGGTCGTCCACGCGCAGTTGCGAATCGACAACTGCCGTCCCACCGGAACCGCCCGACGTGTGGTGCGCTGCAACGTGTCCCAAGGCTTCCGCTTTGCGGCGACGATCAACTTCCCGCACAACGATGCGTCGCGCCACAACCGTCAAGTAGGTCGCCAACGAACTGTTGCCACGAAATTGACGCAGCACGCGATAATCGTTCGCCAGCAACACCAGAAAAACCTCGGCGCACAAATCGTCCACATCGTGCTGCGACAGCGGAACGCTGCGAACATTGGCCGTGTGGTGAATGACGTGGACAAACAGACTGATAAATCGATCAACGAAATCCCGCCACGCGCCCGGCTCGTCGGCCAGACAACGCTGCAGCAGATTGCGATCAATGGCCGTCAGTGCCACGTAGAAACCTGTGGGGCTGAACACGAATTCCATATCGGCCGGTTCATCCCGGCCGCACCAGTGTGAACGATTGTGACACCAAGGTCAAAAACCGGTATCACCCGCGTATCTCTCCACTCTTGACTCTCGACGCTTAGCCGCGACCGACGGGCCGCACAAGAACGGCCTCGAACTTGTCGCGATCCCTACAACTAATGTAATTGTAAAGCCGATTTGCGGCAAGATGGCTCCTGAGAATTCGTTCAACAGGGGTCCCGCAGACAATAGCCACAAGACACTATGAAATTAGGGCAATTGTGCAGACGTCGATGACTTGACACGGTTTCGGGACGCGATTAGACTTCGGCGAGAATTCCGATCCACAACTCAAATGGGCGATATGGCTTGCGCGGGAATCTCCGTTGTTGCGCTGGCTGTGATAAAGTTGGCTGCGGTTTACGCCGATGACCACTTTCCCATAGTCATCGCGAATTCAGTCACCCATTGGGCGGCGGTCGTGCGAGCGTCAATCAATTGAAATTTCATCGAGTAAAGCAGCTTACACGAAAGGAAGCAGCATGACCCATACCGTTTGTGAGCCTTGCTTCAACTGCAAATACACAGACTGTGTCGTCGTTTGTCCCGTGGAGTGCTTCTACGAGGGCGAGTCGATGCTCTACATCCATCCGGATGAATGTATCGATTGCGAAGCGTGCGTCCCGGAATGTCCGGTCGAAGCCATCTTCCACGAAGACAACGTGCCTGAAGCTTGGGTGGATTACACCCCGCTGAACGCCGAATTGTGTGCAGATTTGCCGGTAATTACCGAGCAGAAAGCGTCGCTGGCGTCGGAACTGCCCCAGGATCAACGCGGGGCAACCTGCCAGGATGGTTAGTTGACCTACGCTTCGGGTTGCCGCGCAACACTTGTGCGTAGCTTTAGCGTCTACAAATAAAACCCCTCCGCACTCCCGACAGTGTTGAGGGGTTTTTTATTGTCTGTACAACAACGGCAATGCAGAGTGACACGATCCCGCTTCGGTGACCGATCAACGGCGCGCGACAACTCACTGGCATCGTCATCAATAACGCGGCAACTTCGGATCGATCGCGACGGCCCAGTTGTCGATCCCACCGGCCAGACTCTACACATTCTCGAAGCCAAGTTGCCGCATCCACATTGTCACCTGCAGACTGCGGCTGCCGTGATGACATAAGACGACGATCTCGCGCTCACGGTGAGAATCCAGTTCGCCAATGCGCCGCTCGATCTCACTCATCGGCAGCAATTGTGATTCGGGCAAGTGGACCAGCGCATACTCATCCGCCTCACGGCAATCGAGCAAAAGAAAATCCGCGCCCTCCGCCAATTTGGACTGGACACTTTGGCAATCGATCTCAAACGCGTTGCTGTCAGCTGGATTATTCAATGTGCAGTTTCCCTTCAGTAGCTGCGGTGCGTTGCGCCGCAGCGAATTGACTGTAGTAGAATGAGTCGATCCACATTGATACGATCAACTGGCTCTCGCAACTGTGTACGACCCGCTGAATCATAACCACTTCGACCAACAATGATCGACATCGACTACAACCTGACTCCCACCGATCTTACCGACGCCATCGAACGCATGTGGCAACTCTCGGCAGTGAAGATTCGTTCCATCGAAGCCGACCGACAAGACGGTGATGGCACACCGGTTATCACCGTCGATGGCCGTTACAAGTCGCAAGGTTGGACGGAGTGGACGCAGGGGTTTCAATTCGGATCTGCGATCCTGCAATTCGATGCGACCGACGACGAAGAGTTTCTTTCTATCGGTCGCGACAACACCATCGCCCGCATGGCCGCCCACGTCACACACATCGGCGTCCACGATCACGGCTTCAACAATGTCAGCACCTATGGGAATCTGCGACGGCTGATTCTTGAAGGACGAATCGAACACAACCAGCGCGAACTCGATTTGTACGAACTCGCGCTCAAAGCCAGCGGTGCCGTGCAAGCCGCGCGGTGGTCGAACACATCTGATGGCGGCGGCTACATCTATTCATTCAACGGCCCGCATTCGCTCTTCAGCGACACCATTCGTTCGTTGCGCGCCCTCGCGCTGGCACACAGCCTTGGTCACCGACTGATGAGCGAAAACGACAAACAGGTGTCACTGCTCGACCGCCTCGTCACGCACGCCCAAACAACCGCCAAGTACAACGTCTATTACGGCAAGAATCGCGATCGGTTCGATATTCGCGGCCGCGTTGTACACGAAAGTATTTTCAACACCAACGACGGAAAATATCGCTGCCCTTCAACGCAACAGGGTTACTCTCCATTTTCAACGTGGACGCGCGGGTTAGCGTGGATCGTTCTTGGTTACGCCGAGTTGCTGGAATTTCTGCCCACGGTCAGCGACGAAGAACTTCTGGAATTCGGCGGACGAGAAACAATTGAGTCGTTCATGTTCGAGGCGGCACGAGCGGCCAGCGATTTCTACATCGACGAAACTCCGACCGATGGTGTCCCCTATTGGGACACCGGTGCGCCACACCTGACAGAATTGGACGACTATCTGAACCGACCGTCCGATCCGTTCAATCAACACGAACCTGTCGATAGTTCGGCAGCCGTGATCGCCGCGCAAGGATTGCTGCGGTTGGCCGAATCGCTGCGGCAACGCGGGATTTCTGACGGCCAGCAACGCTATCGACAGGCCGGACTGACTGTTCTCCGCACACTGCTCGATGAACCGTATCTGGCAACCGATGAAGAACATCAAGGATTACTGCTGCATAGTGTTTACCATCATCCGAATGGTTGGGATCACGTTCCCGCCGGTTCCACAATCCCACACGGCGAGTCGTGCCAGTGGGGCGATTACCACATGCGCGAGGCGGCCCTGCACGTCGATCGCATCATCCGCGATGCGCCGTACTACTCCTTCTTCGGCCCTGCTCAACAATCATGAATCCCAACTCCCCAGTTGCCCTCATCACCGGTGGATCGCGTGGCATCGGTCTTGGAATCGCCCAACGGCTTGCCGCCGAGGGATACCGCATCGCCATCAACGGAGTCCGCGAAGAATCCAAAGTTGCCGATCAACTCGCGACGCTCCGTGAACAGGGCGTCGATGCAATCTATTGCCGCGGCGATGTTTCTCAGGCAGCCGATCGTGCACGGATAATCGAAACGGTTCGCAGCCATTTCGGTCAGTTGAACGTACTCGTCAACAATGCCGGCATCACATCGCCTGGGAGACACGACATTCTCGAAGCCGACGAAGAGAGTTTTGATCGGGTCTTCGGCGTGAATCTGAAAGGCCCGTTCTTTCTGACAAAAACAGTTGCCAACTGGATGATCGAACAGCGCAATCAGCAACCCAAATTCAACGGCTGCATCATCAACGTTTCATCCATTTCGGGCGAGTTCGTCTCGGTGAACCGAGGCGATTATTGCCTGACGAAGGCCGCCATCGGCATGGCGACAAAACTGTGGGCCGTCCGCTTGGCTGAGTTCGACATCCCGGTTTATGAAATCCAACCGGGAGTGATCGACAGCGACATGACGGCGGGCGTCAAGGAAAAATACGACCGCCTGATCGCCGACGGACTGACACTCCAGCGCCGCTGGGGAACGGCCGACGATGTCGGCCGCGCAGTTGCCGCCCTCGTTCGCGGCGACATCCCCTACGCAACCGGACAAGTCCTCAAGATCGACGGCGGCATGACCATCCGCAGCATGTGACACCGCTTGCGGTTTTGCAGCCCCCTCGACTCACTTTTGCGGTGCCCGCAACTGCCACTTCTCACCAAAGAAGTCGGCATCGACAATCTTACCGGGATACTGACTACCCGGCGGCGTGCGCAAATCAACAACGGCCCAGTCGGGCAGCATCGGCACTTGCCTGGCGTTATTGAGATACGCGAATTCCCGATAGGTGAATCCGCTGTTCAAAACCACATAACGCGAGGGATTCAGCGGATTCGGGTAGATGAGAATCAAAGCATGATTCTCGGCGGAATAACGCTTCTTGCCGACGACGATTTCTTTTTCGTTCCACTGGATCGGCAATCGATCGGCAATTCGCGCCAACAACTTGTTGCTCCTGGGATCGCCCCATAACACCAGATTCGACGACGCAATGTCGACATCGGTGATCTCGGTGTCCTTCTTAATGCGTGCGTCGCCGCGAAATTGTTTGCGCCAATGCACGCGGGCATGTTCCAGTTCGCCCGCCGACCATTTCTGCGCATTTGCGTTATTGGTCGTACCCGTTGGGCTGACGAACACAAACGAGTCCATGAACGCGTCGTCGATCGGTCCTTGCAGGTTGTGTTGTTTGCGGAGTCCTTCACTCTGGGAAGTGCTGACTTTCCAGGTCTCGCCGTCACGAACAAGGCGGCATTCCCACGAACGATCAGACTTCGGTCGCGGTCCCGTGACGGTTGCACCGTCGATCAAAATGGGGACCGGGCGTTGCAATCCCAAAGGACTGCGGCCAGCCGGAAACGACAGCGTGAGTGCGTCAACATTCTCGGTCCTCAACGAAATTCCGCCACGTCCGGTCAAGCTGGCATCGACGCGCGCCTTTTTCCAGTGTTCGCCCAGCGCGTCGAGTTGCACCCAATGCATGCGGTTGTACTTGAGCGTGTAAGTTGTGAACCGCACGACTCGCGGCGTGCGTTCTCGGCCCACTTCCGCCAGGCTCTGCATGCGGCGATCGATTTCGACAGCCGAGTCGGGATGAATCGCATGCTTCGTCCCCGGTCCGATGATATGCAGCATGTCGATCCGCTCTTTGGCGAGTGCAGTCTCCATGATGTCGGCCGCCTGTTTCTGTGTGTCCAATTCACCGCTGTAAGCAACGGTGGGGCAATGCAGCAGATTGACGGCGTAGTCGGTGCAGTCATACATGTGCCACAGTTTGCGTTCGTACCAGGTGGGGTTGAGCGTCTCCTTCTGGAAGAACTTCAGGAATTCGGGCGTTTCGGAGAATCCGGCTCCCGGGTTGGCGGCGTACCAGCGGTCGGCGTAATGGACGGCGAACTGCCAGCAAGCCGCACCGCCCATCGAAAACCCACGGACGGCGATGCGGTCGTCATCGACCCGATAGTTCTGCTGAACCGACTGCAGCGCTTCCAGCACATCAACTTCGCCGGCAAACTTGAACGCGTTAGAATAACGCCCGTAAGGATGCAGCACGATTGTGTCGCGCGGGGAAAGGCGGCCAACCTGTTTCGCGCGGGAATCGATGAAGTTCACTTCGCTCAACGTCTCGCCTCGGCCGTGAAACCAGATATCGCAGCGGAATCGACTCTTGCCGCTCGTGGTGTACGACTTAGGTACGACCAACCCGTAAGGTTGTGCCGTGCCGTCGAGCTTGGAACGATAACCGCGCACAACCAAGCCCGTTTCCTCCGTCCACGGTGCCTTGCCTTCGGCCAGCAAATTGGCGCGTTGTTGGCCGATGCCAAGCAGCGCCTTCGCTTTGCCGACTTCGCGTGGGCTGAAGAATTCCCGATAGGCCAGCGCGTCGTGCACCGCGCGATAATAGATTTCGACGTCGGGTAACAAACTCTGCGTGCGAGCATCTCGGCGTGATTGCAGCGTTTTGATTTGTGCTTGTAACGCCTTCAGACCCACCTTGAGTACTGCCTGATCTTCGGTTGAAACTTCAATGCCGACCCTGGGGACGGGACGAACGTTTTCCGGAATATTGTCCCTAGGACCATCGGCACAAGCGATTCCTGTCGCAGTGAAGAAAGCAATCGCAATCGAAAGTCGCGTCACAATTTGTTCTCGCATTGTTGATTTGGCTTCCCAAGAGAGACAAGGAAATCGAGGACGAAGGAAAATGCGGAAGGTCGGTCAGGAGTCCAGAATCTCACTCGATGGAATCTGGCGTGACGTTTCCGAGGGGCATTCTATCAACAGCAGAAGAGCAATGCTTGCGTACATTGAGCAAGATAAGGCGGATTTCGGGGCCAACACTGCCATCGCGAGAGTCAAACTTGCGGGAATTTACGGGGCCTCTCACACGATGGGGCCGTTCACAACTCAGTCAAATTCGCCAAAAAACAGGGGAAATGGAGAAATCGCTGGTTGACAGGGGTCAGAATCCCGATAAACTGATATGCAATTGAGACTCAGTCTCACTAACGCTCTGTTTCACTCCATCGTCGTCCTGCCGCGGATTTCAGCCCCGACACAATCGTTTTCCCGGGAATCGCAGACATGTTGTCTACTGCCCCACTCTCCGACAAAATCGTCTGTCACTGCTTGCGAGTGACAAACGGCGATATCGAGAGCGCAGCGGCAATCGAACCGATGGAAACGGTCCGCGACGCGATGAAGGCCACCGGCGCGGGTTCTGGATGCACCGCCTGCCATTGTGCGATTCGAAAACTCATCATCGGGCAACGTCAGGCTTCATCGCCCACCTGTGTAATGAGATAGTTCTCGATTCCGACCTTATCAATCAGGTCGAGCTGCGATTCGAGCCAATCGACGTGCTCTTCTGAATCGACCAGCAGCTTCTCCATCGCATCGCGGCTGCCGCCATCGTTCTCCTGAATGCACAACGCGACCGCTTTGTTGTAGGCATGCACGCCATTGGTTTCCAACACCAGATCGAATTCGAATTGCTCTTTCACGTTGCTGCCGACGCGAATGACGTCGTATCGCGCAATTTCCGGCACGCCTTCCAGAAAGATAATGCGATCGATCAACACTTCGGCGTGCTTCATTTCGTCGATCGACTCGTGGTAATGTTTGTCGGCCAACCGCTTCAGTCCCCAGTTGGCACACATCTTGGACTGGACGAAGTACTGGTTGATGGCTGTCAATTCAATCGTCAGCCCGTCGTTCAGTGCGTCAATAACTTTCTGATTGCCCTGCATTGTTCTCTCCCGGTTGGATTTCGCGTATTGATTCGATGATATGTTGTCTGTCGCCAATTGACGGGTGCCACTGGCGTGTCGCCAGTGCAGATCGCGGGGCGATGCCTCGCTGCTAAACGCCTGGCTCTAAACTGTCAGCGCATAATTGTAGGTCGGGTCACCGAATGGACTCTACCCACGTCTGTCATGATTCCGGGAAAATCATCCGATTGATACCGAGTCTCGCCGTGCGACAGAGTCTCAATCAAGACTGGCAGAGAAACCGTCAGAGTTCGTCGTCTTCCAGCGCGGCAACAAACGGCAGATGACGGTATTCGTCGTTGTAGTCCAGCCCGTATCCGACCACAAATGCATCGGGTATCCGGAAGCAATGATAGTCGGGCGTGCGATCGACCTGCCGCCGCCCCTCTTTCCACAACAGCACGGCCGAACGCAAGCTGCTGGGATTCATCTTCCCAACAGAATTCGAGAGCGCATCCAGCGTTTGACCCGTGTCGAAAATGTCATCGACAAGTAACACGTCGCGGTCGGCAATGTCGGGTACGAGTTCGGTGTTGACGGTGAGTTCGCCCGCGGTTGTCGTTTTACCGCGATAGCTTGAAGCCTGAATCAGTCCGACTTTCAGCGGCAGATCGATCGCGCGAATCAAGTCGGACAGCAGCACGATGCTGCCGGTCAGAACACCCAGAATCGTCAGCGGCCGATCGCGATAGTCGATCGCAATTTGCTTCCCCAACTCGACCACTTTTCTGGAAATGTCGTCTGCTTCAATCAGCCGTTTCAACCGATTCCCCTTTGCTGACCATTCGCGTATGATCGCCGTTTCAACTTCCACGCATTCTAACGAAACCGGCGGCCAGCGCAAGCAACCGCACGAATCCCGAATGGTCCATGTCTACAACCAACGACATTGCCGGCAAATGGTTACAGGTCGAAATCGCCGGCAAGACGGCCGACGTCTACGAACCGTTAAACCCCAACGATTGCGGGCGAGTGGTGTTGCACCTGCATGGACATGGCCTCGAAACACTCAAAGACAACCCGAGTTTTTCGGCAGAGTTGGAACGCCACGGTTTCCCCTGCATTTGCCCACACGGCCAACGGTCCTGGTGGACCGATATCATCTGCAATGATTTCGACGCGGAAGTGACTCCGCTGGCGCATTTGTACGAACGAGTTGTGCCGTTCATTGCGGAGCGTTGGAGCGCGACGCCGCCACAAATCGGATTGACAGGCATCAGCATGGGAGGACAGGGGGCGCTGCAACTCTCTTACCGTCATGCACGGGAGTTTCCCGTGGTTGCTGCGATATCGCCGGCTGTCGATTTTCACAATTGGATTGGAAACGGTTTGCCGCTCGATGAGATGTTCGCCAACAAGGAAGCCGCCCGCCAGGAAACTGCGACGCTGCAGTTGCATCCGCTCAACTGGCCGAGACATCAACTGCTCGTTTGCGATCCGACCGACGTCGATTGGTTCGAAGGGGTCGAACGGTTGGCGAGCAAACTGAATTCGAGCGGCATCCTGTTTGAGTCTGATCTGAAAACATCGGCGGGCGGACATAGTTGGGATTACTTCAATCACATGGCAGCGCGGGCAATTGGATTTGTGGCGGAGGGATTGGAACAGGTTTCCCGCCGCGTGTGAATTGCATGTATAGAAGCCTGAAGCGCAAGCGAAGGAGCCTGCTGGCATCGCCCTGGAATCATCCTTCGCTTGCGCTTCCAGCTTGAATCATCCGAGTTAGAACAATGCGAATTGCCGAGTTGTTTCATTCCATTCAGGGCGAAGGCGAGTTTGCCGGCACGCCGACGGTGTTTGTGCGAACCACCGGCTGTAACCTGCGATGCTGGTTCTGCGATACTCCGTACACCTCGTGGAAACCCGAAGGCCATCAGCAAAGTTGGCAGGACGTGTTGGAAGAAGTGCTTGGTTTCGATTGCGAGCATGTCGATCTCACCGGTGGCGAGCCGTTATTGCAGCCGGATGTTGTGCCGTTCACCGCCGCGCTCAAACGGGCCGGCTGTTTTGTCACCATCGAAACAGCGGGGACTGTCAGCCGCCCGGTTGAAGCCGACCTGATGTCGATCAGCCCCAAGCTGGCGAACTCGACGCCGACGTCGGGCGTGTGGGCCGAACGGCACGAACGACTGCGCGACAACGCCGAGATTATCACACAGTTGTGCAACGACTATCGCCATCAACTAAAGTTCGTCATCGACAACCCAAGCGACGTCGATGACGTGGAGCGATGGCTCGCGCGCTTTCCCACCATTGCGCGGGAGAACGTCTGGCTGATGCCGCAGGCCATTACGGCAGAGGCGTTAGCCGAAAAAACCGAATGGCTCGGTGAACTCGCTGCGTCTCGCGGGTATCGCATTTCGCCCCGTCTGCATGTCGAGCTGTACGGCAACGCGCGCGGCAAGTGAGCTTCGACAACTCGTTGCAGATCTTCTCTTAACCAGCAATTCGTTTGCGTGCGTATCCCACGCAGGTTACTATCAGCGCACATTGATGCGACGGTCGAGATTCCTCGGTCGCACCGGTCACAAATGGCTTGCCGCGCGCGGCGCTGTTTCTTCAATCCGGCCGGCCTGGCGAATCGAACCCGCCGCTACGAACAGGAGGTTACCGTTGAGCCTTCGACGTATCCGCACACCATGAGAGGGAAGTCTCATGTCGCGACGTGTTCTATGCGGGGTGTTTGCCGGACTGGTTCTGTTGGCGTCGTCAACATTTGACACCGGTCCCGTATCGGCCCAGGATGTTGACGCCGAGAAGGCCGCCGCCCGCGATTACAGCGTCGCATTCGCCTTCCAGAAGAAGAAGCTCTACGTGCCGGCTGCCGCGCGGTGGGCGAAGTACATCCAGGCGTATCCCAAAGACAAACGGCTCGCCAGCGCGCATCTGAATCTGGGTGTCTGCCAGTTCGGGCAGAAGACATTCGACGTTGCAGCGAAAACGTTTCGCGAGATCCTGCAGAAGTATCCACAGTTTCAACAGCGCGATCGGGCGCAATTCAATTTGGGCATGGCGCATTACAACATCGCCATCGGCTTTGATGCCGTCGCGGCGAAATCGCAAGCGGCTGCCGACCAACAGAAAGCCGCTGCCGAATTCAAGAAAGCGGCTGCCGAATTCCTGCGGTTACCTCAACAGTACGCCAAGAGTGGCAGCATCGCCGACGCGACCTATTACCAAGCCGAATGCCTTTACCTCGCCGGCGACAAGAAGGCGGCCATTCCCGTTTACCAGCAAGTCGTCGCAAAGTTTGCGAGCAGCCCGTTTGCGGCCGATGCGCTCTACGGTTTGGGAACGACACAAGCCGAACTGGAACAACACGCCGAAGCGGCAACAACCTTTCAGCAATTCATTGCGAAGTTTCCAAAAGACGAGCGGGCGAACGAATGCAGGCTGCGGCATGGGATGGCGTTGTACTCTCAGGAAAAGTTCGTCGATGCGGAAAAACTGTTCGCGGTCGCAGCCGCCGTCAAAGATTCTCCGTATGCTGATTTCGCTCTCTTGCGACAAGCACAGTCGCTACAAGCTCAAGACAAGCTGCCTAACGCGGCTGCCATTTACGAATCGCTGCCGACGAAATTCAAAGAAAGTGGCTATATCGGCGCAGCGCTGTTGGGAGCCGGCAAGTGCCGTTTTCGAGCCGAGCAGTTTCCGCAAGCACAGAAGAGTTTTCAAGCGGTTGTGACACAGAAATCGCCCGAAGCCGCTGAGGCGGCCTATTTGCTGGGACGCACTTTGATTCAATTGAAGAAGCCGGCCGAAGCTGTACCCGTTCTCAATGCCGCCATCGCCGCTTTTCCCACCAGCGAGTTTCTGCCCGACCTGACCTTCACCCGCATTGACGCGCTGTACGAACAGCCGCCGCAACGTCCGCAAACGGCAAAACTCTACGCCGACTTTTCACAAAAGTACGCCAAACATGCCCGCGCCCCCGAAGCGCTCTACCGGGCAACGTTTGTCGCCTGGGAAGCTGAAGGCTATGCCGCCGCTCGCCAATACGCCACCACATTTCTGGCCAATCAGGAATTCGTTAAACACGAATTGAAGCCGGAAGTGTTGTTCCTCGGTGCAGAAAGCCAACTGTTGGGCGAGAACGCCGACATCGCAAAAGCGGAAGCGCTCTATCGACGTTTGGTGGCCGAGCATCCCAAGTCCAACAAGGTTGCCAACGCGCAGGTCCGCATTGGTTATTGCCTGTATTCCACCAAAAAGTACGACCCGGCGATCGCGTTCCTCACCCCGTCGCTCGCCGGGTTGAAAGATCCCGCACAACTGGCCGAAGCGCAACTGTTGATCGGCCGCAGTCACAGCGAAGCAGGCCGGGCGAAGGAATCGATCCCGGCGTTTCGGGCAGCGCTCGCTGCCAATCCGAAATGGGACCGTGGAGACGAAGTGCTGTATCTGCTCGCCCGCAGCCTGCGGCTCGAAAAAGCCGATCCCGCGGCAACCGTCGAACTGAATAAACTGGTCGGCCAATTCCCAAAGAGCACTTTCCTCGACCGCTGCTATTACCAACTGGGCGAAATCGAACTGACGGCCAAGAAGTATGACAACGCCGTCGCGCAGTACCGAAAAGTTGTGGCCACATTCCCCAAAAGCGAAACGGCACCGTTGGCTCAATATGGAGTCGGGTTGTCGTTCTTTCAAAAGGCCGATTGGAAGACGGCGACAACCGAATTCGCCGCGCTGTTAACGAAGTTCCCGCAGCACGAGGTCGCCATCAGCGGACTCTATTTGCGCGGACGAAGTTACTACCAATTGGCCGATTACCCCAAGGCCGTTGCCGACCTGACAAAGTATCTGGCAGGAAAACCAACAACGCCGGACGCATTCACCGCGCGGCACACACTGGGCAAATGCCAGGCGGCGCTGAAACAATTCGCTCCCGCCGCCGCCACGTACACGGCGCTATTAAAAGAGAAACCTGATTACCCCCAAGCAGATAGCCTCCACTACGATCTGGCATTTGCCTATCTCGATTCCAAGCAGGAAAAACAGGCGGCCGACACATTCGTAGCACTCGTCACCAAACACCCCACCAGTCCGCTTGTCGCCGAGAGTTGGTTTCGCGTCGGTGAATTCCAGGAGAATTCAGAACAGCCCGCCGAAGCGATCAAAGCATTCACAGCCGGATTGAAGTCCGCCAAGAAACCGGACCTGCGCGAGAAGCTGTATCACAAGCTGGGTTGGGTTCAGTACCAGCAGGAACAATTCGCCGCAGCGGCGACGGCATTTCAGGAACAGGCGAAGCAGTTTCCCAAGGGCGAATTGTTGATGCCAGGCCGTTTTCTCGCCGGCGAAAGTCTTTACAAGCAAGCGAAGTTCGATCAGGCCCTGCCAATGTACGCGGCTGTGATTGCGGCCAAGGCACCGAAGTTTCACGCCAACGCGCTCTACCGCAGCGGCGACTGCGCTGCCGGCCTCAAACAATGGAAGCAAAGCGAGACATCATACATAGCGCTGATTGGCGGCTTTCCCAAGTTTCCCAACATCAACGAGGCCCGCTATGGACTTGGCTTGGCCTATCAAAATCAAAACCAGTTCGACCCGGCAAAGAAGGCATTTGCCGAAGTCGTCAAAGCCACCACCAGCCCGACGGCTGCAAAAAGCAAATACATGATGGGCGAGTGTGCGTTCGCTGAAAAGAAATACAAGGAAGCCTACGAGCATTTTCTCGAAGCGGCCGCCGGGTACCCCGACAAGGGGGATTACCGCGAATGGCTTTCCAAGAGTCACTTCGAGGCAGCCCGATGTTTCATTCAATTGAAAGAGGTTGACTTGGCAAGACAAGAATTGAAGACGGTGATCGAAAAATACGCCGACTTCCCCGAAGCCAAAAACGCGCAAACACTTTTGGCCAACTTGAAATAACTGTATCAAAGACATCTCTGACAATTCATTCCATCGACTTGGATAAACGGAGTAACAGACATGCCGGACTGGACACGTCACACCTATCGCTTGTCGTTGTGGATTGCCACGTTGGGACTCGTGCTGGTCGCGCCCATCGCCTTGGCGCAGAACGTTCAGCCACCAGCTGAACCGGCAGCCGCCGAACAACCACCACCCGCTGCGAAGAATGTCGCCCAGCAGGACGAAAAGGAAACAGAGCCTGCCGCCCAAGATAACGACACCATCATGCAGATGATTCAGAGCAGCGGCTGGACCGGTTGGTCGTTTATGGGTGTGTTGCTGCTGTTTTCCATCGGCGCAGCGATGGTCGCGTTGGAGCGGGCGGTCAACACCCAACGCGATAAAATCATTCCCCACGGTTTCGTCGCCGAATTGAGAAATCTGGTGAAGAACGACGAAGCCGACGCAGATGCGTTTCACGGGTTATGTGCGCGCTGGAGCGCTCCAATCGCCAAAGTGTTGAACGCCGGCCTGCTGCGAAGCGGGCGTCCTCTGCCGGAAGTGGAAAAGTCGATGGAAGATGCCGCCTCGCGCGAGATGGCAACGTTGCGCGGCAGAATTCGCCCGTTGAATGTTGTCGGCAACGTGGCACCGCTGGTCGGTCTACTGGGAACCGTGGTCGGCATGATCATCGCCTTCCGCACAGCCAGCCAAGCCGGATTGGGCAAAGGGGAAATGATGGCACAGGGCATCTACATGGCCCTGCTCACCACAGCGGCAGGACTCGCAATCGCCATTCCATGCCTGTTGCTGGCGGCCGTCTTCAGTTCCAAGGTCGATCGTTTCTTCCGGGAAATCGACGAATCGATGATGGACACCATGCCGTCATTCGCCCGTATGGAAAGAGTCGAAGCGGCCGATGTGAGAGTGCTGTAGGAACCGGAATTCTCTCGTCTTCACATCGTGCCAGGCGAGCAAAGTTCGCTTGCGGTTTCGCACACCATCGACCACTCCAGCAATTTCATAACATCCAACACGTTCCATTTGAACAAGCGAATTTCACCATGAAACTTCCCCCCGATGCAGCCGACTCGGAAGGCCCCAACCTGACCCCCGTTATCGATGTCGTGTTCCTGCTGCTGATCTTCTTTCTGGTCGCCACGCAGTACAACCAGGAAGAACGGGAAGTCGATATCACGTTGCCGGAAGTCGCCGAGGCGCAACCGCTGTCGATGACGTCGGAGATCATCGTCAACATTACCGACGACGGAAAGTACAAGGTTGCCACAAAGGAATACAGCGAGGCAGAACTTTCGTCCCTGCTGAGTCAGGCAAAGAAGAACAACCCGCACCAGACGATGTTGATTCGTGGCGACGGCGAAAGCAACCTGAAATTTGCCGTCCGTGTCATGGGTATGTGCAACAAAGTGGAAATGGAATACCGCATCGCGGCACTCCAGGAGCGTTGAGTCCAAACGGCCAGGCCCGCTTTTCTTCGCAAAACAACAGGGCAGATTGGCACGCACAGGAGGTGACCAATGACCGCAAAATCGACGAAATTAAAATCGATCCTCGGCAGGTTTCTGCGATCCTGGCAGGCACCAACGGCCGTGGGCATCGTCGTCCTTGCTGGTTTGGTATTCTGGCTGTCTCCGCGACCCATCGAACGAATTGTGCCGGTCGATGACAGCACCAGCTGGGCGAAAGGGGATGCGCCACCGCAACGGGAAATCGTATGGCAGACCGCCCGCGAAATCCCTGCGCTGTTCGAAGACGACAAACAAGCCGAACTGGTCACGCCCAAACTGAATACCGGCGGCACGTTGCTCTTCTTCAGTCGGCGAATCGACGGCCGACAGTCGGACATTTTCGTTTCGCGTCTCGAAAACGGAACGTGGCAGCCGGCCCAACCGATGGCGGCACTCAATACCGCCGCGAACGAGGTCGGCCCGGTTCTCTCGCCCAACGGCAAACAACTCTATTTCTACTCCGACCGTCCCGGCGGACTCGGGGGAACCGACATTTATGTCGCTTCACCAGCAGCCAGCGGCGAATGGGACAAGCCGCTAAACCTGGGGCCGAAAGTCAACAGCATTGCCCACGAGTACGATCCCGCAATTTCTCCCGACGGCTTGTCGCTGTACTTTGCGTCGAACCGCTCGGATGAAACCGCGAAGAAAATCGCCGACGATCAGCAACCGGCCGATCCGGATTGGAATGTCACGCTGCGCGCACAACTCGATTTGAAAACATTCGATCTGTATCGATCCCGCCGCAACGGAATGGACACCGAGTGGGGACCATCGACAGCGCTCGCTGAAATCAACCGCCCCGATAGCACAGACGGTGCACCGTTCGTGTCCCCGAACGGTGCGTTCCTCTATTTTGCTTCTGACCGCACTGCACGCGACGGCGAACGCCGCAACCTCGACCTCTATCGCGCGCGACTCACCGGCGATCGTTTCCTCGAACCGGAGAACCTCGGCCCGAGTATTAATACGGCCAATCACGAGACCGAGCCGGCCCTCTCGGCCGAAGGCTTCACCATTGTCTTCTCGAGCAACCGCGACGGAACCGACCGACTCTACGCCAGCACGGCGACCGAAGTTTACCGAGAGACCGAGTGGGAGGCTTCACAACTCGAAGCGCTCGGCGTTGTCTGGTGGTGGTGGCTGCCGTTGACGTTGGCGATGCTGGCGGCTTTCATTTTCGCTTCAATGTACTTTCGCAATTGGCTGTACGCGAAGGTCTGGCCGGCGCGGTTTTTCCTGGGCGGCGTGACGGTCAACATGCTGGTCCTGCTGCTGCTGGCCGTCTGGACGTTGCCGGAAGTTGTCGATGCAATCGTTGCCAAGGTGCGCGACGTCGTGCCGGCCCCCGACTTCGTCGATGAAAGCCAGCATCAGTCACACGAGGACGGCCGCGAGTCACACGAAAAAGTGGCCGACCTGAAATCGGTCGAAAATGTTCCCATCCCAGAGATTGCCCGCAAGGAATCCGCTCCGATCAGCGTTCCCCAGCGGAACGAACAACTGGTGCCGACAATTCCCGTCGAACAGGCGCGAGCGTTGCCGCAGAATCGCGTGATTTTCGTTCCACCCAAACCCGTTCAGCCTGTCGAAATTCGTAAGCAACCGCAGAAAATGGAACTCGCGCGGAGACGACCGCAACGGCCGGTTCTCGAACGGGAACTTCCCGATCAGCCACCGGAATTGGATGCCGTCAAAGCGCCGCAAGAGAACAGGGTCGCCAAAGCCGATGTCGAAGTCGTGCGCGGCCAGAACGATCAGCCTATGCCGAACGACGCACCCCGCCCACCGGATCTCAAACCGCTCAAGCGAATGCGGCCAGCCGCCGCAGCTGTCGCGGAAGTCAAACCGGCCGAGATCGCGCCATTACAGCCGAGCAAGGTGCCACAGCCAGCGATCAAACGCGAATCGCAGTCGCGCCCACTGCGAGCAGTCGCAGTGACCGAAGTACCGACGCTTGAGGGGACAGGTGAAAAGGTTCCAACCGCACCGGTCATCGCAAACACTGTTCCGCAAGTTGATCGCACGAAATCGGCGTTGCTCAACCCCGCTTCGTTTTCGAAGCCTCGCGAACCATTACCGCCGGCAAGCGTCGTGCTGCGGAAATCGAAAGTTCAAGCGGCCGCCGTCAAACTTCCCGATGGCGGCGCGGGATCGGAAACGGTTCCAACAAATCTGGACCGCAATCGCCCCGTCGTCGAAGTGGCCGGTGTGACCGTCACGTCCGAGTCAGCCTCGCCTCCGGTCGAAACTAGCGATGTTCCCAAAGAGCTGGCAGTCACAAAGGCCGACGTCAAGCTTGATCGCAGTACGCCCGTCAGCCCGAAAGCCGGTCTGGGTGAAGTCGCCGACCGTCCGCGTACCGCCGACACCCCCGCCGCAGCCGCACGGCCGCTCGCGTTGGCCGCCGCCAATGTCAGTCTTCCATTGCCCGACACCGCTCCAATCGACGAGGCCAATCTCAATTCAAAATTGCGCGAGCGCCGTGTTAACAAAGCTCCCGCAAAGTTGACGAAGGACGATTCCGGCGAGAATCAGCCAGCGCTGGCCGCGTCAGAATCGGAATCGCAACTGAAAGTCGAACCAAGCACTGTCACCATCGCCAAGGCCGAAGAGACCATTCCCGAATCGCAACCCGCGCCCGTCGCTGCCAAGACACAGGCTGTCGAACCGGCATCGGCGATCCGCAAGCAACTGGCGCTGGCGAAAACCGATTCTGCCTCGCGGCCAATGGTACCCGATCAAGTCTCTGCGCCGCTCAAACGGGCCACTCGCAACGCGCCCTCGAACGTTCCTCCCGTTGAAGCCGAAAGTGTTCAACCGGGGGAATTAGCGGTCGCTGATCTCCCCGAAAAAGTCGCGACAGAAGGAGTCGAAGTCGCTTTAGTCCGAACAACCGATCTGCCGACGGCTGCCGCCATCTCCACACCGCGGGAATTGACCGGCCCGGTCTCTCGTCTGAAGCATCGGGTCATCGTTGGTGAATTGAGTGATGAAACCAACGACGCACCACCCGCATTCAGCCCGTTGGCCAATCGGCTCGACCGCCGCCGCGCACGGGCCACGCGGGTTGCTTTAGCCGAGGACAACGTCGGCCTGAAATCGCTGTTCACCCTCCGACAAGGCGATACGCGTCGCAAATTCATCGATTTGCTGGGCGGTACCAAGAACTCCGAGAAAGCGGTCAACCTCGGACTCGAATGGTTGGCGAAGCATCAGGAAGAGGATGGCAGTTGGGATTTGAAGAAGCATGGCGGGGGTGAAAGCTCGCGCACCGCCGGAACCGGCTTGGGCCTGTTGCCATTCCTCGCAGCCGGGTACACCCACAACAAGCCCGGTCAGTACAAGAAGAACGTCGCTGCCGCCGTCCGCTGGCTGACCGAACACCAAAAAGAAAACGGTGACCTGCTCGGCCCTGGTGACGGACAGCACCTCTACAGTCACGGAATCGCCGCCATCGCGCTTTGCGAAGCCTACGGGATGTCGCGCGATGAAGAACTCAAAGCACCGGCGCGCAAGTCGCTCGACTTCATCGTCAGCGCGCAGCACAAAGCTTCCGGTGGATGGCGATACACGCCGAACACGTCGGCCGACACATCGGTCGTCGGCTGGCAGATGATGGCACTGAAGAGCGGCGAGATGGCCGGACTCAGCGTCGCCCCGCCCGTATACGCCAACGTCGACCGCTGGCTGAAAAAGGTCGAAGGAAAACAGGGAGTCTCGGGAACGTTCGGATACGTCAACCGCTCCGCCTCACCCGCGATGACTGCCGAGGGTTTGCTCAGTCTGCAGTTCATGGGAACCGATCGCAACAGCCCGCGGATGCGTGGCGGAGCCGATTATCTGCTCACGCAACTGCCCGAACGCAGCCAGAAGCGGACTTCATATTACTGGTATTACGGCACGCAGGTGATGTATCACATGCAGGGCAAATACTGGAAAGCGTGGAACGAAAGTCTCCGCGACATGCTCGTCGAAACGCAGATTACAACGGGCGAGCATGCCGGGACCTGGCATCCCCGCGACCAATGGGAGTCGCGCGGCGGACGCGTCTATGCGACGTCGCTGAAACTGTTGATGCTCGAAGTCTACTACCGCCACTTGCCCTTGTATGAACAGTTGGAGGAGTAGGTTCATATCGGTCGTGAGATAATTCGAGCTTAGAAAGATGGGTGCCACGGGCGTGTCGCCAGTGCGAGACGTGATGCGATGGCGAATCGTTAGGGACACTCAGCTCATCAAGCTGCAATCGAACCGCTTGAATGCGGTCACTACGAACCCCGCTTCCACATCGAACTGTGCGTAGTCAACGTAACGGCAGCGGACTGCCTTCGCAGATTTCGTGCGGGCGCCGCAGGTTGTCGTAGAGTAGTGCATCGGACGAAATGCCCATCGCCTCGAAAATCGTTGCGTGTATGTCACCCGGTCCGCAGGGCAGACTGTGCGGATACGCTCCGATTTTGTCCGAGCTGCCGTAGACCTGGCCACCGCGAATTCCGCCGCCGGCCAGCGCAACCGAAAAACTGTAAGGGTAATGGTCGCGGCCGGCACCGCCGTTGATTTTCGGTGTGCGACCGAAATCGCCCATCATCACCACCAACGTTTCATCCAGTTTCCCTCGCTGATCAAGATCAGTGATGAGCGCCGAAGCCGCTCGATCGAACGGCGGCAACATGTCGTTCTTCAAGCGGTTGAAGTTGTTGCCGTGCGTGTCCCAGTGATCTCCCTTCGAGCCGTTAAGATCACCCGCCGCACACACCACCGTGACGATAGGTACGCCCGCTCCCGATAGCCGCCGGGCAAGCAGCACGCTTTGTCCGCAAATATGTTCGCCATATGCTTCGTGCATTTGTTTCGGCTCGAGGTCGAGATCGAACGCCGCCGTCACCTCGGGTCTGGCAAGCATGTCGAGCGCCAGTTGCTGAAAATGCGCAAACGACTTCACGGTGGCGTTGCCGCCAACGGGCCGTTCGATCGTTTCCAACAGCTTGCGGCGCGAGCGCAAGTGCGGCCGATCGATGCCGTCCGAAAGATCGAGTACCGGCGAGCCAAGATCCCGTGAGACGCCGCCGTATGCTTTTCCTCTCGGCGTGCGAATGACAATTGGATCGTGCGCTACGCCGAGCCAGCCAGCCGACTCGCCCGCCTGCAGCGTTCCGTTATCGACCAGCGGATAAGGCAAGCGCACCGATGGCGGCATGCCGGGTGCCGCTTGGCGAAATGCCGAGATCATTGCAGCCAACGACGGCCAATCGTCTCGCGATGGCGGCAAATTCACCGCTGCCGCAGGAGCCGGCGGCGGATGGCCCGTCATGTTCCAGTACATCCCCTTGCCATGCGACGTGCAGCCGTGATGCATCGAACGGACGATTGCCAAATGCTCCGTCAGTTTCGCCAGTCGCGGCGTATGTTCGCCGATGCGAATGCCGGGTGTTGCCGTATCGATCGGTTTGAACTCGCCACGAACATTGGCCGGCGCGTTCGGTTTTGGGTCGAACGTGTCGATGTGGCTCATTCCACCCCAGCAGAACAACACAATGCACGACTTGGCCGAACCCGCAGATGCAGTCGCCGCATGCGTCTGCAAATACTGCGGCAACGTCAAACCGGCCGCACCACACCCAATACGCAACGCCGTCCGTCGGCGCATTCTCTGCTCCGACAACATTGTTGACAAATTGAAATCTGGTGCTGACATCGTCGTTCTCTCTCTGTTGAAACCGCCACCCATCGTATCAAAATACTGCTATGTTAGCCACAGAATTCGAAGGTCGCATCAGAGCATTCATTACTGGATGTCATCGACATCGATCTGAAAAATGCCTTATGCATGTCACTCGAATCTGCACGTTTTCGAACTACTTCCAATGAAATCTGCCGATCAGGCGTTTTTCGGGGGTCCGGCTCCAACTTTTTGGTGTTGGTTGTTTGGCAGAGGTCAGCCCGACGAGTAATTCACCGTTTACAGTTCGTGAAGTCAGCTAGATTCTCGCGTTTCGAAGGTCGGTCGGTCACATTGCGAATTGGATCGCTGGTAAGGTAGTAGAGTCGATATTTGTTCTGCATTGATTTACAGGAGACGACACGCATGTTGAAGATGAGCCTCTCGGCCGCAATGCCCGTACTACTGGCCACCTTGATATGGTGTCAGCCTGGATTTTCTCAAGATGAAAATCCCAATGCAGGTGATCGACCACGGAGCAGAAGTAGGAGAACGATTACACCCGAAGCGCTTCTGGATCGCTTCGACACCAACAAAGACGGCAAGCTGACCAAAGACGAAATCCCAGAGCAGGCACAACGTCTTCAGCAAATGATGAAGGACGCCGACAAAGATCGGGACGGCACAATTACAAAGAAGGAAATCACCCAGTATCTCGCAAACGGCGGTGGCCAGGGTGGTCGCCCACAAGCTGGAGCGGGGCGACCACAACAGCGCGGAAGTGGTCGAGGTGGCTTTTCCGCAAACCTCCCCAAAGTCGGCCGGCCGCTTCCCAATCTGACCGTATTCGATGGCGAGGGGAAAGAATTCAAGTTGAGCAGCTTGAAGCAGCACTACACGGTGCTTGTGTTTGGCTGCTTGACCTGACCCCCCTTCCTCAGAAACGTCCCCAGTTTGGAGACGGTGCAACGCGATTATGCTCCCAAAGGTGTGAAGTTCTATTACATTTACAAGGCATTGGCTCATCCGGAAAACGATGGATACGTGCAACCATTTACGCTCAAAGAACGACTGATGCACGTCAAAGAAGCCCAACGGACTCTCGGCAGCGACATCCCGTGGATCTGCGATTCAATATCCAACAAACTGAAACACGCCATGGGCAATGCCCCCAACTCGGAGTTTGTCATCGACCCGGAGGGGAAGGTGGTCGTAAGTCGTTCCTGGAGCAAACCAACAGAACTGCGCAAGGACCTGGAAAAGCTCATCGGTCCAGTTAAGAACCCCACACAGATATCGGATTTGAACTTGAAGACGGAGCCGCCACCGAAGCTTGCCGCTTCGGGCGTGGTACCCCGAATCAAAGCGCCGAGCGGAATGCAGCCGCTGAAGATCGAACCGAAACCGGGCAAGCAACCGTTTTATGCGAAGCTGCGGGCCGAAGCCGACAACAACCTGTTACGCAGCGGCGAAGGCACGCTGTATGTTGGTTTTCACCTCGATCCGCTTTATCACGTCCACTGGAACAACCTGGCCAAGCCGGTGACGTATGAAATCACCGGACCGGACGGCACCACCGTCTCGCCGGCGAAAGGCGAAGGACCGAAGGTCAAAGAAGCGGCCGATGTCGATCCACGGGAGTTCCTGGTGGAAATCAAAAGAGGCAAGGATACCACGGGACCGCTTCAACTCACCGTGAAGTACTTTGCCTGCAACGACGAACAGGGCTGGTGCAAGCCGGTGTCACAGCAGTACACAATTCACCTGGAACGCGATCGCGATGGCGGCAGTGTTCGCAACCGCGGCAGAAGCCGTCGCGGAGTGGCTTCGGGATTTGGTGGGCCTCCTGGCGGACGGGGTCGGCCCGGCGGTGTTGGCCGTCCCAGCCCTGCGGATTTCGCCGCACGAATTATGGGCAACGACAAGAATGGCGACGGTAAGGTCACCAAGAACGAATTGCCCGAGTTTCTGCAACGCATTCTCGACCGCGCGGACACCAACAAAGATGGTGCGATTGATAAGGCCGAAGCGAAGAAAATGGCCGAACGCTTCGGCGGCGGCCGTCGACCAAGCGGTGCAGGCCGTGGGCCAGGCGGGAGACCGGAAAACGCCCCGCCCAGACGGCCAAATTAGATCGAGACACGTTCTGAAATAACAGGAATTCCGGTGGTGGGAGACATAAAAGCTGTCACGGCCGCCGTTGGAAAATAAGGACTTACGTCGCGTTCGGACACAATAACTGTCACAGTTCGGACATAAGAGCTGGCCAACGGACCGGTTTCGGACATAAGAGTTGGCACGTGGCGACGAAGTCCACAGTTTGTCCGTGGCGATCTTTGCCAGCTGGCCTCTGATCTGGACGGCTGCTGTTTCCTCGCTCCACAGTGTTTCTCGTTGGGTATCAAATTGCCGATTCTTCGCCCTTCGAGAATGCCGCCAGCCGTCTCTTTGCAACTGTCTGATCGGTCGACAATCGGTGCTCCAGCTGCGCCAGTCGACCCACCTGTGTCGTGATCTTCAGATAAGTCTGGACCGCCGGCATCAACGCCTGGAACTGTTCGAGCGAGTGGGACTCCGTGGAAAGCGCCTCTTCGATCGCCCGCTTGAGCCGGTAGCCGATCAGCATCAGGTCGCTGTTCGCCGCACCAATCACCGCCTCCCGCGTGTCCACCTTGCCGAGCGCATCGTTCAGGTAATCCTGGATGCGTTTCAACCGTCTATCCGGAGCGATGCTGTTCGTTGAATCGGCAGCAGTCTGCGCCGTCTCCTCCCGCCCCGCCTCTGCGGGTGTTTCGTTCTTTGATTGTTCGTGCTTGTTCATGGTTCTTTCTTCTCGCTTGATATTCCTATTGATTGGGTTGCGAAGTCTGCTGGTTGGGCTCTTGCCCACTCGTCGTCGAGATATCCGAATGCGGCAGCTGTTCTCGGATGGCCAAGCCATGGAAGGCGAAGCCGGCTCCGTCCAAGATCGGGACGAGACGGGCCTTCGAATCCCGTAGCGTTTTTCGGGCCCTGCGCTGCAGTCGTGCCAATTTGCAATTGAGTCGCTTCACTTGTTGAAGTTCTTCGAGTTCCGCTTGGATCTGCCCGGCGAGTGCTGGATCCTTTCCGATATAGCGCACCACTTGACGCCCAGCGTGACGGAACCGCAGTTTGAAGTAGATCCGCTCACGGCCACGGTCTTCCTGACAGACGAAGCCCTGTCGTCTCAGCGACCGGAGGTGTTCTTCGGTCAGTCGGAGTCGGGCGAGCCCCGGTAGGGATTCATAGGGTTCGGTGTTGCGTCGATTGTCACCTTCGACGGTTTGGGGCATCTCTTCGACTCCTTGGCCAGGTTCACGATTTGGTTGGTGAGGGCGAGCAACTTTCGCATCTCCGAGAGGGGAATGCCCTCGATGCGCTGGGTGCCCGCTTCGTCGACCCTGCGGGCCAGATTCTCCGCAATCAGTGCTGCTTCCATGTGGTGCAGCCGACTCGTTTCCGCCAGTGCAAGCAACAGGTTCCCTTGAACTGGTTCGGCCGCGCCCTGCGCTTCGCAAATCAGCGGCTGGATGAAGTCGCGCTCCAGGGACTCGCCGAAGTTCTGCCAGGCCTTGTTGCGCAGTTGCTTATCTCCCCTGCGTAGACGGATTTCATGCAGCTGTGAGACAGTCGTCGCGTGGTCGGCGACAGGGCCGAAGACTTGGCTCATGCTGCCGGCCGGTACGTTCAGTCTCTCCGTCGATTCGTCGAGGCTTTGCAGCACAGCGCTCTGGACATCTTTGATGTTGCCATACTCGAGGCGGAACGAGAGCTTTTGCAATTCCGCTGCCGTCGGCTGCCATGTGTAAACCTCTTCCAGGCACAACCCGAGGTCGTGCTCGAGTCGCGCAAAATGCGCGCGCACCGCCGTCAGACCCTCCGGCCTCTCCAAGGTCAGTGTGGCCGGCGACCAATCGACGAAGATCAGCTGTGGCATAATGGCGGCCATGCCGGTCCCCGTTTCCGGCTCGATCTCTTCTTCCGCTGCGTGAGAATCGAGCCTGTCGGCGTTGCCCGGCCCCTCACTGAAGCGGACCGAAGATGGCGCATCCCGCAGTTGGAAGCGGCGGGCAAATTCCTCTAGCCGACCGTGTCCCAACTCCGACAGCCCGGTCGCCAGTGTGGCGGGGATGCCCAGCGCACGCAGCGCGACGACGTCAGAGATCGCAAAGGTGACACAGAGCACGTTATCGAAATCTGAACTCCACCGGCTGGTCGGCCCATCTTCGAGCACGGCCATGACCGGGAGCGCAGATCCAGAGAGGCAGCCGCCGCTGGTCAACAGTTCGAACGGCGGATCATCGTCAGTATTTCGCAACGCAATGACAACGGCTTCCGGGTCCGTCAAGACTGGGTTCAACGCCAGCGCACCCTCTTCATCCAACACAGCTTCATCCAACACAGCGACGCCGGATTTCTGTAACGCGTCGGTCGAGAACTCCGACTGCAGCGCGGCCCACGTCGCGTCCGGAGCGCTCGGGCCTCGAAAGGCATTCACGTCCTGAAACTGCTCCCACCGGTCACCGCTCACATATTGCGGGCAATGGCTCAGCACACGAGCGTAAATCAGACTGTGCTTTGGTTGGGCGTCCACTGCGTGCATGCGGTTTTCCTATGCAATTGCGACTTCCAGCTCGATGGGCGCGTCGTACTTTTCCTCCTCATCGAACATATTCCCGTCAGAGCCACTGACGAAATCACGCTCATCGACCCACTGCCGTTCTTGTGTCTCCCGGTCGGCGAGAGGCGTGTCGGTCTGTGTGGGCGTCGCGGACGACCACGTCAGCTGGGCCAGCGGCGAAGCCGCCGCCCGGGCGCGGGCCGCCTGCTGTTCGGCGAGCAGTGCCTCTCCGCGCAGCCGCCGCTGCTCTTCGCGCGCTGCTGCGATCTCCTGCTGTTGTTGGTTCCGCTGCTGTGCCTTTCGCGCGCGTTCTTCCACCTGCCCTCGCCGGCGGTCGGCCGCGGCAACGAGTCGCAGTTTGGCCAGCTCGTGCTTCCTCAGGGCATCGTCGCAGCGCGCAGCGAGTTTCTGCTTCTCGACTTCGAGACACTGCTCGGCGAGCTTCAATTTGAGACTGTTGTTGAGGAAGCGAAACTTGTCGCGGCCCGAACAGAAGGGGGCAGTGACCGCCTCGTCGAATCTCAGATGCAGTTTCAGGCTGCGATCGAACAGTTGCTCTGCCGCGGTGAGCGGCACGCGGGACTCGGCATCCAGCAGAGCCCGTGCCCCAGCCGGTCCGCCGAGATGGGCCAGCTTGAACCTCGCGGCAAGTGAACCGTTACCACTGTTCTGTTCGGCCCGGATGATGTGCGCGAAGATCCAGCCGATAGCCTCCCGCGCTTCACGGATGTCGAAGAACAACTTCTCCCAGACTTCCACGACCTGTTCATCGATCTGCAGCCGCTCGGCGACTTCCGGGAGCGGGCAGTCCCCGAGGACCAGAACCTTTGTTTGCGCGCACAAGGCGCGGTCTTGATTTAGTTTCTCGGCGGCTGCGATCGTGGGAAACTTCTCGCGCGCTTGCCGACAGCCATCGGCTCCGCGGCGACCGAGGTTGAAGTAAGTGTGAGCATGTTGAACATGCACGTCGTACTGCTGCAATAGCCGCCGCGCCTGTCGAGAGAACGGCGATTGCGGCTGAAGCGATTCCGCCAGTTCGAAACGCCAGGCCGGACCGCGCACGCCACGGCGGGCCTGTGTGTGTTCAAAGGACGCATCTTGGATCATTCGATCTCCTCCTGAAACGTTTCCTGGCAAGTGGCGTGGTGAGGGGAGCTTCCAGCCGACTGCGGACGTACGCGCCAGCCGCGGATCTCGCTCCCCTTCAGGTAAAGCCCGATTCCAAGCAGTTCGTGGTTCCACACGGCACGACGACGCGCAAGCTCGCGGCGCAGAGCTTTTCGCTGTTGTTGAAATCGTCGTTGCTGCCGCAACGATGACTGTAACTCCTGCAACGCTTCCCGAACTTCCTGGGCGAATTGAGGGTCGCTCCCCAAGTAGACGGATCGCTGCCGACCTTCCAAGCGGTACGTGAGCCGATAGTAAGGCCCCAGACGTCGGCCTTTGTGCCACCGCCAGCTCTCCACGACTGTGCCCTGCTGGCGCAGCAGTGATTCGTGGTCCGTCATGTGCTGCCGGACGGTCTTTCGCTTTTGGTCAACAGAATCGCGGTTTTCCAATGTCGCTCGCCTACTTGGGTGCTGGTCTTCTGAAGGGGTCAAACTGCTTGGCCCGGAACTGCCGCAAACGCAACAGAAACTCGCCCGCTTTGCCTTTCGCGCCGATCAGCCGCAAGTGCCGCTGAAAGTCCTCTTCGCGCGGTGACGGGTTCGGAACTCCTTGCTCGATGTGGTCCGCCACTTGCCGGCCGAGCTCGAACTGCTCCAACAACTCAAAGAACATCAGACAAACGAAACTCGAACCCGCAGCGCGCTCCAAGGCGCCTGTGGCCTGCAGCACCAGTTCGTCGTACGCGGGCTGGACCAGTTCTGCCACCGCCAGCTGGACAGCGCGGGGCAGAGCTTCGAAGTCCAAGTCTGGCGGGATGAAATAAGGGCACGGCGTTTGTGCATCGACTGGAGTTGTGCCGGATATCTGCGTCATGGCGTCGCACTTCCCTCGACTGTGTCTTGAGTTGAATTCACAACTAATAACAACTATATTAACATAAGTGGTTTATTTATCAACCTCAGGAGGTAAGAATGAACAAGCAAGCGACCGGTGCGAAGCTCACCCCGGCGGGTCAGCGGGTGGTTCATCTACTCGATGAACTCTGGAACGGGAACCAGTCGGCCATGGCCCGCGACTTGGGCCTCTCGACGACGGCGGTCCACAAAGTTCTGCATGGACAGCAGGAACCTGGCCGGAGATTTCTCACCGCGCTGGCAAAACAGCCGCGGGTCAATCCAGCCTGGGTGTTTACGGGGGAGGGGGAACCGCTACTCGGTTTTCCGACTCTGTCGTCGGAGGGCGGAACGCCGCTGCCAGTACTCGACCGGCTCCTGCCCGGCTCCCCCGAGGGGTACGCGAGCCAGATCGTCGGACGAGAGCACTGGGTCGCGTCAGCCTTGTGGAGGCCGAGCCGCTATCTGCTCCGGGTCAGCAGCGACTTCCCCGTGATGGGCGATCCAGAGGCCAAGGTCGCTGTCGGGGATCTGCTCCTGATCGAGACCGAGCCGTTCTGGCGGGACGAACCGGCCGCGTTACACAACAAACTGGTCTCCGTTGATCTCTCGCCGTCTGGCACGCTGGACATGCAACTGGGGCGCGCCATCTTACAGCGGGACGCCGCTGGCTTTCCCCAGCTGCTCGTGGACATCTATGGCCGTTGCCAGTGCTGCATCGAATTACCTCGGACGCAGCACGCGCAGCTGGATGTGGTCCGCTCGTACCACTTTGAGGGAAAGCCCTCGGACGCAGAATCTGAGTCGGTGCCGGTACTGGAGCTCCCGCTGGACGCCATCCGGGGGGTCGTGCTGTTGCTGCTGCGGCAGTGATAATGACCGGCTGAGCGGATGCAACCACTTCCGGTGTCGCCGCGAATGAAACCACATTGCTGGCAAGCTTGGTCTGGCGCTTCAGAACCTGCGTGACAGCCGACAGCTGAAACCGAATACGCTCATCGGGTGAAGCCAGCTCGATAGCACCTTCCTGGTCCAGCTCTGTGCGAAACCGGAGGAGTAGGTATCACTCAGCTGCCGATCACGATCGCCCGATCGGCTGACCAAGAATGGAATCATCGACTGATACTCCTCACACGCAGCGACTTCCAACACGCATGGGCCTGCGCTAGGCCCGAGGATGCGTGGCTCCCGGCGTGGTTGCACTCCGAACGAGGTCCATCACACTCTTCCACCTGCCATTCGACAACCGCGATGCGAGCCACGATCACGGTGGCCTCGGAAGTCGCGATGTGAGTAGCCACAGACGTTGGTTGCCGGTCAACCGAGAGCCGAGTTCACGCTCAAATTCGACTTCGTTAAAGGTCGCAAGCATTTGCCAGTCTTGACGCGGAAGCGCGTAGCGTAAATCACCTCATTTTCTCATTGCAGTCTACGATCGAACTGCGCAGACTGTTTGAAAGTGCGCGGCTTTGCGTCTTCGGTTGTCAACGAAGTGCCATCGAATCCGGCCGACGATCAATCGACGCGTTTCGAATTTTCGATTCCGTGCCAACAATATCTGGACGACAGTCTATGCCAAATTCGTTGGGCCAGCACACCCTTTGCCAATCCGAGTCGACAGACTGCGTACTCCTGAGTGATGGCGGGTTGTTCTGGCGGCCGCTGGCTCGAACACGTGCACGAGGGCACGTGAAGCGTAAAAACAACGTCGCAGATTGGCGTTCTCGGCTGACCGCCCGTGTGTTAAACTACATCATCAACACACGACAGGGAGGTTGTGATGGATCAGCACAGTTCGTATCGAATCGAAACGGAAGCGGCTCAGACATTGGCCGAATGGAAGGCGCTGTTCGCCGAGCAGGTTGCCGTGAAGGCGAAGGAGTTGGCGCAGAAAAGCGGCTCCACGGGCGTCATTACACTTGGTCACTACCGTCAGGCTGCGAGTTTCGCCGTGCAGATGTTGGCGACCGCAGTTCAGGACACAGACTCAAGCGATGGCCGTCAAGAAGCCGCCTGATCCAAATGCCGGGACACTTCACGAGGGCGCGAACGACTGGTTTCGTCAATTCCTGAAGCACCTCGAAATCTCCATGGCCGAGACGGGGCAAGGACTTCCGTCTGACGCCGATAGCGCAGGCTGCAGCCTCGCCGCGATCCGGGCTGTAAAGCACACGCTGCTCGATTCGGGACTCGACAGGGAGCAGATTCTCGGACTCTTCGGGCGTGTGGCATTGGAGGACGCGGATGTGCCGAAGAAGCTCGAATGGACGGCCGAGTTGAACAAGCGGCGATTCGAGCTAATCGATGGCGACATTCAAGGGACACTCAGTCGTGAAGAGCAGCTTGAGCTGGCCGGCTTGACGCACCTCATGCGTCAGTGGCCTACCCCCGATCTTTGTACCACCCTCAGTGAGAGAATCGGGGTTCAGGTAACACGTTCTGTTCAACAGGGCGCAGCGTAGCGAAGTCCTGTTGAAC
>JABISG010000078.1 GCA_018699955.1 Planctomycetaceae bacterium | reverse complement strand
GCGAATTCAAAACACGCGGTTCCCGTCAAATCAGATGTTTAGCGTGCTGGCATTTTGAGGGCTGAGAAGACGCATGATTCGTGACCCAGCTCGCTCCGGTTCCATCGACCGAGAGCAGTTTGCGCGGCTGATGGCGGCCGAATCGCATGGCCGGTACTTCCACCAGCACGTGCGTAGTGCGGGCTACCGATACCAAAGGATGAACTGAAGGTGTGCCGGCGAGCTGGGCGGCTCCCTGATCCAATCGCCTTCTTGATTAAGCCTCTCGGCGGTAAACTGACTGAATGTAATCGGGACGGTTGACCGGGTTGCAAACCGGCGGCCAAGCGGTCCCAGCGCGATGGATGCTTCGCCTTTCGCATCGTCGCGCTGGGGATCGGCCCGATTGAAGAAAGGCGACCTCTTATGCGACCATCCGAGTTTGAGACGATCCGCCCACATCTTAAGCGAGCGGTTGATGACATCGACTACTTCTTGATCGGGCTAAAAGAGCGGGAAAAGGTCCAAAGCGAATTCTCCGAGTTGTACGACTTGATTGCAGCCGGCAAGACCCCCCCGGAAGTGAAGGGTCAGGGAAAGCCGGAGTTGACGCCAGAGCAGTATGCGGCCCTCGTATGGCGAACCGCTGAAGGCGAGCCGATCACCGATGAGCAACGAGAGGCCGTCCTGGCCGGCGTGCTTCCCGGTCAACCGATATGCGATGAGGGGTGGGCTGCCCTTCAATTCGCGTTGCGAGGCGGCTGGCGGGAATCGTCACGCCAAGCCGCTGCATGGCTGCGAAAGGCGGGAGAGACCGTTGAGGCGGATGGGATCGACGTGGCGCTGAGCCGGCTGCCCGACGAATCGAGGGATGAGCTATCAGGTTACCTTGAGGCCATGCGCACGGCGGCCGAGTACGTGCTGACGATCTTGGTGCAGTACCCGATCCAACGGCTAACACCCTCCACGGCGGGCGGATTGATAGACCGCCTAATTGCCGGGCCGGACGATATCGAATTGTCGCCCCGCGAACTGGCGCTACTGGAAGCGTATCTGAAACAGCCGGTTTCACCGTCACAGATTCAGCGGGAGAAGCAAACAACGGGCGAATCCGAGACGAACGACAAGCGGAACAAGCTAAAGCTGATTCGCGATTTCAACCACAATCTGCGAGCGACTATCCCCGCTTCCATCGCATCCGAACCGGCGGCCGACGTGGGCCAAAGCGAGCCGGAACTGAGTGATAACGAAGACTACAAACAATCGCTTCAAAAGTTGTTGAGCGTATTCACGGATGGTGTTTCTGAAAAATGCATTATCAAGGCAGCAAAAGTGATGCAAAACAAGAACCTCACAGTCAATGAGAAGCTAGAAAAGATAGACAGATTGACGCCGTTTTCCCCCACCGCATCCGGGGATAAACTTGGGGATATGCTTGGCGTGAGTGGTGCGGCGGTGAAAAAGTCGGAATGGTGGGCAGACAATCGCAAAGGGAAAAAAGAAGAGATGGTTGCCCGAAGGGAAGACAATCATCGCAAACGTGCAAAGCAACACCAGCCAAATCGAAAGGATGATGACGACTACGATTGAAGGTTACCGGTAACCGGGTTACCGGAGTTACCGGTGGGTTACTGGCAGAAAAATCTTGAAACAATTCTGAGCCGCATGGTGCTATGCCGTGCGGCTCTTTTCATGCGCACATGGTTACCGATTTCAGTTACTGAAGGGGGCATAAGGGAATACGGCCACATGTCGTGGCTGGTTCTCAAATAGGAGACGCCCAGTGACCCGTTCTAAACTCACCCCTGACTTTCCACCCCAGCCTGACGACCCGCGTTTACTCACGCCTCCTCAAGCAGCGGCAGTCTTTGCAATTTCGCCTAGGAAACTATGGGCGATGACGGCATCCGGTGATATCCCGCACGTCCGGATTGGCCGGTGCGTCCGATATCCGGTTGGCGATCTGCAGCAATGGATTCGTGAGAACACGAACGGGGGTGAGAAATAATGAAACTCTCCCCAATCGATCTCGTGTTGTCAAAACTTTCCGAGGCAAAACAAACCAGCAGTGGCGGGATGGCGCGGTGCCCAGCTCACGAAGACCGTAGTCCCAGTCTGTCGATTTCAGAAGGCGACGACGGCCGTGTGCTGCTCCACTGCCATGCCGGATGTAAGACCGAAGATGTCGTTTCGGCCATCGGATTGAAAATGGCCGACCTGATGCCGCCTGAACGAAGCAAGCGGAAAGGCAAAGTGCAGCCGGCGTCAAACAGTAGACGGAAGAAAAAACCGCAGTCGAAATCGAAAACAGATTCGACAGTCGATGGAGATCGCAACTCAAAGAATACGTCGAAGCCAACAGCTAAGCAGAAGACCAATGGCAAGCGTCAGATTGTGGCGACATACGACTATTGCGACGAAGAAGGCAATTTGCAGTTTCAGGTTATCCGTTTTGAACCGAAAGGCTTTCGGCAACGCCGCCCCAAAGAGGGTGGCGGCTGGGACTGGTCAGTCAAAGGAGTGCGCGTCGTACCGTATCGGTTACCTGAATTGCTCGCCGAGCCCCAACGGCCGATCTTTGTCGTTGAAGGTGAGAAGGACGCCGACAATCTTGCCAAGATCGATATTCTTGCGACGTGTAATGCTGGCGGCGCAGGAAAGTGGACCGCAGAGCATGCGAAGTTCATCGGTGATCGCCAAGTCATAGTCATCGCTGATAATGACGAACCGGGCCGCAAGCACGCCGAAGACGTCGCCCGGTCTTTGGCTGGTCGGGCGGCAGGCGTTAGGTTGCTCAACCTCACTGGCCTTGGCGAGAAGGGCGACATCAGCGACTGGATCGAAGCCGGGGGAACGAAAGAGCAGTTGCGGGAATTGGCAGAGTCATCGGAGGAGTGGCAACCGCCGTCCAAACCAGAGGAATGGGAGAAAATCAAACCATTCGACCATTCAGACCTACCACCGTTCCCCACCGGCGTACTGCCCGACGATCTTCGAGAATGGGTCGAAGCGGAATCCCACGCGACACAAACGCCTCCGGACTTGGCCGCGTTGCTGTCACTCGCTGTCCTGTCTTCAACGATCGCCCGACGCGTGACTGTGGAACCTCGCACCGGCTGGAAAGAACCCGTCAATCTCTTCGTTGCTTGTCTGCTCGGATCGGGCAATCGCAAGTCTGCTGTCTTTAACGACGCAATTGGGCCGCTGCGCGAAGTGGAGTCCGAACAGATCCTCGCCGCGGGTCCAGACATCGCCCGATTAGAATCCACGCGACGACAGGATGAATCGCGACTGAAGAAACTCGAAAAAACCGCAGCAACCAAACATGACAACGACTCGCGGTGCAAAGCTCTCGACTTGGCCGCCGAACTTGACGCACAAACTGTACCCGCGCCGCCGCGACTGATCGTTGATGACGCGACCAGCGAAAAGCTGGGAATGATGTTGGCAGAACAAAATGGCCGCATTGCCAGCATGTCGCCAGAGGGTGGCGTGTTCGACTTGATGGCAGGCCTGTACGCGAAGAGTGGTCTTCCACAATTTGGTGTCTATCTCATGGGACATTCCGGCGACGACCTGATAACGGATCGCGTAACTCGTAAGACAGTCCGAGTCGAACGCCCGGCATTGACCTGCGCCTATGCGATGCAACCACAGGTCATCGAAGGACTCGCCGAAAATCCGGCTTTTCGTGGCCGGGGACTGCTGGCACGTTTTCTCTATGCGGCTCCGGAAAGTTGGGTTGGGGAACGCAAAATTGCGCCAACGCCGGTTTCCGAATCGGTGAAAATGGCGTATCGCTGGCTGGTCAGGAAGTTAGCCCTTGCCGAAGAGGAGTTCACCCTACAGCTGACTTCTGATGCGGACAAAGTTCTTTTCTACTGGGAAGGTCACGTTGAAGAGATGCTGGGCGACGGCGGTGACATGGAACTAACCCGCGACTGGGGTGCGAAGCTGGCGGGCGCTACGTTGCGTATGGCCGCTGTAATCCACTGCGTCAAGCACGGATTGAAAGGCAGAATCGACGCTGAGACGATCCAATCGGCGATCAAGATTGCGATGTACTTGATCCCTCACGCTGAATTCGTGTTGGATCTGATGGCGGCTGATGAGACCGACATGTATGGCGATCTCAAGTACGTCATGAAGTGGATCAAACGTCACGACAAACGGGAGTTTACGAAGCGCGACGTCCACCAACATGGCAAACGGAAGTTCAAGAAGGCGGAAGACATCAACCCCGTACTCGCGGAACTCGAAAAGCGGAATTACATCCGCGGGAAACCGCAACAAACACAGGGTAAGGGCCGGCGGCCCTCGCCTGCCTACGAAGTCAATCCGGCATTCTTCGAATCCGAATCAACCAAGAAACGTTCCCAGAATTCCCAGAAACCTGCCGATGAGCAAGATACGAGTATTTCTGGGAATAATGGGAGCGCTTCTGAGAAATCTGAAAATACAGAACGAGACCAGGTGACGATATGAATGACCTGGTCGAACTGCTGGCGGATTGCAAAGAACACGGCATCCAGTTGAATCTGGCTGGTGATGAGAATCTGACCATTGATGCTCCAGCGGGCGTGCTGACGGCTGATTTGGTGGATCGTTTCAAGCTGCACAAAGTTGGGCTGTTGGCCGCATTGCGAACCGAAGCGGACAGCACGACGCCAGCAGCGAATGCCTCGGTTGGTGATGGCGGTCAGGAACTGGATCAGGTCGATGAGGAGCAGACCGACGATGAACCGGTTGAAACCCCTCAGGCGACGTGTCGTTGCCACAAGGAACAACGCTGGTGGCGATCCACTTATGGCGATCATTTGATCTGCGGTGTCTGTCACCCACCAGTATCGCCGAACGTGCTGAGTGAGTGGGTCAGTGATTCCCCAACCAATCCAGAATGATCAATGGACATATTGTCCAGCATTTGGCATAATGCACTCATGACAAAGCGACGAACCACGAAACTCAGCGATCAAGTGCGACGGGCCATCGACGACTGTGGCCAGACGCGATACCGCATTGCCCAGAAGACGGGTATCGACCAGAGTGCATTGGCGAAGTTCTATAACGGACACCGAGGACTATCGACGACGGCTTTGGATCGACTTGGTGAGTATCTCGGCCTGCGGATTGTGATGGACCAAACTTCGACGCAAAAGGACAAGTGAGACAATGGCATCCGTATTCAAGCGAGGCGGGAAGAGTAATCGAGGCGGTTCCTACTACGTCAGTTGGACCGACCACACCGGCCGGCGTCAGACAAAGTCAGCCAAGACGACCGACAAGGCAACGGCCGAGCGAATCGGTGCGAAGATGGAAGCGGATGCGGCCTTGCGTCGTGATGGTGTGATCGATTCGGCGCTGGACGAGATCGGTAAGGAATCGCAGCGGTCGATTGAATCTCATTTGGTTGACCATGAAAGCAAGATGCGGACCGCGAGTCGAACCGAAAAGCACATCGCCAGCACTGCCAATTTCATCCGGTGGATTGCCGACCACGCCGGATTCAAAACGGCAGCGGACATATCTGCTGATGGCGTGAATCGCTACGCCGGCAAACTGCGGGATGAAGGGCGAGCGGCGCGAACGATTCAAGCTCATCTGAATGCGATCAAGGCATTTACCAAGTGGCTGACCGAGCATCACAAGTTGCCCCGCGATCCCTTGGCATCGGTGAAGAAACCGAACCCAAAAGCCGACCGGCGGCGCGAACGGCGAATCTTGCTTCCCGAGGAATGGCTGCGACTGGAAACGGCAACCGGTACCGGCCCGGAACGATACGGCATGACAGGTGACGAGCGGCTGCTGTTGTATCGCACGGCGATCCAAACCGGGCTACGGTCGAACGAATTGCGAAGCCTGACCCGAGGCCGGCTGTACTTCGATTCAGATCCACCGTACGTCACGTGCAAAGCTGGTTCGACGAAGAATCGGAAGGATGCCCGGCAGTACATTCAGCCGGAACTCGCGGCGAGCCTGAAGGCGCACATCGCAACGAAAGCCCCGAAGGCCCCAGTATTCGGGCTGCCCCATGAAACCAATCTAGCCCGGATGCTGCGTGATGATTTGGCTGAGGCTCGCAATGACTGGTTAATCGAGGCAAAAGGCGATCCCCAGAAATACGCCCAGCGGCAGCAAAGCGACTTCCTAGCTGACGTCAACCACGAAGGTGAGATAACCGACTTTCATTCGCTTCGGCACACCTGCGGTGCATGGCTGGCGATGACGGGCGCACACCCCAAAGTGGTCCAGACGGTGATGCGGCATCAGTCTATCACACTCACGATGGATACCTACGGCCATCTGTTCCCCGGCCAAGAGGCAGACGCCGTCGGCCGGATGCGAGAAATGCTGATCGCCCCACCCAAGGCCCTGCGTGCGACTGGAACTGATAACGCTGCAGCAAACACCCTGAACAGCGCGCAGCGCCAGGCGCAGCGCGCAGGACGCGAATCCAGACAAAGTGGTGCGAGTGGATGCGATGACGCGACCAACCCGACCGCGCAAAAGAAAACGCCCAAGCCCTTGCAAATTGCGGACTTGAGCGATGCCGTGCGATCCCATGCGAAGGATCGCGAAAGTAGCGGAGGAGGGACTCGAACCCCCGACACGCGGATTATGATTCCGCTGCTCTAACCAGCTGAGCTACTCCGCCAAGTTGTTCTATGTCAAAACGTTACGTCACGACACCTCTTGCCATTATTGGTCGATTGACAACCGAATTGACAACGTTTGCGATAAATGAACCGCAACTGACTGCCGCGTTCGTGGCGACAACAATCTGACAACACCTTGAAGCCTCATAAAGGCAGAAAGGTGATGAGATGTCAAATCGTATCAAATCCCGTTGTCGCGACAAGTCTCAAAGCCCTCCGAAACCATAATTGGTTCTTCAGTCGGTTTCCGCTGATTCATCAGGCCATGGGCCACGCAGCGCAACCAACTTGCTACGGGAAAGGGGGCATGGGTGCCTGCGGTGATGCCTCATCGTGCTAGTTGGCGGCTTTCGATGCACGAACGCTCATGATGCGATTTGCGCGGAAGCTGTGCGTTTCGTTGGCAGGCATTGTGTGGATCACCTGTGGCGGTTGTTGTTCCCATCAAGGACTCACCGTATCGCGGATCTCCCTCAAGTCGGTCCAAAGTCCAAGCTCACCCAAATTCAAAGGAAACTGACTTGAATACGACCGCCACCACAAGTCGCGTGTCAACGGTGCAGGGGCGAACGCCGCGAGAGAAGCTCTGCGTTTCCTTCTGTCACGGCTTGGGGGACTGCTCTTATTTTGCGCATCTGATCCCGCTCTACACCGCGCGCGGTTACGACGTCGAAGTCGAATGCACGGCGGACAAGGCAATCCTGTTTGAAGCGGCGGGTGCCAAGGTGATCGATAAAGGTGCCCTCGTCGAACATGCCTGGGGCTATCCGTCTCAACCGACGCACGGTGGTCATGGGCATTTCTGGCAGGGCAGCAAACTGGGACACAATATTTCGCAATCGCCGCTTCCTAACATCGGTCCCAAAACCGAACTGTGGGACGAGTACTGCGACACGCGTCTCGATATCCGGCCGCACCTGTTGCCACGTGACGTGGAGACGGCCCGGCGATATCTGGATCCACTGCAATCGCCCATCGTGCTGATGCATACCAAGGGGAACACGGGACAGACCCGGAAAAGTCTGCCGGATGACGTGGCGCTTCAGTTTTACAAATCGTTGATCGATCGCTTCGACGGGACGATCATTCTGATGGACTGGGACAACCGTGTGCCACGACTGGCTTCCCATCGAGTTCGACACCTGGATGACCTGGGGGAATGCGGCACCGGTGTCTTGCTGGCGATGATGACGCAGGCGGACCTGTTGGTCGGCGTCGATAGTGGACCGCTGCACGCCTCTCGTTTCACCAACATTCCAACCGTTGGTCTGTGGATGTCGGGGCATTATCCGGCGACGTACACGCTGCCGCGGGAAGCGCAGTTGAACGTTGTCCTCGAAGCGCACACGAAACAGTGGAACCGTTTCAAACGTATCCCCTGGAATCTGTACGAGCATCCGGGTGATCGGTTCGATCCCGAAATCGTCGCCGACGTCTGCCAGAAGATGATTGCAGCACCTCGTTACCTGGACCGTCAACAGCTTGCAGCCGACATCCAGCTGCAACAGTTCGTCGGGCAGTTCTGTCGGGGGCGAGGTGGGAATTCTTTGTCTCAGTATGCCGACCGCAATCGCAGTTTCGATGTGGTGCTGAAAGAGACGTCGCGCCGTTTTGAGTCGCCTACCATCATCGAGACGGGAACGATTCGGGCTGAGGAAGATTGGGGTGGAGCGGGCTTCTTCACCTACTTAGCCGCCGACTACGTCTACCGTCGAGACGGGCATCTCCACACGGTTGATACGAGTGACGAGAGCTGTCGTTTCGCCAGGGAGTGGACGGACGTGTTTGGTGCAGCCGTCAGTGTGCATCAAGCCGACTCGGTTAGTTTTCTGCAGGCATTTGCCGACCCCATCGACGTTCTGGTTCTCGATTCGCTCGACACCTACGAACCGGGACACGCCGAACATGCCCAACGTGAACTGGAAGCCGCGCTGCCCAATCTGCACGAGCAGAGCATCATCGTCTTTGACGACACGCCGTGGAATGCGGGCGTATGGACGGGCAAGGGAGCGCGCGCGGTTCCCTATCTCCTCGAACGCGGATGGCAGATTGGCTACGCGGGTTATCAGGTCGTGTTGTGGAAACCGTGAGAGAGTAACACGAAGAGCGAATCAAACAATCGGGTTCCCATGTCAACATACGGACTCATCACGCCTTGTATTCGCCCGTCGGAAAGGAATCCCGGCAGTCAGTTTATCACCGATGGCATCCGTTGGCTGATTCGCGAGATCGATTCTTCGGCCAGATTCCTTCCCGTCGATCTCCTTGCGCACGATCCCGATGGATGGTCGTTAATCGAAGAACAAGCGGACGCGATCATCGTTTGCGGCAATCCGCGATTCAACACGAATCCAGATGGCGTTTACTGTGACCTGGGGGTGTGGCAGTCGATCCTCGATGCCAGCGATTCAGGCATTCCGTTTATCGAAGCCTGGCTGGGGTCGGCTCATCCGTTTCCGCTCGTTGATCCGACGGAGATGGCTCACGCCATTTTGAGAGTCAACAAAACTCACGCGATTCTGAGCCATCAACGGCGAGCGAAACTTCGCATCACACGCGATCGTGTGACTCAAAATGTTTTGCAGCAGGCAGACATCCGTTCGACTCTGCTGCCATGTTCCACCTGGTGGGCGGCCGCATGGCATAATGTCTTGCCGCGAACCAAGGACAAACATTGCATCACGCTTCGCAAAATGCCGGGGCATCCCTGGATCATCGATCTCGCATTGGAATTGCAGCGTCATTGGGAGAAAGATCGGCCCACGTTCATTGTGACGCACTCGCTGGAGGACCACCGCTGGGTGGCTGCTCGCCGGAATGTTCCGCGGCTGTTGTGTCTTCCCGATCCGGAATCGTTGCTGCAATTCTACGCCGAAGTCGATCGATTGCTGAGTCTGCGGATTCACGCATCGATCCCCGCGCTGTCGCTGGGCGCGAAGGTCTGCAATCTCTCGATGGACTCACGGTCGCTGACTGTTGATGAATTTGGCGTCGAGTCCGTCGCCTTCACGAAGTTTCAGGATCCGACTTTCGAGCCGGCTTGCACCTCATGCACCGTGACGCCCGACCTTCAGCAAGCGCTGGACGTTCTCCGGCGCGCTGTCTGCTGATTGACCACCCCGGCGGCTACCTGAGGAGAACGGCATGAGTGAACTTGCGCAGCTTTTTGATCAAATCGAAACACCACGCCTGTTCGTGCTGGGTGACCTGATTCTCGACCGCTACACCTGGGGGAATGCCGAGCGGGTCAGTCCCGAAGCGCCGGTGCTGGTACTCAAGTCGGACGAATACGAAGTACGGCCCGGTGGCGCTGCCAGCGTCGCTGCATTGCTGCGCGGACTGGATGCCGAGGTCATTCCGCTCGGCGTCATCGGCGATGACACGGCCGGGCGCCAATTGACCGGGCTGCTTGATGATAGTGGCATCGACTCGGCGTCCATCCTACGCGACCCCGGTCGGCCAACAACGACGAAGGAACGTTTCATCGGTCGCGCCGCCGGCCGGCATCCCCACCAAATCCTCCGCGTCGATCACGAATCGACACAGCCGATCGGTCCACAAGTCGAAGCCGATTTGCTGCAGCAAATCACCGGCCAGCTTCATCGCTGCGATGCGTTGCTCGTATCCGACTACGCCAAAGGCGTCTGCACGCCGCGTTTGTTGCCAGAAGTGATCACAGCCGCTTCACGTCGCCAGGTGCCGGTCATCATCGACCCCGCCCACATCGACGACTACTCGCGGTATCGAGGCGCCGATGTCATCACGCCCAACAGAGCGGAAGCGGAACGCGCCAGCGAAATGCGCATCAATAACCCCGCCGATGCACAACACATCGCCCGCGAACTTTGCAGGCGTCACTCAATCGGTACGGCCATCGTCACCCTCGACCGCGACGGGATGGTACTGGCCACTTCCAACGGCAATTGCGAACAACATACGACCAAACCCCGCACGGTCCACGACATCACTGGAGCGGGCGACATGGTGCTGGCCGTCATCGGCCTTACGCAAGCGGCAAAGACTTCACTCACCGATGCCATTCCATTAGCCAACGCCGCCGCCGGCCTCGAAGTCGAACGACTCGGCGTCGCCGCCGTTACTCGTAGCGAGATTCAAGCGGAACTAGATTTGGAATCCAGCACACCGACCGACAACAAGTTGCTCACGCTCGATGAAATGCAGTTGCTGGCGGAGCGATTCCGCCGCCAGAACCGTCGCATTGTCTTCACCAACGGTTGCTTCGATTTGTTGCATGTCGGCCATCTCTGCTGCCTGCAGGAAGCAGCGCAACTCGGCGACGTGCTAATCGTGGCCATCAACGGAGACGCCGCAGTCAAACAACTCAAGGGATCGGAGCGACCAATCGTTAACCAGCACGACCGTGCTGCCCTGCTGGGTGCTCTCAACTGCGTCGATCACGTGGTGGTATTCGACGAAGAGACACCGCATCGACTGCTGAGGGCCATTCGGCCCGATGTCCTCGTCAAAGGTGGCACGACAGAGGAAGTCGTCGGCCGCGAAGTCGTCGAAGGTTACGGCGGCGAAATCGTTTGTACGAAGAGGATGGCTGGAGTCTCGACGACGCAGATTCTGGGACCGACATCGCACCCGGTACGCTCAAGCGGGCGGAGACCTATCCCGATTCGGTCGACAACGACGACCGAATCAACTTCAGCTACAACCGCCAACGGCAGGTGACCGTCGTCGTGCGAATTCGCCGGATGACATATATTTTCCTCCCGGGTGTCCGGTTCTTGGGGGCATTTGTAATAAACGTGGTATGCCTGATGGAAATGATTGTTTCGTGGCCGATTATTCCGTGCGGCATGCTCATGCGAATGTGTCGTCGATGTCAGTAGGAGAGGAGTGGTTGCGAGCGGAAGTTCGCCGCGTGCGGCAAGCGTTTTGCAATCGCACGTGAAATCTGTTGGAATGGACACGTTACGAACGACTGGAACTTCGTCCCGGCCGGTAAGCGTTTACCTGTTCACGCCTTGGGAAACGAATGACTGCCAAAGTCCTCTGTCCGAATTCTGATTGCCGCAAGTCGTATCAGGTCGCCAAAGAGAAACTCGGCAAGCAGGGCCGCTGCAAGGAGTGCGGTACGCGGTTCACTTTTGCGGCCGCAGGCAAAACGGCTGCGCCCGTTGTCACGCAGGCTGAGCCGAATGCAGCATCGGCAACACCGACGAACGACAAAGTGAAACGGCTCGGTCGCTTCGAGATTCGCGGACGGCTCGGTTCGGGAGCGTTTGGTACGGTCTTTCGGGCGCACGATCCTCAGCTTGACCGAGAAGTCGCGCTCAAGGTGCCGCACGCCGCACGGCTTGGAAATCCTCGATTCGTCAAACGGTTTCTGAACGAAGCCAAGCTGGCGGCACGGTTACAGCACCCGAACATTGTTCCGGTCTTCGATGCAGGCAAAGACGGTAAGCGGTATTACATCGCTTCCGCATTCATTGAAGGCGGAACGCTCGACGCCGCACTCGGCAAACAGACGCTGGACTTCCGCGAAACCGCCCGCATCGTGATGCAGTTGGCCGAAGCGCTGGCCTACGCGCACAAACAGGACATCATCCACCGCGACGTCAAACCAGACAACGTGATGCTCGACGGGAACGGCGAACCGCACCTGATGGACTTCGGCCTGGCAAGGCTGGAAACGTCAGACGAAAAGCTGACACAAGGCGGCGGCATTCTGGGAACGCCCGCCTACATGTCCCCGGAACAGGCAAGCGGCGATCAGCACGAATCGGATGACGTCACGGCGACCAGTGACCAATACAGTCTGGGTGTGACTTTGTACGAATTGCTCTGCGGGGAGTTACCTTTCAATGGCCCACCAGATGTTGTGATCTTTAATGTCATCCAAACGGAACCACCCACACCGCGCAGCATCAACGCCGACATCCCGCCAGATTTGGATACGATTTGCCTGAAGGCGATGGCGAAGGAGCCGCAACGGCGCTACAGCGACTGCGTCGCGTTTGCCGACGACCTCCAGCGTTGGCTGGATGATGAGCCGATCCAGGCACGTCACTTAACTCCGCTGGAGCGAGCGCAGCGCTGGTGCCGCCGTAACCCGGTGATGGCTGGATTGGCAGGATTGTCGGCGGCACTACTGGTGCTGGTGGCGCTGGTCTCGGCCGTGGGCTACGCCAGTACGAGTGCGGCACTTGCTGACGCAAACATCCAACGCAAGAAGGCGAAGCAAGAGCAAGAGAAGGCGGAAGTACAAGCAACAATTGCTGATGAGAAAACTAGAATAGCAAATCGGGAGTCCCGGGAAGCCCAGCAGGAACGCGACCGGGCGCGCGACGCATCACGACGAGCCCAAATTGGCTTCCACGCTGCTCAAATGAACCTGGTGCAGCGCGATTGGGAAGACGCACAGATCACCAGTCTGCTCGGGCGTCTGGAAAAGACTCGCGGCGACGACGTGCGCGGGTTCGAATGGGGTTACTGGGACCGCCTCGTACACGGTGATCTGCTCACGTTCAATGGACACCCCGGCGTCAGCAGCGTGGTGTTCAGCCCGGACGGCACGCGGATTGTATCGGCAGGTGACGGCTGGGTGAAGGTATGGGACGCGGCCACAGGGCAGGAGTCGCTCACGCTCCGTGAATTGTTGGCCGGGAACATGGCGTTCAGCCCGGACGCGACGCGGTTGGTCTCAACAAGGTACGACAGTACGGCGAAGTTGTGGACGGTGAGAGTGCGGGACGCGGCCACGGGGCGGGAGACACTCACGTTTGAAGGACACGCCAAAAGTGTCTCCAGCGTGACGTTCAGCCCGGACGGCACGCGGCTGGCCTCGGCGAGTAGCGACGGAACGGTCAAGTTGTGGAACACGGCCACGGGCACCGAGACGCTCACGCTCGAAGGACATAAGAATCGTGTTGCTGATGTGTCATTCAGCCCGGACGGGACGCGGCTGGCGTCAGCGAGTGCTGACAGGACGGTGAAGTTGTGGGACGTGGCCACGGGGCAGGAAACGCTCACGCTCAAAGGACACACCAAAGGTGTGTCCAGCGTGGTGTTTAGCCTGGACGGGACGAGGCTGGCCTCCGCAAGTAGCGACAACACGGTGAAGTTGTGGGACGCGGCTACGGGACAGGAACCGCTCACGCTCAAAGGGCACTACAACGTGGTCAAAAGCGTGGCGTTCAGCTCAGACGGGACGCGGCTGGCCTCGGCGGGTCGGGACACGAAGGTGAACCTGTGGAATGCGGCCACGGGGCAGAGAACGCTCACGCTCAAAGGAGACACCAAGGAGGCCAACAGTGTGTCATTCAGCCCCGATGGGACGCGGCTGGCCTATTCGAGTGGCAATCTTTTTGTGCAAACCCCCGGAGAGGTGCACGTGTGGGACGTGGCCGCAGAGCAGGAAACGCTCACGCTCAAAGGACACACCGAAGGTGTCTCCAGCGTGGTGTTTAGCCCAGACGGGACGCGGCTGGCCTCAGCGAGTGCTGACAGGACGGTGAAGGTGTGGGACGCGGCCACAGGCGCCGAGATGCTCACGCTCGAAGGACATAAGAATTGTGTTGCTGATGTGTCATTCAGCCCGGACGGGACGCGGCTGGCCTCGGCGAGTTGGGACGAGACGGTGAAGGTGTGGAATGCGGCCACCGGGCAGGAGACGCTCACGCTCAAAGGACATAGCAAGGGTGTCAACAGCGTGGCGTTCAGCCCAGACGGGACGCTGCTGGCATCTGCGAGTGACGACAACACGGTGAAGGTGTGGAATGCAGCCACGGGGCAGGAGATACTCACGCTGAAGGGACACACCGACCATGTCCACAACGTGGCGTTCAGCCCGGATGGGACACGACTGGCCTCAGCGAGTGAGGACAAGACGGTGAAGTTGTGGGACGCGGCTACGGGCGCCGAGACGCTCACACTCAAAGGACACCTCGTCGATTTCAACAGCATTGCGTTCAGCCCCGACGGGATGCGGCTGGCCTCGGGGAGCGGCAACGGGCCGGTGAAGGTGTGGGACGCGCGGCCGTGGACGCCCCAGTTGAAGGCACGCCAGATATTGAATTTTCGCCGCTGACAGGCCACCTCGCTCAGCCACCTGCGCGAGGCAATCCGTTCGGATAAGACGATTGGCCTGCCCGTGCGCGAACAAGCACTCGACTGGTCCGAACTGTTCTGGAAGAACCGCGAGCCCTAATTGCCGAGGGGAAAAACAGCGGGCCCGACTCGAATTCATTGTTGCTTCCGAGATCAACCGTTGGCCCGGTCATCAATATCTTCAACTCAGCCAATCACGTTCTTCACCACGCGTGCTTCGGGGACCACGGTGTGGGGGCGGTCGAGGGAGTCATACAACACGTGGCGGTGGTCGATGCCGAGTAGGCGGTACATGGTGGCGACGATGTCGCCGGGGGAGACGGGGCTTTCGGCCGGTTGCGAACCCATGCGGTCGCTGGCTCCGTGGACGTACCCCGCTTTGATTCCGCCGCCGACGAGCATGATGGAATAGCAGGCGTTCCAGTGATCGCGGCCCGCGCCCTTGTTGATTTTCGGCGTGCGACCAAAATCACCCAGCACGGCAACCAACGTGCGATCCAAGCGGCCGCGCTGGGCCAGGTCTTCAATCAGGCTGCTGCAAGCGGCATCGAATTGCGGCAATAATGTTGTCTTGAGCTTCTGAAAGTTCCCGCCATGTGTGTCCCACGTCGCGTTGGCATCGGGAGCCCACGACATGGTGACGAACCGCGTGCCGGCTTCAATCAGCCGTCGCGCCAGCAGGACGCTTTGGCCGTAAATGTTGCGGCCATAGCGGTCGCGCACTTCGGCCGGTTCGTTTGTGAGTTGGAACGCCTGCTGTGCTTCGTTCGAGGTCAGCAGATCAAACGCCTGACGTTGAAAGTCGCTCATGGCGTCGAGGTGAGGTTGCCTCGCGCGGCCCAAACCACGATCGAGCGCAGTCAGTAAACTACCGCGCTCCAACATCCGCTCCGTCGCAACTCCGGCCGGCAACGACAAATTGCGAACGTGAAACTTCGCCGCGTTGGGATCGTCCAGCACCCAGAATGGATCGTAGGTCGGCCCCATGAAGCCCGCCAGGAATCCCGGCTGCAACGGACCGCTGGCACCTTCCTTCGTCTTATACGGCAGGGTGACGTAAGGCAGTACCCCGGAACGCGCCGGTCGCAACTTGGCGAGAACCGCGCCGGGTGCGGGGTGATCGGTCGGCTTGGCTCCACCGCCCTGTTCGCCACGGTCGTGTCCGGTTAAGGCTGCATAAACGGCGGCAGCGTGCGAATTGTTCACGCTGTGATTCATCGAACGCACCAACGTGGCGCGGTGCATCTGTTTCGACAACTGTGGCAAATGTTCGCTGACACTCACACCATTCAACGACGAGGGAATCGGACTGAACTCACCACGAATATCGATCGGCCCCAACGGCTTCATATCCCACATATCGAGATGACTGGGGCCGCCGTTCAAGTAGATCACGATGCAGGAGTCAGCCTTCGACCGCGAAACGTCGGCGGCTGCGCTCTCTGCCGACGACGCCCGGGCCGCCAGCAACTGCGGCAGCGACAAACCGACGGCCCCCAATCCACCAACACGCAGCAATTCGCGACGCGTGGTTTGGTTTGATCGTATTTGGTCGAGCATCAACAAACTCCAAATGGGTGCTGTGCTAATCGTTGATCGGACTTTCGCGGCTGCACGCCAACTCGCATCAGCGACACCGTCAGCATACTCGATGAGAAATCCGCAGCCAACCCCCTTCGACATTCAGCGAGATCCGATCACTTCGCCGCCCATTCCCGCAACCGCAACACGTAAACCGTGCCGTTGGCGTTGGCGGTGACGAGGTGACGACCATCGGGGGTGAAGGCGACTTCGTTGATTGTTCCGCCGGACGGGCCGAGTTGGAAGGTGCTGACGAGTTCTTCAAATCTCTCTTCCAGGTTCCATAACTTCACCGTTCCATCGGTCGCGCAGGTCGCCATCAGGCGGCGATACGGATGAAACGCGACGTCCCTGATTGCTGCACCGTCGTGACCTGTAAATCTGCGAATGCGTTTACCTGTCGTGCCATCAAATACATAGATATCAAGTGTGGCGACGACAATGATCTCTCCATCCGGGCTGTACGCCACATTGTAGATGCTGGCGCCACCATCCATGTCCAACAGTCGCTTGCCGCTAGGAATCGCATAGACCCTCGGTTTATGCACGTCGGCCTGAGTCACGAGTTGTTGTCCGTCGGGGCGAAACGCTAGGGTTGAGGCGTAATGGTCATCAGTTCCAAGACGAAGCACTTCCTTACCGGTCACAGCGTCCCAACAATGGATGCTGTCCTCTGATTTGGATCCCCCTCCTGCAACGGCAATCCACTTTCCATCGGGGCTAAATCGCACAGTGCCGATCCAACTGCCGTCGGCGGGATGGCGCAGATTCATCAGTTCCGCACCTGACGTCGTGTCCCACACTTCGACATGATCGGCTGCTCCGACAGCAGCGATGCGCTCCCCGTCGGGGCTGAAAGCCACACTGCCGATATAGGCGTCGCGACCGTCATCCAGTTTTCGTGCGATCGTGCGGACGACTTGAGCCGTGGCGATGTCCCAGAGTTTCAGAGTCGCGTCGGCACCGCCTGTGGCAATTTGTTTGCCATCGGGACCGACGGCGACGGCGTTGACCGGCCCTCGATGCCCGCCGGTTTTGAACTTTTCTTTCCCCGTTGCGACGTCCCAGAGTTGGACTCTGCCATCGTCTCCGCCGGACGCGAGCGTCTTGCCGTCCGGCCTGAAAGCGACAGAAGACACGCGACCTGCACTTCCCTGAAACTCTCTCAGCATCTTTCCGGTCGCAAGATCCCATAGGTTCAATGTGCTAATATTACCGCCAGATGCGAGCGTCTTGCCGTCGGGACTGAACGCTAACGATACGATACCGTGTCCGGGTCCTTGGATGCGTCGCAGTTCCTTCCCGGTCTGCGGATCCCACAATTTCACCGTGGAGTCTCCGGTAGCGAGAATCTTTCCATCCGGACTGAAAACTACTGAATACAGATATCTGCTGTTCACGTTCAAGGTGTGCAATTCTTTCCCCGTACGCGTCTCCCACAACCTCGCGGTTCCATCGCCACTACTTGCGGAGGCGATTCGCGTCCCGTCTGGAGAAAATGCCAGCGAATGGACATAGCCTGCTTCATGACCGCGGAAGGACTTCAGTTTCTTGCCTGTCGCGGTTTCCCATACGGTGATTAGGCCTGGTGGGTTGATGCCTCCCGAACACAACTTCGTTCCATCTGGACTAAAGGCGATAGATCGAGTGTAGGCTGAATCCTGTGACGCGAGAGTACGCAACACTTCCCCCGTGTCTGGATTCCAAAGCTTGATAGTTGCATCGTCGCTGCATGAGGCGACGAGATTCCCGTCGGTGCTGAACGTCACGGAAATCACCCCCCCGGTGTGTTCTCGCAGCGTCGCGCGTTCCAAGCCGGTTTCTGCGTCCCACAATTTGATTGAATGGTCATGGCCAGCCGATGCGATTATCTTTCCATCTGGGCTGAACGCCACAGAATTCACCGGCCCCCAGTGTTTCAGTCGACTGTCACCAAGAACGGCGACGAGTTCTGCCGGGGCTATTGACGAGTCGCTATTTCCTACAACCTTCAGTTCATACGGATCGATGTCATCCCGTTTCAATGTGTCCACCGGCCAGGGGAGTTGCGACATCATTTTCGCGGCTTCAATCGCCTCTGTTGTGCCGGGGGATTGGCGGCGGAAGTTCACCAAGTCATCTCGAAGTGCCGTGTTTGTTGGATCGGAGAAACCCGGTTTTTTCAAAAAACCGGGTTTCTGAATCGCTTCAATGCGTTTCGCCAACGCGGCGATATCCCGCTGCCGAATCGTTTCGGCGTTCGGTTTC
>JABISG010000089.1 GCA_018699955.1 Planctomycetaceae bacterium | reverse complement strand
GTCAGCACGACGCAACTTGGCAATGATCTGGTCCACCGTGTGTCGGTTCTGTTTCATCTCAAAGAATCCTTTCCGGGTGTTCAGCCCGGTCAAGATTCTCTCACTCGCTGTGGATCAATTAAAGGGGGGAAGGCCAGTCGCGGAGGGTGAAAGCGGTTTGTGGCATGTGTCCGGCGCGAGTGGAGAGGTTGGCATTGGCGAGTCCGGTAGCGACCGAATGAGGCCAAGCTGACTGGACCTGTTCGGCGAATCCACAACTGCGGATATAAGGGTGATCTGGAAATTCGATCGATTAAACGGCAGTATGTATGTGTGGTTGCAGTCGTTCTCGCACGGGCCTTGTCTGCCGCTTCTGGTGGCCTTGGGCGTTTAATTCTGAATTTCGGCGAATTCTCGAGAATTTCCGCGCCGGATGTTTCTCAAGACTCTGCCTCTTACGATGGAGGGCGGCGTGGAATTCGCTTCGGCGGAGGAGCTGTTCGCTAGTGCTCAACGCGGCGATGTCGCTGCGCTCGGGCAACTGTTGGAAACCTATCGCGATCAGCTGCGCCAAGTGGCCCAGCATCAACTCGATTCCAAGGTGAGGGTTCGCGCCGATGCTTCAGACATTGTGCAGGGAACATTCCTCGAAGCGCAACGCGACTTCGAGCAATTCCGTGGTGAATCTGTTGCACAGTTGCTCGCCTGGTTGCGGCAGATTCTCAACCACAACGTGTCCAACACCATTCAGCAGCACGTCTTTGCACAAAAGCGCAGCGTCGACCGGGAACGCTCGCTTGACGACTCGAAAAAGTTTGGCCCGGGAAAACGCTCCAAGCCGGCATCCGGTTTGTCGACGCCCAGTCATCGCGCCATCCGCAACGAAACTGCCTCGCGTCTGTCAGCAGCGATTGAGTCGCTGCCGGACGATCAGCGGGAAGCCGTCCGCCTGCGTCACATCGAGGGACTTTCATTGGGGGAGATCGCCGAACACTTTGACAGATCGATCGTGGCGGTCACCGGTTTGATCAAACGTGGCGTGCAGAGTCTGAAGGGCCAATTCGCAGACGCGAAAAGGGAACAAGAAGAATGACTGACTCTCCTTCGATCATTGATTCTCTGCTGATGGACTACATGCAGCGAATCGATCGTGGTGAAGAAGTCGATCGCGAGGAGTTCTTCCAACGGCACCCGGAACATGCCGACGAGCTGCGCGGTGTGCTGGAAGGTGGCGACGTGATCGAGCGACTTGTCGGTCCGGACCAGGCTGCGACTCCGTTACCCGGTGCGCTCGACCCGACGGGCGTCTACACGCCGACCGCAGAGTCCTCTGCCGAATTGGCTGGCGACATCTACCAGGAAGAGACGTGGCATCCCGGCGATACCGGCGGTGTTGTCGGCAAACCTCTGAGTTCTGCGTCCTCGTTGCCGCAGCCATCTAAAGAACCGAAACGCTTCGGCGATTACGAACTGTTGGAAGAGATCGCGCGTGGCGGCATGGGCGTGGTCTACAAGGCACGGCAGGTCAAGCTCGACCGCATCGTTGCCGTCAAGATGATCCTGTCGGGGGGATTTGCTTCGGAAGATGAGGTCGCGCGGTTCTACGTCGAAGCCAAAGCCGCCGCCGCGCTCCGCCATCCCAACATCGTTCCGGTGTACGACGTCGGCGAGCACGATGGACAGCATTACCTGTCGATGGGCTTCGTCGAGGGCGAAAGTCTGGCCGACCGCGTCGACAAGGGACCGATCCCACCCCGCGAAGCGGCCAACCTCGTGCGGAAGATGGCGACCGCGATGGCCGTCGCCCACGACAAAGGCGTGATACACCGTGACCTGAAACCGGCCAATGTGCTGCTGGAGAAGAACGGCAACCCCTGCATCACCGACTTCGGCCTGGCCAAGCAAACCAAGGACCAAAACAACCTGACTGCCACCGGCCTAATCTTCGGCACGCCCAGCTACATGTCGCCGGAACAGGCGGCAGGCAAAACCGACGAGGTCGGTCCACTGGCCGATGTCTACTCGCTGGGCGCGGTCTTCTTTTGTCTGTTGACCGGTCGGCCGCCGTTTGAGGCCGAGAGTGTTGCACAGACCATCGTCGACGTGATGAATCGCAAACCCGTTTCGCCGCGCAAACTGAACCCGAAGGTCCCGAAGGAACTGGCAACGATCTGCCTGAAGTGCCTGGAGAAGGATCCGGAGAAACGCTACGCGAGCGCCGCCGCACTGTCAGCGGAGCTGAAACGGTACCTGCTGAAGCAAAAGCAGGACCAATCGCAATCCCAGTTAGTCAGCCGTCCGGCGACGATTGGGCAATGGTGTTGGCAGAATCGTCTGGTTGTGGGCATCGCGGCAACGGCGGCGATTGCCCTGCTGTCTTTGGCAGTGACGCTGTTCATCCGCGTCGGAGAAGTCGATGTCAAAGTCGTCATCGACGATCCCACGGCTCAGGTCTCCATCGACGGCGACGTCATCACAATCACCGGCGTCGGCGACACGATCCAACTCAAGCCGGGCATGCACGAACTGATAGTCGAACGCGGTGACACGAAAGTGCATACGCGCCAATTTGAAGTGTTCAAAGGCAAGAACCCGGTGCTGCGGATTACGGTGAACGAATACGCCGAGGACATCCCCAAAGATCAGTGGCCGGAACCTCTCGCCCCGGCGCAGAGTTTTCCTAAGGAAACACTGGCTCTTAAGGGACACGAAGGCGTGGTGCGCAGCGTTGCCTTCAGCCCCGACGGCAAACGAATCGTCAGCGGCGGCAATGATAAGACAGTCAGAGTGTGGGATACATTAACCGGGAAGGAAGTGCGAACTCTCAGCGGACACACTCAATGGGTATCGAGTGTCGCCTTTAGCCCTGACGGAAAACGAATCGTCAGCGGAAGTATTGACGGGATCAGACTGTGGAATTCCTCGACCGGGCAGGAAATACGGACGCTTAGGAAAGTTGGAGGCGCCGTCAACAGTGTCGAATTCAGTTCTGATGGTAAGTGGATCGTCAGCGGCCACGGTTGGTCTGACGGAGCAGTTAGCCAGATGAAATTGTGGGATGCCGCGACAGGAGGAAACACGAAGACTCTCGTCGGACACTCCCATCTCATCACTGCAGTCGCATTCAGCCCAGATGGAAAGTGGATCGTCAGTGGGAGCGCTGACAAGACGATCAAACTGTGGGATGCCGAGACCGGCCAAAACACGAAGACTCTTGTTGGACACTCCGACTATATCACGAGAGTTGCCTTCAGCCCCGACGGAAAGTCGATCGTCAGCGGTAGCCTTGATGGCCTTCCCCCCTTTAATTGATCCACAGCGAGTGAGAGAATCTTGACCGGGCTGAACACCCGGAAAGGATTCTTTGAGATGAAACAGAACCGACACACGGTGGACCAGATCATTGCCAAGTTGCGTCGTGCTGACGTGG
>JABISG010000001.1 GCA_018699955.1 Planctomycetaceae bacterium | reverse complement strand
CCGCTCAGTTCGGATTGCAGGCTGCAACTCGCCTGCATGAAGCTGGAATCGCTAGTAATCGCAGGTCAGCTATACTGCGGTGAATAAGTTCCTGAGCCTTGTACACACCGCCCGTCAAGCCACGAAAGCGGGGGGCGCCTAAAGTTGCCAAGCTAACCTTCGGGAGGCAGGCACCTAGGGCGAACTCTGTGATTGGGACTAAGTCGTAACAAGGTAGCCGTAGGGGAACCTGCGGCTGGATCACCTCCTTTCTAAGGATTGATTTGACCTATCCGACCAGACCTCAGTTCAACCGAATACCTCGGTATTCAATAGTCGCCTCAACATGAGAACGATGGAACCGGTTTGGTAATTAACCATCGGAGCCGTTTCGAAATCCACAATCGTCTTGTTGGACTCACCAACCATTTTGCATAACAGAAGCACCCGGTTGCGAGAAATCGCAGCCGGGTGTTTTTGCGCGCTGTACGAGAGCGATATTTCGATTGACTACTTTCGAAACAACTACGTTGGCGCACGCAGAGATCACTCTGTGATCAAACTCAATGTGCTGTCCGCAAGCTGCAAGGCACGTTTCTTGAGCTGATGGAATAACATCGACGTATCGCAGGCAAGGATCTGTAATTCGCCATCAATGACGGTCAGGCCATGTTTCAGTTCTTGAAGCTTGGGGCTGATCCTGGCACCATTGTGAACCAGATCATTCCGCACCAAACGTGCAATTTGGATTTTGTCGTCCGACCAACAGAATTGGGCCGCTTCAGGTCCAAACGCCTTTTCAAAGTCGCCGTTTGTGCTGCGACCTGTCTGGTAGCGTTTAACAGACGTCAGAATCTTGTAACAGTTCACGACGAAGTCTTCGTAGCCGAAGAACAGCCCGGCGTAACACAACCGTTGTGATGCGATAAGGCTCACTTGAAACTCCGATTGTTCAAGGTAGAACATCCAGTATTCGTCGCGGTCGAATCGGTACGGTTGGCTCTCGAATGCATCATCTACCTGATTGCTGATGCGCTGAATTGCCGCTTTCAATTCCTTCCGCATCATTGGGCGAATCTTTCCATGTACCTCATCGTCGAGTTTGGTCACAAGGGCGGAGATCAGTCTTGCAGTCGGCGGTTCGTGAGCATTTACAAAACTATCTGCGAAGCCACCGATGGAATCCACAAGCAGCCAAGGCATCATGTGTGTATTCGCGGCACCTTTCCACGCGATCCCAAGATTGAACACCAATGGATCGAGTTGCGTACCATCGACGAGGGCGTTTATCTCCTTTGCCCAATCGCGATCAAAGAAGCTACGATACGATTCCAAGCGATTGTCGATCATTTGGTTCTTCGGCAACTGTCCTCCTTGCTCCGAATGCTCGGTAAGCCCAAGATGACGTGTTATAAGTCAACATGGACACATGGGGCAACCGAATGTTCACATTGCTCACTTGGGAACTCACCTACGAGTTCGACGGCCTGGCGGATGCGGAGATGCAAATCGTCGAGGAAGCAACCACGCAGTAGCTGGATTCGCAAGAATTCAGACGACCTCGGAACTCACTCTGGATTCATCTGAACTCTTGCGAGTCCAGCGACACGAGAGTCACTTCGTTGTTCTGGAGAATCGCCGTGATTGAGAAACGCCGCGACTATCTGAAGCGGCTACCGCCCGAATACTACTGCGGGCAAGCTTACGTTCACTGGTCGCTGGCGATGAAAGAACGAAAAACGGGCTGGCTCATTCCGATCTTCTACTACAAGTACCGTGAGATTCTTGCCCACACGGCATTTCGCTTCGGATTGTGTTGCCCTATCTACTGTTGCATGCCCGACCACATTCACATGTTGTGGGTGGGAATCCTCGACGGTTGCGATCAGCGGAATGCGATGCGTTTTTTCCGCACGCAGTTGAATCCCGCACTGAAACAATTGGGCGCGAGATTCCAGAATCAGCCATACGATCATGTTCTGCGAGAGGAGAAACGCGAGCGTGTCGCGTTCGAGGAAGTCGCGGAATACATCGCCCGAAATCCAGAACGACAGGAACTCGTCCCGCCCGATGGGTACGCCGAGTATGCATACAGCGGTGGTCTCGTACCGGGTTATCCCGAGTTGAAGCCGTTCGAAGACGATTATTGGGAACGTTTTTGGCGAATCTATTCGCACTTGCTCAAAAACGGGCTGCACGTCTAACGTAGCTGGATTCGCAAGAATTCAGACGATTCCAATGCGGGTTCTGTTGTTGTCTGAATTCTTGCGAATCCAGCTACAGTTTCGGATGGAAAACCGCCCGTTCTTCTCATCTCACGGAAAACAACATGCAAATCATCGAATTAGACCTCCACCCGGTTGCTGTCCCCCGTGCCTATGCAACGCAGATTGCACAGGAAGGGGGTGGGGCGCGGCAGCAGGTTGAGAAATCGCAATTCCTCTTTGTTGAGGCGACCACCGATAGTGGCTTGACCGGTTGGGGGGAGATTTCTGATGTGCCGGTGAGTGAGTCGCCGGACATCGACACACTCAAAGAGCAACTGTCGCGGCTGTTAATCGGTCGCGATCCCTTTGACTTGCAACAGCTTCATGCCGATTTGCGCGATGCGTTTCCGTTTTCGGCCGAGCTTGAGTTTCCGCGGCTGGTGTCGGCCGGGGCCGATATGCTTTGTTACGATTTGCAGGCGCAGGCGGCAGGTGTTCCGGTTTTCAAATTGTTGGGAGGAAGTCATCGGCGGCACGTGCATGTGTCGTGGGTCGCATTTATTCGCGACGATCTCGATTTGCTGCGCGAGGAAATCCGCGAGAAGACGGCAGCGGGCTTCGATGCGTTCAAGTTGAAGGTGGGCGTTGATATTGATCTCGACGACGAACGGTTGGCCGTGATGCGTGAGGCCGCCGGGCCGCAGGCCAACATCAAGATCGATCCCAACGGCGGTTGGACGTTGGACGAAGCGCTGGTGAATATTCCCCGGCTCGCGCGGCACAACATTTCGGGTGTCGAAACGCCGGTTGCGTTTCGCGATTCCAAAGAACTGGCCGTGCTGCGCAAGCAGGTGGACGTGCCGTTAATTGAGCACGTAATGACGGCCGACGATGCGATTCGTTACATTCGCGACGAATCGCTTGACTGGTTCAACATTGCGACCACCGGCTGCGGCGGTATCTGGCCGGCCCGCAATATCGCCGAAATGGCGCAGGCAGCCGGCGTGGGGCTGTTATTGGGAAGCACGGTCGAAATGGGGCCTGGCACGCTCGCCCAATTGCATCTGGCGGCGTCCATTCACGACCTCACGCTGCCGTCCGACTTGATCGGCCCGGCAATGTACGCCGACGATGTGCTGGAAACGCCCCTGTGCTATCAATCGAGCCGCCTGGCAGTGCCCGAAACAATCGGAATCGGCGGACAACTTGACCGCGACAAACTGACTCACCTGCGACCGTGAGAATGTCGTCAGTGCAGTAGGGTGAAGCTATGAGAAACGCGACCGCTATTCGAATATCTCGGCCATGACTTCCCTGGCCGAGATGCGTGGAGCTTCCTTGGGATTGCCCAGGTTCTTTCGCCGTTGGCCAAGCTTGATGTACATGTCCATTGGAATGTGGATGTGATATTGTTCTTCATCTTCAATCGCATCGAGTACAATCTCGGGAACGCTTTGTAACTCCCGATTCGTTCCCCATCGGTTCCAGATTGTTCTTAGATCGGCACCGGAGACACTTCCAATCATGGTCTCAAAGAGACGTCGCTGGGTATTGAAATCCGCTTTGGTATAGAACTGTGGGTTGTAGCTTTCCAGGTCATTGAAATCAGCTCCCCACATGCCTTTGTCCGCCGGCCCCCACCAGATCGCGAAGTCGGCGGTGGATTTTGACTTCATGAGTTTCATGTAGGTCAGCGCGAGGTTCGCCCGGTCCGCGTATCGGGCTGGAATCGGCTTGTCTGCGTCCGGAAATCTGATCCAGTTCCAATCTTTGCCAAACTGCATCTGTCGCGCGATTTGATGCGTCGTGTTTTGCACGAGCAAATCTGCCTGACTCACACGGTCGAAGCCGTCCGAGCCGGCGAGGAAAGCGGCCGGCGAAGCGGCGAAACGGGCAAGTCCCGCCTCATCGGTAAACGGTGCCATCAAGTACACGAGGCGTTTCGGGTGATTCGGATTTGGGAAAAGCATGCTTAACAACTGACCTGCCAACGGCAGGTTCGACCTGCCTTGGATTTCCAGTGTGCCATTCTGGATTTTGATCGGAAGTTTCGGCAGGATGCCCTGGCTGATGCTGTTTTCTTCGGTTGTGCCGATCAGAATCAGATTGGAGTTCGACTGTTGCTCGTCAGTGAGATCGGCGTCCGCCACTACGGGAAACGAACCAGGAAAAGTCGAGTAATCGGGACCGCCGCACTTCGAAAGCTTCCGTGCAGCCGCTTGAAGCCGATCCGTTCGATCGCCTGCCGTTCCGTAGACGATGAGAAGTGGCTCACCCTGATACAAGTTCGCAGCAGCTCCCGATTCGTAGCGGCGAATCGGCGGTTCCGGCAACTCATCAACGAGTTGCCAATCGCCATCCTGAAACTTGTAGTGGGTACCGGCCGTCAGGCGAGTCTTACCAATCCGGACTGTCTTGATGTTTGGCAATGACTCCAGCGCTAACGAAAGCGCGGCGATATTCTTCGGACGGATTGTTGCAGTTTCGTCGTCGATCGTGGTCTCGACGAACGCGCGCTGGTGGGGGTCGTCGAACTCGCGAATCGTGATCCAATAGGAACGCCCAAGCGAGGGTGCTTCGCAGTCGTGCGAGATAGCTCGCGGAATGGGGTTGCGTTCTTGATCGAACAGCCAGGTCATCAGCGGCGCGTGCGATCCCGGTATGGAATGGCCGGCTCCCGGGTATTCTTTGAGAATCGTCGGGAAGCCCAGCGCCTGCATTTTCTGCGCCTGGACGCGCACGTTGCAAATCGACGATGTCCAGTCCCTGTCGCCGTGGTGAAACGCGACCGGGAGATTCTTGAAATTGGCAAGCGGGTAGTTGTTGCCCGCAGCGACCAACGGAAGGACGGCCGCGAATTGATCAGGATAACAGGACGCAAGGTGCATCGCGCCACTGCCGCCCGCGGAGAAGCCCATCAGATAAACGCGGTCCGGATCAATCGGATACCTCTTCAGCATCGTGGTGACGACCTGCATCGCGTCGTAAGTCGAGATCGCGCGATATCCCCAAATGCGGGTGCGCGTCGGGTTGGCCTGAAAAAATGGAAACTGTTCGCTCGGGGCCACGCGAAGACCCCCGCTCAGGGCGATGAGCAAAGGGTATCTCTCCATACCTTCAACCCGAGGGGGCGAACGAACCGCGAACGACACCCGCCTGCCTTCCGCCCCGCTTTGGTAGCTCTCACTGAACTTGGAATTCCAACGCACGCCATCATCGGCAGCATGAACCAGACTCGCCGACGAGAGCAAGATGGCCAGGAGGAGTTTCATTTGCGAGTCATCCGGAAAAAACAGGGCTGCGTTCATACCACCAGTTTGGCGTCTTCTCCATTCCGCGTCAAAACGGCGGTGTCGCGGAACTCCCCGAAACAGTTTGGCACCACGAGCCGGCAAAAACATTATGCCATTTTACGAGACCACGCCGTCCTCACAACAGTGGGCGACCACCGTGTGCCGGCAGAAACTGTGGGGGCTGCGCCTTGCCCAACCGAACGGTCACTCACAAGGACCGGGATTGACAGTTTCCCGAGAAAAATGATGATTTCAGGTGTCACGGGTTCCGATCGCGTTATGGAAAGGGTGAAACGATGAGAAAGTTGTTGTTCTGTGGTGGATTCGCTGGTCTTGCCGTTTTGATGGTGTTCGTTTTGAGGGTGGTTCCCCCAGAGGCTAACCAGCTGTCAGCACAAGAGGGACGTGATTTTTCCGGCCAACAGACCGAAGTGCAGTCGACATTTGCGGAACCCTCCAGCGTATTTAGCCTGCGGTCAAGCAATCAGCCGGCTGCATCCTCAGACCCGTTTGCAGACTCCTTAGCCGGGATTGTCCAAGAGCCGTCCGAATTGCAGAAACTGAGAAATGAGTACACTCAACTCGCCCAAAGCCGAGCGGCCCTCATGACTGTCGAAGAGCTGAAAGACGCCGTGGCTGACGCCCGTGAGGAAACTTCCGAACTGAAAGCAAAAAAAGAGTTGGCCGCCCTGGTTGGAAATCTCGGCAAACTCATTGAGAAATACCCGCAGAGCAAAGCCGCCAAAGAAGCCAGAAAGTTGCTCGGAAAACCCGGTCCAAATGCCAAGCCAGAAACCGATGATCCCAAAGGTGAGGGCAGTTCGGAAGCCGCCAGCGACTCCACCGAATGATTGATTCGGGTCGCAGTGACATCGGGTGCATCAGAGCAGGTCTTCCAGTTGTCGGGCACCGTGCAGGACGCGGTAGATTTGCAGTGCGTCATCGGTGACGTGGTAGAAGATGACGTACTTCCCGACTGGGAAGCATCGCAGCCCGGCCCGATACTGGTCCTGCCGGATTCCCATTCGCGGATGGCGGGCCAGTTTGTCGCAGGTTTCCGTGATGCGATCGATCACTTGATCGGCAGCGGTCTCGTTGTCGGCAGCGATGTACTGCCAGATGCCCAGAGCACCAGCCTCAACCTGGTTCGGTCAGACGGACTCGCAATGTCATGCGTGCGATCGCTGCTGCAGTCGCCGCCGGCCTTCCGCCTTGATGCGCTGGGGATCCCAATCGACAAGTTGCCCACGGTCGGCTTGATCGAATCCGATCTGCAGCTGCTGCCGCAGTTCGTCGTCAGTGTCAAACCCCAGCAACTCACGGAACACGTCCGTCCGCAGAATCACAAACGACTCCCCCTCAACAATGCCACCCTGTTCGTCGAGCGCCCGTTCCTGTTCGTCGGTAAGAGCCGGTCTGTTCATGCTTGGATTATACCACGCCAATTGTTGCAGGGGGAATCGCAAATGGCGCATAACCCGCCTATGGCCGATTCAGCGGTAAGGAATCCCAGATGGGATGAATGGTGGAATCTGCTGTTCGTTCTGTGTAAACAGATTCTTAACTTCGTACTGAGCACCTTCCGCGGCTTGCCCCGACTCTGCCTTTGGGCCAATGATGATTTCTTCAATAGGAACCCTGCCTGCTCCATCTCGAATCGAAAGCGGAAGAAAACGAATCAAACCACTGCTTGATGCCCTGGTTCGCACCAAATTGGGGGCTGCTTCGTCATTGGATGTGTTCATTTTCTTCGCATAGATAAGACGTCGCTCCTGTTCTTCATGGAAGCCAGGATGTTTCAGATGGACTGCAATTCTGATTACGCAGGAAACGAGATAGCTGTTGAAATCAATGAGGAATCGCTTTCGTTCCGATGATTCGATTTTCTCGGCAGCCGCATCACAGCGACTTGTAACCATCAGAATCACTTCATCGATTAATCGATTCTGTATTTCCGGTTCATAGACAACGTCTAGGAGATCCAGGGAATCGGCGCCGAGATCAAAACCGTTCGGCAGATTTCGAAGATTGCTCGAAGGGAGCCCGATCGCAAATCCGCGAGCATCATCAGCGTACGCTCTCCACTGACTGAGCGAATTTCCATTAAGAGAAAAGCAGGTCAAGTATAGTTCGTAGAATTCGGTGAAGAGTCTCCCGTCTCGAAGTGTCTCTGCGCCTACTCGAAGGAGGGCTTCGCTTGGTTTCAACGTGACGTCATCGAAAAAGGTATCCAGCGAAACTGCGGGCTGTTTACTATCGTTTCCGGACAGTTTCCCTTCAATGTTGGCCAACGTCAGGTCAATACCGTATTGGACTTCCTGCGCATCATTCGTATCTTGAAAATGCGTGGCCCAAAGCTCCTGTGTCTGTGAAATTCCGAGTAATCCGCAAGAATTCGTGTAATGGTACACAAGCTGATCCGGGGAAGAACTTGGCTGATACCTCTGCGCTATCTCGTGAAATTCGCGGTCTTCATTGAAGAATGAACCCTTCATCACTCACACCAATCAAGAAAACACCCCGGGGGCTTCCGGCCCGCCGGGGTGTGGGAGGGGGAACTAACGCCAGTCCTTCAGCGTGGCTCCTCTGATCTGGTTGTTGTGAATCGAAAATCAAAAACCAGGGGGCTTACGCCCCCCGATCGCCTGGCTGCGACTTGTTGAGTCGCAGCTGTTAACTGCAGCCCATGCTGTTGCCACAGTTGTGGCAGAGGTAACAGTTGCCGTTTCTTACTGTGATCGCCCCGCAGTTGTCGCAGGCGGGGGCGTCGGCTTGGAAGTTGGCGAACTGTTGGCTGCGGACTTGTGGGGTCTCGCCGTCTTCGGCCAATTGCAGTTCGTTACCGGTCAGGGTGTTGGTCGTGCTGCCTTGCCCGTTGCCGGCGGCCGATGCGATGGCCGTCAGTTCGCGGACGACGTCTGCAGCCGTGTTGGCGTTAGGCTCCGCCGAGTCGCCCTCGTTTCCTTCTGCGGCTGATTTCGTCTCAGCTGCGGCTTCTCGTTGCGGTGTGTTGGCTTCGCGGTAACCGGGGATGAACTGAATTCCCAGCCAGCGGAAGATGTAATCGACCACACTTTTGGCGTTGGGAATGTCGGGGTTTCCGGTCCATCCGGCCGGCTCGAACCGCATGTGGGCGAACTTGCTTTCCAACGCATCGAGTGGCACGCCGTATTGCAGCGACATCGAAGTCAGCGTGCCGATGGTGTCCATCAATCCGCCGATGGTGCTGCCCTCTTTCGCCATTGTGATGAACAACTCGCCGGGAAGTCCATCTTCAAACAGGCCGACGGTAATGTAACCCTCGTGACCGCCCACGGAGAACTTGTGGGTGAGGGAATGCCGGGTTGCGGGAAGGCGGCGTCGCGTGAGTCGGCCTTCGACCTCGCCGGCCCCCGCCTTCGACTTGTCGCCTTCCTTCGTGGTACCCAACGGCTGGCTTTGCTTCGAGCCGTCGCGGTAAATCGCGAGCGCCTTCAGGCCCAGCTTCCAGCCTTCGGTGTAGGCTTCCTGGATGTCCTCGACGGTCGAATCCTCGGGCATGTTGACCGTTTTGGAGATCGCCCCGGAAAGGAACGGTTGGGCGGCCGCCATCATGGTGATGTGTGCCCGCCACGCAATCGACCGCGTGCCATTGGCTGGCTGGAAGGCACAATCGAAGACGGCCAAATCCTCGTCTTTCAAACCGGGGGCACCCTCGATGGTGTCGTGTTTCTCGATGTAATCGAGAATGCCTTCGATTTCGGGCTGGTCGTAACCGAGTGTGCCCAAAGCGTAAGGCACGGTGCGGTTGACGATTTTCATCATGCCGCCGCCGGCCAGTTGCTTGTACTTCACCAGGGCGATGTCCGGCTCGATGCCGGTGGTGTCGCAGTCCATCATGAAGGCGATGGTGCCGGTCGGCGCGAGCACGGTGGCCTGCGCGTTGCGGTAACCGTGCCGTCTTCCGGATTGCAGGCATTCGTTCCACACCTGCCGGGCGGCTTCACGCAAGTCGGCAGGACACGCGCGGTCGATTTGTTCAACCGAATCGCGGTGCATCTGCATCACGTCGAGCATGGGTTGCTCGTTCTCGCGATAACCGGCAAACGGGCCGAGGTGGGAAGCGATTTCGCTCGATGTGAGAAACGCCTGCCCGTTCAGCAACGCAGTGAGCGCCCCGCAGATGCCGCGGCCGGCATCGCTGTCGTAAGGAATGCCCATCGACATCAACAAGCTGCCCAGGTTGGCGAAGCCAAGACCGAGCGGCCGGTACATGTGGCTGTTCTCGGCAATGGACGGCGTAGGATAACTGGCGTGATCGACGAGGATTTCCTGTGCTGTGAGGAAAATGGACGCCGCCCGGCGATAGCGTTCCACATTGAACGTGCCGTCTTCTCCCACCATCTTTTTCAGGTTGATGCTGGAGAGGTTGCAGGCAGTGTCGTCGAGGAACATGTACTCGCTGCAGGGGTTCGACGCGTTGATCGGCCCGCTGTTGCTGCAGGTGTGCCATTTGTTAATAATCGTGTCGTACTGCACACCGGGATCGCCGCAGTACCATGTCCCCTCGGCGATCTCGTGCATCAGTTCACGAGCATCGTATTCCGGGCCGGGTTCATCAGGGTCGGTGACCCAGTGTGTTTGCCATTTGCCGTCATCGATGACCGCCTGCATGAACTCGTCGCTGAGGCGGACCGACAGGTTGGCATTCTGGAACATGATGGACGAGTAGGCTTCGCCGTTGAAGTTCGACTCGTACTCGCCGCTGTCGATGAGCGTGCGGGCTTTCTTCTCTTCCCTTGACTTCGCCTGAATGAAATCGAGTACGTCGGGATGCCAGTCTTTCAGCGACTGCATTTTGGCGGCTCGCCGCGTTTTGCCGCCCGACTTGACGACGGCTGCAATCTGGTCGAAGACACGCATGAACGACAACGGTCCCGAGGGAACGCCGCCGCCGGAGAGTTTCTCGCGAGCGCTGCGGAGCGTGGAGAGATCGGTTCCGGTTCCCGAGCCGAACTTGAACAGCATGGCCTCGCTTTTGGCGAGACTCATGATGGCTTCCATGTTGTCATCGACCGACTGAATGAAGCAGGCCGAACCTTGCGGGTACTCGTAGGGCGATTCGGGCCGGTGAATGCTGCGGGTTTTCGGATCGAAGTGGTAATTCCCCCGCGAACCCTTCACGCCGTACTGATGGTACAGGCCGACGTTGAACCAGACCGGTGAATTGAACGCCCCGTGCTGATGCAGGCAGAGCCAGGCCAACTCGCGATAGAAGTTCTCACCATCTTCGGCCGAGGCGAAGTAACCATCGTCGATACCCCAGTCGGCAATGGTGCGGGCAACGCGGTAAATGACCTGTTGCACGCTGGTTTCGCGTTCGGGCGTTCCCGGCTCGCCGTAGAAATATTTGCTGACGACAACATTGGTTGCCAGCGGACTCCAGTCGGCGGGGATCTGGCAATCGGTCTGCTCGAACAGCACGTCGCCGTTCTCTTCTTTAATCTGCGCGGTCCGCGCTTCCCATTCGACGGTATCGAAGGGATCGACATCGGTCGGGCAGAAGTAAGGTTCAACATTCATGGCAGTTGCCGCCGTTGTCTTGTGGCCGTTCCGTCCGTTGGCCTTAACTGCGAGTCCGTCCGCCGCTCCTGTGGGTTGGTGCATCGTGCACTCCTAAAAATTGCTGAGAGTCGAAAGTTGAGAGTTAAGAAAGAGTCGAGCGTCGAAAACTGAGTGCATCGAACCAGCGTTTGCTTGTGGTTTGGTGGCCCGATGCTGGTGCCGACAAATTCACCTCAGCGCATGCAGAACCTGCGGGCCTGAAGGGGGAAATCGCCGAGAAGTGTGTGTTTCCGTATACTATTATCGGCTAGGGTCAGCCGAAATTCAACCACAATCCGTTGGGGAATACGATTTAATGAGTACCAGATATTGTGATACGCAAGGTTCGTCAATATAAGTCGGCCAGCTGAATTGTCAAGGTGAGGTCAACCGAAAAATTGATCTTGGTTCCTCAAAATCGACGTAAGTGGGCTAACAGAACCGGACTTAATTCGTTCAGATTTTTTGAAAGAGAAATGAAGATTTGGCGAAGAACCCGCAGGATGGGGGAGCTGCAAAACGACGGGCAACAGCTGCGATCTCTGTTCCCGGAACAACATTCTGCAAAGACACACAATATTGTGGATTAGTTGGCGCTTGTATGGAATGATGGCGTCAGAAATTGCGGCGGCGTTTTGATCCACCCCTGGCACTGCGAGGCTGCACCTTGCCTTCTACGTTGTCTCCTCAACGGGCAATCGTTCGTCCGCGCGTCATCGCGCCGGATACAGGCGAGGTGCTGCCGCTGGACGACGCGGTGCAGTCGTGCCCCGGGCTGCTCGAATGGGGCCGCGCCGCTGTGATCGTCGGCGGTACCGGTGTCGGCAAGACGACCGCGTTGGCGCATCTGCGTTTGGTTCTAAGCGATGCCGACCCGATTGATTTCCTTGATGACGCCGATGAAGACATCGATGAGAAACTGTTTGCACAGCCCGATTGTGGTCCGTTTGCCATCTGGTCGGTGTCGTCGGCTGATTTCAGGGTTCCGCGTTCAATGAAGGCAATCGCGTTTCGGTTGGCACCGTGGCGGCAGGACGAGTGGATCGAGTATCTGCTGGCCGTTCATCCGGAACGCTGCGGATCGGTCATCTCGCGGCTAAACGAAGCCGACGACTGTAACCTGCTGCGCGGCAATCCCGAATTGTGGCGGATTGTGCTGAACCGAATGGCCGCGGATGAATCGATTCTCAACGTGCGCACGGCGCTGCGTCGCGAAATTAACGATCTGTTCGCCGATGCAGAATTGAGATCCATCGCCCAGGACTACGCGATAGAAGCGTTGACCGGAGCGACGAGCATGCGAGAGCACGTCGAACAACTTGTGGAAAACGGATGTGGCGATGCCGCGTTCCGGCTCATTCGTCACGAATGTGTTCGCAACATGCTCGCTGCGGAAGAAATTGTGAGTGAGATTGGAAGGGGCGGAATGCGTGCTCGTGATCGGCTCAAGCGGATTCTCCCGCGCGAGTTGATCCGCGAAATTGCATGCCAGTTGGACGGCGTAGCCATCGAACAGCTCGAACAGATCCAGCACCAGCGTCTGATCGACTGCAACCCGATGGCCGTCTCAATTCTGGTTGCGTCCAATCCGCAATGGACTCCCAACGACAACCGCGTCGGCCCGCTACTCGGTGCATTCGTCAGTGGTGTCAGTTGGCCCGGGAAGGACCTCTCACACTCGGCATTGAATTGTTGCGACTTTTCCGCGTCCAGCCTGAATGGTGCCAACCTCGATAGTTCCCGCGCGATTTCCTGCAACTTCACCCGGTCGTATCTGCACGAGGCCACTGCCGAGAAAGCCAACTTTTCGCGATCGTGTTTCAACGACGCCATTGCGAGCGGTATGAAAGCGCCTGAGGCACATTTCGATTGCGCAGAGGCGATCGCGTGTGACTTCGGGTGGTCTCGTTTCGCGAAGGCCAACTTCAACGACGCTGATTTGACAGATGCCAATTTCAGGGGGTGCGACCTTACCGGCGCCAACTTTGTTCGTGCCATCGTGGATCGCGTTGACTTTTCCGGTGCCTGTCTCGAATCGGCCATCCTGAACAACCTGGACCTGAGCCGCACTCTTCTTACAGAGGCGACGATCCGTTACGCGAAGTTGAATCACTGCAACCTGGAATTCGTCGAACTGCCTGTTGCCGATTTTCATGGGGCCGAACTCTGCCAAGCCATTCTGACCGGTTCGCGCATGCCGCGAGCCGACTTTCAGGATGCCGACCTACGCGATACCGGTCTCGCCGAAATCGGATGGGAAGGTGCGAACCTGCGGGAGGCCGATCTGCGCGGCAGCACCTTCCACATGGGGTCATCTCGCAGCGGACTTGTCGAGAGTGACCTTGCGTCGGAAGGGACACGCACGGGCTTCTATACCGACGAATACAATGAGCAGCACTATACGTCGCCCGAGGCAATCCGCAAGGCCAACCTTTGCGGTGCCGATTTGCGCGAGGCCAAGATCGACAACGTTGACTTCTATCTCGTCGATCTCCGCGGCGCACGATACTCACGCGAACAGAGGCGACACTTTGAAGCCTGCGGCGCGATTTTGAGCAACCCCTAGCTGCGATCTCAACGAGTCGCAGGCTGCGATGCGTTGCATCTCAGCTGCGACACTATAACCACAGCTTGACGCGTTCCTTCAGCCTCGCCGGCAACCGTCGGCTGACGGCGTTTTCGACTTGTCGTTCGTGATAGCGTGTGCTGAAGTGGCCGAGGATAATCAATTCGTTCTGGAAACGGTCGGCCCGCTCGATGATGTCGTCCAGGTGCGTGTGGCCGAACTTGTGGATCTTGTCTTTGCGATGCTCGGGGCGGAAGAACGTCATTTCGGTGATGAGAATTCGGGACTCGTACACCGCCGGGTAACCGTCCAGGCCGGCCGGCGCAGTGTCGCCCGTGTAGCAGACAATGGGGACGCGGATCTCCTGGGTGACTTCTTCGCCGCCCATTCGCCGGTCGCGGATTTCGTCCTGTGAAAGCCCTTCCAGTTCCGGCTTGAGCTTCTTGCGGCAGTCCCAAACCACGTATCCCACCGATGGCACCGTGTGTTTCGTCTCGAAGACGGTGACGACGTGTTCGCGGCTGAGCGTGATTTCATCGCCCGGCTTCACGCCAATCAAATCGCACATCATCCGCCCGCGATCCAGATTCTGCCAACTGCGGAGCATCCGCTCGACGTTGTCGCGGGTGGCCTCAGGAACGTAGATGGTGGGCGGGTCCATCTTCATCATTCGCCGCCGCGCAACGTACACCGGAAGCGCAGCCATGTGATCGAGATGGGCGTGTGTAATGAAGAAAGTCTGCGTCCCCATGAACGACCAGGGGCTGCCACCCAGATCGAACCCGAGTTTCAGTTCGGGAATTCGCCAGTACGACTGCACGGCCGCCCGGGAATAACCTTCAATGGTCAGCCCTTTGTACTCAAACGTACTCAGGGGCAGGTTTTCGATGTTCACGATAAGAAGTTCTCACAAGCGTAGCTGCGATGCAACGCATCGCAGCGCGTGAAGCACGTCACGTTTTGGAAGGACATGGCACGCTGCGACTTGTTGAGTCGCAGCTGTTGTTAGCTAACCAACTTTCACGACGCGTCCGGTGGTGATGCTTTTCGCTTCCGCGGCACACAGTTGCAGGGCGTCACGCGCTAGAGTGCCGGAAAGTATCAAAGGTTCGCTATTTTTCTTCACACCATCGACCGCCGTCTGCAGTTCTGTGGTGAAGGCCGAATACCATTCGGTTCCACCCTTCAATTTGGGTTGCGTCACCTTGCCGCGGTTGTTGATCAGCGTCAACGGTCGATCAGCAATCCACTCGCCGCCGAGGGTGCCGGCGTTGTAAAGCACGGTGGCTTTTTCAAAGTACAGCTCGAATCCGTGCGCAAACTGTAAGCCGCCGGCGGCAATCCCGCCGCTGACGCAGGTCACCGCCAATTCGGGATCGTCGTAAACGTATTGCGTGTGAACGTGGTTAACCATTCCATCATCGACAATGCCGCGTGAAAAGACTTTGGTCGGCACGCCGCACGCCAGGCCGATGAAATGGTTGTCGTGAATGTGCAGATCGATGCCCCAGCCGCCCAGCTTGCGATAGTCGGCCATGTCTTTCGACCAATCGGGGGGCGAAATGACGCGGCGAAAATGCGCCGCCTTCAGTTTGCCGTACTTCCCACTCTGCACGCAATCGGTGACGAATCGAAATTCCGGGAAGAAGGGCAGCACGTGGGCCACCATCAGCAGTCGCTTTGCGTTCTTGGCCGCCCGCACCATTCGGTTGGCCGCTTTGACATCGATTGCGATCGGTTTTTCAACCAGCGTGTGCTTGCCGGCCTTCAATGATTCCAGCACAACCGATTCGTGTTTGTCGGTTGGCAGGCAGATATCGACCAGATCGATGTCTGGATCGGCCAGCAGATCGTGGTAGTCGGAATATTTTTTGACCTTCGACAGATCGACCTGTCCGCCGCGCGGTCCGAAATTCCCTTGGATGCTGGTCCAGTCGCCCGACAGCTTTTTCTGGTTGCGAGTCGCGATGGCGGTCACTTTAGCGCCGCGGAGCTTCCGCGCCCCCTCGAAGTGGGTGTAACCCATGAAGCCGACGCCGATAATTCCGATGCGTATCATTTGTTTTTTCCTTTTTCATTGGGCTCAACGGTTCACCAGCATTGTTGCCTTTCTGTGTTGAGTCAAGCGGATCGACTCTAAGTTTTCAGCGGGCGATGAGAAACAGCCGCCCCTGAACGACCTGCCCGGACGGGAACGCACGTCTTTGCGGCACGGCTGCCCGATTTCCGGGCTGCTTGATTTCCAGGCAGCCTGGCAGAGTGACGTGGCGGTGTCCCGCCGCTCCCCTTGGCTGCGATTGGTGCTTTTGTCGCAACTCATGCCTGCGGGGCGTGTTGCGAGCCGCGATGCCTGCCTGCGGGCCTATTGGCGGCCGCCTGGCGCGATTGTCTGGGTTGTGGCTAATTCTCCGAATCCCCGCGCAAACTCTCCGGATAGGGCTAGATTTCCTGATTGCAGAATCGTTATCTTAATGACAACGTATTCGCTTTGACGACAGTTGGGGTGGCGAGTAGGTTGCAGAGATAAGTGGGCAGTCGCAGGATGCGAAGCCCATTCGCGCCACCAGGAAAGTTGCCGAAATGACCTATGGAAGGAGTCAATTGATATGCTGGTGCTGTCGAGAAAACCGGGTGAGCGAATTCTGATTGGCGACAACGTTACTGTGACGATTGTCCGCATTGGGCCGAACAACGTTCGGCTGGGAATCGACGCTCCCCGCGACATGAACATCGTCCGCGAAGAACTGCTTGCCGATCCGCAGGACGCACCAAGCGCGGCGCAAAGCCCGCAACCCTCCGTCGAGTCGGCGTGAGTACCGAAAACCCACGGGTTGCGTCCCGTGGGATCGAACGAGCATTCAGCCCCCGTTTCTTGTGACGGCATCGGTCGGCGGGTACAATCGCACCTAAGGGTGATTGTGCAATCTGATCGAAGCCGCGCGGCTGAAACGGGGGCGAATAGCGATGCTCAACTTTACCGGACAAGGGTCCGCACACACTTGCGACGGCGTCAATCGTCGCGACTTCATCCAAGCGGGAACCTTGGGAGCCGCCGGCCTCACACTGGCAGATCTTGCGAAGCTCGAAGCGCAGGGTGCCGTCGATGAAAAGCACGACAAGCGCTCGGCGATTATGATCTTCAACCTTGGCGCGCCGAGCCAGATCGATACGTGGGACATGAAACCGGATGCGGCGGCGGAGGTTCGTGGTCCGTTTCAACCCATCGCCACCAAAGCCCCCGGCGTTTCGGTCTCAGAGATCTTTCCCGAGCACGCTCGGCATGGCGATAAGATTTCCTACGTCCGCAGCTGCTATCACACCGCCGCAGCCGTTCACGACACCGGCCACCAGATGATGCAGACCGGTCGGCTGTTTACCGGCGGCATCAATTCGCCACACGCCGGCTGTGTGACGAGTTACCTGCGCGGCCGCCGTACCGATTTGCCCGCCCACGTTGTTATGCCCGAGCCGATGGGCAGCACCGGCGGCAATTTGCCGCATGGACAGGACGGCGGATTTCTCGGCAAGGCTCACGATCCATTCAAGCTGATGGCCGACCCGTCGAAGCCGAACTTTCAAGTCCCCGACTTACTTCCGCCGAAACAAATTGGCGAGGTGCGTCTCGACCGCCGCCGTCGTTTGCGCAGCATCGTCGATTCAACCGTCAAAAGTTTCGAGCAGAACCAGAACGCCAAACTGCTCGACAGCAGTTTTCAAGCGGCGTTCCGCATGATCACCAGCCCCGAAGCCCGCGCCGCCTTCGATCTGTCAAAGGAACCCAAGAAGGTCCGCGAGCGATACGGTACCACGCGCTTCGGACAATGCTGCCTGCTGGCCCGGCGGCTGATTGAAGCCGGCGTGCGATTCGTCACCATCAATACATTTCTAACGGTCTTCAACGAAATCACCTGGGACATTCACGGCACGAAACCGTTTACGTCCATCGAAGGAATGAAGAACGTTGTCGCACCGTTGTACGACAAGGCGTACGGCGCATTGCTCGACGACTTGACCGACCGCGGATTGCTGGACGACACACTGGTTTGCAACCTCGCCGAGTTCGGCCGCACGCCGCGCGTGAATCCGGCCGGTGGTCGCGATCACTGGCCGCAATGTTGGACGGTCTATTTTGCCGGCGGTGGCATCAAGGGCGGCCAAGCCGTCGGCAGCAGCGATCCCATCGGTGGATATCCCGCCGACAGACCAGTCGCCCCCAACGAAGTCATCGCCACCGTTTTCCACAGCCTCGGTTTCGACCTGGAAACCACACTGCCCGGTCCCGCCGGACGGCCGTTCCCGCTCGTCGATTCCGGCACAAGACCGGTCCTGGAATTGTTCTAAACAATCCGGCACCGCGTCCGTTCGACCAAATCTCGCAACAAAACGCTTGCGGTTTAGCGAACCATTTAACAAATGATCCGCAAGACCACACGCGACGGGAAGAAAACTCCGATGTTCAATATCTTTTCCAAATCAACGGTCTTGAAAACTGTCCCGCTGGTTATAGTGATCGCGATTTCCTGTCTGGCGGCTCCCGCCACTGCCGATGAGGCGCTCGTCATTCTCCCGTCACAATTCACTCTCACCGGCAGTGAAGCGCGGCAGACGTTGTTGGTCGAAGCCGTCATCGACGGCCATCACGCCGGGCAACTCACGGAAAACGTCACGCTGATCAGCAGCAACTCGCAGGTGGTTCGCATTGAAAACGGCGTCGCCCTTCCGGTGAGTGACGGCAAGGCGATAATCACCGCGACAGCTGGAAAACGGAAGGCGACCACAGCCGTCACTGTCGAACGGCAACAAGATCCACATCACTGGAACTTCCGCATTCACGTCGAATCGGTGTTGTCGAAAACCGGTTGCAATTCGGGGGCATGTCATGGAGCATTGGCCGGCAAGAATGGCTTCAAACTGTCGCTGCGCGGCTACGATCCCGATTACGATTTTCAAGCGATAACGCGCCAGGCACAGGGCCGCAGAGTTGTTCCCGGCGATCCGGGCCGCAGCCTCTTTTTGACCAAACCCAGCGGTGCCGTTCCGCACAAAGGAGGGTTGCGATTCGACGTCGATTCCGAAGAGTACCGCGTGCTCTCGCAATGGATCGCGACCGGTCAGGCACCGCCGCAGACGGACGATCCAAAACTCGAACGACTGGAGATTCTCCCCGCGAATGTCGTGCTGCGAGCAGATGCGACACAGCAATTGGTCGTTCGCGCTCATTTCAACGACGGACACAGCAAAGACGTCACCCGCTGGGTGAAGTTCACTTCCACCAACGAAACCGTCGCGCAGGTGGATGAAACCGGAAGCGTTTCGGTGATGGGACATGGCGAGGGAAACATCGTCGGCTGGTATCTGGGCTCAAACACCGTCTCCACAGTCACCGTTCCTTTCGAGTCAAGAGTCGCAGCAGATGTTTTCACTGCAGCCGAACGTCGGAACTTGATCGACAATCACGTCCTCGACAAATTACAAAGCCTGAACATTCCCCCGTCGCGGCAGTGCGCCGACGAAGTCTTTATTCGCCGCGCGTTTCTCGACACGATCGGCATGCTGCCAGACGCCGAGGAGACGCGAAAGTTTCTCGCCGACAAGTCGCCCGACAAACGCAACCGACTGGTCGATGGTCTGCTCGCGCGGCCCGAGTTTGTCGATTACTGGGCCTACAAATGGTCCGACTTACTGCTGGTGACCGGCGCACGGCTGCGACCGAAAGCCGTTGAGAGTTATTACGGCTGGATCCGAAAACAGGTGGCGGAAAATGCTGCGTGGGATGATTTCGCCCGCGGCGTGCTGTTGGCCAAGGGGAGTACGATCGACAACGGCGCGGCCAATTTCTATTCGCTGCACCAGGACCCGCAGGACATGGCGGAAACAGTCTCGATGGCCTTTTTGGGCATGTCGATCGGCTGCGCCCGCTGTCACGATCACCCGTTGGAAAAGTGGACCAACAACGATTATTACAGCATGGCCAATCTGTTCTCGCGGGTGCGAGGAAAAGGTTGGGGCGGCGATTTTCGCAGCGGTGACGGCAACCGCGTCATTTTTGTCGCCGCCGAAGGAGAGCTGATTCAACCGCGCACCGGAAAGCCGCAGCCCCCGAAACCGCTCGACGGTGAGGCCGTTCCTTTCGACGAATCCACCGATCGCCGCGGACATCTCGCCGGCTGGCTGACTTCACCGGAGAATCCCTATTTTGGCCGTGCGATTGTGAATCGTGTGTGGGCGAACTTTTTTGGTGTCGGCATCGTCGAACGCGTCGATGATCTGCGGCTGACCAACCCGCCGAGCAACGAGCCGTTAATGGCCGGCCTCGCCGATTTTCTGGCAAAGAACAAGTACGATCTCAAGAAGCTGATGCGGTTGATTCTTACGTCGGCTACGTACCAGCGTTCCAGCGAGGCACTGCCGGGAAACGAAAGCGACCAGCGGTATTATTCGCGATATTACCCGCGAAGAATGCAGGCCGAAGTGCTGCTCGACGCGCTTTCGCAAGCCACCGACAAGCCGACGAAATTCAAGGACAAGCCGGACGGCACCCGCGCATTGCAACTGCCCGATGCCAGCGTCGATTCCTACTTCTTGAAGACGTTCGGACGGCCGGAGCGGATTATCACTTGCGAATGTGAACGCTCGGCCGAGCCGAGCATGGTGCAGGTGCTGCACATCATGAATGGTGGCACGCTGAACAACAAACTTGCCGCCGCCGACAACCGTTTGGGCAAACTGCTGGCGGCGAAAACGCCCAGCGACAAACTTGTGGACGAGGCGTATCTCACCGCGTTGTCGCGTTACCCCACTGCGGTCGAGAAGAAATCGATTGTTGCCGTCCTGGCTGATGCCGACGCGAAAGACAGCCAACTCGCCACACGGTTGGAACAGACCTTCCGCGAAACCCTCTCACGCGAGCCAACCGCCGAGGAGCGAAAGCGGTTGTTAGGGGCTGCCGCCGGCGTCGAAAAACGACAAGCCGTCGAAGACCTCTTCTGGAGCATTCTCAGCAGCAAAGAGTTCCTGTTCCACCGGTAATTATCGCGGCAAAGCCGCCGGGCCGCGTCCCCGCGGAACTGTTCAATCTGAGAAAACACCAACCCACGCAAGAGCCCAATCATGCTCCGCAACGTATTCAAAATATTTGCAACGTCGGCCACCCTGTGTGCAATCGGTTCGGTCACCATCGCCGCCGACGCGCCGGCTGTCGATTTCAGAAAACAGGTCGCGCCGATCTTTACGAAGTATTGCACCGGCTGTCACAGCGCGGATGATGCAAACGGCGAACTCAATCTCGCCAGCCACACAGCGTTGATGCGCGGCGGTGAAAACGGCGCGGTCATCGTGCCGGGGAAACCCGAAAAGAGCCGGCTGATTCTTTCGTTGGAGAAGAAGATCGAGCCGTTCATGCCGCCGGAAGATGAGAAGGCACCAACCGCTGCAGAAATTGCGATTTTGAAAGCGTGGATCAAAGCGGGCGCGAAAGCGCCGGTCGGATCTGACGGTTTGCCGTTGCCGCTCACCGTGCCGAAAGTCAAAGTTGTCGGCCAGCCGCGAAAACCCATTCATGCCCTCGCGTATTCCCCCAATGCCAAACAAGTTGCTGTCGCACGTTATGGGAATGTCGAATTACTTTCCGCCGCCGATCGCAAGTCGATGTCGATGTTGGCCGGTCTCACCGGGCAAGTGAACAACGTCGGCTTTTCAGCGGATGGTCGGCTGCTGTTTACCGCCGCCGGCGAACCAGGATTGTTTGGTGAAGCAACCTTGTGGGACGCCGTGAGCGGCAAACGCCTGCACACATTGCGCGGACATACCGATTGCCTGTACGCAGCCGACTTGAACAACACCGGCACGATTCTTGTGACCGGCGGTTACGATCAGGCGATCAAACTCTGGGATGCAAAAACCGGCGCCGAACTGCGGACGCTGAACGGTCACAATGGCGCAATCTTCGGCCTCGCCTTTCACCCGTCGGGGAAATTCCTCGCCAGTGCGAGCGGCGACTTCACCGTCAAACTGTGGGACGTCGCGACTGGAAAGCGGCTCGAGACGCGCAATGAGCCGACCAAAGGTCAGAACACGGTCACTTTCAGCCCCGATGGAAAATGGCTTGCGGCCGGAGGCATCGACAACCGCATTCGCATCTGGAAAATGACCGAACGCGGGACGGCAGAGATCACGTATTCACGATTCGCCCACGATGCGCCGATTCTGAAACTCGTCTTTTCGCCCGACGGTCGGCAACTGATCTCCTCGGCGGAAGACCGCACGATTAAGATTTGGGAAACCGGCGAGTTCACGCAAGTTGCCGTCCTGGAAAAACAACCCGACTGGGTCGCCGCCCTCGCTGTGGCACGCGACAACAAAAGCCTGCTCGTCGGCCGCATGGATGGTTCGCTGGTCACTTATCCGCTGGGTCTCAAAGCAGGCGGCGGTGAGACTGCCAAGCCGATTACAGACGCTGTCGTCTCCACCGCACCATCTGGCGAACCGGTAAAAATGGCCGAGGTCAAAGAGGCCGAACCAAACGATCAAGCCAATCAGGCAACGCCGCTTTCCATTCCTGCGATCGCCGACGGCGTGTTGATGGCGGCCGACTCGAAACAGGCCGACGTCGATTTGTATCGCTTCGATGTTAAGAAGGGAGACGTGTGGATCGCCGAAACCCGCGCAGCCCGCGACAAATCGCCCGCCGACACCAAGATCGAAATCCTGCACGCCGATGGGCGTCCGGTTGAACGTTTGCGGCTGCGGGCGGTGCGCGATTCCTACATTACTTTTCGACCGATCAACTCGGCGCAATTGAATGTGCGAGTCAAGAACTGGGAAGAAATGCAGTTGAACCAGTACATGTATATCAGCGGCGAAATCAGCAAGCTGTTCCGCATGCCGCAGGGACCCGATTCCGGATTCGTGTTTTACAGCGTCGGCGGCAAACGGCATTGCTACTTCGATACCAGCGCAACCAGCCACGCCAGGGACGAGCCGGCGTACATCGTCGAACCGTTTCTTCCGGGAACGAAATTGGCCGACAATGGCCTCCCGATTTTCCCGCTGTATTTTGCCAACGATGACGATGGCGAACGTAAGTTAGGAAACGATTCAAAACTGACTTTCACAGCACCGGCCGATGGAACGTATTTGGTGCGAGTCACCGATGTTCGTGGAATCGGCGGAAAAGACTTCAAGTACCGGCTCACCGTTCGCCGCCCCGCGCCCGATTTTGATGTCACCATCGGCGGTCAAAACGCAACTGTCGGCGTTGGCAGCGGTCAACGGCTGACATTTAAACTCAACCGAAGAGACAACTATGGCGGCCCGGTACAAATTGACGTGACCGGGCTGCCTACCGGCTTCTCGTGTCCATCGCCGCTCGTCATCGAAGCGGGCCATCTGGAAGCTCGCGGTGTGATCAATGCATCGGCGGAACTGGTAGCGCCCCAAAAGGAAAGCAAGAAGAAGGACGAAAAAAAGAAAGACGGCAAACAGTCTCCGCAGCCCGACTTCTCAAAAGTTCGCATCACCGCGACGGCGATGATCGGTGATCGCGAAGTCACGAAAGAGGTTGGCAATCTGGGGACAATCAAACTTGCCGCCCGACCGAAAGTCATCGTGCATTTGAATCCTGACAATCCCGAGGTGTCGCCATCGGCCGGGGAACTGGTCATCGCACCGGGAACGACAATAACCGCCATGCTCAGCATCGAGCGCAACGGCTTCGACGGCGACCTGAAGTTCGACGTCGATAATCTGCCACACGGTGTGATCGTCGATAACATCGGCCTGAGCGGCATCCTGGTCCGCGCCGGCGAAACCCGCCGCCAGATTTTCCTCACCGCGTCCGACTGGGTGCCGGAGACGACGCGAACGTTCCATGCGGTTTCGCAGGGTCAAGGGAACCTGGCATCGGGAACATTGACGTTGCACGTCCGTCGAAACGGAACCCTCGCCACAAACTCGAAATAATCTCAAAGCCGACGGGTCGTAGCCCGTCGGAACCTCGATGTCGCAACCCGCTGAGACAGACAAACGTAAAATCATCTACACCGGCAACGTCCAGGGTGTTGGGTTCCGCTTCACAACCCGCAGAATCGCGCGTCGATTCCCCGTCACCGGCACCGTGCGAAACTTAGCCGATGGCACGGTCGAATTGGTGGTCGAAGGCTCACCGGCAGTGGTCGATGAATTCCTTGCGGATGTCGCGGCCCGTTTCGTGAATAACATTGAGCGTTGCCAGTCAGCCGAATTTGCATCGGACGAATCGTTTCGCAAGTTCCAGATCATCCGCTGACTACAGAATTCTGCCGATTACGCGGAGTTTGGTGGCGTTTTTGCGCGGCACCCGGACGAAATCGGCCCGTCCGCAATTCACGTCTTTTCTTCGGTCTTTCCACCCGGTACAGTGGAAGAACCAACAGATTTCAATCTTTTGACGTAAATACGGTCGCCGGGCAGTCGGTAGATAGGCCCATTCGGACGACACGATAACGTTATATTGCGCCTTTTATGTTTTTCAAAAAGGGAAACCCGCTTCGATGAGCCTCTTGAGTCTCCCTGCGAACACATTACTGGCGGCCGCCGGAGATGCTGCTCCGTCATCCTTGCAATGGAACATGACGACTCTTGTCGTCGTGCTGGCGTTGGCGGCGCTGTTTGCTGTGCTTTACACCACGCGCGCGGGCATCATTGCTCGGGCAACCACTAAAGAGGCGATCCGGCAGCCGGTCTTCATTCTGATGCTGGTGGTCGCGTTGGTCATTCTGGTTATCAACACTTTTCTGCCCTTCTTCACGCTGGGCGATGACGTCAAGATGCTCAAAGACTGCGGTCTTGCGACTATCCTCATCTGCAGCCTGCTCATTGCGGTCTGGACAGCGAGTACCAGTATTGCCGATGAAATCGAAGGCAAGACGGCGATGACGTTGTTGTCGAAGCCGATCAACCGGCGGCAGTTCATTGTCGGAAAATATCTGGGCATCGTGAATGCCGTCATGGCGCTGCTGGTTCCGCTATCGATTTGCCTGCTGGCCTTGATCTACTTCAAGGTTGGCTATGACGCCAAAGAGTCGTCAAAGGTCGATCCATTACATGCGGAGCGAATGATTGTGGTGATGCAGACGGTCCCCGGGCTGCTGCTCATCCTGCTCGAAGTTGCCGTCCTCTCAGCCGTCAGCGTCGCCATTTCCACGCGACTGCCAATGATCGTCAACCTGGTGACCTGTTTCAGTATTTTTGTGATTGGTCACCTCACGCCGGTTTTGGTTCAGTCGGATGTTTTTGCAGGGAAGTTGGAATTCGTTCAGTTTATGGCGTTGGCCATTGCGACGGTTCTGCCTGCACTGGAGTTGTTCAACATCAGCGCCGCGGTTGCCACCGATTCTGTCGTACCCCCCGTCTATTTGGGGACAGCGGCAATCTACTGTGCCGCGTATAGCACAGCGGCTATTCTGCTTGCATTCATCTTATTTGAAGACCGAGACCTGGCCTGATTGTCAGGCGGAAGTCGCAATAATTTGTTTGACGGATTCGACGCCGTTCAGCCACGATCGCGAGGGCATTCTTCGCGGTCGTGGCTGCACGCGCGGTATCCATTCGATTCGGGGTTCCCGAAAACTGATCGCGGGCGTCAACTAACAGACGGTGGGTGTCGTGTCCACGAAATCAGCAGATTCCTTCGAGCGGGCATTTCCGCGGTGGTCGTTGCTGCGGGGCAAGCCGCGCTCCTCCTTGCTGTGGTCGTCCCTCAGTTCGGTTGTCCTCTGCCTGCTGTTGTTCAGCCTCTTCTTGACGGCTGATCTACTGACGACGCGTGGCGGTCTCGTTCTGACTTCCAGTGATGTGGATCAGGTATCGAAACTGGCCGGCAGCAGTCTGCAGATCGGCGAAACCGAGAATAAGGGTCTCCTTCCAACCGTCTGGTGGTCGCGGGAGAAGCTTTGGGGGCCGGCGCTGTCTGTCGCCTATCGCCGAATTGAATGGCTGCGGAAGGACAATTCCGCGCTCATGCTGCTGGTGCTGACGGCCGTCGTGCTGGGAATTTTCAGGGGAATGCTGCTATCCCGCGCGCGGCGAGCGAATGCCGAAGCGGGTTGGAATATCGTCAGCGGTCTGCGGCGTCACGTTCATCGTCAGCGACTGCGACTCGGGCCGGGTGATTTGGAAGACGCCGACGGTCGGCAGGTTGTCGCGTTATTTACTCTTGAAATGGATCGCCTGCGGGACGGCATTGTCACCTGGCTGATGAGAATGGCGCGATGTCCGTTTGAAATCGTCGTGCTGATCGGATTGGCGTTGCTGATCGATTGGTTGGTCGCCCTGCAGTGCCTCATTCCCATTGCCGGCTGTTGGTATCTCGTTCAGCGCGAACGCGAGCGGTTTGAGGCGGCCCGAAAATCAGCCAACGCGCGGACCGATTCCGAATTGCGGCTGCTGGCCGAAAGCCTGCAGAAGACGCGCATCGTCCGTGGTTACGGAATGGAGAATTTCGAACACGATCAGTTTCAACTGCACATGGACCGCTTCACCCGAGACGCAATGGCTGTCAACAAACGCGAACGGTGGTCGCGGCGAACCTGTCACCTGTTGGCAGCGGTTTGTGCCGGTGTCGTACTTTTCCTCGTCGGCAGTCGCATCCTGCAAGCGCCACACGCACTCTCATTCACGTCGGCAACGCTCGTCCTTGCAGCGTTTACCTGCCTGCATTTGCCGATGAAGGAGCTATGGCATGTGACCGATCACCGTGCCGAGGCATCGTTGGCGGCCGATCACATCTACCGCTACCTCGATCGCATCCCGGAAGTCGGACAGGCTGTCGGCGCGAAGTTCCTGGAACCGCTGACCAAGTCGCTGGAATTTGAATCGGTTCGTTACAGCCTGCCAAACCGCAAGAACATTCTCAATGGTTTCGATTTGCGGTTGCCGGCCGGCAAGTCGTACGCGCTGGTCTCACTCGATCCGCTCGAAGCGCTGGCAGCCGCGTACCTGCTGCCACGATTTGTTGAGCCACATGGCGGCCGGGTGCTGTTCGATGCCGAGGACATTGCCTGGGTGACGCTCGAATCGTTGCGTCTGGAGACGGTCTATGTTGGTGGAACCGATCCGTTCTTCACCGGCACGGTTCGCGAGAACATCTGCTGCGGAGCCAACGGGTATTCGTCGCAGCAGGTGACCGATGCCGCCAAGCAAACACACGCCCACAACTTTGTACTCAAGTTGCCGCAAGGGTATGAAACCGTGCTCGGCGAACACGGGGAACAACTCGATGCGGGCCAGGGATTTCGGCTCGGCCTCGCACGGGCCATGCTCCGCAGCCCGGCGCTGATGATCGTCTCGGAACCGGAAACGCTTCTCGACGACGACACCAAAACGATGCTCGATGACACCTACAAACGCATCTGCACCGACCGCACGGTGCTGTTTCTGCCGACGCGACTGTCAACCGTCCGCCGCTGCGACGAAGTGGTGTTGATCCATCAGGGCAAAGTGTCGGCCGTTGGCCCGCATACCGAACTGCTGCAGACGTCGCCCTTGTACCGCCATTGGGATTACGTCCACTTCAACGAATTCCGCAGCAACGGGCAGTGATTTGTGCGGATGTGACAGGGAACAGTTGCTCACGGCGGGCAAGGCGGAAGGGTGCCTGGGGTCGAGTCTTCGAGCCCCCAGCGAGCGCAGAAACTGGGGGCTGCGCTCCGAAAACGTCGCTTCGACCCCAGCCACCCGATTCCTGTAAGGGAACACCAAACGCATGACGGATCAATCATCCCCCTTCTTTTCGCCACTCGTCGAACGGGCCATGCGGACGGCGGCGATTTGGCATCGTAATGATGTGCGCAAGGCGACCGATACGCCTTACATCACACATCCGGCCAGCGTGGCGATGATTCTCATTCGCGCCGGCTTCACCGACGATTGTCTGCTCGCCGCCGCACTACTGCACGATGTCGTCGAAGACACCGACTGCACACTCGACGAACTAGCCGACGCGTTTCCCCCTGCGGTTGTCGAATACGTGGCAGCGCTCTCAGAGCAGAAGCTCGACGAGTCGGGCGAAAACCGCTCGTGGAGAATCCGCAAGGAAGAACACGTGGCAGAAGTCGCCGCCGCCCCGCTGGCAGCCCGCGCCATCGTACTGGCCGACAAACTGCACAACCTGACCGCGATGTGTTACGACATCGAATTCGATGCCAACCTCTGGAGCCGCTTCAACGCGTCACCTGCGGATATCCTCTGGTACAACCGCACGATGGTGACCCGAGCAGCAGGTGAGGACGCGTCGCTGCAACCGCTGGCGGAAGAATGCCGACGATTGGTTTTTCAACTTGAGACAGCGATTGATGGTGACGCGTGAAAACGCAAACAGGGACGTCTAGGATTCGCTAATCAGATTGATTCCCAATCGACATGTTCGATGCGGTCAAACGAAACGCCATTGGGGATTTTGAATGCAATGCGTGCTCGGTTGCCCCTGATGGTGACAAAGGTGGCTTCGACGCCGTGTTCCAGCAACACACCCGGATTCCCTTTGTGCAAAACGACAAACTGCGGGGGGCGACCTTCCACTCCGGCCAGTGAGAGTTCGACAGAATCGACCATCAATCCGGTCACGGTTCCCATCACGTCGCCGTTGATGAGAAACGATTCTCCCAGAGCTCGCGACAAGACCAGCACGGATTTATCCTTCGTACAAGGGTTTTCGCAGAACAAACTGCGGTAGGCACTGGCGACACGCCAGTGGCACCCATCGACTGAGAGTCTACGCGTCCGCCGAGACCGCTTCGAACTGACCTTGCAACCGCACGACGGCGTCTTCTGCGTTCATGTTGAACAGCGGGCGGCCGCCGGTTCCCCAGCGTTTGCGGCTGTAGTGAAAGACGGCGGCTGCTTCGCGAATCGTTCCGACCGCTTCCACCTCTTCCATGTCGCTGCCTTCGAGTGCCTCGAAGGTGATGTTCACCGCGACAAATGCCGTCAGCATTTTGGAATGAACGTCTCGGGCGAATGTGACGCCGTTCTGCCAATCGCAGTCCATCCAACGCAAGCCGCGCGGTTTGCCCTGCATGCTTGCCAGATCGAAGAACTTGGCTTCCAACTGTTCGCGCTGCAACCGAAACAGCCCGATGGCCTGCTTCACCTCGCGCGCACGCAATCGCGCCGTGACCGGTTTCCAGGCAACGGCAACTGCCACCGCAATGGCTGCCAGAACTCCTGCCAAAATGTAGGGCAACATTCCGTCCATGACATTCTCCTCGAACAACCGGTACCGAACTGTCCCTTCCCGTTCAAAATCTTAAACGCTCGGAACCCAAGTTGGCAAGATGCGATAACGCAAATTTCCTGGATTCATCTGTCCCACGGGGCGCGGCCCGTGGGCTTTGGGGGGATGCGATGACTTTGACCCGCGTTTTATTGGCCGCCGGGTTGGGATGAAGCGTTCAGGCAGATTGCTGCCAATGCCACCGCTGCGGTTTCGATTCGCAGAATGTTCTCGCCAAGATTTGCCAGCATTGCGCCGGCCGATGTCGCCTGTTCGACTTCTTCATCGCTCAGCCCTCCTTCCGGGCCGACGACCAGCAGCAACGGGCGATCCATGTCGCAGGCTGCCAACAGCGGCTGCAACGGTTCACCGGACGGATGGGCGACGATCACCGTTTTCTCGCTGAATTCCTCGGCAATGAGGGCGTTCCAATTAATTATCGGTTCGATTGCCATCAACTGGTTGCGGCCCGACTGCTTACAGGCGGCAATCACCGTCTGCCGCATCTTTTGCAGTTTCCCATCGTTGGGATGAACGACGCTTCGCGCCGTCTTCAGCGGCAGCAACCGTCCAATGCCAAGTTCGGTCGCCTTCTCCACCAGCCAGCGAAAGCGATCGCTTTTGGGGACAGCCGTCGCCAGATCAATTGTCCGGCCGGCAATTTGGGGTGATTCATGTCGTTGCCGAACCTGTAGTTCAACGGAACTCCGAGCAACGGAACTGATTTCCGCTGACGCAGCACCGTTCTTGCCATCGAACAACTCAACTTGATCGCCAACCGTCAACCGCAATACGTGCAGCAGATGGTGTGCCTCCGAGCCTTCCAGCCGCACTGTGGGTTGATCAAATGAGCCGGGGGCAAAAAACCGTTCGGTCATGTATCCCAGTCTTGGTTTGTGGTCATGTTCTGGTTCCGATTGTGCCGATTATAACAATCAGAGAGGTTTTGCGCGCACGTCGATGTCACTGAAATTGGCGGAATACCAATGGTCAAATCGTATTGGAACCTGCATTCCACGCCGTTTGGCAAACCCGACAGCGGTGGCTGGTTCTACGAAAGTCCTTCGCACGAAGAAGCGCTCGCGCGATTCTGTTTTCTGATCGAGCAGCAGCGACAGTGCGGAATCCTGACGGGACCGGCTGGAACCGGAAAAACAGCGCTGTTGAACACGCTTGGAAGACAGCTCCGTCGCTCGCAAAGTCAGTCGGTCCTGCTGGATGTCTGTGGGCTGTCCGGCGACGACCTCATCTGGCAATTGGCCGATGCGTTACACCTCGCGCCGGCCGCCACTGCTCGGCCGTTTTTGTTGTGGCGCAGCGTCCGCGACTTTCTGCACGGCCTGTCGAGATCGGAACAGCAGATTGTTTTGATGTTCGACCATTTCGACCGCGGCGAAGCCGATTGCACAGTTGTGCTGGAACAACTGCTGCATCTGGCCGATGGCGGATGCACGCTGTTGATCGCCGCCGACGAAACTGCCATCTCGCGGTCACTGTCATCACTGCTCGCCCTGGTCGATCTGCGAATCGAACTCTCGCCTCTCGATCGCCATGAAACGGCTTACTACGTTTACGAATCGCTGAAACAGGCGGGGGCCGAAACGCAGTTGTTCAACCCGCCGGCGCTGGATGCCGTCTTTGCAGCGACGGGCGGTTTGCCTCGGGAAATCGGTCGTCTTTGCGAGCTGTCGCTGTTGGCGGGAATGGCCGACAAACGCACAACGATTGACGCCGAAACAGTAAGAGAAGCAGCAAGCAGCCTGTCCATCACCGGCCGTTCATCGGTCCTGCCGGCAAGCGACAACGCAGCCGCTGTCGCCTGATTCGAGAATGGCAGCTGTCAAATCAAACACCGGCAACGCGCAGTCGGCCGGGGCCATGTTGACCGCGCCATCGAGCAGCACGTCGAGAAATCGGCTGACGGGATTGGACTCTGTTTCCAAATCGTCGAACGGTTCCACACAACCGTTTCGGCCAATCCAGAGCCGATTCTCGCGAATCATTAAGTCGGCTTGTTCGCAGTGAATGTGTAGGTCTTCCGCCAGAAACTGTGCGTTGCCGATGAAGTCCATCGCCAGCGAAACATCTCCGTCCAATCGGGCAGAAACCGTCGCGGTGATTTCAACGCGGCTACCACATTTTTCCGTTCGCGCAACAACATCTATTGGCATCAGCCCGGTGATGAAAAAAACGGCATCGAGTTTGTGGCTGCCGGCATCGGTGATGAATCCGCCCGGATTGATCGCGGGATCATCCCGCCAGGTTCCGGCAATGGTTTGCTGCCAGTTTTCCACGTTGTGAGAAGTTACCGCGCGCACCTTGCCCCAGCGTCCCGATAGCACTTCGCGCCGCAGCGTGTGAAAGGTGGCCCAGTGACGCCGTTGGTAACCGACCGCCAGCAGCGGCGGATCGGCCTGCGATTCTTCGATCAACGTCGCGATCCGTTCTCGCGTGTCGGCCAACGGCTTTTCGCACAGCACGTGCAACCCGCGTTCCCGACACGCCCGCACTTGATCAAAGTGTGCCGTCGTCGGTGTGCAGACAATAACCGCATCCAGCGCCGTAACATCCAGCAGCGAGTCGAGACTGTTATGAACGACAGCATCGGGTGCCAATTCGCGCCGCAACGATTCCGCTGCATTGCGATCTTCGTCGAACAGCGACACCGCCATCCCACGCCCGTCGGCCTGCAAGCGTTCCGCATGCCAACGCCCCATCCGGCCACACCCCAGAATCGCGAACTTCAAACTTTCCATTCCACTCACGTAAGAATTCCTTAATCGACTTGCATCGCCGATTCTGCTGATGTGCCGCTCAGTTCCCACAATGGAAACAACCTGATATATCCTCCATGAGAAACGTCACAACGACGTCACCTCACCCCAAACTGCTAACAATGGACGTTCTCCCAAATGCACATCTGCTTGTTCGACATCGATGGCACGCTGCTCAACACCGGCGGAGCGGGGCAGGCAGCAATGGAAGCAGCGCTGGCCAGCGAGTTCGATGCCAACCGACCGATCGAGGGAATCTCCACCGCCGGCCGCACCGATCGTGCCATCACCGCCGACATGTTCGAGTATTTCGGCTACGAAAACAACGAACAGAACTGGCAACGGTTTCTGTCATCTTACCTGCAGCATTTGCCGAGACATCTCGCAGCATGCGAAGGAGCGGTGTTGCCGGGAATCCCCCAACTGCTTGTCGAGTTGTCCGCCCGCGACGATGTGTTGCTCGGTCTACTCACCGGCAACTACGAACAAGGGGCGTGGTTGAAACTCAATTACTACCAGCTGAGCGAACACTTCGGCTTCGGTGGCTTCGGCGACAGTCAACATCACCGCAACGATGTCGCGCGCGAGGCGTACGACAAAGTGGGTGATCATCACGACGAACCGATCGATCTGAACAAGCTGTGGGTCATCGGCGACACACCGGCCGACGTCGAGTGCGGCCGCGCCATCGGCGCGAAGACGATTGCCGTCAGCACGGGGATGTTCTCATCCGACGAATTGCAGCCCAGCAATCCCGATCACCTGTTTGCGGATTTCGGGGAAACATCAACGTTGCTTGAACTGCTCTTCTGACTTCGTTCCGAAGCTCTGCGTGGGAACGACGGGCAATTTGGTCTACCCGAACAGTGTCCCCTGCTCTCCCGCCGGTTCGACGCAGTCGGGGACGTCATTCTTCGGGCTGTTGACGATTGTGCGGACCGGGTAGAACCGCAGCCGGTCGGAGACGAGTGGAACCAGCAGCGATTGCAGTTGCTCCTTGTCTTCCTGCCGCGGGTCGAGCCAGCGGTCGTAATCGTCTTCGTCGAGAATGACCGGCATGCGGTCGTGCAGTTCGGCGAGCAATTCGTTGGCCGACGTTGTGATGATCGTACAGGTTTGCACCTCACTGCCGTCGGCACTCTGCCAATGTTCCCACAGGCCGGCGAAGGCGAACGGTTCATCCTTTTCCATGCCAATGAGGTACGGCTGTTTGTTCTTGCCGTCAGTCTTCTTCCACTCGTAAAAACCATCGGCGGGAATCAAACAGCGGCGACGCTTGAACGCCGCCCGGAACGACGGTTTGGTTGCCACGGTCTCGGCTCGGGCATTGATCATCCGCGAACCAATCGCAGGGTCTTTGGCCCACGACGGGATCAGCCCCCACCGCAGCAACGCGAACGCTCGTTGGCCGTTGTCGGTTTCGCGAACCACGCCCACCGATTGCGTCGGCGCGATGTTGTATCGCGGCAACCACAGCGGTTCATCCAACAGGCGAAAGATCTGCGTCAGATCGGCCGGTGACGTCCGTAATGTGAAGCGTCCACACATGACGGCATCGTAGCCGATTGCGCGGGCAATCGTCTATTATGCACCGCCCAGGCGAGCGGTGGGTGTCAGCCCACTGGTGACTTCGATCATCCAGATGCATTTGGAATCAGCAAACCAATGGAATTCAGAACGATTGGCCAGACCGACATTCGCGTGACGCCGGTGGCGATGGGCTGTTGGCCGATCACCGGGATCACCAGTATCGATGTCGAGGAAGCACGCAGTCTGGCAACACTGGAAGCGGCATTCGACGCCGGCATCAACTTCTTCGACACCGCCTATTCCTACGGGTACGACGGTGAAAGTGAGAAGATGATTGCCCGCGCGTTGGGGCATCGCCGCGACGACATTGTGATTGCCACCAAGTGTGGCTTGCACTGGGAAGACCGAAAGCAGGCCAAAGACGGCTCCCCGGAAACACTTCGCCGCGAATGCGACGAGAGCCTGCGGCGGCTGAACACCGACCGAATTGAATTGTACTACCTGCACGCCCCCGACCCCGCTGTGCCGGTGTCAGAATCGGCCGCTGCTCTCAAGCAGTTGATGGAAGCGGGGAAAATCCTCAGCGTCGGCGTCTCAAACTTCAACGTGCAACAGCTCGAAGAGTTCGCAGCCGTCTGTCCCATCGCCGCGTACCAGCCGCACTACAACATGCTGCAGCGCGAAGTTGAGCAATCGCAGTTGCCCTGGTGCATCGAACACAATGTCTCGGTGATGGTTTACTGGCCGCTGATGAAGGGCCTGCTCGCCGGCAAGCTCCCGCGCGATCACGTCTTCGATGCACACGACGGCCGAAAGAAGTACCCCATGTTTCAGGGCGAGGAGTGGCAGAAGAATCAGGACTTCTTGGACGCGTTGCGGCCGATCGCAGCAGAGACCGGCCGCAGTGTCGCCCAAGTGGTGATCAATTGGACGATCCAGCGCGCCGGCATTACCTGCGCATTATGTGGAGCCAAACGGCCCGAACAGATTCGCGACAACGCCGCAACACTCCGGTGGCAGCTTTCATCCGCAGACGTCGAGCAAATCGACCGGGCGATTGAAGAACGTGGGCCAATTGTTTCGCGCGGAGCCGTTTGAGTCAGAGATTAAAAGTCACACGTCCGGCGTCCGCCCCGGAGTTCACAAAACAACACCAGCGACTCGGATCGACGTCGCCAGCATTCACCAAATCGTACCCTGCACCCGTGAGGCCCAGCGCTGTCGCTGATTGACACTCAAGCCAACCAGCAGGTATAGTAGTGTTGTGGCGGTCTGTGGGCCGATACACACAAGGGAAGTGTCTAAACATTCGGAGAATGCGGCCATGCTGGTTATTCCTGCCGGAAATTCCAAAGACAACTGCGACGGCGTCACGCGACGCGATCTACTGCGAGTCGGTGGATCGGCGATGTTTGGTCTCAGTTTGCCGGCCCTGCTGGAAGCACAGGCGGCTCGCGCTGCCAGTGGCGAAGAAGCACGCTACGGCGGCCCCGGTTTCGGCAAGGCGAAGCACGTCATCTTGCTGTATCTGCAAGGCGGCCCCAGCCACCTCGACCTGTGGGATCCCAAGGAAAACGTTCCGGACAACGTCAAGAGCGTCTTCAAAAATATCGACACCAAAGTGCCGGGCGTGAAGTTCACCGAGAACCTGCCCAACCTCGCCGCCGTCAACGACAAGATGACGTTGATTCGCTCGATGAGTTACACCCCGGTCGGACTGTTCAATCACACTGCCGCCATCTACCAGATGCTGACCGGCTACACCGCCGACAAAGTCAGCCCGTCGGGTCAGTTGGAGCCGCCCAGCCCGAAAGATTTTCCGAACTTCGGCTGCCACATCACCAAAGAGAAGCCACCGACAGTTCCCATGCTGCCCTATGTCATGATGCCCCGTCCGCTGCAGGAAAGTAGTGTGATTGGCAAAGCGGGGACGGCCGGTTTTCTGGGACGGGCGTACGATCCGTACTACCTGTACCCAACCGGCGGCGACATGGACATGAAGAAGATGAACAACATCAACGTCGATGATCTCAAGCTAAGGAAGGAGATTCCGCTGTCCCGACTGGAACGGCGGGCACGTCTTCGCGATCGCATCAACTCCGGGTTGCAGGAACTCGACAAAGCCGTCGAAGGTTACGCGCTCGATAAGTACTACGGCAAGGCACTCAGCCTGATCCTTTCCGGCCGCGCCCGCGAGGCGTTCGACCTTGGCGCTGAGAAGAAAGAACTGCGTACCCGCTACGGCAACAACACGTTTGGCGATTGCTGCCTGTTGGCACGCCGACTGATTGAAGCGGGAACACGAGTGGTGGAAGTCAACTGGCCGAAGGTCGCCAACAGCGACAACCATTCGTGGGACGTCCACCAAGGGCTGACCAAACGAATGAAAGACCAGAACTCGCCGATGCTCGACGCCGGACTGGCCGCCTTGGTGAGCGACCTGGACGAACGCGGCCTGCTCGATGAAACGCTGGTGGTTGCCGTCGGTGAATTCGGCCGTAGTCCGAAACGCGGCGTCAGCACCTCGGGCAACACGAATTCCAACGACGGTCGCGATCACTGGCCCTATTGTTACACGGCCGCCGTCGCCGGTGCCGGCATCAAACGCGGCTTCATCTACGGCAAGAGCGACAAGACGGCTTCATCGCCGATCGAAAACCCGGTACATCCCATGGATCTGCTGGCAACCATTTACCACAGCGTCGGCCTGAATCCGCGGCGAACGGTTTTCAACCATCTCAATCAGCCCCGCGAAATGGTCAAAGCCGACGCAATCACCGGCATCTTGAGTTAACACAAGATCCGGCCAACACGAGTTTCACAAGACGCGTTCCCCAACGGGAACGCGTCTTTTTTGCGCGCCGGTCAACGTTCCAAGGCGAGCCGAGGGTGTAAACCCTCGGGTATTCCGAGGTACTGGTCTACCTCGAAAAACCGATCTGTCCCATCTCAGTTTCCTCATCAACTTTCGAGATGCGTCCACAAATCGAACGACAATTGCGATGGCTATTGATGGTGCATCGTCGCCTGCTTAGAGTGGAGTGGCGAGGGCTGATTGTGTGACTTCACGTCTTGGCACAATTCGGCAACGGCCCCGCTGAGTTGCAGCGTCGAATCTCGTCCCACCCACTCACTGCGTGCTGCTGATATGAAACAGTATTGGGTCCCGGTTCTGATCGTCCTCATCGTTGCGACGGCCGTTGGCTGGTGGAACTGGGGGCGGACTTCTGCGCCGTCAAGCGATCCAATTCCTGAATTCACCGGTTTGGATGAGACGAAGCAGAAGGAAATCTGGGACGCCGAACACGCGACGTTTGAAATTGAGACACACGTCGGCCGAAAGTTGGTTGCGGCACTGCAGAGCCGTAAGACGGATCAACTGGCCCGGTTTTTTCGTCCCGGCTTTGAGGGGAACATCCCCGGCCGGTCTCATCCGACTACGATCGACAAGTCTTCCATCACCGAGACGGTCAACAGGGCGGAGTCTGCCGACGTTGCGAATGTCGATGCGGACGGGTTGATCCAATTCCTGATCACGGGAACTGTCAGGATAAACAAGATCCAACGGGGACGGTTTCGCGTGCTGAAAATCGCCCGCGATGAAGGCGAGGGAAACGAAGACGAATGGCGGCTGAGCGTGTTGCTGACAGTCGGCGGAATCAACTCGGAAGGCCGACCGATCACTTACGATTCTCATGGCAGCATCCGTTGTCGATTCACCGATGATGAAGACATTGTTGCCGGTCGGATTGTTGAGTCGTGGGAAATCGACTCGGAGACAACTCGGCTCGGCCGCGATCCTCTGATGGAAGAAGTCACAGCGCAGTTCGGGCTGGATCAACTTCCGATCATCGACAACTGGAATTGCGATGTGGATCAGGTCCGCCAATACCGCTTTCAAACCGCCGTCGAGGATTTTGGCGGCGACGGTGTTCCAGATATCGCGGTGGCTACTGCCGACGACCAGCAGTTGCTATTGCAATGGAATTCGGTTTCCGGGAAGTACGACGACATCACGAAGTCGGCGGGACTTCCGCGGCGGTTTGAGACCAACAACAAAGCGTATCTTGCGTGCTGGTTCGATTTCGACAACGACGGCGATGCCGACTTGCTTCTCGGCGAGACGTTGTACCGCAATGTTGATGGTAAGAAACTCGAAGCAGTGGCCGACAACGGCGGTCTGACGTTCGACTACAATCCGATGGGCTGCGTTGTTGCGGACTACGATGCCGACGGGCTGTTGGACCTGTATGTACTGTATCAACGACCCCGAAACGAAACTCGCGATGCGCCGCCGACGTGGGTGTCCGATGATGCATCCGGTGCCTTCAATCAGTTGTGGCGAAACCGAGGCGACGGCACGTTTGTTGAAAAGTCACGGGAAGCGAAGGCAACCGGTGGCAGCCGGCACAGCTTTGCAGCAACCTGGCTGCACGCCAACGACGATCATTTTCCCGATCTGTATATCGCAAACGACTTCTCGCGAAACTCGTTGCTCATCAACCGCGGTGACGGAACGTTCCGCGACGTGGCTGAGGAATCCGGCGTCGGCGATTTCGCCACCAGCATGGGCGTGGCCACCGGAGACATCGACGGAGACGGCACGCCGGAGATTTACGTCGCCAACATGTATTCGAAAATGGGCAGGCGAATCATTGCGCACGTTTCCGAGGCCGATTATCCCGAGGGAGTTTATCAGCAGATTCTGGGGTCGTGTGCGGGAAATCGTCTCTATTCGAACGCCGGCGACCGCGGGGGCTATCGAGACTTGAGCGAACAACTGGGCGTGAACGCCGTCGGTTGGGCATACGCGCCGGCCTTCATCGACTTCGATGGAGACGGGCGGCTCGATCTGTATGCCACAACGGGCTTCCTGAGTTTCAATCGCCGCAAGCCAGATGGATGAACGTGCTTGTGGAGGGCTGTCGTGTCACAGCCGCTGGACCGAACGTGCAAGATTGAGCCGATGGGAAAAGTTGATACTGCCGCAGGCGAATTCTGGACTCACCCCTTTGCGATGCCGAAACAGGGAGACAATCTCAGCGCGTACGAGTCGAACAAACTGTTTCTCAACGTCGATGGCTCGCGTTTTCTCGACGCGTCGTTTGCTTCGCTTGCGGACATCGATTCCGACTCCCGGTCGGTGATGGTGGGGGACTTCGACGGCGATAGCGCACCCGATCTTCTTGTTGGATCGGTTGGAGGCGGCCCGTTAAGACTGTTCCTGAATCGCTTTCCGCGAGAGCATCACCGCGTTGTCATCTCATTGCGCGGTACAAAAAGCAACCGTTCGGCGATCGGTGCTCGGGCAACTGTCGAAATTTCCGGCCGTACGATCGTTCGCGATCTGTTTTCTGCAAATGGATTTATGGGACAAAGCCCAGCACGTCTGAACGTCGGCGTCGAGGGTGCGCAAGTGATCGATAAGCTGACGATTCGCTGGCCGACCGGCGAACGGCAGGTATTCCACGATCTTCCCGTCGATTGCGAAATCGCAATTGTCGAAGGAACGGACGAGTTTCGACTCATCAATTCTAAGAAGACAGAATGAGTGAATGCGGCGAGTTGAATGACTCGCGCACCAATTGGTTGAATTTCGAACGAACCACTGTTCTAATTTGGTTGCAACGTGGTTTCGTGAGCACGGGAGTTAGGCGCACGGCACTGCCTGTGTGGCTCCAGTCTTCTCCAATGATTCAAATCCCCCAACGAAAGGCACTTTCCCATGACTCGATTCATATTGGTTTTTGCCGCTCTTGGTGTCTGGACAATTGCAGGCTGCGGCCCTGCCGACAACAACGCAGACGCAACGGATTCATCCGAAACATCGACTGAAACCAATGTCGAACAAGACATGAAGGACGCCGGCATGGAAGGCATGAGCGCAGAGGAGTACAACAAGGGCGGAACGGGTACCGAATAAAAGGCAGCACGGGGCCGCGTTCCCTCTCGGTAGGTACGATGAGCCAGATCAACCAGCCCAGGCAGCAGAGGCGCAGCCGATCGACACCACTTTTTGTTGTGGGGAATTCGGTTCTTGCGCTGCTGTTGTGTGGCGGCATTGGCTATTCGATTCATGTGAGCGGGCGACTGCCAGGTGTCCGATTTGGATACACGGACAACCATCGGCAGTTGCTGGAGACGGGAAAACGAGGCGAGTTGATTCCCGAATTGCGAACTGCCGCTTCCATTGATTTCAACGACGCCGGTGCTCAACTTCAACTGCTTTTGACCGCAAGTGACACCAATGACCTGGAGAGCAAGGCCGTGGCGTTGCGCGGTCTGTTGAACCACACGCCGGGCGATGCCGAACTTCACGGTGAACTCGCCGGCGTCCTGCTCACCACCGGAGCGCTGGATGAAGCGTTGGTCCACAGCAGGTATGCGATTAAGCTCGATCCGTCTGTCGATTGGTTGCACACAACTTACGGGGCCGTCATGCTGGCGATGGGGCGCAATCGCGAAGCAGCCGTTTCTTACAGGAAGGCCCTGCGGCTGAATCCCAAATCGGAGCCGGCAAAGCGCGCCTTGGCGTATCCGTTGCGAAACTACTGAGAGTCGAATTCGCGGCACGTTGCGGCCGACATTGCTGGTGCGTTCCTCTGAGAGCATTTCAAATGGCTGACCGTGCCGCCCCCGTTTCCTCCGGTTTGATCGGCCGCTGTTTTGTCCATCCGATATTCGACTATCTTCTGATCGGCGGTGGACTCAGCCTGATTGTGATTCCGGCGGTGTATTGGCTGTCCGACCGCTCGGCGATGTTCGACTTTTCAATGTTGCCGTGGTTTATTCTTTTCAGCAACAGTGCACATTTCGCCGCCTCGACAGTGCGACTGTATACAAAACCTGGCGCGCGAGACGCGTTGCCGTTCCTCACTTTGGCCCTTCCGGCTGTGACACTGGGAGTGCTGACGCTCTGCCTGTTTGCCGCCGATTCAGTCGGTCGGTACGTGCAACTCATATACCTTTCCTGGTCGCCCTACCACTACGCCGCGCAAGCGTACGGACTGGCGGTCATGTACTGCGTTCGGTCGGGATGCGATCTGACGAAACGTCAGAAACGCGTCTTGTGGTGGATCGCAATTCTGCCGTTCTTCAAGGTGCTGCTCACCGGGTTATCGAAACACGGAGCCGCATGGGTTGTTCCAGAACATCTTCTGTGGAACTCTGGCGACTGGCGGAGTGTCGTCGAATGGTCATCGGCGATCCTGGGATATTCGGCATTGGTGTTGCCGCTGCTGCTCTTCGGACAGGTGTGGCTGAAGGCGGGCCGCAGCATGCCGCTCATCAGTCTGCTTGTGATCCTGGCCAACGCGATTTGGTTTGTCGTTTTTCCGTTGCTCGATGGATTCGTGTGGGCGACGATTTTTCATGGTGTTCAGTATTTGACGATCGTGATGATTTTTTACGTCCGTGATTGTGTGGCCCGACCGAAAAACTCTCGGGGAGCGGTCTATCATGCGGTCTACTTTTATGGATTGTCGATCGTGCTCGGTTATGCGTTGTTCAACTGCCTGCCGTTCAGTTTTCAGATGCTGGGATTCGGTGCGGCCGAAAGCGTCTTGCTGGTCATTGCCGCGATCAACATTCACCACTTCATCGTCGATGGATACATCTGGAAGCTGGGCCGCGGCGATGTCAATCGGCGCGTCGTCGAGGGCAGCACCGCCGAAGCATTGCCCGGCTGAGCGCATCCGCGCCATGTCACTCTCTTCGGCGCGTTTCCTTGCCTGAAGTTTTGATATACTTGCCGCATGCAGAACCCGACTGTCCGAACAAACCGATTGTCTTTCGTATTCGCTGCCGTGGCGATTTCGGCGGTCGCTGCAATTTTCGGTGGCTGGTCGATGTGGAGCGGGACCGATTCGAAAAGTCCGCCTCACCCACCCTCGTCCGCCGGAAATACGGAACGATTTGTCGGCTCTTCCAACTGCGAAGAGTGCCACGCCGAGCAGTTCCAAAACTATTTGCAAAGCGGCCACGCACGAACCTTCTGGTCAACGCGCGATTTCCCCTTGCGGGAACAGTTCGACGGTCTGACATTTGAAGATCGGGAACGTGGCAAGACGTTCCAATATCGGGCGAACGAATCCGGTGTCGATGTGTCCGTTCCCGGTGTGTTTGGTGGTGACCGGTTTCCCCTGCAGTTCGCGTTTGGATCGGGCGAACACGCAATGACGCTGATGGCGTTGACCCCGGACGGAAGTGGTACACCAGTCGGTATCGAACACCGAGTTACGTGGTTCAGCGGCATGGATCGAGCGGCACTCACACCCGGGCAGCTTGGCCTCAAGGTTCAGCACGAGATTGAACACTTCGGCCGTGTCATTCGTGGAGAGACCCTCGAACGCTGCTTCGGATGCCACACCACATCCTGCAGTATCCAGGACGACACGCTCGTCGATCTCATTCCCAACGTCGGTTGCGAAAGCTGCCATTCCGGTGGTGCTTCGCACGCGACATTGATGGCCGACGACCCGACAGCGACAAACGCCGGCTTCGAGAGCCGGTCATGGCGGACGGATAAGCAAATCAGTATCTGTGCCGAATGTCACCGCGGTGTGAACAACATCAAGCCGAGCCAAATTCGTCGGGACAACGCAAAGATCGTTCGCTATCAACCGGTGGGTCTCGTCCAATCGAAGTGTTACGTGAAGTCGCAACGGTTGCTCTGCTCAACCTGCCACGACCCGCACCAGCATGCCGCAAAAAGATCGACTCGCGACTACGAGCAGAAATGCTTGCAATGCCATTCGGCGGATGTCTCGCAGGCCGTTCAATGCAGCGTCTCTCCGAGCACCGGCTGCATTTCGTGCCACATGCCACGGGTTGAGATTCACCCGACCATCTCCTTCCACGATCATTGGATCCGAATTCGGGGTGAGGCCGATCCACCGGCAATCGAGGAAGAGCGAGAATGACGGGCGATGCACCGACACCGAAAACAAACGATGGCAAGGCATCCGGCTCACCCGCTGATCAGCCGCTAAAGGAGTCGTCGAAGCGCAGACGCTGGTGCTTTCGTTTGGCTGCGATTGCGCTGCCGGTGCTGATTCTCGCAATCGTGGAGTTGTTGTTGATTGCATTTGGCGTCGGCGATGACTTGAACCTGGTGATTGATGTTCCAGGCAAACCGACGGCTCTTCGCTATCAGGTCAATCCCCTGGCGGAGAAAGGTTACTTTGGGGGGCGAGAATTGGCCGGTCCCGAGCCGCGACGGTTCGAATTGCCGCGGCCCGATGGCGTGTACCGTATTGTCGTTGTGGGAGGATCGACGGTCCTCGGGTTTCCCTACCCTCCGGAACTCGCGTTTCCCAGACAGTTGGAGGTCTTGCTCAACCAACAGAACACCGGACAAAGATTCGAGGTGATCAACACGGGCATCATCGCGATCAACAGTTTCAGTGTGGCCGACATTGTCGGTCAGGCCGTCGCAATGGAACCGGATTTGATCATCGTCCACACCGGTCACAACGAATTCTATGGACCAACCGGCGTCGCATCGACAGATTCTGTGGCACCGCAGGCTGCTTATTCGATGGCCGTAAAAGCCCGGCGGACTCGCCTGTTTCAACTGGTTGCCGGCTGCTTTGCCGATGACGAAGCGAACCGGACGAACGCGATGGAGTCGCTGCCGGCAACGGTAACAATTCCGCGGAGCGGTCCGTTGTTTCAGCAGGCAGAGAGTTGCTATCGATCCAATTTGCAGCGCATTGTCGATACGACATCGTCTGCTGGAATTCCCGTCGTGTTGACGACGGTCGCCTCGAATCTCAGCGGACACAGCCCCGTGAGTTTCCATGTGCCGGAACAACTGGCCGACAAAGACCGCGAGCGTTGGTTGACGTCATTCAATCGGGGGCGAGAACTCACCGCGACCGCGTCGTGGACCGAAGCGTTAACACACCTCGAAAGCGCGAAAACAATCTCCGATGATTCATCGTTGCTGTTTTACCGTCTGGGACAATGTCTGGAGGGACTGGAGCGTTTCGACGAGTCACGTGAGGCATTCGAATTGGCCCGCGACATCGACGGTTGCCGCTTCCGAGCGCCAAGTTCGTTCGGCGGAATCGTTCGCGATGTCGCCACACGATCAGACAAATCGAATATCTTCTTTGCCGATACCGCAAAGCAACTGGCAACCGATGCGGGACCACGGGCGCTTGGTTCGGAACTCTTTCTGGAACACGTTCACTACAATCTCGTGGGGCATCGGCGACTGGCGTCCCTTCTCGGCCACTTCGTGCAAGCGGACGTCCTCGGCCGGGAATGGGACGAGGCGAAAGTTCCTGCGGATGCAGAATTCGACGCGCTGCTGGGACTGCTGCCGGAAGATCGGATTTCGGGACTCTCTCAGGCGTTGCGCGTGCTGAACGTCTTCCCGATGAACGAGACATTTGACGCGGCCGTGCATGCGGAAGAACTCATCGCCAAGATCAAGCAGGAACTCGGTGTTCTCGATGAGGCCAGTCAGCAAGTGTTTGCCGACCTTTCGTTGGACGACATGATGACGCGACTGGCCGAAGCGCTCGGCGACCATTACCGCAGCGAAGGAGACCTCACGCGCGAACTGGTTTATCGCCGCTGCGATCTCATTCGCCGCCCCTGGAACGCCGACGTCCATTTTCGCGCCGCCCGCTGTTTCGCGGACCACAAAGGCGAACGAGCCGAAGCGATTCAACATTGCCGTCGCGCGCTGGCGCTCGATCCACAACATGCCGCAGCGAAGAAATTGTTATCGACGCTGGGTGAAGGCGCAAAACAACGATAACCCAAGCGAAGCACCGCGTCGCGTGATAAAAGCGGCTAGCTGCGTTCGTCGTCGCCTTCCCAAACGACCTTTGCCTTGGCCATCTGGTCGTGCAGCGCCTGCTTGTTTTCGGTCAAACCGGCCATGACATATCCGCCTCCCAGGATGATCGTCGAGATGAACTTACCCCAAAATCGCCCATAGGCCTGTTTGAGCGAAATCGGTTCGTCCTTCATGTTGACGACTTTGATTCCCAGCGACCGCTTGCCCAGCGTTCCCTGGAAGATGCCCGCTTCCGATTTTGTGTAGTAATACATGGGCATCAGCACGAAGATTCCCAGAAAGGCATAGGCTTGCGCTTTCAAGGTGAAATCGTAACCGATTGAGTTGATAATAAAGGTCGCCAATTGGAACACGATGCTCAAAACGACCATCGCCAACAGAATCAACAACCCATCGATCATCATCGCCAGGTATCGCACCCAGAAGCCGCAGGGAATGTTCGGTTTTTGCCGGGTGACCAGATCCAGCGTGCGGCGGTTGTAATAACCCAATAGACCGTTGGCACGCATCAGAAACAGCGCCGGAAACGATAGCGGGATCATGACAAGTGCCGTCCCAATTGATAGCGACAAGCCGGCAACGCAAAGCCACAGGGCCTTAAAGGTAAATGCGTCTCGTTTCTCCGGGTCTTCACCGATGGTTTTGACAGCCCAAGCCGTCATGTCGATTAGCTTACCTGCGATTGTTGGTATGAGGTCGCTACCGAACTGCCACATTAGAATTCCACAGATGACAAGCAACGGCGAAACCACAACGATGTACATCACCAGCCAATACAGCGCAGGACCAATGTTGCGGAAGAAAAGTCGTAGCATGTCCCAAGGCAAGAACGCCGGGTAAGTGTACGGCATGGTCATGTGGACCTGCGCGACGGGGAAGACGAAAATGGGAATTGTGTACAAGCCGAGCGCGATGAGCGTAATCCCCAAAGGACCCATCGAGCCGAATACGAGCGCACTCGCGATGATCATTGGAACAATGGCCAAGAGAGCAACGGCGAACACTGGCATTAAAACCACTATGGGCCAGAAAAAGGCTTTGAATCCGAGGATCACGTTTTGAAAGAAATCGAATTGCACCTTTCGCATCTCAAGCTGTTTCTTCTTTCGCATCGTTTGCTCGATGACTTTCGCCGAAACGTTCCAACCCCAGCCCAGCCCTCCCATCACCATCAAGACGGTCACGAAACCCATGGCCAGGACGGGCGGTGTCGTCACCGCCTTGATCGCGGCCTGTCCGCGCGTCATTGGTGCCTGAACTTGTTTTTCCTCCCCCGGTTTCGCTCCAACCTTGGAGTCTTTCTCCCGCTGTACTTTGTCGGCCTCAATGGCGCGGCCGGTTTCCCATGTGTGTAGGGCACCTGTTGCCGCCGCTCCACCCACATACAGGACAAAAAACAGCGTCCACACGCTTCCGGTGAAGAACGCAAGCTTCATGTTCTTGAGCATAAAACTCCACGAACCGGACCACGCTTCGCCGTAGAACCGTGACGGATCGGGGCCTTTGCGTTTCACGTGGGTCTTGCCGGTCGCCAGGTTAATGCCGCAGGCTTTGCAGACTTCGTCGTCTTCGTAGACGGTGGCACCACACTTTTGGCAGACGTCGGCCGACTCGTCTTCCATACGATCGAGATTCATGCCACCGAGAAAGTCGCCGTCATCGGCGGGCCGGCGCGTTCGCTTCTTCTTTTTCGCCCCTGTCGCCCCGCTTTTCTTGCGCGCCGGAACGCGGACTCTTTCCGAGCAATGCGGACACTTCAACGACTTGCCGCGCGCCTTATCGGGCGCGTTGAGAACTTTCTCACAACCGGAACAACGAACCTTAACCGGCATCTGGCAACTCCAGCGGTTGAATCGATATGCTGAGTGATCGCCTCGCATCCCCGGCCAAGACATACAGCCGAGAGCGAAAATCCCCATGCGGGCGAACTGAATTTGCAAAGCCCCACTCTACCAGTTTCCGCCACCACATTGCACGCAAGAAACGCAGGTGTGAGATACCGCATGCCAGAAACCCGGCTTTTCCAAAAAATCGGGTTTCTCAATCGAGTGTCGTTTCGGCATACGCTCACCCCATCGCTTGCAGCGACTCGTCCATCACTTCCAGCACGCGGTCGATGTCGTCGGCAGTGTGCGCCAGCGAGAACCCGTGGTGACACGCCCCGCCACCGTAGTCGTGAAAATACACGCCGCGGTCGGTCGTTTGTCGGCAGAATTCGAGCATCGTCTCCGGCTTGTGGCACAAGCTTTGCCGATAGTTGATCACCGGCTCGCGCGTGCCGAAGATGATGCCGAACCGACTGCCGTGCCGCTGAAATCGCACGGGAATCGGACTGCGGGCGGCAATGTCATCCAGCCCGGCAAACAGCCGCGCTGCCAGCGATTCAATCGTCTGCCAGAACTCCGGCCGATCGATCTCAGCAACAAACGCCAGCCCGGCGAGAATTGACGTCAGCGGGGCATTGAACGTCCCCGAGTGCGCCACGTCGCCCACCGGCTTGTACCGGTCCATCAATTCGGCCGATCCCAAAATGGCCGAGAGCGGCAACCCCGCGCCCAACGATTTGCCGATGGTGCAAATATCGGGCGTGACACCGAAATCCTGCTGTGCCCCTCCGGCACTCTTTTTTGCGAACGACTGAATCTCATCGAAGAACAGCACCATGTTGTGTTCGCTCGCCAATTCGCGCGCCCGCTCCAGAAATCCCGGCTCGGGCAGAATGCAACCACAGTTAAAATCGACCGGCTCGATAAGAATCGTCCCGACTTCGTCCTTGTGGCGTTCGACGGCCGCTTCGAGCGCGGCGATGTCGTTGTATGGCAATGGGACGATCAATTCGGCCATCGACTGCGGAATGCCTGCACTTTCGCGGTACGGTGGCGATGCATCCAATTGGTCGGCAGGGGGGTGTCCGGCGATGAACGTCAGCTCGTGGTAACCGTGAAAGTGGCCGAAGAAGCGGATGATCTTTTCACGTCCGCTTGCCGCCCGGCATAACCGCAGTGCATGCAGTGTCGCCTCGGAGCCGGACGAAGTGAACCGCGCGCGTTCACCGCAGGGGACGAGCCGACAAAGTTCTTCGGCCAGTTCGATGTGCAGCGGCGAATCGAGGCTGCAGAGTCCGCCCAATTCCCAAGCTTTCTCGAAGACTTGCTTGAGTGATTCGTGTCCGTGGCCCAGCAGAGTGGCTCCGTGGCTCATCGACATGTCGAGGAACTCGCGTCCCTGGATATCCCAGAACCGCGCCCCCTGCGATCGCGAGGCGTACACCGGCCGCCCCCACGCCTGATTAAACCGCGTACTGCTGCAAACGCCGCCCGGCAACACGTTCCGCCCACGTTCATTCAGCGCGGCCAGCGCCTCGTCTGTTTCGGCCATCTCAAAATCGAACATTCACCACCTTGCATCCATTGTAAAGCCGCGACCATTGGTCGCGCCCGGTACGCCAAGAATATTGCAACCGTCGCATTCTCGCACAATCAGCATCGATCATCTAGAATGACGGGTTCACACCGTCAACGAATCCGAGAAACCATATGACTTCCATCGATACCGCATCGACAGCCGCCAGCAGCCACGTTCCCGATGCCTCGGGCCGTTTTGGCGACTTCGGCCGCCGCTTCGTACCCGAAACGCTGATGCACGCGCTGGAAGAACTGACGGCCGCATACGAACAGGCAAAGAACGACGACGCCTTTCAGGCGGAGTTGAGCGACCTGCTGAAAAACTACGTCGGCCGTCCCAGCCCGCTTTATTTCGCACAACGGCTCACCGAGCATTGCGGCGGGGCGCAGATTTATCTCAAGCGGGAAGACCTCAATCACACCGGAGCACACAAAATCAACAACACCATCGGGCAGGCGCTGCTGACCCTGCGGATGGGCAAGAAACGTGTGATTGCCGAAACGGGAGCCGGCCAGCACGGTGTCGCCACCGCGACCGCTTGTGCACGCTTTGGGATGGAATGCGTTGTCTTCATGGGAGAAGAGGACATCCGTCGCCAACGGCTGAACGTCTTCAACATGAAGACAATGGGCGCTGAAGTTCGCCCGGTGACCAGCGGTTCGAGAACACTTCGCGACGCGGTGAACGAGGCGATGCGCGACTGGATGGCTTCGGTCGGCGATACACATTACATCATCGGCTCGGTCGTTGGGCCGCATCCGTTTCCAATGATGGTCCGCGATTTTCAAGCGGTCATTGGCAACGAGACGCGAGAACAGATTCTGGAGTCGGCCGGCTGCTTGCCCAACGAAATCATCGCCTGCGTTGGCGGCGGGTCAAATTCGGCGGGAATGTTTTACCCCTTTGTTGAAGACGCCGAAGTGAAGTTGACCGGAGTTGAAGCGGGCGGACGCAGTTCGGATTCGGGGGAACATGCTGCAACAATTACCTACGGTGGCCCCGGTGTGCTACACGGCAGCTACAGCTATGTTTTGCAGGACGACGACGGACAGACGCTCGACGTGCATTCGATTTCGGCCGGCCTCGATTACCCCGGCGTTGGCCCCGAACACGCCTATTGGAAAGACACCGGCCGGGTTCAATACACGCCCATCACCGACAGCGAAGCGCTCGACGCCTTCCAGAAAATGGCAACGCTGGAAGGCATTCTTCCCGCAATCGAAAGTTCGCACGCCATCGCACAGGTGCTCAAGACGGCTCGCAAGCGCGATCCGAACGATATTGTCGTCGTCTGCCTGTCGGGGCGGGGCGACAAAGATGTAAATGAAGTCGCCCGACTGCTCGGCCGCGAAATTTGAAACCAGATTTCAGAGATCGCATCAACAAATGATCTCTTCCTGACCCCTGACCTAAGGACGCCCCCGGTGTCTCGCATTAACGACACGTTTTCAGAATTGCAATCTCGCGGCCAAATGGCATTCATGCCGTTTGTCACCGCTGGCGATCCCGATATGGCGGCGACGTTGGCGTTGATTCGCGAACTGGCCGAACGCGGCGTCGATCTGATCGAAGTCGGTTTTCCCTACAGCGATCCGATTGCCGACGGTCCCGTCATTCAAGCGTCATACACGCGTGCGCTGGAAAAGGGCTTGCACGTCAACGATATCTTTGAAGGCGTGGGCAGCCTGAAAGGGGAGAACATTCCACCGTTGGTGGCGATGGTCTCTTATGCAATCATCTTCCGTATCGGAATCGACGCGTTTCTTGCCCGCGCGAAGGAGTCCGGGTTTTCTGGACTGATTGTCCCCGATTTGCCGGGTGATGAAGCGGCCGATTTCGCCGCCGCCGTCAAGAAGCACGAACTCGATCTCATTCAACTCGTCTCACCGCTCACGCCGCCCGAACGCGTTGAGCGAATTCTGAGCGCGGCCAGCGGGTTCGTTTACTGTATCTCGGTCGCCGGCACGACCGGTGTACGCAACGAGTTGCCCGCTGAACTTCAGGACCAGTTGGAGTGGTTGAAGACGAAGACCGACCTGCCGTTGGCAGTCGGTTTCGGCGTGAGCCGTCCCGATCAAGTCGAGAGTCTTCGGGCCGTGGCCGACGGCATCATTGTCGGCTCGGCCATCGTTCGCCAACTCGAACCACCGGCAGAGACTAGCGCTGCCGTCACGCAAGTCGGTGAATTTGCGGCAGAGATGCTGACCGCAACCCGAAACAATTAGGCCGTCCGATCCCTCGGGCCGCAACCCGACGGCTTTTGCGCGCGACATCAACAAGATGCATCAGCCGGTTTACACCGGCCGCTCGCCACCACGCCGTGATCGGCCGTTGCGTCGTTTCCAGGGATAAAACCACACGCCGTACGGTAGAAACCGGACGGTCAATGGCTCGTCGAATCGCTGTGGGTTGGCCAACATCCAGGAAAAGTGATTTTCCAGGTACGAAGGTGGGACACAGGTCGCCGCGGCATCGGCTGGTTCACAGGGCCGACAATCGACAATCTCGACGGTACCGACAATCAGGCCGCGTGGAAGTGCTTCCTCGTCGAGCTGGTGGCTGACAATCGCGTCATCGGCGGCGGCGATCCCTCCGAATTTCTTCGACGCATAAACATAGATTGCACCGCGCTTTGCAGTGTGTTTTGATCGAACCTCGATGGTCTTGGTGCCGCGGAGAATCAGCTCGGCCCATGGCTGGCGAATGCCGAGTGCGATCATGTTCTTATCGGGATGAGGCATTGCACACACGCCGTGACCAATTCGGAAGAATGGTGCATTCGACTGTGTTGATGGACGTCTGTCAATACCTGCATGCAAATCACAGCTCAAACGATTGATGCAGTTCCGGAATGATCGCATCTTCGTCGCAGAAATCGTGGATCAGTCCGGCCATCGCCTCCAACGATTTGGATTCCCCGTGAACGAGAAACGCCTGGCCAATTCCGCTTTCGCGGGCCATGTGTTCGTACCACCATTTGAAGTCCTCGGCGTCGGCATGCGCCGACAGCCCGTTCAACACTTCAACGTTCGCCCTCAGAGGCACATTGCGGTCGAAGATCCGCAAGGTCGGCTGACGCTCAACAATGCGGCGGCCCAGTGTGTGCTCGGCTTGATAGCCGATAATGATCACCGTGTTTT